>DCHR01000009.1 GCA_002315375.1 Treponema sp. UBA1747 | reverse complement strand
TAAGCAGCAATTTCAAGAAGAAGTTTTGTATCCAGACCTGTGTCAAAGTCTGTTCCCTTGAGCATTTCAACAACTGTTTCTGTTGGTGAATGTGAAGTACCCATAGACATAGAAGAAATTGCTGTGTCTACGATATCTGCACCTGCTTCGATTCCTTTAAGAAGTGAAGCAACTGAAAGACCTGTTGTAGCATGTGAGTGGATTTCTACAGGGAGATCAACTTTTGCTTTGATTGCTTTTACCAGGTCATAAGCTTCATATGGTTTAAGAAGACCTGACATATCTTTGATACAGATAGAATCTGCACCGAAGTCAGCATATGTTTTTGCCAGTTCTGCATATTTTTCATTTGTGTGGAATGGTGTTACGGCATAAGAAATAGCCATCTGAACATCAACACCAGATTTTTTTGCTGCTTTTGTAGCACATTCCATGTTGCGTGGGTCGTTACAAGCATCGAAAATACGGAAACATCCGATACCGTTTTTAGCAGCTGCTTCAACGAATTTTTCTACAACATCGTCTGCATAGTGTTTGTAACCAAGAAGGTTCTGTGCACGAAGAAGCATCATGATTTTTGTATCAGGCATTGCTGCATGCAGTTTGCGGAGGCGTTCCCATGGATCTTCGTTCAGGAAGCGGATACAAGAGTCATAAGTTGCTCCACCCCATCCTTCTACATATTTATATCCAACTTTATTAAGTTTATCGCAGATAGGAAGCATATCTGCTGTAGTCATACGTGTTGCGTGAAGCGACTGATGAGCATCACGGATTGCAAGTTCTGAAATTCCAACTTTTGCCATTTTATTTCCCCTTTTTTTTATGAATTTTTAGCTTTAATTGCAGCAGCGATAGCAGCTACTATTTCTGTATCATCTGCAACCGGTGCGGCAGCAGAAGCTGGTGTTTCAACAGGCTTATCCTTATCTTTTCCGAGAAGATGCAGAATGCCGTGAAGAGCATACATACAGATAATCAGAATAATAAGGAAGCTGAATACAACACCCATACCAAGCAAAGTCAAAAGTCCGGCTTGACCAAGCATTTCTGTGATTGTCATATATCCTCCATGGAATGGAAAAAATCGAATTTTTCTCCGATTTTAACATTTTATATTTTGAGAAACAGTATAAAAGAATTTTTTTGTATTTTCAATTAAGTGGGATAAGGTAAACTTCGTATAATAAAAATAAATAAAACTGGAGTATTTTAGAGAACTCCGGGTTTATCTCTTCCTAAGCTAGAAATGTTCTTTAATTCCGATTAAGGAATCAAAAAGGAAATCCACCTGCTTAAGTATTTCAGAATCAGGCTGGACACGGTCTGGAACCATTACGGTTGTAAGGCCGGCACTTTTTCCGCTTCTGATGCCGTTATAACTGTCTTCCACGCAGATACATTCATTTGGAGATAATCCGAGTGATTTTACAGCAATCTGATAAATCTCAGGATCCGGCTTGGAATGAGTGACCATATCCCCGGTTGTGATTGTTTCGAAATAATCGATTATCCCGGCTCTTTCCAACTGGCGCCTTACAGTTACTTCCCTTGTAGAAGATGCAAGACATATGCGGTAATTTTTCGATTTCAGGTATTCAAGACATTCAATAACCCCTTTCATAAGAGGAATTCCGTCTCTTTCTTCTATTATATGGAACAGCTCGCTGGATTTTGCAAGGGCTCCTTCCCCGTCAAAATCCGGGCCGAAAATCTCTTTAAGTATTCGCACAGAATCGGCTTTATTTGTCCCCATGCAGCGGAAATTTGCTTCCTCCATTTTTACAGGATCCAGTCCCAGTTCTTTACCTGTAGCAATCCAGGTTCCCCAGCAAATGGATTCAGTATCCAGAAGAATTCCGTCCATATCAAAGACAAAAGCTTTAATCATTTTATCCTACCAGTATTCCGAAAATTGCTCCCATAATTACAACCCAGATAGGATGGAGCTTGAACTTAAACAGCAGGAAGGTAAATACTGCATATCCGCAAAGGTAAATCCAGTTGAACAGAGTCCTGAAATCAAAATCACTCCAGGCTGCAGGAACATTAAGCAGTGCAACAATGAAAACATTAACCGCTGCGACAAAGACAATTCCTGTAGAAGCAGGACGTAAAACCTTCATAACATTTTTTACACCCATACTGCTGTTAAAAGCTTTGTAAAAATGAGCAATAATCAGAATACAAAGAATAGAAGGAAGAACTTCCCCGAAAGTTGTAATCAGGGCTCCCGGGACTCCGTACATGTTGTAGCCGATAAAAGTTGCCATATTGATTCCAAGTGGTCCGGGAGTTGATTCCGAAATGGCAACCATATTGTAAAAGGCTTCAGAAGTAATGATTCCTGTATCTACCAGGGTCTGCTGCATAAGAGTCAGGGCAACCAGTCCGCCGCCAATCGTAAAAAGTCCTATGTAAAAGAAAGTGCAAAAAAGTGCAAATAAAGTCATTTATTTATCCTCCTTAAGGGAGTTTTCACTGGCTTCGACAGGCTCCGTGACCGTTCCAGACTCAGCTACAAGTTGAGGTTCTTTTGTATCTTCAGATGCTTTGGCTTTTCGTGCACGGCTTGTCTGAATCAAAGTTGCAATAATTCCCGCCGAAATTGCTGCAAGAATTACCCAGTAAGGCTGAACTTTGAAGAAGAAAAGTGCACAGAAAGAAGCAACCAGAATAACTGCAGACCACCAGTTTTTCACAGTTTTCTTTGCAAAGTTATATGTAACATTTGTAAGAAGGGCCGCAACAACAACATTCACCCCTTTCAATGCTCTCTGCACAACAGGGTATTCATCAATAGAGTTTATAAGAGTAGCAAGGAGAGTAATGATAATTAAAGACGGTGTTACCATTCCAAGAGTTCCGCAAAAACCGCCGATGATTCCGCAGCGCTTATAGCCCACAAAAGTTGAGACATTTACGGCGATAATTCCCGGAGTACTCTGACCGATGGCGAAAAAATCGATAAGTTCTTCTTCGGTCATCCATTTTTTGTCTTCAACAAATTCCCGCTGCATCATCGGAAGCATTGCCATACCACCACCGATGGTAAATAGTCCTACCTTGGCACAGTTCAGGTAAATGCTTAAAAGATCTTTCAGAAACTTTCCGGGAGATTTTTTTTCTTTTCCGGAAACTGCTTTTTCTTCTTTATTTTTTTCCATTTTATCAGTCCTTTTTATGGTAAATATGTCGGGTCTATATTTTTCAGGGAATCCATAAGGTGTCTTTTACGGGTTTCATCCCCTTCCGTCAGCTGTTCCAGAAGCCGTCGGGCATGCTTTCGTTCCGAATTGTCCTGATAATTGCAGGTGCAGGTCCATCCAAAGTATCCGTCTTCCTTTGCTTTTGCAATTATATCTTTTTCAGCTGTGTAACAAAGCGGTCTTATAACCTCGATAGGATACTTTTCGTATTTCAGACGCGGCGGCATTGTTGTAAGCTTTGCAGCACCAAGCATGTTCATGAGAAGAGTTTCCAGAAGATCGTCTCGGTGATGGCCCAGGGCAATTTTATTGAAGCCGTGTTCCATAGCGTAATTATTCAGTTCCGTACGGCGCTGGGTTGAACACCAGTAGCAGTTCATTTTCCTTCCCGGTTTCAGACGTTCCAGAACATCAATTTTGATTGATTCGTATGGAGCACCCCACTTTGCATAAAGCTCACGGATTTCAGGAGCAAGAACTCCGCCTATTCCGCTTTCAATATTCAAGGCAAGGAATTCAAAATCAGCATCTTCTCGTTTCTTGCGGTCAGCAAAATAATTTATAAGAAGAGTTGAATCCTTTCCTCCGGAAGCACCGATGAGAATACGGTCACCTTTTTCAATGAGTTTGTAATCAAAAACAGCCTTATCAATAGCTGCATAAACCATATTTTTACCGTTTGCCATTAAAAATTTTCCTCAATAAGATTAATTGCAGCCTTAATCCGGACTTCCTTTGACGGATTTTCAGGAAGCCAGTTGATTTTGACACCTTTCTTTTCCATACCCCGGTACCAGGTCATCTGACGTTTGCTGAACTGACGGATTTGAATGAAAAGCTGTTCAAAAAGTTCTTCTTTCGAAAAGATTTTTCCTTCAAGAAACAGTGAACAATAACGGTATTCAAGGCCAAGTTTTTCAAGTCTTTCCCAGGAATACCCGGCATCATGAAGTCCCCTGATTTCTTCAATCATTCCTTCATCAAGACGTTCCTTAAGGCGGCGTTCAATATTGGATACAACCTGACTGCGTTCCAGAGTTGTGCCTATAATCAGAGGACGAATATCAGGACGTTTCAAAGTTTCAAGGGCAGCTTTTCCTTCTTCGCTTTGTTCATAAAGGGCTATTTCGATGGCTTTGATTACCCTGTCCTTTTCCAGAAGGTCGCTTTTATTATGAAGGTCAGGTTTCAAAGAAAGAAGCTGTTTATCCAGTTCTTCAAGGGATTTTTCTTCAAGTTCTGCATGCAGAGCCTGGTTTTCAGGAACATTGATAAGTTCGTAACCTCGGATTACGGAATCCAGATACATTCCGGTTCCGCCGACGATTACAGGAAGTTTTCCTCTTGAAATAATATCCTGGAAAACCTTATAAAAATCGGTCTGATAATTGAAAACATTGTATTCTGAATCAAGAGTGGTTATATCGATAAGATGATAAGGAACAGGACGTCCTTCAACCTGATATTCACACAGGTCTTTTCCGGAACCAATATCCAGTCCCTTGTATGTCTGCCGGGAATCAGCGGAAATGACTTCTCCACCAAAATAATCAGCAACAGCAACTCCAACAGAAGTTTTTCCTACTGCTGTAGGCCCCAGGATTACAACGCAATTAAAAGACATAAAACCAATATATCACATTTAAAATAAAAAATCCCGAAGCATTTGGGGTGCTCCGGGATCAAATCTTATTAACTAAGGCGGGGTGGCGCCTTTAATTCCTATTTGATTTTTCTAACAAAGCAGTCTTTGAATCCGTAAGCCTTGAAACGGGCCTGAACTGTTCCGTATTCATCTACATTCAGAGGTCCAACAAGAACCTGTTTTGCATTACCGTTTGCCATTTTTACCAGAGTAATCGGATAATTCTTTCCGTATTTTCTGATGATTTCAGCAATATTGTTTACATCGCGGTATACGGCAATCTGGATGTAATATGTACCAGGTTTAAGTTCATTCAGACTTCCTACAGTATATTTTTCGAACTCATCAACTGGTTTAACTTCTGGTTTTGGTTCAACAACTGCTTTTTCTACAGCAGGTTTAACTTCAACAGGTGCCGGAATTTCTTTAACCGGTTCTTCTACCACTGGTTCTTCAACAACTGGTTCTTCTGCTGCAGATTCAACAACATCCTCAACTTCATCTTCTACTTCAGGAACTGGAGCAGCTACAGAAGAATTAACAGGTGGGAAATCCTCGATTGGAACAAGAACGATTGCATCGTATTCTTCATTTTCATCTTCAGCAACAGGTTCTTCTACTGGTTCTTCTACTGGTTCCTCTACTGGTTCCTCTACTGGTTCCTCTACTGGTTCCTCTACTGGTTCCTCTACTGGTTCCTCTACTGGTTCTTCTGCAAGTTCTTCTTCTACTGGTTCCTCTTCAACCGGTTCTTCCGCAACTTCTTCCTCTACAGGTTCTTCGATAAGTTCTTCTTCAACCGGTTCTTCTTCAACTGGTTCTTCTGCAAGGAATTCTTCATCATCTTCTTCAAGAACAGTTTCATCTTCTACGAACTCTTCAGGTTCTTCATCTTCATAAAGTTCTTCGTCCGGAGTTTCTTCTTCATAAAGATCTTCATCCTCATCACCGAATTCAAGACCACAACCAGGACAAACATCCATATCTTCTGTTATTGAAGCACCGCATTCAGAACATTCGTATTCATCTTCCGGTTCTTCAGCTTCATCTTCAATATATTCTTCTTCTGCTTCGAGTTCTTCCTCAGGTTCTTCATCTTCGTAAAGTTCTTCCTCAGGTTCTTCAGAATCATCTTCTACATATTCTTCCTCAGGCTCTTCTTCTTCGTAAAGTTCTTCCTCAGGTTCTTCGAAATCAAAATCTTCTTCATCTTCTTCGATGTATTCTTCTTCCGGTTCTTCAGATTCGTCTTCTTCGATATATTCTTCTTCTGGTTCTTCTTCAAAATCAGCATCAGAATCATCTTCTACAAATTCTTCTTCAGCTGCTGGTTCTTCTTCAGTTTCTTCATCTTCTTCGATATATTCTTCAGAATCATCTGAATCGAAATCTTCTTCCTCTTCTTCGAAGAATTCTTCTTCTGTGTCTTCATCAGTATCAGAATCATCTTCTACAAATTCTTCTTCAGGTTCAGATTCTTCCTCAGCTTCTTCTTCAAAGAATTCTTCTTCGGTTTCTTCAGTTTCAGGTTCAGTTTCTTCGAAGTATTCTTCTTCGCTTTCTTCTAAATCAGCATCAGAATCATCTTCTATAAATTCTTCTTCAACAGGCTTATCTTCATCATCATTAATGAATTCTTCGCTGTCATTTTCATAATCTTCTTCTGATTCTTCCGGAACTTCTTCTTCAGTATCTTCCGGAATTATTTCTTCCTCTTCTTCTGCCGGAGCTTCTTCCTGAAGTTCTTCGGCTTTTTCCTGTTCTTCCCACTCAGATTCAGAAGAATTTGCAATTACAGCTGTTCCGAACACTCTTTCATCCAGATTTGTTCTCTTTGTAATCTTTACGATATTATTTGAGTTCTTTGCAATTCCAAGAAGTTCAGCAGCTTCAGGAGAAAGAAGAATTGCAACTCCTTCAGAAGGATCCAGAGCACCGATTACATAAATCTGGTCTGCAACTTTATTACCAGAGATATTTGTTACCTGAAGTGTATCTCCAGGAAGGTACCCTACTGCTTTTGCAAAATAACCTTCAGGGAAAACTCCTGGTTCTGCAACAACAGCACGTCCATCAAGAGACGGACTGAAGGCTGCAAACAAGGTACAAGCTGCCAGCAGACATGCGAATTTTGCGATTAATTTTGAAAAATTATTTTTCATTTCCCACCACCTTATAAAGCTTTCTGAATATCTGAAATCAAAGAATAAGAAACCGCCCTGACATTATCATCAGAACCGGGTTTTTCCTTACTGCCTTTGACAGAACTTTGTATTAATGTTTCTCCGGATGAGCATTTAAGCATCAGCCATTCTATATGATCAAGCGGACAAGGAGTTGCATCTGTAATTCCTTTGTTTTTACTTGAATCGTAATAAAGCTTCACCTGAACAAAATAATCAGACGAACCTTCATATGCTTCACCAAAGCCTGTATACAGAAGTTCTGAATCTTCTTCTTTCGATTCCGAAACCTGTGCTACAGAATTGGTTACAATAAAGCCTCTATCAAAAAAACCGTTCAAAAGTTCATCTTCAACAATCAAAGACTGTTCGCTTACATAATCCAGTGCCAGATTATGCTGAACTATCTGAACCGAAATTTGACCAGCAAAACATATTCCGCTCATAAGCAGAACTGCCATGCTAAAGAATACTTTTCTCCCTTTATTCCATAAAGAAAACTTCATAGAAATACCCCGTTTTTTCTTTCTTGGTCGTCATTTAACTATCGGAATTTTTAGAATTGAGTTTAGGGATTTTTGCATGTTTTACAGAATATTATTAATTGTGCTATAATTAACCCCGGGTGTATAAAAATGGGTGAAAAGAAAAGTGTTTACATCATTGGTGCTGGTTTTGCCGGCCAGACAATAGCTGATGATATTAAAAGAAAAAAAGTATTCGGAAATGTTGCCGCTTTTCTGGATGATGATGAAAAACTTATCGGGAAAACAATAGACGGCATTCCTGTTTTTGGTCCTATTGCCAATGCTGCCCCTTTATTAAGAAACACTCTCAATGATGAAGCCATTATTGCTATTCCTTCGGCTCCGGTAGAAAGAATCCGCGAAATCTATGAAACCATAAGCAAAGCAGGTTTCTTCCATATACGTATTCTTCCAAGTGTAAGTCAGATTGTAAACGGAACTGCACACCTGGTTCAAACCCGTGAAATTAATCCCCTGGATATTCTTGGCCGAACTCCTATTACAATTCAATTGCGTGAAAGTCTGAATTACCTTCGCGGTAAACGAGTTCTTATTACAGGCGCCGGCGGTTCTATTGGAAGTGAACTTTCAAGACAGCTTTTAAGCGGCGGTGCTGAAAGAATCTATCTTTTCGGTCACGGAGAAAATTCTATCGTTGCCATTTACCGGGAACTTATGGTTCTGCAGAAAGAAGGCGTCGGTGAAAAAGCCACAATAGTCCCTATTATCGGAGACATGAAAGACCGCAACTATGTCGAATACATAATCCGTCAGACAAAATGTGATGTAATCTTCCATTGTGCTGCTTACAAACACGTCGATATGATGGAAGCAAATCCTGTTGCCGTAATGGAAAACAATGTTCTGGGAACCAAAAATCTTCTTGATGCTGCCCTAACCAACAAAGTTTCCAGATTTGTTCTCATTTCTACAGACAAAGCAGTCAGTCCTGTATGCACTTACGGTTTCTCTAAAATGATCTGTGAAAAACTGGTCCTGGATGCCAGCAGAAAAACTACCGGCGAACAGGCTTTTATGTTTGTCCGCTTTGGAAATGTTCTTGGAAGCCGCGGATCCATTCTTCCTCTTTTCCAGAATCAGATAAAAAATGGCGGACCAGTAACCGTAACAGATAAAAATATGGTGCGCTATTTCATGACTATTCCTGAAGCCTGTTCCCTGGTTCTTGAAGCCGGTGGTCACGGAGAAAACGGAAGAAGTTACCTCCTTGATATGGGAGATCCTATAAGCATTCTTGAACTTGCAGAACAGATTATCAGATTTTCAGGACTGGAACCTTACAAGGATATTGATATCAAGATAATCGGTGCAAGACCCGGAGAAAGACTTGATGAACCTTTATGGCTCAAGGAAGAAAATCCGGAATCAACTGATTTCCCGAAAATTCTCAAACTTGTGAATCTTCCATGGGAACCTGAAAAACTTGAAAAACTTCTGACAGGACTCAAACCTGTCTGCTATTTTGATGAAAATCAGCCTGAACTTTACAGAAATATCCAGGCTCTGAAAAAATTAATGGAAGACTGAATCTCGAGATCTGCATTGATCGGCGAAATCTACGGGAGACTTTGATATGAGTGAAATAAAAGTACCTTTCCATAAGGCTGCTATAACAAAAGATGAAGAGGATGCTGTACTCGAAGTACTGCGTTCCGGATGGCTTACAACAGGAAACTGGACCTTACAATTTGAAAAGAATTTTTCTGCTTTCCTGAACAAAGGAAACAGACCCGGAGATGCTGAAATCATTTCCCTTGCAGTAAACTCGAATACAAGCGGAATGATTCTTGCAATGGAAGCCTGCGGCGTAAAACAGGGAAAGGCAGTCATTACAACTCCCTACACTTTTGTATCAACAGCAACCTGTGCACGGCATTTGAATGCAGATGTTTATTTTGCAGACATCGAAGAAAACAGCTATTCCATTGATCCTGTTAAAATAGAAGAAATACTTAAAAAAGATTTTGAAAGCGGTGAACACAAAGTCTGCGCTATCGTTCCGGTTCATTTTGGAGGAAACCTCTGCAACATGCAGGCGATAAATGAACTTGCACAGAAGTATTCAACTCCTGAAAATCACATTTATGTAATTGAAGACGCAGCACATTCCTTTCCTTCAAAAACAGAAAAAGGTTATGGCGGTGCACTGGGCGATGTTGGTGTTTTCAGTTTTTACGTTACCAAAACAATTACCACTGCTGAAGGCGGCATGATTACCACCCGTAATCCGGAACTGGCACACCGCATGACCACTATGCGGATGCACGGAATGGACCGCACCACCTGGGACAGATACACAAGTCCAAGAGCCTCATGGGAATATGATATTGTTGCACCGGGCTACAAATTCAATCTTCCGGATATACTTTCCGCTATCGGTGTAAAGCAGCTTGAACGGGCTGAATTATTTTATGAACAGCGGAAAAAGATTTTTGAACGTTATAATCAGGAATTCAAAAACCTTCCATATGTGACACTTCCTCCAAACGATGAAGGAAATGCAATGCACATTTACCCTCTTCGCATAAATGAAAAATGCAGGTATTCCAGACTTGAGGCAGCAAAAAAATTCCAGGCAGGCGGAATGGGAATCAGCGTTCATTTTATTCCTATTTTCCACTTCACCTACTGGCAGGAACTGTACCCTGATTTCAGGGCAGAAAATTTCCCTAACGCAGAAAAACAGTATTCGCAGACTATTTCCCTTCCTATCTGGCCGGACATGTCGGAAGAAGACATTCAATTTGTAATCGACCAGGTAAAATCACTGGCAGAGTAAATAAATGGCAAAAAAGAAAACTGAACAAAGTGAAAAAATGCTTTCTCTTGAAGCCCGCGGTTTTTATTCGGATTATTCGGGCGAAAGCATGATGTATGCAAGCCTAATTCGAAGTCCTGCAGGAACAGGAAGTGTTTCTTCAATCAAGATTCCGAATCTTCCCGAGCACTATTATGTTTTTACTGCAAAAGATATTCCAGGTCAGAACAAAATAACTATAAACAATGAAACTGTCCAGATTTTTACCCAGGGAAATGTTTCTTATAAGGGAGAAGTTCTGGGAATTATTGTTGGCGAAGAAAAAGAAAAAGTTGAAGAACTTGCTGAAGAAGCAGAAATCTCTTTTGACATCAACTCTCTTGAAAGCGCTTTCCAGTCTGTTGAAAAAAAATACAAACACCCTGCAATCAACATTTCAGGGAAACGAAGACCTACAGTCGCTGACATTACAAATCTTGCCAAAGAAATGAATGAGCTTCCTTCTCTTGATGAAGTTCAGAAAAAAAGAAGAAGCAATAAACTTGAAGAAGGAAGAATCCTTGCAGACAGAATAATTAAGACCGGATTGTATAAATCAATGTCTGAAGAAAAAGCAGAAGCTGAAATATTCACAGGCGATGTAAAAGAGTTTTCCGGAACCTGGGAATTAAAGCAGACAGATTCCCTCTGGCAGGAAACAAGCGGAGCTTTCTGTACCTGGGAAAACGACGGCATACATGTTTATACAGCTACAAAATGGGCTTTCCTTCTCCAGAATATTTTGTGTCAGGCCCTTAACCTTTCAGAAGAACAGATTTTTATACATAAAACAAAAACCTCAGGAATGTTCTCAAACGGAATCTGGAAAAATGCAGTTCTGGCTACCCAGGTTGCTGTTGCCAGTTGTCTGACCCACAGACCTGTAAAACTGATTTTTTCTCAGCAGGAAGAATCAGACTTTATGAAACCCGGAGTTGTAAGCCATTACAATTACAAAACAGGAATTACTTCCGACGGACACATCAAAAGCATGCACCTGGAAGTCGAAGTGGATGTAGGAAATACAAATCCTTATGCCCAGGAAATTATTGACCGTCTGGTAATTGCAAGTACAGGACTTTATAAACCTGAAAACCTTTATATTTCCGCAAAAGCAGTTACTTCCAGTGCAGCTCCAACTTCGATTTATCCTAAAATCATTGATGCACAGAGTTTTTTTGCACTTGAAAACCATATGCAGGAAATCGCGAAATCACTTCAGCTTCTGCCTGATGAATTCCGTCTGTGCAACATAAAAGGACCAGTAATTGATGATGAAGATAAATCGGCAAAGAAAAAGAAAGCTTTTCCTTTCACAATTCCTGTTTCCTTTACAGAAGAAACTCTTTTGAAATCAATCAACGAAAGTGATTTCAACCGTAAGTTTTTCAGCTTCCGGAAAAATGCGGAAAAAAGAGCATCAAGAAATTCAGATTCCTTCTTTGCCCTTCCGCTCCGCGGCATCGGTTTCTCCTGTGCCTATGACGGTTCAGGTTATTTCGGAAAAACAATTTTTTCCTGCGACCAGAAAATGGAAGTAATTTTCAATGCAGCGGACAACATTGAAATCCATTGTTTAAAACCTTCTGTTGTTGTTGAAAACATCTGGAAAAAAACTGTGTCTGAAATTCTTCAGGTAGATTCGTCTGCAGTTCATATCAATTCAGAATTTCCTGCTAAAGATATTCCGAACATGCCGGAAGAAACCAGTTCAAATATTTCGGTAATGACATATCTTCTGAAAAAATGCTGTCTTGAAATTCAGAAAAAAAGATTTCATTCACCGCTTCCTATTTCTTCCAAAAAATCAATTTCTCCATCCATCAAAAACAAATGGAACAATGAAACTTTTTCCGGAACTCCTTTCCATGCGGCCAGTTTTGCATCAATGGTTATCGAACTGGAACTTGACCCTTATACTTATATGGAAAAAATCAAAGGTTTATGGATGACCGTAAACTGCGGAGAATTGTTCGATAAAAAAGCGGCTGAAAGAACACTTAAACTTGCAATCCAGCAGGAACTTTTAACCCTTGTTGAAAACTCAAAACTTCAGTGTGACACAATCAAGATTTTCTTTGTTGATTCTGAAGAAAGTCCGGGACAGATCGGTGAACTCGTTCACAACACAGTTCCGGCAGCTTTCTCTTCTGCACTTTCCCTGGCACTTTCAACACACATTGATACTCTGCCTGTAAGCCAGAGTCTGATTTATGACCTGATAAAAGAAAGGGAAAACGAAGCTGATACTGAAAAAAAGGATAACCAGGAGGAACAGAAAAATGAAGATTCCAATGACAATTAATTCCTCAAAAGTTACCATCGAATGTGACCCGGGCAAAAGCATGATGCCCATTCTCCGGGAAAACAACTGGCTCTCGGTAAAATCAGGATGTGAAGAAGGAATCTGCGGCTCCTGCACGGTTCTTCTGGATGGAGTTCCTGTTCCTTCCTGCTGTCTCCCGGCGGCCCTTGCCCGAAACAGCGAAATAATTACCCTGGAGTATTTTTCAAAAACTGCCGAATACCGCTGCATAATGAACGGCTTTAAGAAGGCCGGAATAAATCTCTGCGGATACTGCAATGCCGCCAAAGTTTTTGCGGCATATCAGGTTTTATGTACAAAAAACAGTCTTACCCGCGAAGCCATTGCTGAACAATTACAGGGTATTGCGCCTTGCTGTACCGACCAGGATACTCTCATCAACGGCATTATATATGCAGTCCGCGAATACGCTTCTAAAGGAGAAGACTGATTTATGTCAAAAGTAGATAAAACTGTTTTCTATGCAAAGAACGTAAATGACCTTTTTTATCAGATTAAAACTTCACAAAACCTTGAAATAGTAGGCGGCTGTACCCGCATCGAAGAGATTCCGAATAAATTCATTTCGACCAGAAAAATTGAAGAACTCTGTCGCATTGACCGCCACGAACGTTATCTGGACGTAGGACCGGGAGTTACCCTTTCCGAGCTGCTGGAAATCGGCCCCAACCATCTTCCTGAAGTTTTATACAAGGCTCTCATTTCCATTGCAAATCCTAATGTCCGGAACCTGGCAACTGTTGCCGGAAACATTATGGAAACAAATCAGAAACTGACTTTGTATGCACCTCTTATGGTTCTGGATGCAAAACTGGATATTGAAAGTCCTTCAGAAAAACAAACCGTTCCCATTCAGAATTTTAGAGGCCTTCCCGAAGGTTTTATTCTGAGAAACATCCGTATTCCGCTGACTGATGGAGATATTTCCATTTTCAAAAGAATCGGACCGGAACATTCCATCGATGAAACCTCAGCCTCCTTTGCCTTCATTGCGGAAACTGAAAGAAATAATATTTCCAGAATTGCCCTGTCTTTTGCAGGACCTTTTGTTTTCAGAAGCAAAGAATTTGAAACATCTCTTATCGGACTGAGACTTCCTCTTTCCAAAAAGAACGTCAAAGAAATTCACGAAAATGCAAAAGAAAAATTCACGGAAGCATCAAAAGACATTATGATGAATGATGTTATGAGACAGCAGTTTTCTAATCTTGTCCGCTATGCTTTCGAACAGCTGATGTAAAGCTAATTCAAATCTGTAAACTGGAGACCTTCTCCGTCTGAAACATCCTTTGAAAGAGTTTTTCCGATTATCTGGTCCAGGTATTCAGGACTTATTCCGGGCGTAAGAATTTTTTCTGTCCGTAAAACAGCAACATCTTTTTCTGAAACAACTTCACCCTTTTTCATATCCCGCATAAAGTGAATTGAACGGTTTGTTCTGCCGTAATTTGCTTCTTCAGCCGGAGCAAGTCTTTTTATTCCGTCTCCCAGAATCGCCAGGATTTTTTCTCTGCCACCTTCCCCTGCGTTTTCGGAAAGCTGGTTTACAACATAATCAAATCCCTGGTCACCATAATGCGATAAAGCTGCTTCAGTCTGATGGACACAATGAACCATAAGGGAAAACTGTTCACCTTCCAGTGCAACAGGGTCATCAAGTCCCATTGTTTTTTTTGAAAGAGTAATATGTTTTTCTATTATTGTTCCGCCGCAAACCACAGATAAAGCCGGTACAAGAACAGGATCCAGAGAATGGTCACTTACGCCCATTTCAATTCCAAGCTCTTTTTTTAAGTTTGTAATAATCCGGAGATTGTATTCTTCCTCGGGAGCCGGATAACTTGTAATACAGTGAAGAAGAGAAACCCCTTCTTTTCCAAGAATTGAAACCGCCTTTCTGATATCTTCAATTTTGGAAACTCCGCTCGAAAGAATAACCGGAACCGGAACATCCCCTTTTGATTTCTGGTTTTCCCTGTATTCAGCGAGAGCTTTCAGCATCGGATAATGATTCAATTCAGGAGAAGCGATTTTTACGAAATCAGGATTCAGCGAAAGAAGTTCATTTAATGATCTGAGTCCGAAAGGAGAACAGCAGAATTTCATTCCCTTCAGATGTGTGTAATCCAGCATTTCTTTATAGAAGGAAACCGGGCATTCCAGTTGTTTAAAGCGATCATATAAAGGAATTTTTCCTGTAGGAAGATTTACAAATCCTGTTTTGGGATGAAGAATTTCATCGGCATAAACCCACTGAAATTTTGCACAATCTGCTCCTGCTTCAGCACACTCATCAATCATAAGTTTTGCTTTTTCAACAGAACCTTCGTGACTGGTCCCGATTTCTGCAATAATCAGACTCATTATTCTGTAAATCCTTTTGAAATTTTATCGGCCTGAAATTTATTCGAAAAAACCTTCACGGTTTTCAAGGGAAGATAACCTTTTTCAAACTTCACCCATTTTTCGTTTTCACTGGAATATGAATATCCCAGAACTTTCAGAACTTCCCCTTTTTTTCCCCGTCCAAGATCTTTTCCATTCCACTCCTGAACGTCGCGGAAAATAACATAAGGTTCTGAAATTACAGCCCATTCAATATCCACAGCAAGTGCAAGAGGATCATAATTATCTAAATTTATATTTGAAGATTTTTCTCGTTTACAGGAAGTCAAACCGGCAATACATATAAAAATGCATAGAAGTACAGAAACTGATTTTCTCATATCTGAATTATATACCATATAATTACATTCAGTCGACACTTACCGGAAAACAGAGTCCTGGTACCATATTCCTAAATTAATGGAAATCCGATAAAATAAACTTTATGGCAGACGTAAAATCAACTCTTAAAGAAATCGTTGCAAATGCAGTCAACGAAGTTATCAAAGAAATCAATCCGGAAGCAGAACTTACAGGCGCAGACAAACTGCAGGTAGTTACTCCTCC
>DCHR01000044.1 GCA_002315375.1 Treponema sp. UBA1747 | reverse complement strand
CTATCAAAAAAGGTACTGGTGAAGACGGTGGAGCAGCATACGAAGAATACCTCTACGAAGGATACGCTCCTGGCGGAGTTGCTGTTATGGTTGAAGTTCTTACAGACAACAAAAACCGTGCTGCAGCCGATGTTCGTAACATCTTCACAAAATCTGGCGGAAACCTTGGTACAACAGGTTCAGTAAGCCGTATGTTCCAGAGAAAAGGACAGATTGCATACGATGCAGAAAAAGTATCAGAAGACGAACTGATGGAAGTTGCTCTTGAAGCAGGTGCTGATGATATCGTAAATGAAGACGGAGTTATTACAGTTACAACAGCTCCAGATGCATTCGCAGATGTTCTCGATGCTCTCAACGAAAAAGGATACGAATCACTTTCTGCTGAAGTAGCCATGGTTCCAGATGCTTACACAGCAGTTGATGCTGAAACAGCAGCTAAAGTTCAGAAAATGATCGACAAACTCGAAGATAACGACGATGTTCAGAACGTATACCATACAGCTGAATACCCAGATGACTTCGAAATGGCTGAATAATTGATTCAGACATATTTAATACGGTCTTAAATCAAGAAAACCGGGACTAAAAGTTCCGGTTTTTTCTTTTAACCTGAATTATGTTATAATCAGAATATGATACCCACTGATTTTCAGTCCTTGCCTGGCTCTACATTAAACGAATCCTCTGAAAAAATCACCCGTAAAAAGGTTCACAGGGTTCTTGGCATTGACCCGGGCCTTGCAAATACCGGATTTGGGGTAGTGGATTATTTCAACGGCCGTTACCGAATGGTCAGTTATGGTGTCATTACTACATCTGCAGAAAGGCCTCATGGTGAACGACTTCTTGCAATTTACCAGCGCCTTCAGGCAGTTATTGATGAGTTTAAACCGGATGAAGCCGGTATGGAAACCTTGTATTTTGCAAGGAATGCTTCCAGTGCCATGACTGTTGCAGAGGCCCGTGGTGTTGTAACATTGTGTCTTGCCCAGAACTGCATAAAGCTTGGTGAATATACCCCGAATCAGATAAAAAGCGCTGTTACTGGTTCCGCAACGGCAGACAAGGAACTTGTAGAAAGATACATTAAGCTGCTTTTAAACCTGGAAACAGAACCTAAACCGGACCACGCGGCAGATGCATTGGCCGGTGCCATAACTCATATTCACCACTCACTTTAATAAAAACCTCTTTTTGTGTATAATAGTATAGTTTATTACTATATATTGAGGTATTTTTAAGAATGTACACTCCAGTTGATCCAAAAGTAGATTTTCCTAAACAGGAAGAAGAAGTATTAAAATTCTGGGAAATGAATGATACTTTTAAAAAATCAGTAAGCCAGCGTGAAGGCTGCGAAGAATTTGTTTTCTTTGATGGTCCACCATTTGCAACAGGGCTTCCACACTTTGGACATTTTATTCCGTCAACAATTAAAGACATTATTCCACGTTACCAGACAATGAAAGGAAAGAAGGTTGACCGCCGTTTCGGATGGGACTGTCATGGTCTTCCAATTGAGAACCTTATCGAAAAAGAACTTGGAATTAACTCAAAACACGAAATTGAAGAAATGGGCGTTGATAAATTCAACGAAGCCTGTCGTGGTTCAGTTCTTAAATATACTTCTGAATGGCGCAAAACTATTACCCGTATGGGACGCTGGGTAGATTTTGACCGTGACTACAAGACAATGAATCCTGAATTCATGGAATCTATCTGGTGGGTTGCAAAATCACTTTGGGATAAAGGACTTATCTACGAAGGACAGTACATCCTTCCATATTGTCCACGCTGTTCAACAGTTCTTTCATCACACGAACTGGCACAGGGATACAAAGACAAACAGGATCCTGCAGTTACAATCCGTTTCAAGGTAAAGAGCCTGCCTTCAAGCATTGGTGACAATGATCTTGAAAATACTTACTTCATTGCATGGACTACAACTCCATGGACACTTCCATCAAACCTTGGTCTTTGTATGGGACCGGAAGTTGAATATGTAAAACTGAAGGATAAATCTGACGGAACAAATTATATTTTTGCAAAAGCTCGTATTCCGGCTTATTTCAAGAATGAAGCTGACTACGAAATCCTCTGGACTCATAAGGGTAGCGAATTCATCGATGCAACTTATGAACCATTGTTCCCGTATTTCGCTGATCTTTCTGATCCAAAAGTATGTGAAGAAAAATCAGGACAGAAATGTGAAAAAGGTGCTTTCCGCATGTTCAATGCCGATTACGTTTTTACAGAAGACGGTACTGGTATTGTTCATATTGCACCGGCCTTTGGTGAAGAAGATAACAAAGTATTCCGTGGAAGCGGAGTTCCAAACGTACAGCCACTGGATGCTGAATGTAAATTTACAAAGGAAGTTCCTGAATATGCCGGTGTTTTTGTAAAAGATGCTGACAAAGATATTATGGACCGCCTCAAGAAGGAAGGAAAACTGGTAAAACGCGAAACAGTAAACCACCAGTATCCACACTGCTGGAGATGTTCTTCACCTCTTATTTACCGCGGAATCGGTTCATGGTTCGTAAAAGTACAGGATCACCACGAAGCACTTCTCCGTGCCAACAGCCAGATTAAATGGCAGCCTTCACATATTAAGGAAGGACGTTTCGGTAAATGGCTGGCAGGAAGCCGCGACTGGGCAGTAAGCCGTAACCGCTACTGGGGTAACCCGATTCCAATCTGGCGTTGTGATGACCCAGAATGCAAACACACACTTTGTGTAGGAAGCCGTCAGGAACTGAAAGATCTTTCAGGTGTTTATCCAGAAGACCTTCACAAACAGTTTGTAGATAAAATCACAATTTCTTGTCCAAAATGTAAGGGAACAATGCACCGTATTCCTGAAGTATTTGACTGCTGGTTTGAATCAGGTTCCATGCCTTACGGACAGCAGCATTATCCTTTTGAAAATAAGGAATTCTTCGAAAGTCATTTCCCTGCAAACTTTATTTCGGAAGGTCTGGACCAGACCCGCGGTTGGTTCTATACACTTACAATTCTTGCAAGTCATCTTTTTGACAAACCTGCATTCCAGAACTGTATTGTAAACGGTCTTGTTCTTGCAGAAGACGGACGTAAAATGTCCAAGTCTTTGAAAAACTACACTGACCCAGTTGAAGCAATCAATATGTTCGGTGCCGATGCTCTGCGCTTGTTCCTTATTCATTCCGCAGTAGTAAAAGCTGATGATCTTCGTTATTCAGACGCAGGTGTTCGTGAAGTTCTGAAGAACATCCTTATTCCACTTTGGAGCGGATATTCCTTCTTTGTTCAGTATGCAAACATTGACGGAGTAACCTGTACAGGTAACGAATTTGATTCGAAACTTCCTGAAAATCCTCTGGACCGATGGATCCTTTCTGTTACACAGAAAATGGTAAAAGAAGTTACAGCTGCTCTTGATGATTACGATTTAAGTGCCGCTATTGATCCTCTTATCGCTTTCATCGATCAGATCAATAACTGGTACATTCGCCGTAACCGCCGCCGTTTCTGGAAATCTGGAAATGATAACGACAAGCTTGAAGCATATGCATCACTTTACTATGCACTCAAAACTTTCTGTAAAGTTGCTGCTCCTGTAATTCCATTCATTACAGAAGAAATGTACCAGAATTTCAAAACTCCGGAAGATAAGGATTCTGTTCATCTTTGTGATTATCCTGTATACAACGAAAAAATGCGTGATGAAGAACTTGAATTCCGTATGTCTACTGTTCAGAAAGCAGTTTCTATGGGACGTTCTCTGCGCAATCAGTTCAACCTGAAAAACCGTCAGCCTCTGGCAAACTGTCAGCTTGTTACACGTAATGCCGAAGAACGTGCAGTTCTTTCTGACATGCAGGATACAATTGCTGAAGAACTGAATGTTAAACAGGTTATTTTCCATGATAAAGAAGATGAACTGGTTGAATACAAGGCAAAAGCAAACTTCAAGGTTATGGGAAAAGAACTTGGTCCTAAGATGAAAGCTGCTGCAGCAATCATTATGACTCTTACTTCTGAACAGATTGAACAGGTTCTCAACGGTAATTCTCTTGTTATTGATGTTGAAGGTCAGAATGTTGAACTTACAGAAGAAAAACTGATTGTTGAACGTATCGAAAAAGAAGACCTTAAAGTCGTTAATGAAGGAACTCTTACAGTTGCTCTTGATACAAAAGTTACAGATGAACTTAAGAAAGAAGGTTATGTACGTGACCTTATTCGTGGTATCCAGAACCTTCGTAAAGAATCAGGTTTCAACGTTACAGACAGAATCAATCTTTCTGTATGCGGCGATGCTGATCTTAAAGCAGCATATGAAACATTTGTTGAAATGATCAGCGGTGAAGTTCTGGCAGAAAAATCTGCATGGATTGAAGGCCTTGATGGAACTTCTGTTGATGCAGATGACAAGACCTGGAGCATTAAGGTTGAAAAAATCTAGTATAAAGATTGTGAAACGGCTTTTCAGTTTATGGGGAGCCGTTTTACTATTTAGTCTTTTATTTTCATGTAAATCTTCACCATCAGGCTATAAGGTGAATCCACTGGATTTGCTTGCACCAGATAATTCTTTTTACATGACAGTTCCTAAAACTGTTGATCCTTCATTACTGGAAAAAGTAATGAAGGATAATATTCCCGATATTTCCGATAAAGATATTGAAACAGCTTTGAATCGTATTGATAAAGCTTATATCGGTCTTACAAATAATAAAAAAACATCAACCTATCAGTGTGCAGTTTCCTGCAATATTCCCAAGAGTTTTGTTCCGAATATTTTCAGCAAGAAAAAAGGTTTTTCAAAAACTGTTTACACAAGTGAAAAGTCACCATTAAGAAAATTTGATATTTACTCCAATGAAGAAATAACTGTTTCTGTTCCTGACAGCAGTCTTCTGCTTTTAGGCAGAGGAATACCGGCAATGCTTGATACTTATGTTGAGCTTTCAGAAACAGGGGCAGGAAGTTCAGCTGAAGAAAGTCTTTTCGTAAGTAATGAAGACAAGTATGAGTACCTTTCTTCAGCTTCAGATGAAATTCGTTTTTTTGCAAATAATCCTCAGACTTTTCTTACAATGTTTACGGGTGTAAATCTTGATTTGAAATTAAAGTGTGTAAGCGGAGCTATGAAACCTGATCCTGAATCAGAGGATCAGTATATTATGGATCTGGTTTTTGATTTTAAGAATACAAAATTTATAAAAGCAGGCAGAGCACTTCTTTCTCTGGCTTTTGGTCTTACGGATTCAACAAATGAAATGAATTCGCCGACAGAATTGAGTGTCAGCGGTGTAAAACTCAGTAAAAAACAAGTTTATAAATTAATAACTTTTTAAAATATATTGGAGGAATTTTATGGCAGACGACAAAATTATTTTGAAAGCTGAAGATCTTGACGGTTACTTAACAGCAGAGGACCAGGCAGATCTGAAGAAACTGGATGACATGTACAACGAAACAATGAAGTTCATGGAACCATTGAATAAAGACAAGGTAATTGAATGCTTTGACAGGCTGGGACATGAGATGCAGGATATCTGTGCAAAGCATCCTGGAATTCAGGTTTATTCTTTTGTTACAGAAGAAGGTGCACACGCCGAAGCAAGTCATGTTATTTCTAAACTCCGTGATATAAAAACTGACCATCAGGAATTTATGTATTATTCTCAGCGTGCTTATGAAATGCTCTTCCGCATGGCTTATACTGACAAAAATACAGAAAAGAAAGGTCATATTTTTGTTCAGACTCCTGTAAATTTCCCGGTTCAGAATTATGCTGTTCATAAAATCCCGGATGTTGATTCTCAGGTAAATAATTCTGTTATGTGTGTTATGCTTCGTGGTGCTCTTCTTCCAAGTATGATTATGTCAAAGGAAATTCAGGAATATTCAAACGATTACATTACTCCTTTTGCTTTGTTCAAAATCAGCCGCAATGACACCAAGAAAGAAAATGATATGGAATACATCCTTGATCTGAAAAAATCATTCTTCAACCTTGAACAGCTTGATGGAAAAGATTTGATTTTTGCTGATCCAATGAATGCAACCGGTGGTTCTCTTGTAACTGTTGTAAAATACCTTCAGAGTCAGGGAGTTAAACCAAAATCAATCAAGTTCTTCAACACAATTTCAACTCTCAAAGGCTCAATTCGTGTAACCCGTGCTCTTGAAAACTGTACCTGTTATACTTTGTGGGTAGACCCTGTAATGAATGAAAAAGCTTACATTATGCCGGGCCTTGGCGATGCCGGTGACCGTTTGAATGGATGTGATACAAAGGATGCTCCACGTAATATTATGCAGCTCATTGCTGATTACGGACATAATATTTCTGCTCTTTACCGTTCACAGTTATTCGAAATTGAAAGGACAGTTCTCGGATAATGAAAAAAACTTCAGTCATATTTTCAATAATTTTTAGCATACTCCTTTCCTTGTCTTCCTGTGCATCTGATTCAATTGTTCCTGGAAGACAAAGCCGCGTAATTCAGAATCTTTATAATGAATACATGAATCTAGGTGATGCTTATTATGAATTAAAGAAATATGACAAAGCAGCCGTTTATTACCAGTCTGCCATGGAAAGTAAAGAACTTTACTGGGCAGCCTGTAATAAGCTGGCTGAAACTTATGTAAAACAGAGTAAATGGACAGATTCAGAGGCTCTTTATCAGAAGCTTTTGAAACGTGATCCTGAAAATGTTCAGTTAAAAGAAGTTCTTGCTTATATTTATGCCAGTTCCGGAAAGTTTAATGAATCAGTTTCAATTTATGAACAGCTCAGGAAAGACTTTCCTGAAAGTCAGACTATTTTTGAAAACTACATTGTTGTTCTGATTTCATCTGAAAAATATGAAGAAGCCAGAACAGAAACAGAAAATCTTCTTGCTCAATTTCCTGACAATGCAAAAGTGACTGTTTTCAACAATAAAATTAATGAGCTTTCAAAGAAAACTGAAGACAATAAAGAAGGTGTGACCACACCAGTTTCTGAAGAGCAGGATAAAAAATCTTCAGGCAAAAAAAATCAACCAGATGAGTTCGAGGATTTCGAAGGTCTGGTTGATATCGATAAAGTAAATTAGCTTTTCTTTATTTAGTTTTTCTCAATAAAATCCATGTATTTTTCTGCATCAGCTCTGAATGCAATTATTGGATTTTCAGGATCTTCTTCTGCATGTGAAAGGGCAGCATCTGCTTCCTTAATAAGTCTTTCAGCCCCAATCAATCTGATAGTTTTTGAAGAAAGTCCGATAAAACATTTTCCTGATTCTACAATTCCGGAGATTTCAGAGTAAATCTGGTCAGCAAGAGGAATTGCTTCATCAATTGTTGTATTTGTTTTTATTGCAGCAAAACTGTTTTCTTTGTATTCGAAAATAAAATCTTTGAACTGGAAAATATTGGTAAGTCCTGAGCACAACTGCTCGAACTTCTCACATGAAAGAGTTTTCAGTTCCGGTATTTTAATCAGGAAAAGAACAACATCAAATTCAGAGGCCGAAGCTCGACTAAGTTCATTGTCCAGTCTTGTTACCAGATATGATTCCCAACCAAAACCTGTTTCTGGATTGAAAAGGCCGTTTGGAGCCTCTTCTGAAGGTTTGCAGTCGGCCACTGGAAGTTCAACTTCTTCAACAGGTTCCTTTTCTTCTTCTTCAGTTGCTTCGATTTCTTCATCTGAACTTACTTCAATTTCTTCATTATCTGCTGGACTTTCAACCTCTGCTTCTTCCTTAATAAGGTTTTCAGCTTCTGTTTCAGGTTCCATTTCAGCTTCTGCTTCAGGTTCACTGGTTTCTGTAGAAGTTTCTTCAGCTGGAATTGTTTCAATTTCAACAGCAGTTTCAGTTGGAGTATTGTCTGTACTGTCAATTACTGATTCTTCATATTCTGCTTCATCCGGAATTTTTTCAGTTTCAGGTTCATCATCTGATTCGGCGATTTCAATATCCTCGGAAATTTCATTTTCGATTGATTCAATTTCCTCTTCCGGATTATTCATGCTGATATAAACAATAATGAGTATTGTTAAAATTGTGAAAATAAGAATGATAATAAAAGCAGTTTTTGCATGCCATGCAATAGATGCCGGTTTAAGTGTGTATACATTTGCAGAAATCGAAAGATTTAATTCCGGTGTTGTTATTGTTTTTATATAATGTTTGGAAAGTTTTGTATTTTCAGAAGGTTCTTCAAGGTCACCAGGGTAAAGGAAAACTGTATTTCCGTTTACTTTTATGGAAATGTAGGCATAATCATTATAGTCGCCCACAGCCTTATAAAGCTTATCAGCTAGATTTGAACTATAAGGATCTTCAAAAGCTTTTTTGATTTCAGCACTCATTGAATCAAATTTTACCTTTGATTCTGTATATCCTTTATTGTTTTCCTTGTACAGAGATGTGCCTGAATAAATTACTGTTCCTAAAAATATAATACCAACCAGAATACAGTAAACAGGAATTAAAACATTTCTTTTCATCTTTCAGTATACCTTTTAATGTCGGAAATTGCTTTTTGAATAAGATCATTCCGGGATAAACCGGAATCTCTCATTTGTAAAAAAGCAAGGAAGGGCAGACTAGCCGTAATCAAATCCTTGTTTTCGGACGTGATTGCCTTCAAAAAATATTCCCTGTCGAAATAAAGTTTTGAAAACTCCTTATTTATATTTTCGTACTTTTTTTTGATTTCATAAACATTTTGTTTTTTTATGAAGAACATTTCTTTTCTTTGTAAAAAGGCTTCAAAAGAGCTTTTGTAAGATAAAAGAACTTCTGTTGTTGGGGTATCCTCAGGTCTTATTAATTCGGTTCTGAACATGAGCCTGTCGAATTGCTGTTCTGATGTTTTCAGTCTGTTTGAACTCATGTTATAAAGGGTATCAAGATATGAACCCTTGCAGTAAGGTTTACCGCAAGGATATGAGAAATCAGCTCCCAGGACTTTTATTTCCCTGAATCCTGCCTGGATTGCAAAATCAACAGCGGCAATAGTGACAGTTCCGTTACCTGATTCAAGATGAAGAAGATTTTCCTTTTTTCCTGAATAAAGGTTTAGAAATTCGATAAGAGGATGTCCCGATGCAAAAAAGTAAAAGGGAATTTTATTTTCTGAAAGTTTCCTTACAATAGAAGGTGATGAATTGTAATCGATTAGGAAAATAGTTTTTGCGGAAGGTGTTCCTGTAAAATGATTTACGGAAATGTTCTGTGCGTCGAGGGTAACTACGTAATCACAATGAATTCCATTTTTTTTTGCGGCCTGGTAGGCAGTATCGGTAGAGATTACACAAAAAGATTCAGGATCTTTTTTTATAATTTCAATTTCTTTATTTAAGGTTGGTCCTGCCGCTAAAACAACACTGGTTTTTTCTTCTTTGTTGAATAAAGCTTCCGGTTCAATAGTTCTGTTTCCGAATTCGGAAATGTTATTCAGGATATTATGCTGCCAGATTTTTCCAAAATGAGATTGAACAGAAAAATCAGCAGAAATATATTTGAGTGCTTTCTGAATTTCCCCTTTTACATAATCTTCGTAATCTTTGTTGCCTGAAAAATAATTTGTCTGTTCCAGGATTTTCATATTTCCATGTAAAGCGGGGAGATATGAAGAAAGGATTTCATTAAATATTCCATCTTTTGTAATCAGATTTATTTTATTTTTTAAGGTCTGGATAAGAGTGGACTGACTTAAAAAATCGATTTCTTCTTTTGAATATTCAACACAAAGTATCTTTGCTTCAGGGAAAGTTTCAATAAGCTGGTTTATGAGGATTCCTGATCCAAGCCCCAGAATCAGAAAGAAGCCTGTATTTGTTTCCAGAGCTGAAATTTTTCTTTCCGCATCTTTTTCCGGATTATATATTGATTCAATTGTTTTACCGTTTTTAAGGACAGGGATGAGAGATCCGGTTTTTGAGCTGATTATTTCTTTATATAAAAACGGCATAATCTGGCAATGAATTCCTTGTTTTGGGAAAGTATTTTTGAACGTAACGTTTCTTTTAGATTTTCGTCATAAGTATGAAGGTAATTTAGATAATCAACCGGAAAAGTATTGGATAACCAGTCATCATTGTTTTTATTATTCTTTATATATTCCTGAATTCTGCTTCTTGAAATTTCAGAATTGATTTTTTCTGTAAATAAAGAAGGTTTTTCACCAGAAAATTTTAGTTTTGAAAAATCAGAGGAACTAATATCTTTTATTTCTGTGAAATGATTTTTAGGATTTTCAATAACGCGGAAAACTTTTCTATTTTCGAATTTTTGCAGGTTAAACCATTCTTCATAAAGTTTCAATGATTCTTTTTGAGAAGAAAAGCCCTGGGTACAGTTTCTTTTTTCTTTGGATAAAATATTATTATCTGACAGGGAATTTAAAATTTCCAGTTCATTGTTCTGAGTGTGCTGAAATCCTTTTGCGGCCTGGAGATCAAGGCCTGTAAAATAAATGTCTCCCGATGAAAGATTCAAGGCCAGGTCCAGTGCTGTTCCACTGACTGTTCCGCATCTTAAACCTTTTGTTTCTGTTAATCCGCTTGCACTGAATATTTTTTTTGACAAACCATCATCATAAACCAGAGGCATGATAGGGTTTTCAGAGGTGTAGTATCTGAAAGGAACATTTCCTTCGATTCCAAGTGCTATAATCGTTTTTTCGGGTATTTTCAAAAGGTGTTTTTTTGCCCAAAAACCACCGTCTGTTGTAATAACAATGTCCGGAATTATATTGTTTTCGACAAGAGGCTTCAATGCTGATGAAACAGCGATTAAAAACTGGTTTTTATTCTGACTTAGGATAGGAATTATATTTTTTAAACTTGGGCCGGAAGCACAGATAATAACAGGGCAGGTTCCCTTTTTTTTCAGAACCGAAAGGTTCTGTAAATTGGAAACAGTTCTTACGGTGTTTGTGATCCATCTTGTTTCAAAGAAAGCCCTTGTCCTTAAAATAGAATGACATTTTTCAATTGCTTTTTTGTAAGAAAGAAGAAGCTCAGTTATTTCGGATGAGAATATTTTTCCCGAAGGTTCCCAAACTAAAAAAAGCGAATAGGAAAGAATATTTTCTCCAAAAAAATTAAAAATATAATCAAGAAAAAAATATGCGGATTTGAAATCCTTCAGATAAAATACATAATCGAATTGCAAATCATATTCTTCGAAATCATTTGAAAATCTTATGACTGCAAGTTTTGTTTTGGGAAATCTGATTCTTAAAAAAGATGTACAGTAAGAAAGACAGGGTTCACATATAAAGATTATGTCAGGTTCAAAAGAAGTTTTAATATTCTGGACAAATCTTTCGCTTTCTTTAACCGGGGAGTATGCAGAATGCATGAAAACCTGGTTGATTTTACAGGTTTTGTTTCCGTCTTTTGCAATAAGGAAATCAACAGTCATAAGAAATAAAACTACTTTTATCTTTAAAAATGACAGATAAAGAAGTTTTCAGGAAAAGCTTCAGTACATCATCAGAAACTCTTGATTCTGAATTCAAGGAAACTGAAAATTTGTAATTTCCAAGATATTCATAAGAACCTTTTGTAAAAAGTTTCCTCATTAAATTACAGGTTTCCGAGATAAAGGAACAGGACATGTTTGTTTTCATGGAAGGGGAAAGTTGTTCCATTATTTCATTAAGTGCATTTTCAATTGAGAAAGTGCACTTTACTGAACATGGAGTTTCATTATCCGACAAGAGGTCTTTGTATTCCGGCAATTTTTCCAGATCAATATTCAGAAAATCTGCTGAGATTTTATCGAGTTCAGGCTCCCTGAGAAATACAGATTCTTCCGCTATCAGAAGAATATAATCATTAATTTCGTAAACATATACAAAATTAAAATTTGATTTCAGCTTTTCAGAAAAAAACTGGAGCATTGTATTGAGGGAATTTTCTTCTCTTGAAAAAGTATTCCATTGTTCAGGTTTTATAGTTCCTTCCCAGAAATCAGAAGTGGAAATAGACTGGAGAATGGTATCTCCGTCAAATCCCCATGAAAAGGAAGAAACGAATATCGAATTTATTTTCTTGAAAATACAGCAATGAGAAAGAGAGTTTTTGTGAATAAAATCAAAAAAAGAAAGTTTTTCTGAATCTGAGGCTGCAGAAACAACCTGATCAGAAGAACTTTCTTTTGTGATTTCAGCAGGAGTTTCGAGTCCTGCTGAAATGCGACTGAGTAATCCCATTATTAAGCCAATCCAAGTTCTGAGAAAAGTTTTTTGTATGTTGAGAATTCTTCAGATTTAGCGAATTCAACGATTTTTTCTTCAGGAAGATTTTCGAGGAGCTGATCCATGTAAAGAAGAACTGATTTGATGTCTTTTTTCAGTTCTTCATTTGCATTGTCCTCAGCAGCAGGAGCAACTGCTTCTTCAACAGCAGGTTCTTCTACTGCAGTTTCTTCAATAACCGGTTCTTCAGCAGGTTCATCAATTACATCAACTTCAGGAACTGCTTCTGCAGTAATTCCAGAATCTTCGCTTACATCGAAAATATCTACAGAAGGGAAGTCTTCGTTTTCTTCTGCTATTGTTTCTTCAGCAGGTTCTTCGTTCAGGTAATCAATATTCGATTCTGTAAGAGATTCTTCTGCAGACGGATCCTTGTTCATGAACTCATCGAAATCTTCAATCTTTGCAAGGTCTTCTGTTTCTTCAACTGGTTCAACAGTTTCATCGATTTCTTCAATAACTTCTTCAACAGGTTCCATTGTTTCTGTTGAATCATTTACAGAGTTCATAAAGTCATCTTTTGAAGATTCGACCAGGATATCATCAATGCTGTCGGTTTTTTCGATTGTAATTTCTTCAGGAAGATCATCTTCTGTTTCATCTTCGAAAGTAATATTATCGAGATCAGGTTCTTCAAGAACTTCTTCGTTTTCTGCAACTGTTTCTTCGTTTCCGATTTCGAAGTTATCTACAGGTTCAAAAATATCATCTTCAATAATTTCATCAGAAACAGGTTCAATGTCGATTTCTTCAGGAATATCTTCAGTTTCTTCTTCAATAATTGGTTCTTCAGTCAGGGGTTCTTCAATTACTTCTTCTGCTGCATCTTCAACAACGGTTTCTTCAGGAAGTTCTTCAGGAATTTCAGTTTCTTCAATTACTTCTTCTTCTGTGATTTCAACGTTGCTGAGCATATTGTCCAGTTCATCACCTGAAAGTGCAATTGTATCGTCACCATCAGAGTTATCAAAGAAACCAAGTGAATCATCTTCAGTTGTTTCAGGAATATCAATTACAGGTTCATCTGCAACTTCTTCAACAACTGATTCTTCGATTACAGGTTCTTCAGTAACTTCTTCAACAACTGTTTCTTCGATTACAGGTTCTTCAGTAACTTCTTCAATTATTGTTTCTTCGATCACAGGTTCTTCAGTAACTTCTTCAACAACTGTTTCTTCGATTACAGGCTCTTCAATAACTTCTTCAACAATTGTTTCTTCAATTACAGGTTCTTCTGCAATTTCAACATTGCTGAGCATGTTATCCAGTTCATCTCCTGAAAGAGCAATTGTGTCGTCACCATCGGAATTGTCGAAGAATCCAAGTGAATCATCTTCAGTTGTTTCAGGAATTTCTGTAATAATTTCGTCTTCTACAGTTGGTTCTTCAACAGTTTCTTCTATAATTGTTTCTTCAGTTACTGTTTCTTCTGCAGGAGCAGGGATTTCTTCTGTAACAGTTTCTGCTGTTTCTTCAACAACCTTTTCTTCTTTCTGGTTCTGCATCTGATCAAGGTTTGCTTTCAGTGCATTGATTTCAGCCTTCATTCCGGAAAGTTCGGCAATAATCTGCTGGAGAAGTTCATTGCTTTCATTTGAAACAGGAGCAGCAGCAACATTATTTGTTTCAACTGCAGGAGTAGGGGCAGGGGCAGAAACAGGAGCCGGGATTTCTTCTTCCGGTGCTGCATCTTTAACTTCTTCAACAATTGGAGCTGATGTCATTTTTTCATCAGATACACAAAGGTCAAAGTCAACAACTTTATCTTTTAATTTAGATTCTTCAACGTTCTGAGTAATTGGAGTTTCTTCTGCGTTGGCATCAATTCCAAAGTCAGAAAGATCGATTTCTTCTGTATCACCGAATACTTCAGTAGAGTGGCTTGCACCGTCAGAAACGGAAATGTTTTCATCAACCTGGAAATCAGATTCGTCTTCGAAAGTATCTTCGGTCTGAATATTGTCTTCTGTTTCGATTGTATCGGCAGAAGCATCGAAAGAAATGTCCAGTTCAAGTGGTTTTTCATCTACAATTTCTTCAGTTGCCGGAGCCTTTGCTTCTGGTGCAGGACTTGAAGTGAAGTCTCCGCCATCAAGGAAGTCATCAAGGGAAATCTCTCCGTCTGCAAATTCATCAAGGGAAACTTCTTCAGTAGTGTTTGATGCAGGGACAGCGTCTGCAGCAAAACCGTTGTTTCCACTTGCTACTGATTCATCAGAGAAACCGTCTTCAAGGAACTCATCAAGTGATATTTCACCGTCTTCATCAGAAAGATTAAAATCAATTTCTTCTTCAACGGCTTCAGGTTCTTCTACTGGAACTGGTGATTCTTCTTCAGCTACGTCAAAAGCTGATAAGTCAACTTCTTCTTCAGTGAAGTCTGTTAAATCAGGAGTTTCCGAAACTTCAAAAGTCTCAGCAGCTTCTTCAGGTATTTCTTCTTCTGGAACTGATTCAATAGAAATATCTTCGTCATTAAAATCTGCGAAAACATCAACTGTGTCTGGATCCGGGAAATCAGGAATGTCAAAATTATCCGAACTAGGTTCTTCGGTAGTTCCCGGTCTTTTTACCCAAACACCATAGCTGTCAAGTTCTGTTGTGTTGTCTGTTGAATCGCTCATATTGTTCCCCTCTTGTAAGGTATTAATAGAATAAAAGCATAAAAAGAAATTTTGCTTTTTTGTCTATTAAAGTATCGGCTTTTACGCTCGAAATCTAAATAGAAAATTTACTTCTATATAGTTAATTTATTTAATTATAACACACTTTTTGAATCAAGAAAATGTAAATTTTTTCCGATAATAAAGTGATTATGATTCATTTAAAGTTGCTGGCCTCTGCTCTGGCTGGAACTGTGGTCTACGTTGCAGTTTCCATTTTCGCCGGACAGAATGGTATAAATAGTTATAAAAATTTAGAAAATCAAAAACGTGAAATCTCTAAGCAGGCATCAGATATCCAGAAAATAAATGATGAACTGATTTTAGAAAAAAATGCTCTCTCCAATGACCGCGATGTAATTGCGGCTTACGCCAGAAAACTTGAATATGTTAAAGAAGGGGAAACTCTTGTAAAGATTACAGGACTTAAACCTTTTGAACATACTCTTTATGATACAGGTACAGTTCTGAAAAGGTCTGAAATCACATATATTCCGGATGATGTTTGCAAGATTTTAGGTGTTGTTTTCTTTTTTATGACACTTCTCCTTTTCCTTTTTATAGATTTAAGCAATGGAAAGAATCCTTTTGTACGAAAACGTAAAATTAATGTAATCACAGGTATTCCGGTTTATGGTGGTAAACAAATCTGATAAAAACAGCATTTCTCTTGTTTCTGAAATCTTGAATCATGGTGGCGTAGTTATTCTTCCTACAGATACCGTATATGGGTTTTCTGCAAAATCAAATGTAAATGAAGCCGATTTGCGTATTCGTTCCATAAAAGGACGTTCAGAAACAAAAGCTTTTATACGCCTTATTTCAAGCCCTGAAAAAATTTCTTTATACACAGATGATAATATCCCTGAATCACTTTTAAAATTCTGGCCTGGTCCCTTAACAATTATTGTAAAGGATAAAGAAGTTCCGGGTATTACAACTGCCTTCAGGTGTCCGGGAGATCAGTGGCTTCGTTCCGTAATTGAAGCCTGTGATTGTCCTTTGCTTTCAACAAGTGTAAATAGAAGCGGAAGCCCTTCAATTCAGACCGTTAAAGGCATTATGGAAGAATTTGAAAGCGAAGTTGACCTGATTGTTACAGATGGAGACACAAAAAATGCTCTTCCGTCAACTATTGTGAAAATCGAAGAAGGTGAAGTTAAGATTTTGAGAGAAGGGGCAGTTCCTTCCGAGAAGATTCTGAAACTTTAGCTTAGAGCTTTCTGTTCCATTCAACGTCTATATTTTCTGACTGGAAAGAATCTCCGTCAGGCATAAGTGTATTTTTTACTCCAACAAGTGTATTGTCAGCTGTAAGTTTCATTTTCCATGTAATAGGTGCTGCTGTAAGGGCAGCTTCGATTGCAGTTTGTCTTGGAAGATCAGGGAAGAAGGATGCGTTTGGTTTTCCGGTTTGAGAAATAACTACCATTGAATCTTCAATTTTAACGGTTATGTTCATGGAAGCACCGTTTTTAAAAATAATGAAACCTCTGCCGCCACGCATAATCAAAATCTTTTCTATATTGTTTTCACCTGACCAGGTTCCGGCCAGATTTTCTGTTGAAGCGGTTACAACTTGCGGCGGCATAATTATGTCTGAATCCTGCTGAGAATCTCCATTTTTTCCTTTTTCAATTAAAGCAATAAAGGAATCCTGAAGCTCTTTCTTACCTTCCATAAGGATTTTGTAATAAGAATCAAACTCTTTTGTAGATGACAGTCTGGAGTCATTTAATTTATTAATTATATTGAGGGTTGCAATCCATTTTGTGGAGTTTTCTTTCTTTGAGATTACAGTATAGAAAGCAAGGGTTTTGTCAGAAATGTCTGATTCTTCAGGAATTGTGTTTTCAGCTAGAATACCGCGTTTGTCAGATACTGAAAAGTTCTTTATTTCGCAAAGCTGGGTGAAATAAAGGTCGCTTGTCATGTCTGCCATGTTTTTATCCAGGTCTTTTGATGAAACACCATAATAATCAATATAGTAGTTTGTTTCAGCAAAAAGCGATGCGAGAAAAATCATGAATGTTGCAAATACCATTCCTTTTTTCATGTCACTTACCTGTATAAATACTAACCTCTGAGTTTAGTGGCAATCTCACGCTGTGTTTCACGCTGGAGATCCCGGTCTTTTATAGTTTCCCGTTTGTCATAAAGTTTTTTACCTTTACAAACGCCTAAAGTCATTTTTACCCGTCCGTTCTTCAGGTAAAGATCGAGCGGAATCAGGGTATAACCTTTTTCTTCAACTTTTCTTGTCAGCCTTTTAATTTCTTCCTTGTGTAAAAGAAGCTTTTTGGGTCTGTCAGGGTCATGGTTGAAGACAGAAGAGTACGAGTACTCTGATATATGAAAGTTACGAACCCAGACTTCGTTACTAATTATTTCAGCAAATCCGTCGGGAAAGGAAACTGCTCCGGATTTAACAGATTTTACTTCTGTTCCCTGGAGTTCAATTCCGCATTCGTAAGATTCTTCGACAAAATAGTTGAATCGGGCTTTTCTATTATCAGCAATTATTTTTCTACCTTCTGCCATAACTAATAATTATAAAATATAAATGAAAGGGTTTCAAGGTTTGTTAAAATAGCCTCTTCATGATATTCTTTTCATATGGAAACAAGAAAAGTATTTTTAGGCGGAAGCGGAATTACCAGACGTATTTCAATTGGCGGTGATTCCCCGGTATCTCTTCAGACCATGTGGAAAGATACAATTGTTGATGTTTGCGATAATGATGAAAAACTTAATCAGATTGTAAAAGATCTGGCAGGTCTTTCTATGCTTGGTTGTGATATTGTCCGTTTTGCAGTTCCGGATGTGGAAAGTGCAAAGGGCTTGTGCCGCATTGCCGAAAAAACAGAAATGCCTCTTGTTGCTGATATTCATTTTGATTATCGACTTGCCCTAGAATGTCTGAAAGGGAATGTTGCTGCTATTCGCATTAATCCCGGAAATATCGGAAGCGTGGAAAATACAAGAAAAGTTGTTGAGGCCTGCCGCGATAAAGGGGCTGCGGTTCGAATTGGAATCAACAGCGGAAGTCTTCCAAAAGATCTTCAGAATCTCATTGCCGAAGGAAAAATTACCCGTGCCCAGGGAATATGTGAAACTGCAGTCCGGGAGGCTGAAGTTTTTGATTCCTTGAATTTTGACCAGGTTGTTGTCAGCATGAAATCATCTTCGGTAACAGAAACTATTGAAAGCAACCGTTTCTTTTCTGAAAGATACGATATTCCTCTTCATCTGGGAGTAACAGAAGCAGGTCCATTAATCGGGGGAATTGTAAAAAGTTCCATAGCTTTTCATACTCTTCTTTCTGAAAATATCGGAAATACAATCCGTGTCAGCCTTTCAGACAAGGTTGAAAATGAAGTTATTGCAGGTCTTGAAATCCTCAAAGAATGCGGTAAACGAAATGGCGGAGTTAAACTGGTTTCCTGTCCAAGATGCGGAAGACTTGGCTTTGACGTTCACGGATTCGTGGACCGCTGGCAGAAAGAACTTCTTTCTATGAAAAAAGATATTACTGTAGCCGTAATGGGCTGTGTTGTAAACGGTCCGGGAGAAGGAAAACATGCTGATCTTGGAATTGCAGGAGCCGGAGATAAAGTAATACTTTTTAAGAAGGGAAAAATAATACAAACAATTGAAGCTAAAGATGCCGATAATGCTTTTAGAGAACAATTATCTTTATTGTAAATATCGGGACTATTAATATGAAAAAACTTCTTTTGGGTTTAATTGCTTTTTGCCTTGTCTCTTCAGTCTTTACTGCAGATTTAAAATCTTCTGAAGATTTGTTTTTGTACAGCGATGCAAAAGAATCTTTTGATGGAAAGGATTATGGTCGTGCCTTAAAGCTTTGTGAAGATGCTGTTTTTATCAGAAAACACAATATGACAAAAGAAATTCAATATTTGAAAACCGCTGTTGAACCTCAGGAAGTTGTAAAGGCAGGAGATAAAATTTCTGATGTAATTTCAGTCCTCGAATCAAGGGATGAATACGAAGCTGTCGAACTTTTTAATTTTTACCTGAAAAGAAAAGGTGAAGATTTCTTTCAGAATTCCCTTAAAAATTTCTTTGAATATCTGGAATCTATTGTTGTTTTCCCTGAAGTTCAGAAATTAATCGGGGATATATATAAACTTGAAGGCGAATATCAGTTTGCCGAAATGTATTATAAGGAAGCCCTTAAAAATGCAGCAGTTCTTGATATTCCCGATGAAAGATATGACATTCTTTATGATTTGGCAGATATCAGCCGTTTGCAGAATGATAAAGCACAGGAAGAAGCAAGACTTCTGGCCATTCTTTCTGAAGACAGTGTGTATTCAAATAAAGCCTTAACAAAATCTCTGGAAAGATGCATTTTCCAAAATAAAAAAGATTCTGTTGAAAAACTTTTCACAATGTATCGGGCAGAAAATTTCTATATGATGAAGGCTTATTCTCATCTTTCTGAATATTACCGTGAAATGGGCGAAAAGGAAAAATCCCTTATTTTCGTTTCTCTTGAAGTTTTGACCGGTTACACAAAAGCTGTTGAAGTAATTAATAAAAGAAATATAAATTTTGAAAACAAAGGTCTGGCATCCGTGTTGTTTGAAGTTTCCCTGAATCAGGATATTGTTCAGTGGGGAATTGACAATGAATTATGGAAAGGTTTTTACAATCTGGCTGTAATTGCACGGGAAAATGACTGTTACCTTTTTGCTGATACTTTACTTAAGATTCTTGCTGAATATTGTCCTGAAGAATATTACAGAAAAGCTTCGGTTCTTCTTATTAAATAACCTTAGTAATGAGTTCCAAGGCCGATTGATATTTCAAATGACCGGCAGCTTGTATTTCTCCAGTCATTATCAAGCCCTAAGATTTTTCGGCCCACATCAACTCCAACGCTTCCTCTGACTACATAACTTGACCATTTTAGCGGGAAAACCAGAACTTCCATTCCGGCTCCGTAGAATCCATTTTTAGGATTGAAAAAACTTGATTCTCCGTGATTGAACCTGTTTGTTTTAATCAAGGCACTGTCAAAGAATGGAACTACCTGGACTTCAAAATTCAAATGACGCATAAAGCTAATGTTCCGTGTTACAGGAAAGTTTTCCCAGTCTGTGGTGAATAAAGAAACAGGAAGGTCACAGTTTATAACGAGGGCTGTCGAAGTTTCACTCTGGTAAGCATCAAATGCATTTTTTCTTGAATCGATTACTCCACGGACATAACTGTCAACATTTTTAATTCCATAAAATTTTTCATTTTCAAGATATGAAAAAAGATTGACCTGAGAGTAAAAGCCCAGATGTTTCAGTGATTTGAAGTATTTTAAATTTGAGTTAAATCCTAAAGAATGAGGTTTAACATTTTCTGCCAGAATTGAACCAAAATTATATTCATAAGCCGGAATGATTTCGGCATAGATTCCGTTCCTGAAATTTTTATTCCAGTTAACTTTTCCCATAGAGAAAGTTCCGGAAATATTTGCAGCCGGTCCCTGAAGTCGCGGGTCAAAAATCCCGGACGGACCGTTACTATTGAATGGATCCCAGTTATAGGTTAATGAAAGGGTCGGAGTTGCATAAACCTTATTTAGCATAGGGGTTTCGCAAAGAATAAAGGGTGTATAGAAAGCAAAATATTCTTTCAGGTAAGTATCATCTTTTGAAGTCCGGTAATCAAAATCCCTGATTATGCTTTGTGTAAATTTCCATGTAAAGGTTGTTTTCTCCGCCGGGAGTTCAAAAAGCAGTCCGGTTTTAAAATCAAATTCCGGTGATGATTCACCCCAGGTATAAGAAATCGAACTGTCATTGATCCATGTAAGGTTATAGTTTTCATTATGAAAAGGGTAATCAATGGAAATGTTAAAGGCCGGTTCAAAAATTTTGAAGGGAGTCCCGTCCTCATCAGGTTTCATCTGAAAATCCAGGGATGTATTCAGTTCATTCATTGTCCCAAGAAAGTTTGTATCTTTTGCTTTTAATTTTAATGAAAGCCCGTTGGATGAAGAATATTTTATATAAGGAACGCCAAGAAAATGGAGACTGTCTTTTGCGGTGATTAAAAGATTTACAGGAATAATTTCTTCGCTGTTCAGAATGATGAAATCTTCGCCGGCTTCATAAGTAATGGAAGAAGATTCAAAACATCTTGTGTTGATTAAATCCTGCTTCAGAATTTCTATGTAAGCTTCAAGTTCTTCAATGGTTTCAAACTCTTTGGTGGTTGAAACAGGAACATTTTCTTTAAGGGCCTGAGGATGAGTCAGGCCTGAAATCTTGTAATCAACTGAAACAATTTTATAAGGTGCAGAATAAACAGAGTATGTACAGATTAAAAGAAGAAAAGCTAATGAAAAGATTTTTATTTTTTTTAACATTAATAGGCGCCTTTGCCTTTTATTACAACCCAAACGGTTTTAATAAGAATCCATATATCCAGCCAAACTGACCAGTTCTGAATGTAATAAGTGTCAAAGGTAATTCTTTCTTCGTAACCAGTATCACTTCGACCTGAAACCTGCCACATACCGGTTAATCCCGGAATTACAGAAAGAACAAAATCTTTAGATTCTCCGTATTTATCAAGTTCTCCAAAGGTAACTGGACGAGGACCAACAAAACTCATTTCACCTGTGAGAATATTGATCAGCTGTGGAAGTTCATCAAGACTGGTTTTTCTTAAAATCTTGCCGAATTTTGTAACACGGGGATCATCTGTAAATTTACGGTCCTTTTCCCATTCTGCACGGCGAACCGGGTCATTAGCAAGAATTTTTGCCAGCTGTTCCTGTGAATCAATGCACATTGTTCTGAATTTCCAGCATTTAAACTCTTTTCCGTTTTTTCCGGCTCTTACATGTCCGTAAAAAACAGGCCCCTTTGAAGTTATTTTTACCAGTAATCCAATAATCAAGAATACAGGAACTAAAAGAGGTGAACAGAAAAGAATGAGAAGTAAATCCAGAAGTCTTTTTACAAACAAATTGAATTTAAAGGTCAGATTATGAGTTGATGCAAAACCGATGATACCCGCAATATCTTTGATGTGCTGGGTAGAAGAACTTGCTCCGGGATTTTTCTTTACCTGAATTGTATAGCGGTATTTTGTCATTATTTCTGTAAGGTCAGAATGGTAATCACAGAGGACTGCAACCTTAATATTTTTTTTGTGAATAATGTTTTCAATTTCAGGTCCCGGACTGAAAACAGGAATTCCTTTATACATAGTCAGGTTCTCATCAAGCTGGTCATTGATAATTACTGCAGGATGATAACCGAAACTGCGGTTTTTCTTTAATCGTGAAATGATAGTATCAGCAGAAGATCCTGAACAGTAAATTACGCAGGGAACACCCCAGAACTGGAAGCGGGAAAATAAGTGTCTTGTAATTTCTCTCATTGCAGGAAGAAGAACTGTTGAAATTGGAATTGCAAGAACGAGAGCAATTGAGAGCTGTAATTCACTGGAATATGTAATAAGGTAATTTTTTGTATAATTGAAGTCTGAAAAATCCGGGATTAAAATCATTAAAATGATTCCGGAGAAACAGAAGAAACAGGACAGGAAGAACTTCTTTACTTCTTCTGCCGGTGAAACCATAATTCCGGGGTACATTCCCATTCCAAGAAAAACAATAATAATTGGAGGAATATAAACTGCATAAAAGAAGAAAGACCTGAAATTGATTGTATGTTCCGGCCCATCAAAAAGATTTACAAGGAAAAATGCAATTCCGATTGAAAGAAACAGGGCTATTGCATCAAAAATACCGATTAAAAGTCCAGAAAAAAAAGAACTTGTATGAGGGTAATTCTTCTGAAGGTACTGTTCAAAAGCTTCGTTTGTCATCTCTTATAAAAACTCTTTCCGATTATTATTGTTACAGTATTGACGCAGCAGAAATCTGCTGCGTCAAATAATCACGTGAATAAGGATGATTGAACGTTCGGTAGTTGATTTTGCCGATGTATCAAAATCACCCTTAGTCACATTTTAGATTTCAGTTCCTTTGTTTGCAACTTTTCCTTCAACATAAGCTACAAAATCATCGATTTTCATAGTCTTCTGTTCAAGTCCGCTTGACTGGCGGAAACGTACAGTAACTGTTTTTTCTTTCTGTTCGTTTTCACCAACAACAAGAATATAAGGAGTTTTATGTTCCTTTGTAATAACCTTAATTTTCTGACGCATGTTATCGTCTGAAACGTAAGCGTTCGAGCGGATATCATGTGAAAGAAGGATATCATTTACTTCTTTTGCGTAGTCAATAAAGTCATTTCCAACAGGAACGACAGCAGCCTGTTCAAATGCCAGCCATGTAGGGAAGGCACCTGCAAAGTTTTCAATGAGGATTCCAAGGAAGCGTTCAAAACTTCCGAGAATTGCACGGTGAAGCATTACAGGATGATGTTTCTGTCCGTCTGCTCCGATGTAGGTTGCGTCAAGACGTTCTGCACTTGGGAGCTGGAAGTCAGCCTGGATTGTACCACACTGCCATTCGCGTCCCAGACAGTCGTAAAGCTTGAATTCAAGTTTTGGACCGTAGAAAGCCCCTTCACCAGGCTGGATTTCAAATGAAAGTCCTGCATCATGACAGGCATCAGCGAGAGCTTTTTCTGCTCTTTCCCATGTAGCCAGATCACCTACATGATCTTCAGGCATTGTTGAAAATTTAACAACCAGATCATTGAATCCAAAATCATGGTAAACTGCTTTCAGAAGTTTACAGAATTTTGCAACTTCGGCTCCAACCTGTTCTTCTGTACACAGAATATGAGCATCATCCTGAACGAAACCGCGTACACGCATTACGCCATGAAGTGTTCCTGAAGGTTCGTTGCGCACATCGTGTCCAAATTCAGCAAGACGCAACGGCAGGTCTTTGTATGAACGCTGGCGGCTTTTGAAAATTTCAAGGGCACCAGGACAGTTCATAGGTTTAATTGCAAACATACGTTTTTCAGATTCAGTAATGAACATATTCTGCTGGTAATGTCCCCAGTGACCTGAACGTTCCCAAAGTGAGCGAGGCATAATTGCAGGAGTGTTAACTTCTTGGTATCCGTCGCGGCGTACCATTTTGCGCATATAATCCTGCATTGTTGTATAAATAGTCCATCCGTTAGGGTGCCAGAAAATCTGACCTGGATCTTCAGGGTCCAGGTGGAAAAGATCCATTTCCTGTCCCAGTTTACGGTGGTCACGTTTTTCGGCTTCTGCAATCATTGCAAGATAGTCTTTCAGATCATTTGGTTTTGCAAAACAGAGAGCGTAAATACGTGTAAGCATTGTTTTGCTTGAGTCCCCGCGCCAGTAAGCACCAGCAAGTTTTTCGAGCTTGAAAGCCTGTCCGTTAATTTCTTTTGTATTTGCTACGTGAGGTCCACGGCACAGATCCAGGTAACCGTCCTGTTCATATGTTGTAATCTTTTCATCATCCGGCAGATCATTGATAAGTTCGATTTTGTAAGGCTGGTCAGCGAAGAGTTTAAGTGCTTCTTCTTTAGTGACTTCCTTGCATACGAAATCGTGGTTTCCTGCAAGGATTTTTCTCATTTCTTTTTCGATAGCAGCAAAATCTGAATCAGAGATTTTTACTTCACCGAAATCGAAGTCATAGTAAAATCCGGTATCAATAGCAGGACCGATTGCGATTTTTGTGTTTGGGTACAAGTGGAGAACAGCTTCTGCCATTACATGGGCACAGCTGTGGCGTACAATCTGTAAGTTTTCGTCCAATGCCATAATGATTCCTTCCTATTATAAATAATTATTTAATTATAATGATTTGTTACCTTTTTCACAACTTATACTTTTAAAGTATATATTGAATTGAAGGTATATTTTTATTTTACATTTAAGTAAATCACTGTTATAATTTACTTAATATTACTTAAATTTACTTAATAAATTCGAGGTGTATATGAAGAAGATTTGTTTATTTATTCTGGGTTTGTCACTTTCTGTAAGTGTTTTTGCTGCTCCCAAATCAAAGGAAGCTCAGAAAGTGATGGATTTTTTGTCTTCAGTTTACGGCAATCAGATTATTTCAGGTCAGATGGATTTAACCTGGGCCGATTCTGTTGATATGGCTGAAAGAATTTATAATGATACGAAAACTTATCCTGTTCTTATGGGTTATGATTTTTTGAATTATACAAACAGACAGGGGGAAGGACTTTTCCAGGTAGAAGAAGCCATTAAATGGTGGAAGGGCGAATACAATTATGATAAAGATTATAAGGGATATAAAGGCGGACTCGTAGCTTTTACCTGGCATTGGCGTGCCGGTCGCGAAAAACAATTTTCTACAAATCAGACAAAATTCCGTATTCCATATGAAAATGGAAAGCTGAATGAAGAAGCAGCTGAATTTGCTCAGATGAAACGTCAGCTTGATACTATTGCAAAACAGCTCCAGAGATTAAAGGATGAAAATGTTCCTGTTATCTGGAGACCTTTACATGAAGCCAGCGGAAAATGGTTCTGGTGGGGTGCCAGTGGTCCTGAAGCTTATAAGGCATTATGGTGCTATATGTATACTTATTTCACAGAGGAAAAAGGACTTGATAACCTTATCTGGCTTTGGAATGGACAGAATAAAGACTGGTATCCTGGAGATGAATTTGTTGATCTCACCGGAGAGGATATTTATCCGAATGATCATTCAAGCCAGAAGAAGAAATTTTTGGAGTGTAAAGCTTCATCGAAAGGAAAGAAAATGGTGGCACTATCAGAATGTGGTGCCATTCCTGACCCAGAAAAAGCCTTTTCAGACGGTGCAACCTGGCTTTACTTCATGGTATGGAATGACAAAACAGTAACGGGGAATTTTACAAAGGAAGATTTCTGGTCCAGCGAAACTGTGAACGCTCTTGATTTCAGAAAATCTGTTTATGCTTCTGATAAAGTTTTAACACTGGATGAAATCAAACCCGGAGATTATAAATAGGGATGTTGGCTGACTTAAATCGTCAGCCATTTTTTTTTAATTATCAGAAGGTTTTCAAAAAAAATTTTGATTTTGTTGTAAATTTAACTTTTCTTTAGTATATTAATTATACATCAAATGGGGATGCCCCGGTTTCGACGGAATTGGGAATGCATTTACTGCAGGTGAGGGTGAAGGTCCTCTAAACTGACAAAAAAATAACTGCAAAACGTAGAGAAGAAGAAGAATCTTCTGTTGAACAGTTCGCTCTCGCAGCTTAGTCTGCATAGCGCGGAACTTACGGGGTGCTGTTCCTAACACTGTAACGTTCTGTCACTGACAGGGACTTGGTTGAAGTTGTGTCTGGTCGGCTTCAGCGACATTTAATCAGAATACGGAGGCGACGCTTGTTATGCTGCTACCGGCTCCCGACAACTACCTCGCATAACTAAACTTGTAGATGTATCTGGATTACTTTTTCGGACGCGGGTTCAATTCCCGCCATCTCCACTAAAAAGGGGCAAAATAAAAAGACTTCGTGTTTTCACGAAGTCTTTTTATTTTTAAAGAAGAATTCCTGTTATCAAATAATATCGAGTCCGAAAAAGATTGTTTCTATTGAATCGGGTTCAATTCCCGCCATTCCAGCGTTAGACTTGTCTGAACGCTGGAAAACGGTTGAGTCAAGGCCTTGAGCGAAGCGTGCCTTGACCGACCGTATCTCCACTAAAAAGGGGCAACTTAAAAAGACTTCGAATTATTTCGAAGTCTTTTTTGCTTTTAAAGGAAATCCTTAGATTAATTACGAAAATGGCGTCCGAGAAAGTTTGCTTTTGAGGATGGTCAGTTTCTGTCAAAGGAACTACCCGGTTAAACAAAAAAAGACTTCGTTTTCACGAAGTCTTTTTCATTTCACAAGGCTTTTTGATTATTCACCGTCTCTGTTGAGAGAGGTGTGTTTTGCCTGATATTTTTTAAGCATAGCAACTGCATTTTTCTTTCCGTTGTAAACGAATCCACCGTTCCAGTATTCGAGGGCAGCAAAAAGGGCGTTACCACCATCCTGACTGTCTGATTCTTTTGTACGGAATGAAACATAGTTTGCAAGTTCCATAAAGTCATTCTTGTGAAGACAATCAAGACGTTTTCTGTTGAATTCATTCCATTTTTCAAGGTCAGAGAAACCTTCTCCTTCATCCTGAACGATAATATGAGCATGAGTTGGACTGAATGAATACCATACAGTTACTTTTTTATTAATATCACAATGGTTTCCGTGTTTAACTGCATTTTTGATAACTTCGGAAATCTGCTGTTCAAGAAGGTTTAATTCCTTAATTTCTGTAGGAGCAGACTGAACAATCAGAAGAGTGAAATATCTGATCTGTCTGAAGTCAGAAGGGAACTCCTTTTTAAGCATATTAGTTTTATCGAAGAGTGGGTCGTTTTCGTCAGAGCGAAGTTCTTTGAATTCCTGTTCCATAATTTAGTATAACCGTTCCTTAATTATTCTTTTACCATTAAAAGGCCTTCTTCTACGCTGTTGGCAATAGGGAAGTAGCCCATAAGTTTTGTAAGTTCAATAACCTTTTTTACTGACCCATGAATATTTGAGATAGCCAGTTTAAGATTCATCTTCTTGATTGTTGAGCAGATGTAAATAAGTGCACCAATTCCAGAAGAGTCAATGTAGTCAACCTGTTCCAGATTGATGACGAAATTTTTAACGTTCTTTTCAAGCATCTTCATTACAAGTTCCTTGAGCTTGTATGAATTGTAAAGATCCATTTCGCCGTTTACGTCAATAATGTAAACATCTCCATTCTTGCGTATTTTCAGTTCCATAAAGAAGCTCCTTTATTAGTATATATTCCAGTCTTATTATTCAACTTTGAGTACAAGCAAACTTGTATCATCGAACTGCTGATTTGATCCAATAAATTTTTTCAAATCGTCTTTTACACGGTTTGAAATATTTTTTGCTGCATCCTGTGCATGGTTTGTAATTATTCTTTCCAGTTTTGCAGAAGAATATTGTACTCCATTATCATCCAGTGATTCAATTACACCGTCTGTACAGGTAACCAGAATGTCTCCTTTTTCAAGCTGAAGGTCGATATCTGAATAAACAGTATCTTTTTCAACTCCAAGAGGTTCGGTCATAATAGAAATTGTTTTAACCTTCTTATCTGCGGCAGAATACAGAAGAACTGTATTGTTTCCACAGGTTGCAATCTGAGCCTGTTTTGTAAGGCTGTTGTAGTTGATGAGTGCAATACTTGCAAAATGGTCAATCTTCATTGTTTCACTACAAATACCGCGGTTAGCCCAGGCCAGAATTGTAGCAGCACTCTGTGGAGTATTTACAATAAGGCGGAGTATAGAACGGAGCATAAGCATGATTGTAAGTGAGTTCATGCCTTTTCCTGCAACGTCACCAACGATAAATGAAATGCGGTCTTTTCTGGAAACAACGATGTCATAGAAGTCGCCACAAACATTTTCTGCTGCATTTGAGAAACATCCGATTCCAAGACCTGAAATAACAGGAAGCTTGGCAGGCAGAAGTTCTTTCTGGATTTTTGTAGCAATATCGCCACCCTGTGTAAGTTTCTTGTGTTCTGCATATGTGAGGAAGCTGTTCAATGGCTTCATAGCTGTTGCAGTTGCATCGGTAAGAATCTTTGCTGTTTCAAGGTCTTTTGCGTCAAATTTTGCTTTTCCAGGATCGCGTGAAAGGGCGATGATACCTGCAACGCCTTCCTGCTGCTTGATTGGTACGAAGATGTAGCTTCCACATTTAAGGAATTCTTCAGGTCCGTTCTGGTAAACTCTATGATCTTTGATTGAGTCAGTAATAAGAACAGGTTCTCCTGCAGTTGCAATTTCACCGAAAATGTTGTCCTGAAGAGGGAACTGTGCGAAACGAAGGTTTGTTTCAACACGGAGCGGCTTATGCGGAAGATCATCAGGAAGCTTGTATGGAGGAGGGAAAGTTCCCTTAAATGATTTTACAGCCAGAAGGTTGTCGAAATCATCAGCCATAAGAATAACACATCCGTCAGCATTTACTCTTTCTGTAAGAAGCATGTTACAGTAATCAAGGAACTGTTCCATACTGTTTTCAGTTGTAAAATATGACGAGGCTTTACCGATAAGGTCCTGATTAACTTCAAGAATTCTGTTGAATCTGTCTTTTTCAGCCTGGTAAACTTCACGGCTCACAGAGTTTGCATCTACTGTGCCTTTCATTTCAGCGGCTTTTTTGGCAGCCTTTTTCTCTTCTTTTTTCTGAGGATTTCCGAATGCGATAATCATCGAATAAAGGAAAAGAAGTGCTTCAACAATAAGAATAATTACAACGAAGTAAATCAGATGCGGGTCAAAATATGTGTATACTGCACCAGTTGCAAGAACTCCTGCTGAAAGGTACATAATAAAACTTGGTTTTGCACTGTTTCTGATTTTGGCAATAATAAATGTCAGTATAAGCAGAACACCCAGGCCTGCGGTGATCAATAACGGTACACCAACAAATGAATCAATATCCAATTCAAGCTCCTATCTGAAAGCAAAATGCTTTCAATTGCATTATTTCATTTTAACATTGAAAATTTTTCACGTCAAGTTTTTATAGTCTTAATAGAGAATTTGGAAATTTTCTAAATTTATGTCATTTTTATCTCTATATTGTTTTTGATTCAATAATAGGGTATCCTAATAAAGATACTTTAAATACTTACTATACTAGGGAGATGTATTATGGCATCTAAAAAAGAAACTGAGCAGGTTGCAAAAGATGAAGAAATTTCTCTTCTGGATTTAATTGCTGTTCTTTTGAAATACAAGTTCATGATAATCGGGATTACAATGCTGGCTGCAGTCTTTGCCGTAGTGTTTTCGATTGTCAGCATAAAAATGGACCCGGAAAAATCTCCGTTACCAAATAAATATACTCCAAAAGCAACTATGCTGATTATAAACTCAGATTCGGGAAGTTCTTCGGTTTCCAGTATGCTTGCTTCAAGTGGTCTTGGAAGTCTTGCCGGATTGGCAGGGATTTCTGGCGGAGCTTCAAACAGTTCGCTTGCCACCTACCTTATCAAAAGTGACAGTTTCCTTGATATGATTACAGATAAGTTTAACCTTATTGAAAAATGGGAAATCGAAAAGTCTCCGCGTTTCAATTCTAGAAAAGCTTTGAAAGAAGTTCTTGGTGCAAGTTATGATGATGATACAGGTGTATTTACAGTCAGCTGTACAAGTATTGATCCTGTTTTTGCCTGTGAAGTAGTTGATTTTTGTGTTGAAAAACTGGAAGCAAAGTTCCTTGAACTGGGGCTAGATAAAAATATTCTTGAAAAGAAAAATCTCGAAGACAATATTGATATTACTAAGAACAAAATCGTTGACCTTCAGAACGAAATCAAGAAACTTGAAGTAAGCGTATCCAATGCTTATTCTTCATATAACCTTGAAGCAATTTCCATTCAGACAAGTCTTCTTAAGCTTGAACTGGATGCCCAGCAGGCAATTTACAAACAGCTTAAAACTCAACTGGAATTAACAAAAATCAATCTGGCAAGTGAAAAACCGGTTTTCCAGATTCTTGAAAAAGCTTCGGTTCCTGATATGAAATCAAAACCAAGCCGCGGTAAATTGTGTATTATCATTACTTTTGCCGGCGGTTTCCTTTCTGTTTTCCTGGCTTTCCTTTTGAATGCTATTGAAAATATAAAGAAAGATGAAGAAGCTATGAGTAAACTTTCTCTGAAATCAAAGAAAAAGATTTCCAAAGAAAATGAGTAGGAATGAAAAATGAAACTTCGTAATTTTAGAAAATATAGTCTTGCTGTTCTTTTTATTACTTTTACCATGTCTTTATTCGGACAGACAAGAATGACTGCATCAAATGATGCCGGAGATATGGCTGTTCAATCTGACATTAATGATTATGTTGCTGAAACCAATGTCGGGGTAAGAAGTCTGACTCCGACTCCGCAGCTTGCCATGTCTTCCAGTGATTATCCTGTTACAGCGGGTGACGTTTTTACTCTTGCCTTTGCCGCAGGAACAACACCTGTTACTTATACAATTTCACTTGATTCAACCTATAAATTCCGTGTTGCAAATCTTGCAGTGCTGAATGTTCAGGGCTGGACCTTTGTACAGTTGAAGAAACAGGTTGAAGATATTGTATCCAAGAACTATCCTCTCAGTGGAGTTCAGTTTGTTCTGGTTTCGCCAGCTGTTTTTTCAGTAACTGTAAACGGAGAAGTAAAGCAGACTGAAATAAAGGAATCCTGGGCTTTGACAAGACTTTCTTCTGTTGTTAGCGGAACTTTTACAAAGTATTCTTCAAACAGAGATATTACTATTACTTCTGCAAACGGTAAAAAAAGAACTTATGACCTTTTCAAGGCTTCCAGATTGGGGGACCTTTCTCAGGATCCTTATGTTCGTCCAGGCGATGTAATTACAGTTAATAGAATCAAAAGAAAGGTAACTCTTTCAGGTGCAGTAGAAAGACCAGGTACATATGAATTGATGAAGGATGAAAACCTTAAGGAACTGATTGAATATTATGGTGGCGGACTTACAGATCTGGCAGATACTTCAAGAATTTCTTTAAACAGATACATTGAAGGAAATGAGGGAGACAGCGGAAAAACAATTTACCTTAATGAAAAAGATATTAATTCTGGATTTGTTCTTAATAATAGGGATTACGTTTATATTGCAGGGCTTACAAGTGAAAAGCATTATATAACTATCGAAGGAATTATCGATGCACCTATAACCGGTGATGTTTACAAGGATTCCGACCGTAATCCTAATACTCTGCTTAAAAGAGCAATAACCTTCCTTCCGGGAACCAATTATGCAAACTTTATCAGGACAAATAAAGGTATTTTCAACAATTATTCTGATCTTGCCAATATTTATATAGAAAGAAATGATTCTCAGCTGTGGATTGATGCAGAAAAAGTTATTTATGATGCAACTTATGTCAGCGAGTATTTTGTTGAGGACGGAGACATTATGCATGTACCGTTCCAGCAGGCCTACAATACAATTTTTGTAACCGGTGAAGTTGTGCAGTCTTTTGAACGAACCGCATGGCCTATGGTTCGCCTTTCAACAGTACTTAGAACAGATGCTCTGGATGCTTCTGAAACCAATTCTCCAATCCTTACAAATTATTCTTCAGTCCGCAATGTTGAAGTAACATCAATAGACGGAACAAAGAAAGTATATGACCTTTTCAAGGCAAAGCGTTTCGGGGATATGTCACAGAACCCTTATATAAAGGCCGGAGAAACAGTAACCGTAAAGCGTGTTGAAAGAAAAGTAACAATTAATGGTGCTGTAGAAAGACCTGATGTATATGAACTTCTTGAAGGGGAAAACCTTAAAGAACTTGTTGAATATTATGGTGGCGGTCTTACAGATCTGGCAGATACTTCAAGAATTTCTTTAAACAGGTACATTGAAGGAAATGAAGGAGACAGCGGAAAAACAATTTACCTTAATGAAAAAGATATTGATTCTGGATTTGTTCTTAATAATCGGGATTCCGTTTATATCGCAGGACTTACCAGTGAAAAGCATTATATCACTGTCGAAGGAATTATCGATACTCCTATTACTGGAGAGGTGTACAGGGATTCCGACCGTAACCCGAATACACTGCTTAAGAGAGCAATAACCTTCCTTCCGGGAACCAACTATGCAAACTTTATCAGGGCAAATAAAGGTATTTTCAACAGTTATTCTGATCTGGCAAATATTTATATAGAAAGAAACGATTCACAGTTGTGGATTGATGCAGAAAAAGTTATTTATGATGCTACTTATGTCAGCGAGTATTTTGTTGAGGACGAAGATATTATGCATGTACCGTTCCAGCAGGCATACAATACAATTTTTGTAACAGGTGAAGTAGTTCAGTCTTTTGAAAGAACAGCCTGGCCAATGGTTCGCCTTTCAACAATTCTAAAAACAGATGCTCTGGATGCTTCTGAAATTAATTCTCCAATCCTTACAAATTATTCTTCAGTCCGCAATGTTGAAGTAACATCAATAGACGGTACAAAGAAAGTATATGACCTTTTCAAGGCAAAGCGTTTCGGTGATATGTCTCAGAATCCGTATATAAAGGCGGGTGAAACAGTAACTGTAAAACGCGTAGAAAGAAAGGTTACCATAAGAGGAGCTGTAGAAAGACCAGATGTATATGAACTTCTTGAAGGAGAAAACCTTAAGGAACTGGTTGACTATTATGGCGGTGGACTTTCCGATTTTGCAGATACCAGCCGTATCGAATTAATCAGATACAATACCTCGGATAAAAACTCAAATACAGTTTATCTTACAGAAAAAAATATTGAAGAAAATCTTGAACTGAAAGATCATGACTCTGTTTTAATTACCGCAATTACTGATTTGCGTCCTGTTATGTTTATTGAAGGGGCATTGAGTAGTGCGGAATCTGAAAAAGCTGTTGCTGTTGCTGAAATGGATAAGCTTACTGTCCGTTTTGATAATGACACCAACTATGCATATTTAATCCGAAGATATGCAAAATACTTTGCATCTACCGCTGACTTGGATCATGCTTACATTATCCGCGGAAATACAACAATTCAGATTGATATTAACAAGATTCTTTATGACAGAAGTTATTTTTCTGATGAAATTGTTCAGCCTTACGATTTGCTCCGTATTCCATTCAAACTCAACTATGTGACTGTATCCGGTGCAGTTCAGAATCCTGGAAGATATCCATATATTCCAGACCGTGACTGGGAATATTATATTGGTCTTGCCGGTGGTTTCATTGAAACAAAGAATATAGGATCTTCTGTAGAAATTCGTGACGTAAACGGAAATAAACTTTCTAAGAAAGATACGATTCTTCCGGAAACAACAATTAATGCAAAATCTGACCGTCTGACATATTTGATAAACCAGAACGTTACTCCATGGCTTACGATTATTACTTCATTATGTTCATCTGCTGCAGTTGTGCTTTCAATTATTCAGTTAGTTAAGTGATAATAAAGTAATATGGGAGGAAAAGGTTATATTGACCTGATTTTCTATTTCATATATTATAAACAAACACCCCTTGGAGTTCATTTATTGAACTTCCTTGTCCAAAAGGAGGTTACCTGAAAGAAACGTTGTTCCTGATCAGGTATTTAACCGCCTCCTGTTAAAAAACCTTAAAAAGGTTTATAGGAGAATACTTATGAGAAAGTATGAACTTATGACAATTTTCCCACTCGATGAGGAAAAGTCAAAAAAAGGTACTGAAGATGTACGCAAAGTACTGGCAGACTTCGGTGCTGAAATCACAGAAGAAAAACTCTTCGGTGACCGTGATCTTTGCTACGAAATTGCTAAAAACAAGAAAGGCCGTTTCGTTCTTTTCAATCTGAACGTAAATCCAGAAAAAATCGCTGATATCGAAAAACAGTTTATGATTACAAATAATCTGTTGAAAGCACAGTTTGTAAGACTCGATAACAAATAAATTCAGTAAATTATCACCTGGAGGATTCAAATGGCAACAGATATCAATAGTGTTATTCTTATTGGACGTCTTACAAGAGATCTTGATGACAGAAGTTTCGGTTATGTCGGAAACGGTCAGTGCAGAGCAAATGTAAGTATTGCTGTTAATAGAAGCCGTAAAAATGGTGATGCTTGGGTTGATGAAGTAAGTTACTTTGATGTAACAATCTGGGGAAAACAGGCAGAAAATCTGAAACCATACCTTACAAAAGGTAAACAGATTGCTGTCGAAGGTTTCTTAAAACAGGATCGCTGGGAAAAAGACGGGCAGAAATTCAGTAAAGTAACAATTACTGCCAATAATGTACAGCTTCTTGGCGGAAGAAACGATGGTGGAAATAATGGAGCCGGATTTAATAATTCAGGCTTCGGTGGCAATAACGGATTTAATAACAATAATTCATTTGCCGGGGGTGCACCAGTATTCCAGCAGAATAGTCAGCCAGCACCTTCTTATTCAGGTGGTTTTGATAACGGTGGGTCTTTCGGTGGTACAGGAAGTGATTTCCCGGAAGATATTCCATTCTAATTTGAAATTACAGATAACAGGAGACAAATATGTCTGAAGAAATGATTGAAGAAAAAGTAGAAATGTCTCAGGAAGCAGTTATGTCTGCTCCTGCAGCAGAATCTGAAGGACGCGAAGAAGATCGCGACGCACGCAAAGCAAAAACTTTCTATCGTAAGAAGGTTTGCCGCTTCTGTGCAAACAAAGCAAAAATCGACTATAAAGAAGCTGACAATCTTCGCCGCTACATGACAGAACGCGGTAAGATTCTTCCACGTCGTATCACTGGTACATGTTCAAAACACCAGCGTGAACTTGCTAAAGCAATCAAATGTGCACGCACAATTTGTCTGCTTCCATACGTTGCTGACTAATTCAGTATCTAATTGAAAATAATAGGGGATACGCCAACTCCTGGTTGTAATCTCCGAAGCCGGTTATAAAACCGAAAAAAAATTCAGGAGCTTGTAAAATGAAAGTAATTCTTAATGTTGATGTTAAACATCTTGGTGAAGAAGGCGATGTAAAAAACGTTGCTAACGGATATGCCCGCAACTACCTTCTTCCACGTGATCTGGCTGTACCTTACAATGAAGCTACAGTAGCTATCTTTGAAGCAAAAAAAGCTGAAATTGAAGCACGTAAAGAACAGAAGAGAAAGGATTCTGCTTCTCTTAAAGAAAAACTCGAAGGATTTGAACTGGAACTGGTTATGCCAGCCGGAGCAAACGGAAAACTTTTCGGTTCTGTTACAAACTCTGTTGTTGCTGATGCACTTGCAAAACAGGGATACGAAATTGAACGCAAACGCATTGAAATTGCCGGAAGCGCAATTAAAGCTGTTGGTTCATACAAAGTTACAGTTAAACTTTACGAAGCACAGACTGCTGAAGTTAAAGTTGTTGTAAAACCACAGGAAAATGAAAACACTGCAAAAGCTGCTCCAGCAAAAAAAGCTGAAGAAGCTCCAGCAGAAGAAAAAGCTGAATAATCAGTTTTCTGATTAATTTGTAAAAGCCGGCTGTAATACAGCTGGCTTTTATTGTTTATGGGGAGTGCATTGTGGATAACCTGTGGAATATCAGTTGATGCGATGTACATAGTATAGTAGTGTGTTTAATAAGGGATAAAAATGGAAATTGATTTGAAAGATAAAATACCACCGCATAGTATTGAAGCTGAACAGGCTGTATTAGGCGCTCTTCTCCTTGACTGGGGAGCAATGGGAGAGGTAATAAATTTACTTCGTCCTGAAAGATTTTATTCTCTTCAAAATCAGGTAATTTTTGAAGGACTGATGTCTCTTTTTAAACATAATATCAAAGGCGATATTCTGGCTCTGATTAATGAACTTACAAAACTCGGAAAACTTGAACAGGCAGGGGGAACTGCTTATATTGCATCCCTGACTGATACAGTTCCATCAAGTGCCAATATCGAATATTACGCCAAAATTGTTCTGGACCGTTCAACCCGTCGTGACCTGATAAAAATTGCATCCGAAATGAGAAGTTCTGCTTTTGAAGTTTCCCGTGAAAGCGGCGATTTATTGGGTGAAGCGGAACAAAAGATTTTTGCCCTTAATGAACGGAATGAAACAACAACAATCTATTCGATGCAGGACGTAATGACAAGAACCATCGAATTGATTGACCAGCGAAGCAAGAGTAACCAGCAGTTTACAGGTGTTCCATCGGGTTATGCAAAACTCGATTCAATGACCTGTGGTTTCCAGAAACAGGAAATGATTATTATTGGTGCCCGACCTTCTATCGGTAAGACCGCATTTGCCTTGAGTATGATGCAGAATATTGCAGTAGAAAAGAAAATACCATGCGGATTCTTTTCTCTGGAAATGCCTTATGAATCGATCGGACAGCGTTTACTTTCCCAGGAAGCAAGAATTCCTTCAGGCAAATTAAGAAGCGGTCAGCTTTCTCTCGCAGAATTCAAGAAACTTCAGGATGCGGCAGGAAGATGTTTCAATGCTCCATTGTACATCGTTGATACTCCGAATATGAAGCTTCTGGATTTGCGTGCTATGGCAAGACGAATGAAAGTGGCCCACGACGTTCAGATTATTTTCATAGACTATATAGGACTTATTGCAACTGAAAACGCAAATGCTCCTGTATATGAACAGATTTCTGAAATTTCAAAATCATTGAAGGCACTGGCCCGTGAACTTGAAATTCCGATTATTGTTCTCTGTCAGGTTAGCCGTGATGCCGAAGGACAGGAACCAAACCTGGCACAGCTGCGAGGTTCAGGTTCCATTGAACAGGATGCGGACGTTGTAATGTTCCTTCACCGAGACCGTAAAGCTCTGGATGAAAAAAATGCAGTACAGGATGCAAAACTTATCGTAGCAAAACAGCGTAACGGTATGACCGGCGAGGTTGATTTAATTTTCCTGGCCGGTTACACAAAATTCGAAAGCGCAATCAATGAGGATTAATTATCCTCTGCTTGTTTTAGTAAGTATCCCGCAAAGATTTAACTGTCATCAGTTTTAACGCTTTTTTCAGTTCTTCCGGATTTTCAGGAATAAAGCTTACATGAACCGGTTTGTTCGGGAGGACTGTAAAACAGTTCCTAGAAAATGTTCCCTTTGCTTCGTGACTGTTCAGACTGACAAAGAAAGCAGGTTTTTGTGCAGTTACTGTGATTTCAATCTTTGAACTGTCTGTAGTAAATTCAAGTTTAATTTCCGGTTTTTCAATCTCGCACTTTTTGTAAAGAGAAGGGAATATGGTTGTTTCACTTTCAAAAACAATGTTTCCCGATTTTGTCTTAAGTTCTGCAAAAACAAAATAATCGCTTGCTTTCAGTTCAGAATCAGTGCAGTTTCCTTTATAAACTTCTTTTGAAGTTCCGCTTTTTACCTGGATTTTTATTACTTCTGATTTTTTGACTTTCTTTCCGTTGAAATCCATAAAATGAATTTTTACGGAACAGTTTATGTCTTCTTTATAATCATTGATAAGAAAAACTGAGTACGCATTGTCCTTAACTGCCTGAGCTAAATGAACAGGTTCGAACATTTCTTTTTCGGCATAATGAAGAAGTTTCCAGTTTCCGCCGTATTCGATTGAACTCCAGGATGGTCCGGGCCATACATCATTGAGCTGCCACACTATAGATCCCATGCAGTAAGGTTCCAGACTTCTCCACCAGTTTACTGCAGTCTGAATTGCAACTGCCTGCTGCACCTGACTAAGATAAATCTGGTTTTCAAAATTTGTCGGGAATCTGAAATATCTGGCAAAACTTTCAAGCATAAGTGTATTTCCACTTGGACTTCGCTGGTGGTATTCAGAAACAGGACTTGTGAAATTCAAGTCCTTTTCTGTGGAATAGGTTTTTACACATTCAAGGCTGACCATACTTTCGTATCCGAATTCGCTTACAAACCGTGGTTTTATATCCAGATATGCAGAAAAATTCTTTTTTTCATGCCAGACTGACCAGTAATGCATGTCCCCCTGGTTGTCATTGTGCCAGTTGTCTGCAAAGTCATCAGGACCTGCACATGGCGATGTAGGCCACCAGAGACGGTTAGGGTCCAGTTCTTTGACAATAGGGCCAATAAGTCCCTGATAAAGTCTGTCATAATCTACAAGGTAGCGGTCCCTGTTCTGCAGTGATTCAGAGAACCAGTTTAAGGTTCCCAGGTTTTCGTTGTTTCCGCACCAAATGCCGATACAGGCATGATGCTGGAGCCGGTTTACCTGGTATATGATTTCTTCACGTACATTTTCCTTGAAGGAATTTGTTACAGGGTATAAAGAACAGGCAAACATAAAATCCTGCCATATGATAAGTCCAAGACGGTCACAAATTTCGTAAAAGCAGTCTTTTTCGTAAGTTCCTCCGCCCCAGACACGGATACAGTTCATGTTTGCATCTACAGCAGCCTTAAGAAGCTTATAGTATGTTTCGAAGTTCCAGCGGGATGGAAGTGCATCTACAGGAATCCAGTTTGCTCCTTTGGCAAATATTTTTCTTCCATTGTTGTCAAAGTATAAAGACCTTCCGCCGCTTTTTTCTTTTTTTGAAACACATTTCAAATCGTGGAAACAGAACTGTTTTGTATACGACTGGATGTTATGTTCTCCTTTGAAACGGATTGAAATGAAATAAACAGGGTTTTCTTCGAGACCTTCTTCTTTTAATTCTGTTGAAGTTTTCCAGACAGAAGGATTTTTAACGGGAATTACAGAATTAATTGTGTTTTTCCCTTTTGAAAGATGAACTGATTTTTTTATTTCAGTTTCAGCAATATCCGGTCCGGAAACAACGAAATAAAAATCACGGTCTGCTTCAACAAAGGACTCATATTCCAGTTCAGCCTTTACTTTCCAGACAAAATCTTTATTCTGCTTTGATTTCTCATAATTCAATTTCAGGGAATCAAAAAGACCTGTTGTAACAGTGTCGATGAAAATGTCTCCGTAGATACCGCTGACCATGAGACAGGGACCCCAGTCCCATCCGGAATGACACTGGGTTTTTCTGATAAGGTTTCTGTTTGGAGAATAAATGTCTGCTTTACTGTAAGGAACAGGGTAAGTAAGTTTAGCAGCTTCTTTTTCTGCAGCATTTTCTACAGAGAAGAAGATTATTTTGATGGAGTTTTCACCGTTCTGGAGGAATTTTGTTATGTCAAAACGGTGTCTTGTAAACATATTGTTGCCGCTTCCGGCTTTTTTGTCATTGATGAACAGTGAAAAAATTGTATCTGCAAAAGTTATTTCAAGAATTGCTTTTGTGTTTTTAATGATTTTATAGGTGAAAGTCCTGGAAATTGTAAAATCAGCTTTGTTCAGATATTGAAGGGTTTCTTCGTTTTTACCGAAATAAGGATCGGGAATAAACTTTCCTTCCAGGAGGGCCGAATGAAAATCTCCCGGGATTTGTGCTTCACAATTGATTTTATTTACTGTTAAGTTCCATTTACCTGTAAGTGATGTCTGCATATTTTGTCCTGTCAAAAAAAATAAAAAAAACTGCCACAATGAATGTGACAGTTTGTATTTGTTTGTTTAATATTTCTATTTGTCTGAAATAGTTTTTACAGCATCAACAGCTGCCTGGTTCAGAGTTTTAGAAGTTGCAGAACTTCCTGACTTTTCGAGAGGAGAAAGGTCAGATTTTGAAAGAACTGCATATTTTCCGTTTGAACCTGTTACAACAACTGTTGAATCTGTTACAGTGATTGGTGTTGCGGCTTTTACTGTAATCTTTGATTTAAGTTTAAGTTTAAGGTCTGAACCGAATTTGGCAACGTAAGGTTCTCTTTCTTCCATAATTACACAGTAGTAATCATCGCCGTCCTGAACGAGAACTGAAACATCAGAAAGGGTTTCATCACTTTCTTTAATGATTTCCATTTTGTCCATATCGAGAAGGGTCAGTTTAACTGTTCCATTGAGAAGGTTTTCACCACAGATTGCAATAAAGCCTTCATCAGTTTTATAAGAAGTACGGCTTCTGATAGTTGTGACAGGTGAATCTTTGATTGCTGCTCCGTCTTCGGCATTGTATTTTACCAGTCTTGAGAAAAGACCAGCATCGTCAACCAGGGTAAGTCCATATTCAGTTGTCATTTTGGCTTCTGCAGCTTCTTTGTCCTGTACAGCTTTCTGGTCCTTTGCAATTTCTTTTCTTTCGTTCTGGGCTTCTGTATTTTTCTTGTCTGCAACAGCCTGCTGTTCTTTAGCATCCTGTTTGGCTTCTTCGGTTTTTTCTTCCTGTTTCTTTTCTGTTTCTTTCTGTTTGTTTAAATCATCTTCAGCTTTTTTTGCTTCTTCCTGCTTTTTCTTGTCTGAAGGATTTGCTTCAGCTTCTTTCTTGGCTTCATCAGCTTTTTTCTGTGCTGTTTCTGTCTTTTTCTTTTCTTCTGTCAGTTTTTTCTGTTCGTCAGTTGCTTTTTTCTGGCTTTCCTGGGCTTTTTCATTTGCTTTTTCAGCTTCACGTTCTTTCAGGTCAACCATGTCTTTGCGGGAATCAATGTTTTTATCATCATCTTCCTGCATTGAATCAACAACTTTTGAATCAGAGATAACTGATGTATCAACTGTTGAAATACCCCCGTTTACATCAAAAAGCGGAATAACGATTTCTGATTTTCCTGGCCATTCTTTGTAGCTTAAGCCAAGACCACAGTTTTCTGCTGAGAGATTTTTTGTAACTGTTGATTTGTATTTTGAAGAATAATAATCAAGGTTTCCGCGATAAACGGCATTGTAAACTGTTACGAAGGTTGCGATTGTCTGTGCATCTTGGTCTGAGTATCCGTAGGCAGCGGTCAGATAGGCTGCGATAATGTGACGGAGGTTTCTGATATGGTCAACGAGGGCGTCTTTTCCGATGAAAAGGATGTCAGCGTCCAGTTTTCCTTTTTCAGAAGGATCTACAGCGTGAACAACTCTATATTTAACTTTGTTTCCTGCTTCACATGGAAGTGTAACGTCTTTTCCGACTACTTCTCCCAGTCCTTTACCGATTCCTTTAATGGCTTCAAGTGAATCAATTACTTTATGAGGTCCAACGTAATTGATAAATTCGACTGTTGTATTCTGTGTTGAGTTCAACTCATCGCGGTCAACAGAAAGTGCAGAAAGATTAGCTGTAATCAAAAGAACAGCAAAAAGAATTGCAGAAAGCTTTTTCATTTTTTTACTCCAATATCTCTATTATATCATATCTTTCCCAAATGTGATATATTTTCTTTATTATGATAGCAAAACATGTAAAAACAATTTTGGAAAGTCCATCAAACGGAGTAATCCGCAAGATGTTTGAAGAAGGCGCTCTGCTCAAACAGAAGTATGGAGCAGAAAATGTTTATGATTTTTCTATTGGAAATCCAGACCTGGACCCTCCGGCTAAAGTTCAGGAGGCAATCGAAAAATATGCGAAGGAAACTACAAAAGGTTGTCATGGATATATGCCTAATGCAGGCTATCAGTTTGTTCGTCAGGCTATGGCTGATAAAACAGCAAAAGAGCAGGGCGTTCCCGTTGATTTTTCAAATGTAGTAATGTGTGTCGGAGCAGGCTGTGCTTTGAATGTTGCTTTGAAATCTCTTCTGAATCCTGGAGATGAGGTTATTGTTCCTTGTCCATATTTCACAGAATATGATCACTATATCCATAACCACAACGGCGAAATTGTCCGTGTAAAAACAAAGGCTGATTTCAGTCTTGATATGGAAACAATAAATGCAGCCCTCAATGAAAAAACTGCAGCCATTATCATCAACAGTCCAAACAATCCTTCTGGGAAAATTTATACTGCTGAAGATATTTCAAACCTTGCTGTCGTATTAAAAGCTCATGCAGAAAAATGCGGACGCAATGTTTACATTATTGCTGATGAACCTTACCGCGCAATTACTTATGGTGGAAAAACTGTAGCAAGTGTTTTTGATAAATATGAATACACCATTATTTGTACAAGTTTTGCAAAGAACCTTTCAGTTCCTGGAGAACGCATCGGTTACACCTGTGTGAACCCTGCATGTCCTGAAGCAAAAGAAGTTGTTGCAGCAAATATTTTCTGTTTGAGAACAATGGGATTCGTTAATGCTCCTGCCTTCTTCCAGAAAGTTATTGCTGAAAGCTGGGATGCTGAATGTGATTATTCTCTTTACGAAAAACGCCGCAACGAGCTTATTGAAATTATGGAATATGCAGGATTTGAATATGCGCTTCCTGAAGGTGCTTTCTATCTCTTCGTAAAAGTTCCTGAAGGATGGGATGGAGATGATATGGCATTTACAAATCATCTTAAGAAATTCAATATCCTTTGTGCTCCGGGATCTGGTTTTGGTGGGGCCGGATGGTTCCGCATTGCATACTGCTGTTCTGAACAGACAATCCTGAATTCCCGTGAAGCTTTCAAAAAAGCACGTGAAACAGGAAGAAGCTAAAACCACAAGCTAAACGAAGATTTTGCGTAGGCAAAATCGAATCGGCGTGTTTTTTTAATCGTATTGCAAAATTAATTTTTAATGGAAATGAAAATGGAACTTTCAAACTTTGGACAGAAACTTTGCGGACCATCAGGAATCAATCAGCTGATGGATGACCTGGGTAAACCTTTCCCAAAAGGACTTAGAATAGTTCAGATGGGAGGGGGAAATCCTGCCCGAATTCCTGAAGTTGAAGAAATGTACCGTTCCCGCATGGAAGAAATTCTTGCAAACGGGGATGAGTTTGAAAGTCTGATAGGGCGTTATGATGCTCCTCAGGGAAGAAACAGTTTTCTCGCTGATGTTGCAGATTATATGAGCAAAAAATACGGCTGGAAAATTACTGCCGAAAATGTTGCTGTGGCCAACGGAAGTCAGAGCGCCTTTTTCTACCTTTTCAATATGTTTGCAGGCACTGTTACCAGAGAAGACGGGACAAGTATAAAGAAAAAAATCGTTTTCCCTCTGGTTCCTGAATATGTGGGCTATGCAGATCAGTGTGTTGAAAAAGATGTTTTTGTTGGTATTCCGGCAAGCTATGAATTTTTTGATGACAATACTTTTAAGTATCACATCGATTTCAAGGCCCTGGAAAAACATCTTTCGGAACATGCTGAAGAAACTGCAGGTCTTTGTGTTACACGGCCTACAAATCCAACAGGAAATGTTCTGACAGACGAAGAAATCCTTCATCTGTCGGACCTTTCAAAAAAATATAAGGTTCCGCTTTTTATTGATAATGCCTACGGACTTCCGTGGCCGGATATTATCTTCTCTGATGTTGAACCTTACTGGGATGAAAATGTTATCCTCAGTATGAGCTTAAGTAAAATCGGGCTGCCGTCTCTCAGAACCGGAATCATTATTGCAAAAAAAGAAATCATTTCAAGTATTTCTAAAATCAACGCTATTGCCGCTCTTGCAACCGGAAGTGTTGGTCAGAGTATTGCAGGTGAACTAATCCGAACCGGAAAGCTGATTGAAACAGCAAAAAACTGTGTCCGCCCTTATTATGAAAAAAAGAGTTTGAATATCCAGCGGATTATTCACAGAGAATTTGAAGGCACTGCTTACAAGATTCATAAAAGCGAAGGTTCGATTTTCGTATGGCTTTATCTTCCGGATTTAAAAATCAGTACAATTGATTTTTATAAACTGCTTAAGGATCAGGGAGTATTCGTAATGCCGGGAGAATATTTCTTTTTCGGAAACAGTCCCGACAGCGAACCTGTTGAAAACCATCCTCATTATGATAAATGTCTGAGACTTAATTATGCAGGTCCGGAGGAAGATGTTGAGTATGGCATTCAGCTTATAGCCCGGGAATACAAAAAGAATCTTCAGGGAAAATAATTATGAGTGAACCTTTGAGAGTTGCCCAGATTATGGGAAAATGGCTCGGCGGCGGCGTTGAAAGCGTTGTAATGAATTATTACAGAAATATTGACCGCTCTTCAGTGCAGTTTGATTTTATCTGTGATTCAGATTCAACTGACATTCCTTATGATGAAATAAAAGCTTTGGGCGGTGAAGTATATTTAGTTTCTCCGTATCAGAAAGTTTTTGCTTACAGAAAAGCTCTGGTAAAATTATTCAGAGAAAAAAAATATCAGATTGTTCATTCTCATTTGAATACACTGAGTGTTTTCCCTTTAAGCGCTGCCAAAAAGGCCGGAGTAAAAATCCGCATTGCCCACAGTCATTCAACGACCAATAAGAAAGAATGGAAAAAGAATTTATTGAAACAGATCCTCCGTCCCTGGAGTAAAGTTTTTGCAAATAATTATTTCTGCTGTTCAGAACTAGCAGGAAGGTGGCAGTTCGGAAATAAGGCATACGACGAAGGAAAAGTGTTCCTTTTGAGAAATTCCATTGACCTTGAAAAATTCCGGTTCAATGATGATTTGAGAAAAAGCAAAAGAAAGGAGCTTGGAATTCCTGAGGATGTTTTTGTTGTCGGTCATATCGGAAGATTCATGCCGCAGAAAAATCATTCTTTTTTAATAGATATTTTTAAAAGCCTTCATGAAAAAGATGATAAAACTTTACTGGTTCTTGCAGGCCAGGGACCTCTTTTTGAAGACATAAAAAACAAGGTTGAAGCTATGAAGCTTTCTGATTCAGTTATGTTTCTTGGTCAGAGAAATGATGTGTCGGAAATCTATCAGGCTTTTGATGTTTTTGTTTTGCCAAGTCTTTATGAAGGACTTCCTGTTGTCATTGTTGAAGCCCAGGGAACAGGTTTGAAATGTCTGACCAGTGATAAAGTTTCTATGGAATCAAAAATCTCTGATGATCTTGATTTCATTTCTCTTGATGGAATTGATCTCTGGACTGATAGAATACTTGCTTTGAGAAATTACCAGCGGAAAGATAATTTTGAAGTATGTACTAATAACGGGTACAATATAAAAAAGAATGCTGAAAATCTTCTTGAAAAATATAATGCTCTTTTGGGAGAAAATTAATGATTTTTGAATTGTTCAGTGTGCTGCTTGGGGTTTTTAAACTTTTTGTATATAAAACTCTCTATTTTAAACGGGTTAGTTTTAAAGGTATTCCAAAGCCAAATAAATCTTTTTTATTTGCAATTGAAAAAGGATCTAAGTTGAATATAAAAAAAGGCTTTAGGGCTCGTGATTACATTTCAATCAGAATAAATGAAAATAGTATTGTTGATATTGGAGCAGGTTGTTTTTTCAATAATGGCTGCAGTATAAATGCAAAGAAAAAAATAACTATTGGGGATCACGTAATTTTTGGACCTGGGGTTCAGATCTTTGACCATGACCATGATTTCAGAAGTGATGATGTTGTGGAAAATTTTGTATCAGAAGAAATCAAAATTGGAAACGATGTGTGGATTGGTGCCAGTTCCATTATCCTTAAGGGAAGTAAGATAGGTGACGGTTGTGTTATTGCTGCAGGAACAATTGTAAAGGGAGAAATTCCTGCAGGTTCCTTAGTTTATGACAAAAGAGACCGTCAGATCATTGAAATCAAGAAATAGAAAATGAGTGACGAAAAAACTACTGCGGACGGAGTTTCAAAAAACAAAGTAATTAATTCTCTCTTCTGGAAGTTTATGGAAGTAGGCGGAACCCAGATTATCCGCTTTGTTGTCCAGATAGTCCTTGCAAGGCTTTTGTGTCCTGAAGATTATGGGGTAATGGCAATTCTTCTTGCTTTTATTACAATATCTGACTGTTTCGTTACTTATGGAATCGGGACAGCCCTTGTTCAGAAAAAAGATACGGATGATGTGGATTATTCTTCTATATTTTATATGACTGAATTAACTGCTCTTGTTCTGTATCTGGTTTTGTTTTTCTGTGCACCGTTTATTTCGAATTTCTATCACATGGAAATTCTTTCAAGAATCCTACGCATACTTGCAGTGATTTTGTTTTTTGATTCGGTGAATGCGGTTCAGACTGCAATTGTTCAGAAAACCATGCAGTTTAAAAAACTTTTTTTCAGCAATATGGGAGCTTTTCTTGTTTCCGGGATTGCAGGAATAATTCTTGCCTTTAAAGGTTTCGGAATCTGGACTCTGGTTGTTCAGCAGATTCTTAATGTTGTTCTGGTTACGGTTATTTTATGGTTTACTGTCAGCTGGCGTCCAAAATTTATTTTTTCATTTGAGCGTGTAAAAAAACTTTACGGCTTCGGATGGAAGCTCATGTTTTCAGCTCTTCTTGATGTACTCTATAAACAATTATACAGCCTTACAATCGGCAGAGTTTATTCAAAAGAAGATCTGGGAAATTTTAATAAAGGTGAACAGTTTCCTGCAATGATTGAATCGGCCCTTGACGGTTCTATTCAGAGTGTAATGCTTCCGGCTCTGGTTGCAAAAAATGATAACAAAGATGAATTGAAAAATATGGTAAGAAAGACTCTTAAAACCAGTTGTTTTATAGTTTTTCCCTGTATGTTTGGACTTGCCGGCGTTTCGAATAATCTTGTTCTGGTTCTTTTGACCGATAAATGGATTGGGTGTGTGCCTTTCCTGATTCTTTCCTGTTTTTTCTTTTTATTTTATCCGATTCAGATAACTAACCTGACAGTAATAAATGCTAATGGAAGAAGTGACATTTATTTGAAGTTAGAAATAATAAAAAAAGTAATTGGTTTGTCTATTCTGTTTGCGACCCTTCCTTTTGGACTTATTACTATGGCCTGGGGAAGAATTCTTTCTGTAGTGCTTGCAACAGTAATAAGTATGTATCCGAATAAAAAGATAATTGATTATTCTGTCATAAAACAAATAAAAGATATCTTGCCATCTTTTTTGTTAGGTCTTCTTATGTTCTTTCTGGTGTATGGGTTGGGAATGATTCCTCTTCCACCTTTACTCTCTTTGTTTATTCAGATTACTGGCGGTGTTATCTTTTATGTTCTGACTGCCATTATATTTAAGATGGAAGCTTTTATATCCCTGAAAAATGTTTTATTGGATAAGCTTGGGAGAAAAAATGAAAATAACACAATTTAACCTTACTCTGGGATTTGGCGGAGCCGAAGCAGTTATAAGAGATTATGCTCTGGAATTAAAGAGACGGGGGCATGAAGTAGAAGTTCTTGTATTGTTTCCTTTATTGAAAAATGATAATGAAAAAAAACTGGAAGAGGCCGGTATTAAAGTTCGTTCCATTTATGAAGAAATTTTTCTAATTAATACCAATACTTTTTTTTTCAGAGTTTTAAGAAAACCTTACAGAACACTACTGGTTAGGAAATGGATTGGAAAATATATTGATCGTGAAAAACCAGATGTTTTTCATTGTCATCTTGAGGTCTTGCGTTATCTTGTTCCCGGGACTTTCTCCCGGAATAATACGAAACTTTTTTTTACCTGTCATAATGAATCTTCATATTATTTTGGTAATCCTGATTCTGTTGAAGTAAAATCAGCAAAAAAATTATTTCTTTATGACGACCTTCATATGTTCGCTCTTCATGAAAGAATGAAAAATGAATTGAACGACATATTTTCTGTAAATAACACTGAAGTCATGAATAATCCGATTCAGCTTTCTCGTTTCTTAAATCCACAGAAAGATATTGATGAGGTAAAAAAAGAATTTCAGATAAATAAAGACGACCTTATTATTGGTCATGTAGGTCGCTTTTTTGATCAGAAGAATCATGACTTTTTGATTGATGTCTTTGATGAAATTTCCAAGAGAAACGAAAAAGCAAAGCTTCTCCTTGTAGGTGACGGCCCATTGAAAAGTGCTGTTGAACAAAAATGTGAAAAACTTGGGATAAGATCAAAAGTAATTTTTGCCGGGGTCAGAAATGATGTTCCGGAATTGATGTCTTGTATGGATAAATTTGTATTTCCGTCAAAATTTGAAGGCTTGGGAATTGTACTGATTGAAGCCCAGTCAGTTGTTCCTATGGTTTTTGCATCTGATAAAGTTCCATCAGAAGTCGCCGTAACTTCGAAGCTTTCTTTTATTCCATTGGAAAAAAGTGCTGAATATTGGGCAAAAGTAATTCTTGAAAAAGAAGAACCTGCATCTGTTAGTATTGATAAAATTTCTGATTATGATGTTACAAATGTAGTTTCAAGGCTGGAATCTTTTTACGCCGGATAATCAGAAATAATATTTTGCTCCCAATTGAATTGATCCATTGAATCTGTGGTTTGAAGCCGAGTTTTGTTGTGAAACATTCAAATAATTCATGTCGTCGGTAATTATCAGTCCGTAATGAAGCTTTAAATTTTCGATTATAAAATAATCTCCTGTAACTCCCAGTGAAAGAGTGGTCCGGATATTTGCCTGTGCTGAATGTCCTTCTCCGGAATCTTTTTTAGAATCAACAAACATTGTGTAATCAAGGTCGGGATTTGTTCGTTGGAAAAAGAATAAAGAGTTTCCTTTGTCATAATACAAATAAAGTCCCGCAAACTGACTGTTTCCTCCAGTACCAATACCGGCACCAAGCCACTGGCCTTCATTTGTATACCCCTGAGAAATTTTATGATGATTATAAAAAGTTGTGGACCATCCGATTAGATTATAGTAATCAGCCGATGCTTCGAGGTGCGTTATTTCAAAAAGAAATTTTCCTTTCAGATTATTTGGAAATATAACAGCTTTTTTTATTCCACCAGTCCAGGCCTGAGTATGGAAAGGGTAACGGATAACGAATTCAAGGTTTGGACTGTAATCATTTCTGGCCCATTCCAGATACATTTCAAAACCAGAAGAAGGAAGCATGTAATCCAGAGTAAGACTGAATCTCTGATCATTTTCATCAAGTCCTGCCTTTGTATCAATGAAAGGCCAGTAAATATGGAATAAACTGTAGGTGTCAATATTATTCCATTTGCTCAACATATTTCTGTTTATTCCCAATGAGAATCCTTTGATGAAAGGTGGTTCCCAGGCTAGTGAAAAGGCAGAAATAAGGTTATGGTCATTTGACTGATCCAAATCAAAATAATCACTTTCTGAAAGATAACCCCACCAGTTGCGGATTTCCAGGTTTCCTAAATCGATATTTTTCCATGGAATAATTATTTTTGTTTTACGGAGACCTAAATCTATTTTGGGGTAATTTGGGGCATTGTTTGAATGAATCAAAGGGTTTATTTCTGCAGGGCCAACCCAAATTGACTGTGTTCCGAATCCTAAAGTTATATTATTCCAGGTATATCTGAGTTCAGATTCCCCTGGTCCAAAAGAGAAAAAAGGTTTGTCTCCAAATCTTTGTGGTGCATCAATAGATGCAAGTCCATAATAACCGTAGTCACCGGCTTTCCCTTCATAGTCGGAACGTCCTTTATAAGCAGGGGTAATAAACTCAAAAGCGGCATTCTGGCTGAATGTAATTTCCGGTTTTAATGTAAGCTCAAATCCGAAATATTCAAATCTTACCCCCCCTGAAAGGATAGTATTGTAACCTTTCCCTTGCCATAAAAGTCCATCATTCTGACCGTATGGTTCAGAAGTGTTATATGAGTTGTACCATTCGGGACCAATTATAAAAAAAGAAAAAGGTTCTTCAGTTTCTTTTTTCTCCCATTTATTGTCACTGAAGGTACGGAAGTTTAATGTTGGACGTTCAATTTCTCCTGTGAGAGATAAAAAATCAAAATAACTTTCTTCAGAGGATTTTAATAAGGTTTGAGAAAATAAAAAAAATGGAAATGCAGCAAGACTCAAAAGTAAAAAAAGAATTTTTCTCATATTACAAAATTATAGACTAAATTGAAGGACCTCTCAATATTAGTATATAATGGTAAAGGGTAGGAAAAATGGATTGTAAAACTCCTTTATTTTCAGTTATTGTTCCTGTTTACGGCGTTGCAGCTTATATTTCAGAATGCATTGAATCTGTTTTAAAACAGACCTTTGAAGATTTTGAATTGATTCTCGTTGATGACGGAAGTAAAGACGGTTCGGGAAAAATCTGTGATGAATATGCTCTGAAAGATTCACGAATTAAAGTTATTCACAAAGAAAACGGTGGTCTTGTAAGTGCGCGAAAAGCCGGTGCAAAAGAAGCTTCCGGAAAATATATCATCTGCCTTGATGGTGATGACTTTCTGGGAAAATATTACCTGGAAAATTATGCAGACTGCATAAATAAAACAGGAGCTGACGTTTTGATGGACGGATGCGTCTGGTGGACAGACGATTTCAATTTTACAAAAGCAAAAGTTTCTGACGGGTTTTACGGGGTTCCAGTCAAAGAAGGTTTTTACGATAGAAGGCAAATGGAAAAAGAAATTTTTCCTGATTTAATTGAAAATAAATTTTCAAAAAGTCTGCAGAACAGCGTATGGGGAAAAGCTTTTAAGAGAGAATTTTATGTTCCTGTTCAGCTTTCTGTTTCCGACGAAGTTCACATGGGCGAAGATGCCTGCGTTGTAAAACCCTGTATTTTCAAAGCAGAAAGTTTCGCTGTTTTAGGAAATACCGAATATTTCTATCGTCAGATAGAAACCTCCATGACACGAAATACAAAGAGCTATAAATGGGAAGCTCCGGAAACAATATGCAGGCATCTGGAAAATCAGATTCCTGCAGGGGAGTTTGATTTTCAGCAGCAGATTTACCGTAATTGTGTTCATCTGCTTTTTAATATTTGCCGTGCTCACAGAAATTTTTCCGGTGTAAAAAATGAGTATTATAAGAAAGCTGTGAAAGGAGCCCGTTTCTCCTTTGGATCAAAAGGGTGGTTTGCACGTCTTATTTTAAGTATAATGGTTTAATATGAAAACTCTTACTGTTTGTTCTTATTACGGAAGCGGTTCCAGCGCCGTAACCGATTTTTTTTGTGAATTTGATAATGTAAATTCTTTTTCATATATGGAATTCCGTTTTGCCCATGATCCTGACGGACTTGCAGAACTGGAATACAATCTTATTGAAAATTTCAACCGTCATAATTCCGGACATGCCTTAAAAAGGTATAAGAAATTTGTGGACTATTTTTCAAGCCATCTGATTGCGAAGCGCTATGAAAAAGTATTCAACGGAAAATGGAAAGAGCTTTCTTATAAATATATTGATAGTCTTACAGATTTTTCATTCCCTGGAATGTGGGATTTTGACTGCTATGATAAAGGTCCCTGGTGGGAATTCTGGCATAAGCTTCCTAACAGATTTCTTAAACTTCTCAAAGGCGGGGATGTGGATTGTGAAGCAGGTTTATGGTCAAAAGAAATAACTTACGCAAGTCATCCTACGGAAGAAAAATTTTTATCATTAACCAGAAGCTATACAGATGAACTTCTTGGATGCATCAATAAAGAAGGAAAACCTTTTTTAATGGTGGACCAGATTGTTCCAAGTTCAAATATTGAACATCATATGAGATATTTTTCAGACCTGAAAACTTTTGTCGTAGATCGGGATCCGAGAGATATGTATCTCATCTGCAAATATATTTATCATTCAAAAATAGCACCTAAAGATATAGATCTTTTTATCAAATGGTACGAATATGCCCGTTCAACCAGGAAAGAAGAAAACTGGAATCCTGAAAAAATCTGTTTCATACAGTTTGAAGATTTGATTTATAAATATGATGAAACTGCAGAAAAACTTATGAAGTTTGCAGGGGTAAGTGCTGAAAATCATGTAAAACCAAAAAGTGTTTTCAAGCCTGATGTTTCCATAAAAAATACAAGACTCTGGATAAATCATCCTGAATATAAAGCTGAAGCCGATTATATTGCAGAAAAACTTCCTCAGTATCTCTATCATCTTGAAGGTGAATAATGGAAAAGAAAAAAATACTTTTTATAAATAATAATTTTATGTATTCCGACGGGACTACAACTGCTCTCATCGGACTTGCAAACAACCTAGATCCGAAAAAATTTGATATTACAATTAAAAGTCTTTTTTATTTTGATCAGGATATTCTGAAGAATTTAAAACCCGGAATAAAAGTCGAACCCTGTTTCGGGTTTTATTTTCGTGGATTTAAAAGAATTGTGAAGCTTCTTCCTGCACGATTCTGGTATAAAGTTTTTGTAAAAGAAAAGTATGATGTTGAAGTTGCATTTCAGTGTGATCTTCCGACCTTTATGGTTAATGCTTCAGAAAACAGAAAAGCAAAACATCTTTACTGGATGCATGGGTGGGACAATTATCCAGAAATCTATAAAAATGCAGACAGGGTAGTTTGCGTTTCACGTCATAACGAAGAAAGGTGTCGTGAAGAATGTAAGGGAAATGTAAAGGTTACACATCTTTATAATATTCTGGATGACTCAATAATTGTTGAGAAAAGTAAAATCGCGGTTCCTGAAGAATTTAAGTTTTCAAAAAAACAGAAACCTCTTTTTGTTACTGTTGGGCGATTGAGTCCTGAAAAAGGATATGTTCGTCTTGTAAAGATTTTCCGGGAATTAAAAGATGAAGGTTTCAATTTTTCACTTGTAATTATTGGGGGCGGTCCTGAAGAAGAAGCAATCAAAAGTGCAGTGAAAGAAAATAAAATGGAAGGTTTTATTACTATGACCGGTGCCCTGAACTTTCCGTACAATGTTATAGCTCAGGGTGACTGTTTTGTCTGTTCCAGTTTTAATGAGGGCTATTCAACAGCCTGTACAGAAGCTGCAATTCTCGGTCTCCCGATTATTACTACAAGTGTTCCGGGTGGAAAAGAAATTATTGATTCCTGTGAATGCGGATTACTTACTGAACTTGATGATGAAAGTCTTAAAGCCGGAATCAGAAAAGTTCTTCAGAATCCTGATCTTCTTTCACAATGGAAAGAAAAAATGAATACTACTAAAGAGCATTTCAGTCTGAAAACAAGAGTTTCAGAAATGAATGCATTTTTTGATGAAATATACAAATCTTGTGAGGCAAATTAAATGGGAGCTTTTTTATACAATTTAATTCTATTTCCTCTGGTTCAAATAATTGAATTTGTTTATCTTCTGGTATTCGGGATTTTTCATGATTTTTCCCAGCCTGAAGGTTTTGCAATTATCGGTGTCAGTGTAGCGATTACACTTTTATGTCTTCCTCTTTATGTTGTTGCTGAAAAATGGCAGCAGATAGAAAGGGATACGCAGAAAAAACTTGAACCAGGAATCCAGCGTATCAAAGCCGTTTTCAAAGGCGACGAACAGTACATGATTCTCCGTACTTTTTACAAGCAGAACGGATATCATCCGATGATGGCTCTGAGGTCCAGCTTTGGTCTTCTGATTCAGATCCCATTTTTTATGGCGGCCTATCAGTTTCTTTCAAATCTTGAAACATTAAGGGGAGTGAGTTTCTACTTTATAAAAGACCTTGGTGTTCCTGATGCAACATTCTATATCGGAAACTTTCCCGTAAATATTCTTCCAATTGCAATGACACTTATTAACTGTGTTGCCGGTGCAATTTATACAAAAGGATTCAAGGCTAAGGATAAAATTCAGATTTATGGAATGGCTCTTCTGTTCCTGGTTATTCTTTACGATTCTCCGGCCGGTCTTGTTCTTTACTGGACTATGAATAATGTTTTCAGTCTTGTGAAGAATGTTTTCTATAAGCTTAAAAAGCCGCTTCTTGTTTTATATATCTGTGCCTGTGTCTGTGTACTTGGTATTGATTCATATCTTCTGTTCGTTCATTCAGGATTCTTCTTCAAACGTCTTGCTGTTGTCTGTGTATTCAGCTTTGTTTTCCTTATTCCACTTTTACTTAAACTGATTAAGTTCCTTCTGAATAAACCTTTCAAATATCTTACAGAGGATTCAAAGGCAACTTTCAAAGTCTTTATTTCGTCTGCCATTGCAGTGGTTCTTGTATTCGGACTTTATATTATTACAACAGTCGTTTCTGCCAGTCCAATGGAGTTTTGTTATATTGATAACGTAAAAAGTCCTTTTACTTTTATTTTGATTAATTTTGAAGAAATCGTCGGACTTTGTCTCTTCTGGCCAGTCTGTGTTTATTTTCTTTTCGGACCAAAAGTAAAAACTTCAATCTCTTTGATTTTCAGCTTTCTTGCAGTTTGTGTTCTTGTAAATGTTTTCTGTTTCGCCGGAAATTATGGAAATATCAATCAGACATTCCTTTTTGATAATCCTGCAAAACTCAGGACAGGGAATACGTTGAACGCAATAAACCTTCTTGTTCTTCTGCTTTGTATTGCAGTTCTTGTTTTTGTTTTCTATAAAAAGAAAGTAAAAATTGTTACCGGTGCTTACAGTTTAATTTCAGTTGCTTTACTTATGGTTTCTTTCATTTCTTTTGGAAGAATCAGCAAAGGGTACAAGGAATATACAGCCATTAAAGATATAAACGGAAATACAAATACTGTTTCTCCGGTTTACCATCTTTCTAAGACTGAGAAGAATGTATTGGTTGTTGATTTCGACCGTGCAATCGGAGCTCTGGTTCCTGAAATTATGGAAGAAAGACCTGAACTAAAAGATATCTATTCCGGATTTGTTTATTATCCAAATACTGTTTCCTATGGTACAAAAACACTGGCAGGAAGCCCTTCAATTTTTGGAGGTTACGATTATATTCCTCAGAATATGATGAAACGAAATCAGGAACCTTTGGTAAGCAAACATAATGAAGCTCTTAAGGCAATTCCTGTTCTCTTTGATAAAAATGGATACAAGACAACTGTTTCAGATCTTTCCTTTGCAAACTACATGTGGATTTCTGATGTCCGTATTTTTGATGATTATCCAGGTATTAACGCTGTAAACGTAACACGAGTTTATACCGGATTATGGCAGAGTGAACATCCTGATGTTGTAGGTGAAAATGCCACTTCTGATTTGATGAAAGTTAACAGTTTCTGGTATTCATTTCTCCGTATTTCACCAATGGCTTTGCGCGAAGTAATTTATAATCAGGAAAAATACTGGAATACAAAGAAGTCAGAAAATGAACTTAATAATCTTCTTGAACAGTATTCCGGAATTGATTACCTTCCTGAATTAACTGATTTCTCTTGTGACAGGCCTACTTATACTGTTATTGCAAATGACCTGACTCATGAACCAATGTTCCTTCAGTCACCGGATTATGTTCCTGCAAAAGAAGTAACTGGTTGTGGAAATGAAAAATATAGAGAAGAACCTCACTGGGATGTTAATATGTCAGCATTCCTCAGATTCGGTGAGTTTATACAGTATCTGAAAGACAATGATGTTTATGACAATACAAGAATTGTTATGGTTTCTGACCATGGTTCTGATGTGGATACAAAATCACTTCCTTATGTAAACGGACAGTTCCTGCAATTCACTGAAAGTGTGAACCCAATTCTGCTGTTCAAGGATTTCAATTCTGATTTCGAGTTTACAACTGATAAATCTTTTATGACAAATGCAGATGCTCCTGTTCTTGCTTGTGAAGGATTGTTTGATGTTCCTGAAAATCCGTTTACCGGAACTAAAGTCACAAAAGAGACTGCTGATAAATACAAGGAAAATGGAGTTTACGGAATTCTTCTTGAACACTGGACTCCTGATGGTCAGAACAAAAATACTTTCAAATCTGACAGCTGGTATAAAACTACAGAAAATTTGTTTGATGAAGGTTCTGTTGTAGAAGTTACAGAAAAAGAAGCTTTGGAGGCTACAAAATGATTTCAACTTTTCTTTACATTGATCCCGGAACAGGAAGCATGCTGTTCTCCATTGTTGTTGGCGCAGCCGCAACTCTGTTCTTTTTGGGAAAAGCAGCCTGGCTTAAATTAAAAGTTTTCTTCTCGGGAAAAAAAGACGGTATTTCAGTAGATTCTTCCTTCAAAAAGTATGTTATTTACTGCGAAGACAAGCGATACTGGAATACATTCAAACCTGTTCTTGATGAAGCTGAGCGCCGTCAGATTGAAGTAACATATTTTGTGGCAACTGACAAAGATCCTGTTTTTGGTGAAAACTATAAATATGTGAAAAGTGAAGTAATCGGGGAAGGGAATGCTGCTTTTGCAAAACTGAATATGCTTTCTGCCGGTGTTGTTCTTATGACAACTCCGGGACTTCAGGTCTACCAGCTTAAGCGGAGCCGCAATGTAAAGCATTATGCACATATTCTTCACGCAGCAGCAGATGCTACAATGTATCGTCTTTTTGGAATCGATTATTTTGATTCAGTTTTAGTTACAGGTGACTGTCTGAAGGATGATATCAGAACCCTTGAAAAACAAAGGGGACTTCCTGAAAAAGAACTTGTTACAGTCGGATGTCCATATCTTGATGTTTTTGCAGAAAAAATAAAAGGAATCCCAGAAGAAGAAAATCATAAGTTTACGGTTCTTGTAAGCCCTTCATGGGGACCTTCGGCACTTTTGTCCCGCTACGGAGAAAAACTCCTGGATCCGCTTCTTGAGTCAGGAATGAATGTAATTGTGAGACCTCATCCGCAGTCAAAGATTTCTGAAAAGGAAATGCTGGACCGTCTTGAAAAACGTTATGAAGGAAAGGAAAATCTTCAGTGGGATTATAACAGCGATAATGTTTATTCAATGAAAAAAGCAGATATTATGATTTCGGATTTTTCAGGAATCATTTTTGACTATACCTTCCTTTTTGACAAACCGGTTATGTATGTGAACGCCGAAATGGATCTGCGCCCTTATGATGCTTACGATCTGACAGAGAAAGATAACGGTAAAAAAATCTGGGAGTTTGAAGCATTAAGAAGTTTCGGAATTGAACTTAAAGAAGAACAGTTTGAAAATATTGGCGAAGTTATCCGGAATGCCTCTGACAGTAAGGAACTTTCTGACGCACGACATAAGGCTCGTGAGGAAGTTTGGATGCACCGGGGCGAAGCTGGAAAAGTTGTAATGGATTTCCTGGTAAAGACTGTGGAGTAGGCGATTCAGCTGCTTTGTTGGGGCGGGGTAGCCACGCCGATTCTCGCTCACTCACGTTCGCGGTCAGCGACGCGAGGAGCGGTTATTGAAAGTGGTAAGCATGTAATATAAGAAGCAAGCTGTTTGTGTGCGAATTTAAATTTTTAGGAATGGCTGTTTGCAGTATGACATCCGAGTGAACGTTGGTTTATCAAACTGCGGAACGACATTTTTAAATCTGCTTTTCACGTTTACACAGTTACCCCAAAAACAGACATATTACTTACACAAAGATTTTGCGTTAGCAAAATCCAATCGGCGTGGTATTTCCCTGCGGTGCTTCGACAGGCTCAGCAACCGCAGATTCAGTCCCTTTGATAGACTCAGGGACCGCAGTTTTATTTTGCAATCATTGGAATTACATAAATTCCCAGGGCAATTACGGTTACGATAATTGTGCCGTATTTCCAGATTTTGTACTGTTTGTCCAGCTTTTTCTTTTCTTCTTCTGTAGGTTCTTCAATAACTCCGATTTCTTCTTCAATGCTCATAAGTTCAGGAGCCCGTTTACGGGTGAACAGGAAATAAAAGATTATACAAAGAACAGTAATGATGCCTGCTGTAATAAGAGCTTTAACATCACAGAAAATCAGCATGAAACAGTAAAGAACAATTGTAACCCAGCAGCCAAGAGTTCCAAGGGGTGCTTTATAAGGGCGGTTCATGTCAGGGCATTTTTTCTTGAGTCCCAGGTAGGAAAGACATCCGATCATGTAGCACACTGCAAGAGAGATAAGCGAAACGGAAGCAATATAATCAATTGATCCTGTTGCAATAAGAAGGAAGTTGATGATTCCTACAACGATAATTGCAATATGTGGTGTTTTGTATTTCGGGTGAATTTTTCCAAGGAATGAAGGAAGTGCTCCGTCCTGTGCCATGGTGTAAATGTAGCGGGCAGGGGCAGCAATTCCAGGATTGATTGTTGAAAGGTCACCGCCGAAAGCGATTCCGATACAAAGAAGAATGATAGGCATACCGATAAGACCGGCAGCTTTTAATCCTTCGGCATAAGGAGCGTCGGCAGCAGCAAGGATTCCGTAGAATTCATTTGGAACAAGTCCTACAAGGAACCACTGGAAAAGGGCGTTTAATGCAAATACCAGGAAGATTGAAAGTTTCAGGGCACGAGGCAGGTTATATTGAGGATACTTGGTTTCTGAACCCATGGAAACACAGGTTTCAAAACCGGTATAACACCACCATACAAGGCCGAAGATATACATCATTTCCTTGAAAGAAGGAAGTTTGTCCATTTTGATTCCGCCAAAGTATTCAACGTGGATGTTCGGAATCATGTAAAGGAACCAGGCGATTGAACAGCCCCAGAAGAAGAACATGAAAGCAAGCTGTGCTTTACCAGACTGTTCAATTCCCCGGAAGTTCAGTACCAGAAATATGGCCACAAGAATAAGGGCGATAATGCGGGAATCAAGCCATGCAATATTAAGCCCCAGCTGTTCCATAAGGATTTTGAAATAGTTTGCAAAAGCCAGAGTTTCACCGGCTCCGATTGCAACAACAGAAACAATGTAATGCCAGCCTGAAAGATTTGCCCACAGTCTGTTTAAACCGCGTTTTGCAAAGTTATAGGTTCCGCCGGCGCAAGGAAGAGCAGCTGACATTTCGCCATAAATAAGGCAAGGCCAGATCGAAATAAGAAGCGAAACAAATGTAAAGGCGATAATCCATGAACCTACAAGACCAATCTGTGAAGATCCGCAGGTAAACAGTCCGACCCCTACAACTGTTCCAATTGTCATACTGATTGATTCTTTTAATCCCAGTACACGGACAAGTCCGTTTTTTTCATTTTCCATAAAAATAATCCTTTTTTATATTTTTTTAAATTTTTTATTTAAGAAGTTTTTCTGCATACTTTATGGCAGCGTCACGCCATGAAGGTAATGCGTCTCCCATGACGGCACCGCAGCATTCGCGGTAAATTGCCCACACGTACCAGTAGTAAGCAATAATTGCAGTATATGCCATAAAGTGGAAATAGCGTTTTTCAGTATATGAATCCTGAAGATATTCCCTGATGAATTTGTCGGCATCATCAAAATCATATTTGGCATCAACGATGTAGTAGCCTACATCAATGCCGGGATCAGACCAGCCTGAATATTCCCAGTCGATAAGTATAACATCTCCGTCAGGTTTAATCATCCAGTTAGGCTGGTAAGTATCTCCGTGACAGAAGCATTTTTCAACGCCGTCACCAAGAGTCATTTCATAAAGTTTCTGGATTTTTGCTTTAAGTTCCTGGAATTCATTTACGATTTCAGGATTCATTTTTGAAATCAGTTCTTCATAATGAAGGGCATCTTCCCAGGGCTTCATTCCGTAATCAACTTTTACATTTGAAGCATGAAGTTTACGGAGAACAGAAAGAACTTTTTTTGAGTCTTCAAAAGAAGAATAGTCAGGCTCGCGGAATTCCGGAATGAATACAGAAATCTTCCAGCCTTCGTTCACGTCGGCATAAATATATGTCGGATCAATTCCAAGTTCTTTTGCCTTGATAAGGGAACTTTTTTCATTTCTGCGACTGATAATACTTTCGGTTCCGTCACCAGGATGGCGGTAAATATAATCAACTCCGTTAATTTTAAAAATGAAGGAAGTATTAGTAAGTCCTTTACTGATGTTTCTGAAGTCTACTACATCTTCTTCATCGCAGCGGAAAACAAGTTTAATGTTTCTGATGATTTCAGAATGAGTGTAGCCCAGATAATTTGTATCGAATTTTCTTAAATCTTCAAAGTAGTCGAATTCAAAAATACAGCCTGGCTTGTATTCTTTAATATAAAAAGGAGGGAGGTTTTCAAGTTCATCTTTGACCATCCATTCCCAGAAAAGCTGACTGTACTTTCCAATGTCCCGGTCTTTTTCTGCAAGAGCAATAAACTGTTCAGAGAATTCTTTGTTCCAGAAAGAATGCCCCCAAAGCATAAGACCTTCTTTTTTTGTGTCGTTCAGTTCTGTAATGCAGTTATCAAGGTCTGTTTTTGCAAACATTTCACCTTCAGAAGCTTCTTCTGTGAAAACTCCGGCATTGAAAGACTGATATTCAAACTGATTGAAAGGATTTTCAACAAAGTAACTGTCGCTGACACATACATAGGAATTTGAAAGTTCTTCTTTTGCCAGATACAGACTTTCGATATTGTTTTTTATGTTGAAAGCCGGGTTTATAATAAATTTTACCCCGTATTTTTCTTTCAGATAATAGAACATTTCTTTTTTATAGCCAAGGACAATTGTTATGTCTTTGATGCCTGATTCCTTAAGCTGTTGAATCTGCCGCTCAATAAGCTTTTCACCTTTTACTTCAAAAAGCCCCTTTGGCTGTTCAAGTGACAATGGTATAAAACGGGTCGAAGCTCCGGCTGCAAGAATTACAGCATTGTTTACTCTGTAAGGTTCCAGTGCTTTTAAGCCGTCTTCTGTAAGCTGGTCTGAGCTTTGTGAAATGAATCCCTGTTTTACAAGACTTGTGTAAACCAGATGTTTTTTCGAATGATTGAAAGGGAGTTTTTCTGCCTTGCATTGAGCTCTTCCCATGCTTCCATTGTACAGACTGTTCAGTATGTAAAATTCTTCTTTATTCATATTAAATCCTAGTAGGAACTGCTTCGAGAAAATATTCCGCGGATAACGGATTTGAAAATATTTTCACGTGCACTTTCATATTTTTTACCTGAAAGGTATAAATCGCAGACTTTCAGGTTTTTAATCTCAGATGGATTGATTGTATAAGGGTTTTTTGAAAGAACTGCCATATCAGCAATTTTTCCCGGTTCCAGGCTTCCCCGTAATGTATCATCAAAAGAAGTGTAATAACCGTTTATGGTACACATTCTTAAAGCATCCTGAACAGAGACTCTTTCAGAAATATTGTTGTTGTTTACAGCCCGGTCTATCCATGAAATCGGATCCGGCGAAGTACAGGGAGCGTCAGAACCGAAAGAAACTGTAATTCCGTTTTTAAGGAATTTGTTAATCGGATTCAGTTTTTTCAGACGGTCTTCACCAAGAATTACTTCCAGATATGAATCCGGTTCCTGTTTCCAGTTAATAAAGGCGCTTTGAACCGGCATCTGGATATTGTATTCACTGCAGATTTTAAGCCCTTCATCTGTGGGTAAACAGTCGTGAATGATTCCGTGTCTGTGGTCTTCACGAGGGAAATCATCAAGGGCCGCTTTTAGGGCACGGGTCGCCTGATCAAAGGCTTTGTCACCGATGGCGTGCATTTCAATCTGAAGACCTTTACGGTTTGCTTCTTTACAGAACTCTGTTACTTTTTCATCGCTGTAATATAAAACCCCGTTACCTGCTTCTGCATCTGAATAAGGTTCATTCAAAGAAGCATCATGGGAACCGAAACAACCGTCAAGGGCACACTGAAAACATCCGCCGATTCTAGGGAGTTTTCTTTTTTCTGCAACCCGTGTATTCATTGACTGTGGGAAAACCCGGATCTGGAAACCGTTTTTAAGACTTTTTGCAAAAATCTTTTCCATGGTTATGTCCAGGTCTCCTGCAAAGCCAACACCGCTTACGGTATGAACACAGCCGATTCCATATGATGCCATAAAATCAACAGCATTCTGCATGTTCCGGTAAAGGTCCGGAATGGAAAGGGAACTTGTAATGTAATCAGAAAATTTAAAGAAGGCTTCCTGGTTCATTTCTCCTGTTTCAGGGTGATATCCGCGAAGATCTTTAACCTTGTCATTCATTTTCTGTAAAAGCTTTGAGTTTACAATACAGGCGTGTCCGTCATATTTTACAACCATGATTTCTTTGTCAGGACATACAGAGTCCAGCTCTTCACGGCTTACAAGCCGTTTTTCTTCAACGGAGTAGGGAGAAGCTCCAAAAGCGATGAGGGTTTTTGCAGTTGAGCGGGCAACAAAATCTTTTACCATGGAAAGAATTTCTTTGTTGGAAGAAGCTTCCATGACATTGAGTCCTGCCTGGAAAGTTGAAAAAGAGGCAAAGTGCTGGTGAGTGTCTGCAAAAGACGGAACCAGTGCTTTTTCTCCCAGGTCAGTTACGGCAACCTTTTTATATTCATCCGGAAGTTCGTTTCCTGTAAAAAGGATAAGACCTTTGTCTTCTACAAGATATTTTGCAACTGTGTTTTTCTTATCAACTGTAAGAATGTTTCCCTTAAAAACTTTCATAGGTCTTTATTCCTTTGTACGGTATGATGGATCCAGCTGGGCCAGCTCGTAATAATTGTCTATTTCCATAATGTCACTTTTCTGGCATTCCCGGACTTCAACTCCATATTTTTCTTTGCGGAGAACAAGTGGAATAAATTCCCAGAAGAAATCATGTCCGTCTTTTTCTTCTTCATAAACCTGACGGAAATCTTCCCTTAGTTTTGCACTGTCTTCTTTTGTCCAGTAGGAAATGCCGTAATAATTCCAGCAGTTTGTGTTTCCTTTCTGGTAGTCTGTGATGTGACCTTTTTCGTCCAGACGGTAACTCCAGTCATCGGTTTCCCGGGACCAGGAACCAAGAATATTTGATGCGTACTGGTATTTTGTAATGATTTCTGGATTTGTTATATATAGGTCCGCTTCACAAAGATAGCAGGTATCGATCTTTTTAAGGGCAGCCATGGCTGAAGAAATATTGTTTGTCTTGTCGTAAATGTCGTTGTCTATAAGATTCAGGAAAGGATACTTTGGTAGAAGGTCATCAAAGCGTTCTTTTTTGTAACCACGGACAATTGTTATGTCCTGAATGCCGACTGATATCAGGGCGTCCAGAAGAGTTTCAATAATGCGTTTACCGTTTACTGAAACAAGTGGCTTTGGTCTGTCTGATGTAGCAGGCATCATACGTGAACCAAAACCAGCCGCCATAATTACAGCGCTTTTTACACGATAAGGTTCCAGGGCCTGAAGTCCTTTTTCTGTTACAGAAATTTCACCTCCGTTAAAGGGATTTCCTTTTACAAGGTCAGGTACCGAAATAAGTCCTTCATCAGAAAGCTCTTCAAGTGCTTTACCTGCAGCAGTGCCTGAAAGCTTCAGACTGTCGGAAATGATTCTTATGGAATATGTTCTTTTCCCGAGTTTTTCAAAATATGTTAATAAATCAAACTGATATCGTGTCATTTGATGGTCCTGAATAATAATTTCTTCATTATATAATAGTATGTTATAAGATAAAAAGGAATATAAAGGCTATTGTTAGCGTCGGGAGAAAACAACCG
>DCHR01000005.1 GCA_002315375.1 Treponema sp. UBA1747 | reverse complement strand
GATTTTGTTTGTATCTGCAGTATTCGTTTACAACATTCTGGTTTGCGGCTGCTTTATAGACATAATTCTGGATGCTTCCGGCATTTTTCCCTTTTGCATTAATCAGCCAGTTTACATATTCTAAAGGTTTTATATCTCTTTCATTTTCCAGTTCTGATAAGTTACTGTAAAAGTCTTCAGAAAACACATAGCCATAAGTTTCTTCAATAGTCTTCTTTAACTCTTCATCAGAAAATAAAGACTGACTTACTGCTTTAGTAGTAGTTAGTTTAATGTTATTTAAATTGTTATTTAGTAGTGGCTGATTTTCAGCTTCGGGTGATGATGGTTTCCGGCTTTCCCCAGGTTGTTTTTCATCACCGGCAATTTGAAAAACATCATCGATATTCTGATTTTCAGAACCGATTTTTTCATACAGGCTGACTGTTCCTTCTGGAGCCTCAATGATTTTATAGAAGATGTTTCCATCTTTCTTTCTGGCAAGAAGATAGCCTAAAGATTCAAGCTCTGTAATTGCAGAATTGACAGCATGCTTGTGGTCTTTGTTGTACTTTTCAATCTCTGATTTGTAGAGAATCCAATTTTCGGGAAGACTCAGAAGCTGGACCAGAAGTCCTCTGGCCTTTAGTGATAGTCTTGTGTCCTGCAGACATTTGTTTGAGATGCAGGTGAAGTTTTTCGTGTGTTTTACACGAACAAAAATAATGTTTCCTTTTCGCATATAGATTTTCGCGCCGGAAACAAAAAAGCCCGGCGCTTTCCTAAAAGACAATTCCACCAAATACACTTTCCTAGGGTGCATTTGGTTAAGAATTGAAAATTAGTTCCACGCCAGGCCATTCAATGATGTACTGGAAGTGACTTTCAGAGGTCTGAAACTCAGTTCCGAAAGATTTTTAGTTACAATAAAAAAAGGGAAGGCTCGGTTCGACGAATCGAACCTGTGTAAGCACATCTGGAAGCGAAAACTTGGAGCTTTCAGATGGCGGTGTTTAATAAAAGATTGCGTTCAGCAATCTTCCAACTCAAGCAGTTTCCTTTTCAGAAACTGAATCTGCTGCAGGTGTTGTCTGAACGGTGCTCATAACAAGGTTCATAACGTATTCAGCAACAGAAAGTTTTGCTGCATCTGCAGCATTCTGGATTAAAACAAAATCTTCTGGTTTGAACTTAAGGTTAAGTTTTTCCATAGCAGGCTTTTCTGAAGGTGTTTTCTTAGGTTTTACAGGTGTAACTTCAACAGATGTTTTTTCTGTTGCCATTTCTCCCTGAACCTCAGCCTTTTCTTCTGCAGGTTTGATTTCTTCCTTCATCTGGTTATATGCCTGATTCAAAGAAATAGTTCCTTCGGAAAGTGATTCCTTAATTTCATCAGATGCTTTAAGATCAACTTCCTTTGCCTTTGAAATCTGACGTGGAGATACACCAAGTCTTTGAGCGATTTCAACATCTGTAAGAAGTTTGTTTCCTTTTTCATCTCTCATAGCTGCAATTGTGTGATAGGTTTCAATCAGCACATCATCACTGGCTATGTTACGTCTGTTCATTTGAAGGTTAAGTTCATAAAGAATAGCATCTTTCTTATTTTCAAAATGCTTTATTACAACAGGAACTTTCTTGATTCCTGCTTTCCTTGCTGCCATATAACGACTGTTTCCGTCAAGAATTTCAAATTTCTCATTTGTAATAATTGGCTGAGATTTGTCATAATCATGGATAACCATATCATCTGCAATTCTGTTTACTTTTTCTTCTTCTTGCTTGAAAACAGCTTTGAAATCTTTTTCAAAACTTAGTTTTTCAATAGAAACCATAATAACTTTATCTGTAAGAATTGATTTTGCAGCATTATCGATTGTTTCTGCTGCTTTAGCTGTTGTGGCCTTTGTTTTGGCCATTAAAGTATTTATAAAATTCATATATTAAAATCTCCTAAGCAAGCTACTGTAAAAGTGTTTTGAACCACTTCTACAGTAACTTTTCTGTTTTAAGACTTATGCAGTCTTAGCCAGTTTATCCAACTGTCTGTTTGCGTGACTTTTCATTTCTGCTTTTAAAAGGTTAGCATTAAGAGAATATTCAGGCCTAAGTGAATAATTCTTAACTTCACCATGTGCAATGTCCACAGAAACTTTAATAGTTCCGAACTTGATTCTAAGGTTCTGAATGTCATTAATAATTCGGTTAGCGAATTCTGGTTTAATGGCATGAACCTTTTCCTGACTGACCTGCTGGCCGCCAAGAACCATATCAGAAGATTTTGAAAATCTTGCTGAAACAATCTTTTCGTTGTGAACCGAAAAGTCAACCGTCACATTTCCATCAGAAGGGCAATTAAATGCCATGGTTGTAATACCATTTACTACGTGTACCATTTCTAACATGCTTCTGCCTCCTGTTTCACTTGTGAAATTGAAGGAGATCTACCGTCAGAACGATGAGCCTGAATATAGGCCGCAAGGTCTTCACGGTAAACAAAAGTATGTCCGTTCATACGGGTACGTGGTAACTCTCTGTCAGAGATATGTGAATCCAGCTGAGCATAAGAGATTTTGAGAATTTCTTTGACCTGTTTTCGAGTCAAAAGAGTTTCGTTTGGAAATTCTACGATTTCCGGTAAAACCTTAGATGGTTTCATGTAATATCCTCGTGATCTGGCAAGACCACTAACAAGTAAAAACATTGACCATTATTAAATGGTCGTTGCAAAGCAATAAGGATATCAAAAAAATTTGCCAGATTTCTTTGAAGCTACTTTTTAGGCAGGCAGATTCAAATCATCGTTTCTAGCATCTGTTCCTTTTAGCTAGCATAAGGAACAAGTTCTACATCTATTTATAATATATATAGTATACATAAAACTAGTCAAACAAATTCCAATCAATTATGCAAAACTGGACAATATTTTTTTATGCTGTTACATCAGCATTTTCCCAAACAGGGTTACGAAGTGTTTTTGCAACAATATCTCCGAATAATTGCTGTGCAGCACTTCCCATTGTGTTTATGGTATCCATCATCTCCAAATGGTCTGCATAATGATTGAATACTTCTGCTGACTTGTGACCTGATACTTCACGAATCATTCGGTCATCATGAACAACAGACTGGGCCTGAGTACAGAACCCATGTCTCCAGCAATGGAATCCGATTTTCTTAGGCTCTGGATATCCTGATTCTCCCAAAGCTCTTTGAAGGAACTTGTTGAATCCTCTCTGACTTACAGGCTTTTCTCCTGTTATTCCAAAGAATACAAAAGAGTTTTCTTTATCTTTTGTATATCGTGGATTGAATGTAGCCATATTTAATAATGATTCACGCAGTTCTTTAGAAATAGGGACAGGTCTTTCTTCACCGTTCTTGGGAGTTTTTAATCCAATGTGATCATCCCATCCGTGTGAAATCCAGATGTAATTTTCATGAATATCACATACACGTAATGCCTGAACTTCACTTGCTCTCATTCCTGTGTACATTGCAAGAAGATTAGCAAGACGACACATGTTGTTATCCCAAGGAACTTCGAAGAGTTTCTTAACATGTTCAGGACGAAGAATTTCCTTCTTCTTTGGTTTTCCTGCAGCAATCTTTGGAATATCATCAAAATTAGAAATCTGTGTCTTATGTTTTTGATGAGCCCATGTCATTGCAATGACCATAATATTTACAATGTCCTTGATTGTCTTACGAGCAAGATTCTGAACTTTAGGATCATCGTAAATTGCTGCAATATCATCTGGAGTAACATCACCAATATGTTTTCCTTCGAGTCTAGGAACCCAGTATTTTTTGATGCGGTCAAATGCTGTTTCAAAATAAGTATATGACAATTCTTTTCCCAAACGAGAACGTTCTTTTCTGTATGGAGAATTATCATAATCCCAGAATTCAAGAAGATAGGGAATGACTAATTCACTTTCTTTTGAAGCTGTAACAACACCAGAAACCAGGAGTTTACGTTCAATCAGAATATCAACAATTGCCTGAACATTTTCTGTTTCAAAGTCCAGAGTTTTCAACTGCTTTTTCCATTGAAGCATGTCGGCTGATTCTGTTTTGTCAGATTTGATTTTAGAATTAACATAGCGTTTATATTCGCCTGTGGAATATTCCCGCATAGCAATAATTTCAGCTTCTTTGTAATTCTTAGTTCCAGTACTTTTTCCTACTGAGAGAGAACCATCTGGCAGTCTATACTGCACATAAATATTTCCGCCATGGTAACGAGGGTATAAATAATAAGGCTCAGCCATGAACACCACCTTAAAATCAAAGCCGAAAACCTTCTTACAGGTCTTTCTTACTTGTGTTTAGTAGTTCCACGCTGAGCCTATCTAGTAATAAGTCAGAAGTGACCTAAATCCTTATAACATAAGCATTTAGGATTATAGCGGGGGCAGGACTCGAACCTGTAGGACATTCCTTGTATTATTTGGAAAATCTAC
>DCHR01000037.1 GCA_002315375.1 Treponema sp. UBA1747 | reverse complement strand
TTAAACATAGGATTGATTTAAATAATAAATCCTTTTACAGCCGGGCATAAAAAAAGGCCAGGTAATCTCTGCACAGCCCACTACTCATACCGTTGCTGGATTCCTCCTCTGGCGGGGTTTTGAGTAGGTGACTTGCAAAGCACCTGACCAATGTAGAAATATTAGCATTTTAGGGGATATAATTCAAGAACTGTTAAAAGGAGAGGGTAATGAAACACATATATATTGCGCGGCACGGACAGACGGACTGGAATCTAGTTCCTAAGGTTCAGGGAATTACGAATATTCCGCTGAATGAAAAAGGAATCAGTCAGGCTCATGATCTGGCCGGAAAAATAAAAGGTTTGGATTTTAAATTCGACAGAGTTTTATGTTCGCCTTTGGACCGGGCAAAAAAAACTGCAGAAATTGTTGGGGAAGTGAATGGTATTCCGGTAATTGTGGAACCAAGGCTGACAGAACAGAATTTCGGAATATGGGAAGGCTTTGACAGCTCCATAGAGTATATCTCCAATATCTCAATTGTAATGACAGTATAAGGCAAATCTTTTATACTAACTAACGGAGGAAAAAAATGAGAAAATATATTGCCGAATTTATCGGAACTCTCACTCTTGTATTAATTGGATGCGGTACAGCAATGCTGGTTGGATGTAATGCTGCTGCAGGTTCAGGCTATATTCTTACAGCCTTTGCATTTGGTCTTACAATCGTAGGAATGGCTTACTGTGTAGGAAACATTTCAGGATGTCACATTAATCCTGCAGTTTCACTTGGATGTCTTATTTCGGGACGCATGAGCGGAAAAGATTTTATCTGCTATGTTGTTTCACAGTGTCTGGGTGCTCTGGCAGGGGCTGCTCTTCTGGCCCTGATTTTCAAACTTGGAAATGTAACTGACATGACAGGCGGATTCGGTTCAAACGGTTTGGGCGGAGTAAACGGAAGTGCTGTTGCAGGTCTTCTGGTTGAAATCCTTCTGACATTTGTATTCGTTCTGACAATCCTTGGTGTAACATCATCAAAAGCAGGACATGGTTCTTTCGGTGGAGTAGTAATCGGATTTACACTGGTTCTGGTTCACATTCTGGGAATCGGTCTTACAGGTACATCTGTAAATCCGGCACGTTCATTCGGACCAGCCCTTGTTGCTCTTTTTGCAGGAAATGCTGATCCAATGAAAGCTTTGTGGGTATTCATTGTGGGACCTCTGGCAGGTGCTGCACTTGCAGCAGTTGTTTACAAGTTTCTTGAAAACGCAAAAGAAGCAGAATAATCCATATTGCATAATTAGCATAAAATGACAAAAAAGCCACAGAGAGATTTTTTCTTTCTGTGGCTTTTTTGTTTTATTGAACCAGTCGAATTTGAATTCGCGGATTCTATTAATTAAGGAACGTAGATAACTTCGCGTGGTTTTGAACCGTTTGCAGGTCCAACGATTCCGCGTTCTTCCATTTCTTCTACAAGACGGGCGGCACGGTTGTAACCGATTTTCAGGCGGCGCTGTACGTAAGATGTACTTGCTTTTCCTGCCTGAAGAACAACCTGAAGTGCTTCATCATAGAGAGGGTCTTCGCCAAAGTCAGTGTCTTTGTCGAAAAGTTCTCCCTGTTCGTCTTCATCATTTGTAAAGATTTCATCATCAATGTAATCAGGTTCTCCGTATTCTTTGACTGCATCAACAACACTTTCAACTTCTTCGTCGCTGATAAAGGTTCCCTGGATACGAACCGGGTTAGGATCAACTGCAGAAGCGTAAAGCATATCACCTTTACCCAGAAGTTTTTCAGCACCTGGTGAGTCGATGATGATTCCCGAGTCTGTGCGGGATGCAACCATGAATGCGATACGGCTTGGAATATTTGCCTTGATGAGACCAGTAATAACGTTTACAGATGGACGCTGTGTTGCCAGTACCAGGTGGATACCAACGGCACGGGACATGGCTGTAAGACGTGCAACAACGTTTTCTGTTTCTTTTCCTGTTGTTGCCATAAGGTCTGCGAACTCATCGATGATAACAATGATGTATGGCAGTTTTTCAGTTGCGATTTTCTGTTCCTTGATCTTTTTGTTGTAGCTTGAAATATCGCGTACACCCATGTGGTCGAGGAGTGAGTAACGGCGTTCCATTTCGCAGATACAGTACTGGAGGGCCTGAAGTGCTTTTTTGCTTTCTGTAATAACAGGTGTAAGCAGGTGTGGAATATCGTTATAAAGTTTAAGTTCAACAACTTTAGGGTCAACCATGATAAGTTTTACTTCATCAGGTGAACGTTTAAACAAGATGGAAAGAATGATTGAGTTTACACAAACAGATTTACCGGCACCTGTAGCACCAGCAATCAGAAGGTGAGGTGTTTTTACCAGGTCCAGAAGCTGTGCTTTACCAAGAATATCTTTACCAAGAACAACAGGAATAGACATCTTCTTGTATTCTTCCAGGTCCTGTTCGATGATTTCACGGAAACCTACAATTGAACGGTTTCTGTTTGGAACTTCAATACCAACGGCGCGTTTACCAGGAATTGGAGCTACGATACGCACTGACTTTGCAGCAAGACGAAGTGCAATGTTGTCCTGGAGAGCAACGATTTTTGAAAGTTTTACACCAGGAGCCGGCAGGATTTCATACATTGTTACAACAGGCCCTTTTTTGATACCTGTGATTTCAGCTTCGATATTGAATTCGGCCAGTGTATTTTTAAGGTCAATGGAAGCTTCTTTTGTGGCATCATCGATGATCCAGTACTGGTCATCTTCATAAGCAGTAAGAAGATCCGAAGGAATGATGTAAGGTCCCTTTTTACGGGCTCTGCTGGAGTTCTTTGGAGCGGTTTCTTTTGTAATTGTATTGTGAACAGGCTTGTTTGCTTTTTCCTGTGCATTGAAGAAATCTGTCAGCTCATCAGGGGTAAGGTTACGGGCACCAATTGCATTCGGGTTCAGTTCCTTAGCATTTTTCTTTTCAACAGGAATTCTGGAACCTTCATACATTACATATTCGACTTCAGGATTTTCATCTTCAAGCATTTCTTCAGGCTGTTCAAAAGTTTCGGCTTCTGCAGCAGCTGACATTGCAAGGAAGTCAGTTTCCATTTCATCATCTTCGGTTTCTTCAAAACCTTTTTCTTCGCGGATGTCTTTGTCCATGTCATGGAAAACATCTTTTGCCATAGAGAAGATTGCGGCCTGATTTTCTGTTTCAGGTTCTTCAGAAACAACTGGTTCTACTGCTGCAGCAACAACAGCTGTTGTCACTGCAGCTGAGGCAACTGCTGCTTCTGGAGCAGTGCGTGTGAGTCCGATTTTACGGGCAGCTCTGTCTGCATATTTAGCAATAAGCTGCTGTTCAGTAAGCTTGGCATTGTTTGGTTTTGAAACTGCAACTGCTGGTTCTGGTTCAACAGGTGGGAGAAGTTCTTCGTCTGGAATTGAAACAGGATCTTCTTCCGGAGTGTCAAGGAAATCTTCCTGGCTGTCAAAACCGATATCGAATGCATCATTTTCCAGTTCATCAGCCAGGGCTTCGCGTTCTTTCAGTTCCTGGTCATCGTCAAAACTGATTTTTGTACCATATTTTGATTTTACAGGAGTCTGTATTGAATCAGAAGGGGCTTCTTCGGTTTCTTCTTCTTCACCGCTTAAATCAATTGTTGTTGGATATGGGGAAGTTTTTTTTTCTCCCGGATTATTCTGTGGCTGCTGGAAATAGTTTCCTGCAGCATAAGGATCTTCCTGCTCATTGTAGTCTGGAGAATCGCTGATAGATGCAAAACTGAAAGGATCATCTTCAGGAGTTGGTTCATCATATTCTATTGGAGGAACATTTGAATCGTTTATTTCACCTGAATCATCCATGTCAAAGAAATCGCTGTCATATTCTGGCGGAAGTTTTTCAGGTGCCGGTGGAACATTGTCCCATACCAGATCATCAGAAGCGGCAGGTTCATCGGGCTGTGTTAAGGCTGCAAATTCTTCGTTTGAAAGGAGAGGCGAACCAGTATCTTCTTCTTCTGAATCTTCCTTTACAGGTACTTCAGATGGAACATCATCTTCCAGGAAGCTGAGATCAATGTTTGAATTAGTATCTGTGTATGTTTCTTCCGGAACAGATTCTTCAAAAATGATTCCGTTTGTGGTTGTTTCTTCCGGAACAGATTCTTCAAAAATAATGTCGTTTGATGCCGATTCGTCTGCTGGAATTTCATCAGCGGAATCTACATCAATCTGGGCAGAGAATTCTTCTTCAGGTATTTCTTCTGTAATTTCATCAGATTCGACTTCAGCTTCACTTTCTGAAGGTTCTTTTTCTTTTTTTTCATCGATATCAAAACTGTAAGCTTCATAAATAGAACTTTCAGGAAGAGGTTCGTCTTCCTGGATTTCTTCAGCTTCTTCAGGTATATCTTCCGGTTCTTCATCAGTCAGAATGAGATCTTTTTCTGTTACTCCTTCAGGGAGAACTGGTTCGCCTGATGATTTGAAGGCTTCTTCAAAAGCCGGATGAATTGGAGTAATCTGGCTGGCAGGAGAGTCCTGTGCCGGCTGAGTTTCTGTTTCTGGAAGTTCTTCGATTTCTTCTATTTCATCAACGCTGTATACCACTTTCTGGGCAGGCTTTTTTACAGGTTTTTTAGAGGTTGAAGAACGATTGATTCGGTCTGCAATGATGCCTGCTGCCAGGAATTCAATAACCACAAGCATAATTCCTGTAACAGAAATGACGGCAATTTTTACAGATGGGAACGGAGCGTTCCTGTATGACATAACTACAAAAGAACGGATGATTTTTTCACAAATTACACAGGTAAAGAAAGGCACGATGGCTGTCAAAAGACGGAATGCTTTACGTGCGGTCCATGATGTGGCGAAGCAGGAAAGGCCTGCGGTCAGGAAAAAGGCCGGAATCAGAATGCTTGAAAATCCGTAAACGGTGTAAAGCATTTTTCCTAAAGATACAAAGAATCCTGAGCGGAATGTACCATAGTCCAAAAACTGCATGAGCAGAGTAATGGTGAACATAGCTGCCAGAAGCAGGAGTACAATTCCTGAAATTAAGTTAGTTTTAGCTTGTGTCGATGGTTTCATACCTAGAATATCGGACAAATTTCGCTTCAGTTTAGAAACTTTTGGGAAAATCTTCTTAAAAGAAAGTTTCTGTGGTAAACTTAGTTTTATGAAAGCAGTCTTAAAAAATATCGGAATTCTTACATCTGGCGGTGATGCACCGGGGTTAAATGCGGCAATTCGCGCAATTTGTATTTCTGCAAAGGAAAATTACGGTGCAAAAGTAATCGGGTTCAAGAACGGTTACCGCGGTCTTATTGAAAATAATTATGTAAAAATGTCTGATTTTGATATGGAACAGCTTCTTTCAATGGGTGGAACTATTCTGGGAACTTCCCGTGAAAAACCTTTCAAAGCTGTAGAAAAGAATCCTGTTACAGGGAAAATGCCTGTTGATTCAATAAAAGACACTTTCAAAAAAAACAAGCTTGATGTTCTTTTCTGTCTTGGCGGGAACGGAACAAACTCTACTGCCAGCCTGCTGGCAAAGGAAGGACTTCCTGTAATCGGGCTTCCAAAGACAATTGACAATGATATTTATGGAACTGATGTGACTTTCGGTTTTGCTTCTGCAATTGATGTTGCCGCTGAAGGAATCAATCAGATCCGTACAACTGCAAAAAGCATGAGCCGTGCCATGGTTGTTGAAATTATGGGACATAAGGTTGGATGGCTTGGACTTTATGCAGGGGCTGCCGCAGGCGCCGATATTATCCTTTTGCCTGAAATCCCTTATGACATTAAGGTAATTGCAAAGCGGGTGAAGGAACTTAAAGCTTCCGGAAAGGAATACATTATTATTGCTGCCAGTGAAGGGGCTTTGTCTGTGGATGAAGCCAAACTGGATAAAAAAGTATTCAAGAAAGCCAGGGCCGCAATGACAGAAAGTGTTGCTTTCCGTATTGCCCGTGAAATTGAAGAAGCTACCGGAATGGAAACAAGAACTTCTGTTCTGGGATATACACAGCGCGGAGCCCTTCCTAATGCCCAGGATATCGTTCTTGCTACAAAAATCGGGGCTGCTGCAGTTGATTTTGCTGCACGCAAGGAATTTGGCGTTCTTGTAGCAATGAAAGACAATAAAATCACAGGATTCCCTCTTTCTGAAGTAGAAGGACGGGTAAAGCCTATTCCTCTGGATGAACCTGTATTAGTTTCGCAGCGTGCTCTTGGAGTATGCTTTGGCGACTAATAATTTCAACTGCCGCTTTTGTCCAGTCTGCAACGGGTTCGGCTGTATAGGCCAGTTGCCGGGAATGGGTGGCGTTTATGAAAACAAAAACTTCCAGTTAAACTGCTCTGCATGGAAACAGATTCGGGACAATAATCCTGAACTTCTGGATTCAATTCTCAGTGTTCCTGTTTCAAAGGAAAACCTGCGCTGTGGCCCGGTTACTGGTGCTGAACAGAATATCGGTTATGCCAACGAAGAAGATTTCTATTACCCGTATTTGAGCGCATCAAAAGAAGCCGGAATCGGAGTTTGTGTTGGTGACGGTTGTCCTGATGAAAAACTGGAATACGGCCTGACTGCCGCAAAAAAATGCGGCTTTGTTGCCGGACAGGGCGCTTCAGGTGCCGCTTTCTTTTTGAAACCATATCCCCTGGAAGTTTTGAAAAAAAGAGTAGAACTGATAAAAGATACTGCTTCTTTTATTGGAATGGATATCGATTCCTATAACATTCTTACTATGAGAAAACTGGTAAACCTGGAAAAGAAAACAGCTGAAGACCTGAATGCTTTCAGAAGTCTTTTTGACCAGCCTTTTGTGATTAAAGGAGTTTTTACAACAGAAGACGTTCAGCTGGTAAAGCAGATAAAGCCTGATGTAGTGTTTATTTCAAATCACGGCGGCCGCATTGAAACCCGCGTAGGAAGTTCTGCAGAATTCCTGGTAACTTACGGGGCTGAACTGAAAAGCTGCTGCAAAGAACTCTGGATTGATGGCGGTATCAGAACAAAAGAAGATATTCAGACAGCCCTTTACTTTGGTGCAGACCGTGTAATTCTTGCCAGACCGATAATCAGCGCCCTGACTAAGGGTGGAAAAGCCGCTGTTGAAGAACTTGTAGAAAACCTGGCTGTCCTCCCATAAAAATTAAAGAAACCATATAAAAAAAACTCACTAGTCTTAAAAAAAACACTTCATTAAACTGAAGTCATGAAGACACTTTTTAATGATGGCTGGCAGTTTGCCGAAAGCCCGATTGATTACCAGACAATGTTTAAGGATGGCAAACCTGTCCTTTTTGAACCTACTGATTTTTTTGCTGAAGCCGCAAAACAGACTTTCGCCCCTGTTCATGTTCCTCATGACTGGATGGTTTCGGACACAAAAGGTCTTTACAGAAATTCCATTGGATATTATAAAAAATCTTTTAATATAGAAGAAACCGAAAATAAACATATTGGCCTGCTTTTTGAAGGGGTTTACATGAACAGTGCTGTTTATGTGAACGGGAAACTGGCCGGTGTGTGGCGCTACGGTTATGCCCAGTTTGAATATGACGTTTCCGCTCTTGTACAGAAAGGCGAAAATGAAGTTCTGGTAATCTGTGTTTATCAGAGTCCTAATACAAGATGGTATTCCGGGGCTGGTATTTTCCGTGATGTAAATTTGATTGAAACAGAAAAGAACTTTCTTGTAACAGACGGAAATTATGTCCGGGTACGCAAGAATGATAATGAAAAGTGGTCTGTAAAAGTCAGTACAGAAGCTGCTGTTGAACAGGACGGTCTGAAGGTTAGATATACACTTACAAAAAAAGGTAGCGGCGCTGTGGCAGCATCCGGTGAAACTGCTCTTGTAAAACTTTCTGATGAAGAAAATGAAAAACTTTGTTCTGTAGTTTCAGGTGTATCAGGTCGCCGCATTGCAAAATGCGAAACAGAAATGGCCGTTGAAAATCCTGTTCTGTGGAGTTGTGATATCCCTGAACTGTATTCATTAAAAACAGAACTTCTTTCTGCAGATGAAAAAGTTCTGGATGAAAAAACTGAAAATGCTGGATTCCGTACAGTAGACTTTGATAATAACAAAGGAATGTTCCTGAACGGGGAACCTTTCAAGCTTTACGGGGTCTGCCAGCATCACGACCTGGGTGGTCTTGGAGCTGCCTTTGATATAAATGCTCTCCGCCGACAGTTTATCCGCCTTAAGGAAATGGGCGTAAATGCAATCCGCACTTCTCACAACCCGATTACGTCTTCATTTATGGATCTTGCCGATGAAATGGGGTTCCTTATTGATAACGACGGTTACGACATGTGGGAAAGTCCTAAAACTACATTTGACTACGGAAACTATTTTAATGACTGGTGTGAACGGGACACTGCTTCCTGGGTTCGCAAGGACCGAAATCATCCGTGTATGATAATGTGGAGTTTCGGAAATGAGATTTATGACACACATGCAGGTAATGGTCTTCAGATTACAAAAAATCTTTCAAAGTATGTCCGTGACTGGGATCCTGAAAAAAATGCTGAAACCACAATTGCTTCAAACTATATGATGACAGAGGGCGCCTGTGAATGTGCCGATTTGACTGATGTAGTTGGATATAACTATCTGGAACGCCTTTATAAAGAACACCATGAAAAATATCCTCACTGGAAAATCTACGGTTCTGAAACTGCTTCAACAATTCAAAGCCGCGGAATATATCATTTCCCTCGAACTATGAATCTGGTTACTCATGATGACCGTCAGTGTTCTACACTTGGAAACTGTACAACAACCTGGGGATGTGAAAGTACCCAGAAAGTTATTACAAATGACAGGGATACTCATTTCAGTGCAGGTCAGTTTATCTGGACCGGGTGGGATTATATAGGAGAACCAACTCCTTATAACAATACTTCCAAGTCTTCTTATTTCGGGCAGATTGATACAGCCGGTTTCTTCAAGGATACTGCATGGCTTTATAAAGCAGAATGGGGCGGAAAGCGTTTTGCTCCTTTTGTTCATCTGCTTCCATACTGGGACTGGAATGTCGGTCAGAAAATCAGTATTAAAGCTTACACAAACTGTGAATCGGTTGAACTTTTTGTAAACGGAAAATCAAAAGGCTGTCATAAAATTGACCATGAAAAAGACCTGGATCTTTTCGGACTCTGGGATGTAGTTTACGAAAAAGGCGAAATCAAGGCTGTCGGATACGATGAGAATGGAAATGCAGTTTGTGAAGAAGTGAAGAAATCTTTCGGGGATCCTGTTAAGGTTGAGATGAAACCTGAACTGTTCCAGAAAGACGGAAGCGGTTCCGCATGTCCTAAGTGTCTGGAAAAAGGCAACGGAACTTGCCGCATCGGAAACATGTATTTCTTTGACATAATGACAGAAGATAAAGACGGAATTGATGTTGCAAATGCACGCAACGTGATTTCTGTAAAAGTTGAAGGCGATGCTGATTTTGTATCTATGGATAACGGAGATGCTACTGATTATGATCAGTATGTTTCAAATGTCCGCCGTCTATTCGGAAACCGTCTGGTTGCCATTGTTCGTGCAAAAACTGAAAGTTCGAGCTTTACAGTAACTGCATATTCAAAGGATCTGACAGGATGCCGCTGTAAATTTGAAAATGGGGAATGGGCAGGGAATGAAGAAGTTTCTTGTTCTGTTGAAGAGCTGATTGCTGCATTCGGTGAATATGCCGCCTACGTTCCTGTTCGCAAGATCGAACAGCTTCCACAGGGAGAAGTAAACCTTTCCAAGGAAAATCTGAACCTGAAACTGATGGCAAAGGTTCTTCCGGAAAACGCCTCAAGCAAAGATATCGATTTCAATCCTATGCTTCCTACTTCGGTTCTTTCTGACGCAGTTGAAGTAACAAAGAATGGTACTGATGCGGAATTGAAAGCGGTTTGTGACGGCGAGTTCATTATGCGTGTAAGCGCAAATAACGGACATGATTATCCGGAAATTATTTCTGAACTGGATATGAAGGTTTCAGGCGTTGGTAATCCTAAATTCAATCCTTATAAACTGGTTGAAGCCTGTCGTTATACAAACTTTGATAGAACAAAACCGGAACCAAAACTTGCCTTTACTGGTGGTATTTCTACCCGTGGAAACGGCGGCGGAAGCTGGGTTAGTTTTGACAAGGTGGATTTCGGAGATCAGGGAAGTGATGAGATTCATGTTCCGGCTTTCTGCTGGAGTCCAAGCTGGAAACTGAAAGTTTATGACGGGGAACCTGATTCGGGAGAACTGGTTTATGAAGGTCAGTTTGAAGCAGAATATCAGTACAATACTTATACTGAAAAACCTTTCCGTCTGACAAAGCGTCTCTTTGGAGTTCATACAATTTCTATCTGGGTTGAAATTGAACTTGTATGGCATGGTTTCCGTTTCACTGAAGATTTGAAAGCATTCGGAAAACTTCGTGCCCTGGATGCTGATACAGTGGTTGGAGATACTTTCCAAAAAACAGCGGATGCAGTCGAAGGTATCGGTAACAACGTAAATCTGGACTTCAAGAACATGGATTTTGGTGATAAAGCTGCAACCAGACTTACAATTTGTGGTAAATCAAACAAGCCGAACAATTCAATAAATCTGAAGTGGTTCGGAGATAAAGGAAATAGTACTCAGGTGGTGGAATTTGCCCATACTGATGATTACGAAGAAAAGACTTTTGATATCGAAACCGTAAGCGGCAGGGGACAGATAAGCTTTGTTTTCCTTCCTGGCTGTGATTTCGACTTCAAATGGTTTAAGTTTGAATAAAATCTACATACAAATTAAACAGTATTAAGCTAAGTGAAAAAATAAGCGGATATAAATCAAATAACACGCGAGCAAAAACAATGGAGTACCGTGGGCAAGGAGCGAGCGAAGCGAACGACGGGGACCCGCGGGAGGCCTCCATTGGTTATTGCGGGAGTGTTATTTGCTTTGTGGGAACATGTTTTTACTTAGAAGAAAAAGTGTTTGATTTGTATGTAAGTTTATTTCAAAAAATTATTCGTTTTTTTTTGGAGAATTTAGACATTCCGTGTTATACTTTAAATATGGAAAAGCGAAAGCGGATCCAAATAAATAAAATAAAGGAGACACTAAAATGAGTACTAGAAAAGAGGCACGTCTCGTAAAATTCGAAATTAAACGTAACAATGAAACAACTGTAATCTGGGCAGAAGTTCCAAAACGCGCATTTACAGAAGGAAAAGCCAAAGAAGGCAATTATGTAGCCTTTGACAGTGATGAATACTGGAAAATCCTTTCTGCAAAACGTCTCAGCGTTTTCAATAAACCTGCAGCAGATACAAAAATTTACAGCAATGTAACTTTCAAGGAAAGTGATAAATAACGGGTTGTACGTTGTATCGTACCATATCTAAAAAAATAAGCTCTTTCATATAAAAATGAAAGGGCTTATTTTTTGTCTTTTTCCTATTACAGAATAGAATAGAAGTCGATAAATGAGGTTTTCGAATAGAGAACTCATTTTTCTTGAAGGAGAATTAAATGAAAAAAAATCTAAGAAAGTTTCTTTTGGGCTTATCAGTCGCTTTATTTGTTTGGGAATTAACCGGATGTACTACAAAGGAAGAGCCTGTAGGTAATTCGGGACTTAATGAAGAATGGGTTCGCCCAGATGATTTGTTCCAGGAAGGTGAAGATGCTTTTGCAGCAGTTTATAATATGCGAAGCGGAGTAAACCTTGGAAATGGTTTTGATTCAACTTCCTATAATGAGACTCAATTTTTAAATGGGGAAGAAGGTTGGATTTTAAAATACACTCAAAAAAGACCTGTAGACTGGGAAAAAGCATGGGGTCAGCCAGTAACATCGAAGAATCTGATTAAGGGAATAAAAAAACTTGGTTTCAATGCAGTTCGTGTTCCTGTTACCTGGGCGGAACACGTAGACTTTGAAACCGGTAATGTTGATTCTGCCTGGCTTAATCGTGTAAAGGAAGTTGTTGATTGGGTCATCGAAGAAGATATGTATTGTCTTTTGAATACACATCATGACGGTGGAACAGATGGTTGGGTTGAAGCTTCTGATAGAGCTTATGACGCATATAATGAATTATATTCGAATTTATATTCAGTAGTTGGAAATACTTTCAAAGATTATTCTGACAGACTGATTCTTTGTGGAACAAACGAAATGATTTCTGCTGATAACAACTGGGGTAATGGTTCTGAAGAAGCCGTTCGTGTTGTAAATCAGTGGAATCAGCTTTTTATTGATATAATTCGTTCTACTGGCGGAAAGAATGCTACAAGAAACCTGATGGTAGGAACATACTGTTGTTCATCGGAAGAAGCAAATCTGAAAAACTTTGTAAAGCCAACAGACAGTGCAGGCGAGAAGAAACTGATAATGGAAGTTCATATTTATTCCCCGAAAGATTTTGTATGGTCAAAAGAAACCTGGCTTCCTAACTGGACAACGGAATGGAAGTCATCTTTTGAAGGTGGTGTCAAATATGAATTCGACAGAGTTCAGAAATATGCAATAAAATATGACATGCCTGTAATCATCGGTGAATGGGGAACTTTGTCACGACGTTTCCCAGGAAAGAACGAAGACGGTTCAAAAAAATGGGACTCAACTACTGATGAAGAAGGAGCAAAGTTTACAAGCTTCTTCATTAAAGAATCCCGTGCCCGCGGCTTCACAAGTTTCTACTGGGATACTCAGGAAGTTGTGGATCGTGCAACTGGAAACGTAACTTCTCCATTAATGATGAATGGTATTCGTGAGAATTACTAAATAGAAAAAGCCTTTTCGTGTTCAGCGAAAAGGCTTTTTTGTTTATCTTTATGTGGTTAGTCTTTTAAAGTTTGCGCATTGCAAAGGCTGATGCTCTTGGGTTTTTGATTAACAGGGAACGGAAGGTATCGGCATCGATTTTGATGATTTCGCAGTCACAGGCAGCTGATGTAGTTCCTTTGCGGGGACGCTTCAGAACGGCTGACTTTTCTCCAAAGAAAACTCCTTCATCAAAAGTTTTTTCTTCTTTATTTTCCAGTTCTTCAATAACTTTTCCTTTTTTGATGAAATAAACAAATTCTGATTCATCTCCCTGCGAATAAATTATATCTCCTTCCTTACAGTACATTGTGTTTTCTTCATCCTGCAGGTCTGACGGATTTGTGAAAATAAGACATTTTAATTTGTTGATTCCTTTTTGTGAATTGATGGAAGGAAGCATGTACATTTCACAGAAAAGAAGTGAATCGAAATTCTGGGTAACGTAAACATTCTGGGCATATAAAAGGAAACACATGAAGAACATGTATACTTTCATCATAAGAATAATGACAGAACTGATGGCACCGTAAATAAGGGTATAGTTTGAAAAGTTTGTGAACTTATTGATGAAGAAAGAAATAACGTAGAAAGTTGCAGTGAAGAGGGCGGCGTTCCAGAGGCATAAGGTATAGCGTGGTGCTGTCCGGGATTCAAAACGATAGACCAGAAACGTAAAAAGGAAAATAACACTGTAGAAAATGATGGTAGAGAGGCGGCTCATGAAATGTCCGAATAACAGAGGGAACTGCTCGCCTAAAAATGTGAAGCCAGGAAGTGTAAAAAATCTGTTCAGAAGAAATGATGTGATTACGATTGCAACCAGTCCGAGAATCAGGGCTACTTCCCCGATAAAAGTCATAGCCTGAATGACATAACCTTTCTGAGGAGTTTCCGAATGGAAAATGCTTGAAATATTTCTTGCAATAGAAAGGAAAAGTTTTCGTGCTATCCAGATAACCCAAACCCAAAGGATAATGTCAAAAATAGAAACATTCTGCTTTTGAGAAAAATTCCGGATGAGAGGTCTTATGTCATAGATTTCAGAAAAGTTGTCACAGAGATCCAGAAGATAGTTCATTATTGCAGGGTATTTTGCAAGTATGGAACTGGCGATACTCAGGGCCATCATTATGATCGGGATGAAAGAAAAAACAAATCCAAAGGAACAGGATGCTGCGCCTTCGAATAAACTGTTTCGTAGAAAGTTTGAATAAGTAAGCCATACGCGCTGAAAAAGTTTAATTGATTTGTTTTGTTTCATGCTCATATTATATGATAAAAATGGTTTTCGGTAAAATGACTAAAGAAAATCGTTATAAACTCATGGATTTCCATTATGGAGATACAATCAGGGCAAGTGATATTCTACTATTAGTATGAAGAAATCGACATTGAATATGACAGAAGGGAATCCGATAAGCCTTCTCATTCGTTTTTCCATTCCTATGCTTATTGGCAATATTTTCCAGCAGCTTTATAACATTGTGGATTCTGTTGTTGTAGGAAAGCTTGTAGGAGCTGATGCTCTTGCCGCTATTGGTGTTACAGGTCCAATGTCCTTCTTCTTTTTTGCTTTGTGTAATGGAATTGGTGCCGGTGGTGGAATTGTAACTTCACAGTCCTTTGGTGAAAATAACACAAAAAATGTAAAAAGCTGCATTTCAAATGTTGGCTACATTATGATGATTTTCCCTCTGGTAGTCGGGATTCTTGCTTTTTTTCTGGCAGACCCGTTACTAAAAATGCTGCAGACTCCTGGAAATGTTTTTAAGGATGCTTTGGGTTACCTGAGGATTCTGTGTGTCGGGCTGGTTTTTGTTTCAGTTTACAATTATGTATCTTCCATGCTGAGAGCTCTTGGGGATTCCAGAACTCCTTTGTATTTCCTGATTTTTTCCTGCATTCTGAATACAATTCTCGATATTGTTTTTGTAAAAAATCTTCATCTGAGTGTTCTGGGAGCAGGTCTCGCAACTTTAATTTCTCAGTTTGTTTCAGGTGCACTTTGTCTTGCTTTTGCATTCAAAACAAATCCATATTTTAAACTCACTAAACATGATCTGAAGATTAATAGTGATATTATCAGGCGCTCCGTAAAAATCGGAATTCCTCTTTCCCTCCAGTTCAGTCTTATTGCCATTTCAACAATGGCTCTCCAGAGAGTTGTAAATTCCTTCGGAGCGGTAGCCGTTGCTGCCTTCACTGCAACGAGTCGTATAGAACAGGTTATTCACCAGCCTTATCAGACTTTGAGTGCAGCTCTTTCCACTTTTACCGGCCAGAACTTCGGTGCCAGAAAGCAGGATCGTATGACGGAAGGTTACCACAAAGCAATGTATGTTATGGTTGTGTTTACTGTTCTTATGGTAATTGTAATGCAGATTTTCGGCCGTCAGATTACTTCGATTTTCGTAAATGAAGAAGAAGTTATTTCAATGGGTACTCTGGCTCTGAGAATCACCAGTGTTTTTTATGTTTTCCTTGGCTTAATTTATGTGGTGCGGGGATATATGAATGGAATCGGTGATGCTTTCTTTGCCCTTTTCAACGGCATTGTAGAAGTAATCGGGCGTTTTACAGTTCCTGTTCTTTTGACCATGGTTCCCCTTATAGGTGTATGGGGAATCTGGTGGTCTGTAGGAATTGTCTGGGGAATAAGTGGTATTACAGCCTGGTTCCGTTACCTCTACATTCGCAAAAAGAAACTTTTTAGTGTTGATTAAATAAAGAACGGGAACTTTAAGTTCCCGTTCTTTTTATTTTACTCTTTTTGATTTGTCCAGAACCCGTTCAATAATTACGGCCGTTTCTTCTTTTGTAATTGGTTTTCTCCCTCCAAAGAGTTCATCATTTTCTTCTGTAGCTTCCATAATTCCTTTTACGTAAACCTGTGCGATGTGCTGAACACACACACGGCAGTCATAAAGATCCTGAAGTTCTTTGGCTGCATCCCAGTTTTCTTCGTCTGCTTCATGAAGAGTATTCAAAAGATATTCATGAACTGATTTTGCCACATGACGGCGCTCCATAGGTTCTGCAGGACTGATACGTAAAGTCAGGTTGTCACATGGGGCAAGCGTTCCAGATGAAAGCAAGATTCCGGTTGCAGCATTATCATTGGTCCAGTTGATTTCAGATTTTTCTCCGGTCCAGAGATTTTCCACAACCAGTTTCTGTGCGTTTACATAGTCCGGGCGGACTGGCATTTTGCTTCCGATAGCTTCCATAATGTCTTTCATGCTTACCATTATGTTTTCGTAAGTGATGGTCTGACTTAAGTTGAAGAAAGAAATGGCAATGCTTCCGTCATAAAGAGGTTTTGCCAGAATATCCAGGCGGTCATTGTTCCGGCTGTAAGAGGTTGCCGGGTTTTCAACTTTAGCAAGTCCGTTTCCTCTTTTAAAAACAGCTTTGATTCTTTTTGCCTGAACACCAAGCATATCCTGGTTCAGTGCGATTAATTTTTCATTTGTAATGATGTTGTACATCCAGTCGTCTTTCTGAACCCGGCGCAGATCCATTCCCAGCATAAGAGGAGAGTTCATCATGCACCACATGGCAAAGTGGGTGCGGTTCATTTCCGGTGTCAGACCGTCCATGCCAATCATGAGCATGTCAGGATCATTCCAGCCTTTGTTTAAGCCCGCAAACTCGTCCATGATTACGGCTTTGTTGTACTGGGAAGTTACACTTGGTGTATAACCGTCAACCCAGTTTCCTTTTCCCGGATTTCCAGGCGCCCCCACAGCAAAGGTAATATCATTAAGAATGCGCCAGCTGTTTGCCACTTTGTAAGCCCAGTTCTGAGGCTGTGTTTTTCCCCATTCGCAGGTGCTGAAAACCAGATCGTTATCCGGTTTGATTTTGTTGATTTCTTCCAGAAGCTTTGCATAAGAAGAAAGGGTATTTTCCTGGCGTCGGTGGTTCATAAGTCGGATTATATTTTTGCCTTCATTAAGTTGGATAGAAATATCCGGTGACAATCCGAAGGAATCCTTGTTTTCTGTGGCAGGAAGGAATCCGTCAAAGAAAAGTCCGTCCTGTTCGATATTTGTTACAGCAACCTGAAGCCATTCCCCCTGGCCCGGTTCCCGACCTGTGGCATATTCAACGTAAAGTTTGTATTCCCCTGCAGATGGAACTTCCACTTCAAATTCCAGTTCTCCGCTCTGAAGTCCTACAGGTGTGTTTTCAGGCCCTGTTCCGTCAAAGGTTCCGATATTTGTTGCAACGTTGTTTTCCAGTCTGGCACCGCGCCCTGTAATCTTTCCGTTTTTTGCGGCCGAAAGTTCAATGCCGTTTTTAAGACCTTTGCCTTCGATTCTGATACTGCGGATGTTCGGTGCGTAAACATAGCGGGCATTTTCTGCGTTACTGAAGGTGGCATTGTCCCAAAGGTAATAGCAGTTGTCCACTTTAAGGAAATCAACTCCCCATTCCATGTAGGAGGCTGCATCAACATCTTCGTGACCGCAGGTTCCAACGGCTGCTCCTGCACAAAGGTTTGTTCCGATGTCGTTGTACATGCCGAACTTCAGGCCTTTTGAATGAACGTAATCGGAAAGGGCCTTGAAACCTGAAGGAAACTTTACCGGTTCGTTGGAAAGCTTTCCGTCAATGCGGGCAGGCTTGTAACAGCCGTCATCCAGGATAATGTATTTATATCCCAGTTTATCAAGGCCCAGTTCAAGGAATTTGTCTGCCATGGTTTTTGTAAGTTCTTCAGTGTTTGCACTTCCAAAGGCATTCCAGCTGTTCCAGCCCATGGCCGGAAGTCCTTTCTTTTTGCCTTCCATGAAGGGAAGTACTTTTCCGTTATTAAAGCTGTCGTAGCGGTAGTCACTGTTTTTTATATTGATTGCATTCATATCGTTATCCTTTTTGACTGATTTCTTTTCTGTGGTTTTAACGGGGGCTGTCCCCTCTGACCCATTTGTACCTGAAACGGGGGAGCCCGGTGGGGTTGAAGTACAGGCAGCAAAAAATATTGCTGTGGCTGCCAGTAAAGTTAAACGTTTTACCATAGAACCATTATTTGAGAAAAAGAGATTTCAGTCAATGAGGAGATTTTACTGCTCTTCGTATTTTGTAATATCTTGAAGACAGTTTTTTTCCCAGTTGCTCAAAGAATTTTCTGAGAATTTGCTGTTTGGTTTATACCAATCAAACTTTTCGAATATTTCTTTTAAATCAGCAGATTTGAAAATGTATCCGTGTTTTGCGTAAAAAAGATTTCTTAAGAGTCTTAAATCTTTTTTGGAGTTTCTGTATTTCCATCCGTTAATATTTGGATAAGAGGAATCTTTCCAGTAAAAGAGGGGAATTGTCTGAAGAATCTCAGTTCCCGGTTCCCACATCATTTTGTATTCACCGGGAACAGCATTGACTATGTTTGCAGATACTCCATCAAGCATCATGAAACAGATGCCTGTGTCATTTCTTAAATTCATGACACAATCTTTTGATCCGTAAAATGTAGAGAGTTCTATTCTGTATTCAACGCCCGCAATCTTTATTTTATTGCCATTAATTGAAATATCTTTGTTATCAAGAACATCGTGGCAGAGGATTTTAAGGACATCTTCCCCGTAAGCTGTATAACCTGCAGCACCTGTTTCTTTACATAATCTTCTGTAGGAAATACCGTTTTCATCAATGATGAATTTATCGTTACCTCTTGAAACAAAGGCCCATTTATTAAAATCCTCTGCTTCAACGGCGTATCCATCATAAAATTCAACTTGAGAATAACAGATATCTTTATCTAGGAGTAAAATATCGTAGCTTGAGGCTGCAATAGTGCTTAAGGCTTTTTCATAAGACATATATTCTTTTAAGAGCATTTCCATCTGGGCCGGTATATAAGTTCCAAGATAGTCTTCCGGTACATTTGTTAATGTGTTTCCATTTGCAAAAAGTTTTGAGAAAAGACAAAGACTGATAAGTGCAAAAACGATTTTTAAATTTTTTTTCATATACATTATCCAAAAAGAAATTATATCTTTGCATATGAATTTTGTGAAGAAAAAAGACAACAATCTCGAACGACTGTCTTTCCGATTGTGCAAAAACCAGCAAAACTCGCCACGGTTGTACCTCCGCATGTGCATAAAAAAACCTCCTGATTTCTCAGGAGGTTTTTAGCGTTAGGTTAGTTTTCTATTAGAAAGAACCTGCAACTGCTACTGCACATGCAACAGTGCAGCCTACCATTGGGTTGTTACCCATTCCCATGAATC
>DCHR01000012.1 GCA_002315375.1 Treponema sp. UBA1747 | reverse complement strand
AACCGAGCGGGGACGCCCGAATTTTCAAAAAATAAATAATGCAGTAAAACTGAAATAGTCATTGACTTGGAAAAGCATGTTATAATTTATTATCAAAAAAAATAATAAAACCTTGAGAGATATATGAAAAAAGTTTTTGTTTTATTTTGTATTTTATTCTGCAGCCTGTTTTTATTTGCTGAAAGTTCTTCGGAATATTACCCTTATACAAGGCATTATAATAAAGAATTAGAAAAGATTTTTTCAGTTAGTGGACAGAAAGCTTTAATGGGAGACCTTACGGAATTGGATAAAATTGTTTCCTTTGATCTGGCTAAATTAAGAAACAAAGATTTACGCTTTTTACGAAATATGGTTTATGCCAAATATGGAAATATTTTTGAAGCAGAGGATCTGACTAAGTTTTTTTCCAGCTTTGAGTGGTATAAACCTTTAAAGAAAGTCAGTGATTCTGAACTTACTGAAAAAGAGAAATATCTCATTGAAAGAATTCTTTCTTTTGAAAAAAGAAACGAAAATTTAAAAATTGCAGTTACTCCGGCTCAGTTAATAGGCTTCTGGCAAAGGGGAAATCCTTTTGTTGCTTCTGGTTATTCTGCCGGCTTTGTTTTTATGAATGAAAATGAAGCTTTTTATTGTGGAGATGAAATGGATTCCCTTAAGGTTTTGGATTTTTATCATGGAACTTATAAAATTGCCGGGAATGTTCTAATTTTTTCTGTAAATGAAATCTGCTATTATGAGGCATTTCCTGATTATGAAGAATGGACCAGGGAATGGAGAATGCAGGAATGGGGAAATGGTTCTTATAAGAATACTATTAAGTTATGCAACCCCATTGAGTTTAAGTTCCCGATTTCGGATGTATACGAAAAAAAAATTGAATATGGAGATTACAAAAACTCGAGACATACTGTTAAAATAGGTTTTTCTGAATATTTCCGGATTCTTGAAAACCCTGATAAATATTTTAACTATAATTAATTAGGCTTAAAAAAAAACTTTATGAAATTGGTTCTACCATATGTCGGAGAAATCTGCTGAAAAAAGTTTTTTTTTAATACCTGAAACAATAATTGTAGAATTTAATAAGGATGATAAAAAATGAAAACTAAATATATCAATGGAATTATTCTTGACGGAACTCTTAACATGCAGCCTGTAGAAGGAAAGGCAATTGTATGTGAGGGTGAAAAAATTGTATCTATTGTTCCTGCAGGGCAGGAAGTGGCTGATTGTAAAATTGTAGATTTAAAAGGCCAGTATATTCTGCCGGGGCTTATTAATCTTCATGTTCACACTCCTGGTTCCGGTAAGCCGGCCAAAAGAAAAATGAACCTGGACCTTATCTGCAAAATCATTACAAGCTGCAGTCTGGGACGAAAAATCGGCTGCTCAATGATTGAAAAAAATACCACCAACACTTTAATGGCTGGTATTACAACTATTAGAGCTGTCGGTGGAATTTCAAATTTTGATTCCATAGTCCGTGATAAAATTAATTCAGGAAAAATTCCGGGACCTCATATACTTACTTCAAACAGCGCAATTTCACCAAAAGGCGGTCACATGGAAGGTTCCTTTGCAACTGCTGCAGACACTCCCGAAGAAGCTGTTCGTCTTATAGAAAAAATTGCAGAAGACAAGCCTGATTTAATCAAACTTATGATTACAGGCGGTGTTTTGGATTGCGACAGCCTGGGAGAACCTGGTGTAATGAAGATGAGCCGGGAAGTAATTGATGCAGCCTGTAAAAAAGCTCATGAGCTGGGTTATCCTGTTGCGGCTCATTGTGAAGGGGCTGAAGGAATAAAGGCGGCCCTTCTTGGCGGTGTTGATACTATTGAACACGGAGCAAAGCCTACTGAAGAAATAATAAAACTCTTTAAGGAAAAAAATGCTTCTCAGGTAATCACAATTTCTCCGGCTCTGCCATATTCCCTGAATCTTCCAGGTGTTATGAACATTACGGATATTGCCGTGAGAAACAGCTGTATTCTTGTAGATGGAATGGTTGAAATGGCAAAAGAGAATTTGAAAGCAGGGGTTCCAGTAGGTCTTGGCACCGATGCTTCCTGCAGCTATGTAACTCATTATAACTTGTGGCGGGAACTTGTTCATTTTGTAAAGTATTGTGGTGTTTCAAAATCCTTTGCGCTTCATACTGCAACCCTTGTAAATGCAGAAATTGCGGGAATAGGCCATAAAACCGGTTCAATTGAAGAAGGCAAGGTTGCAGATATGATTGTAGTAAAAAACAATCCTCTGGAAGATTTGGCTGCTCTTAAGAATGTCACAATGGTTGTTATCAACGGACAGCTTATTGAAAATCCAAAAGTAGAAAAATATCCGGAAGTAGATCAGGTTCTTGACAGCATAGGCAATTAAGGCACCTGATTTGAGAACAAGTCAGAAAAATCAACCGGAAACTGCGTGAGGAAATTAATAAACGTTAACCGAAATATTGATCAGGCGTTTTTCATCAAGATGATTTATATTTTCAAAGGTAAGGATTGATTTTCCTTTGGCAATTTTTGTTTCACCTATGAGGAAAAGTTTGGAATCAGGGTACAAAGCATCAACTGAATAGTTTTTGTTCTGACCGAGAAGGTAAACTTTATTGTCCTTCTGAATTATTTCTGAAAATTTGAATTCATCCAGAAGTTCTCCGTTTACTGTAAGGGAAGTCTGGAATGGAACCAGGTTTTCATTCCTCTTCTGATAGAATTTGTAATTTCCAGAAAGGAAAGATTTATTTGTGTTCAGGTCAAATCTTTTCCCGTCTTTATTTTCTGCAATAATTTCAGAAGGCGGAAAACTTTTTTCTTTTTCAATTCTTGGAAGCAGGATTCTTGGGTTCACAGCAATCTGTTTTTTTGTATCGATGATTTTCAGTTCCAGGGAATCCGGATACTCAGTCCATGCGTTGTTTGAAATTTCCCCAAGTTTTGTATTATGGTTTACGCTTTCTGCTGATTCGAAATCTGTGTCTTCTGGTAAAGCCAGGTTTCCGTATACAGAAATAATATTATCATCATGAGAAATAATTACTGCCTGTCCCAGGGTTGAAGGGAAAAAATCATTTTCTTCCTTGTAGTCGGAAATAACGATTAAAATGTTTCCTTCATCGCAGGCATTTACTTCGGGAATAATTTTTTCTTCGGTTTTTTCAGGAAGAGGTTCAATAAGAATAGATGAGGAAATTGTGTTTCCGCGTTTCTGGGCAAAATATGATGTAAAGGATTCTGCTTTGATATTTTTTACCGGCCATTCAAAGGCTGCCAGTGGAAGTGCAAGAAAAAGAATAAATACTGGAGTTATAAGTTTTTTCATTTATTGTTTCCCTTATTTTTTTGAAATATTGATTTTAGAAAGCGAATTGTTCTTACCGATATACAGGTTCTCATTGTCGGAACGAATAAATGCTGAATCAGCCGTAAAACTGAAGCTTCCCCCAAGGGAATTGCTTTTTTCGATAAGGTAAACTGTATATTTGTTTTTGTTTTTTCCCATGAAGAAAACCAGATTGTCACTTTCTTCAACCGAAATAATGCGGGAGTTGATTTTTATGTGTGTACTTGTTTCTGAATCCAGATTGAAAATACCGATTCCGTTTTTATAGTTGTAGAAAACCGATTTTTCATCGCTGGTAAAGTGAATTACGCACTGTGCCGAATAGTTTTCTGTTATGAAATTGTGGTGAATGATTTTTACCTGGGTATTTTCTTTTCTGGCCAGAACAAAGCGCTGTCTGTTTTGTCCCGAAATTGAAGCAATGTAATTTCCGTCTTCTGTAATATCAAGGCCGAGGATTACAGGGTTGTCACTTCCTCCCGGATTGTATTCGAGGGTGGCTTCTCCTGTTTCTGTATTGAAAACTTTAATAGTTCCATCTGCAAGTCCGATGGCGGTTGATGTTTTCTTGCAGGAAAAAGCGGTTATAGGCATTACGCCTTCATAGGTCCAGATTACTTTTCCTGAATTATCGCAGCGTGAAAGTCCGCATCCGCCCGGAAGAAAAACGAAAACTTTGTCTTTTACGAAATGAGGGAAACCTGCTTCTGTGATGGTTCCGCATTTTGTTCCGTTTTTATCAAAAAAGTCTGTATTTTCTGCGTTCAAAGGATAGATTGAATAGAAGTTTTCAGAGATTGATGCTTTATAACCGTTTGGAATAGAGGCAATCTGTGTAATATGTCCGTGATCATCGAAAAAGCCGGCCTTGTTTGAAAGTTTGAAAAAATAGGATTTCTCGGAATCGGTAAGCTCCATAGGGGACAGGATGCTGTTTTCCCATTCAGGTTCAAAGTGGTATTCTTTTCCCAACGGACGGGAGGCAAAAAGTAAATAAAGGATTGTAAATATAAGAGCAAAAAGAATTGCGAGAGTTATTTTTTTATTTTTCATAGACTCTTTATGTTATACTATATTGAAGAAAAAATAAATAAAAAGGATTTTCATTTTGAATTTGAAGGAACTTTTTGAAAAAGCGGCTGAAGCTTCTGAAAAATCATATTCCCCGTATTCCCATTTTCCTGTCGGGGCAGCACTTCTCATGGAAGACGGAACGGTGATTACAGGTTGTAACGTGGAAAACAGATCCTATGGTCTGACAAACTGTGCAGAAAGAACTGCAGTTTTTAAGGCTGTTTCCGAAGGTTACCGGACTTTTAAGGCTTTGGCCATTGCAACACCAGAAGCAGATTATCCGGTAGGACCCTGCGGAGCATGTCGACAGGTCCTGACCGAATTTGCTCCGGCAGAAACTCCTGTTATTTTCGGTCCGGATATTGAAAGGGCCGTAGTGAAAACTCTGGGGGAACTGTATCCTTTTGACAGTCTTCACGAGCTGGCTGATTGATTCCTGATTATTCCAGTTCCCTTAATTCCAGGGCTATTTCCTGCATTTCCCGGTCAGTCATGGCTATGGTTTCGGCAACACGGAACAGTTCCCGCCGGATAGAATCAGGAACGGTGTCTTCATTCTTGTAATGAAGTTCATGTTCCAGACTGGCCCAGAAATCCATGGCGATTGTACGAAGCTGAATTTCAACTTTTACGTTCTGGACTGAATCTGTCAGGTAAACCGGAATACTGACTACAATGTGAAGGCTTCTGTAACCAGATTCTTTTGGATTTTCAATGTAATCATGTTCTTCAAGAAGGGTTAAATCAGGCTGTTTAAGGAGTATGTCCCGGACTGTGTAAATATCTGCAATGTAAGGGCAAATGACGCGTACGCCCGCAATATCATGGAGATTTTCCATCATTACGTCAAAAGCAACGGGAAGATTCTTCTTTTCCAGTTTCTTTGCAATTGATTCAGGGCTTTTTATTCTGGATTTAACGGTTTGAATGGGGTTTCTGTTACCGGTAACTTTGTATTCTTTGTTTAGAATATCCAGTTTTGTTTCTATCTGCTTTATAGCGCTTTCATAAATCATCATGATTCGCTGAAATTGAAAGGCCATTTTGTAAAAATCGTCAGGACGGCTGATTTCTGTGGACATTGTAGCCGGCATAACGCTGTTTTTCTCATTCTGGTTTACGGAAGCCAGTTTTTTCTTGTTTTTGGAAGGTTCGGTTTCAATTATGGTAACCATCTGTCAGTACCTTTTTCTTTTAGAAGTGTTTTCATACATATAAGCAAATTTACTCAAAAAAGTTTCAAAAGTGAAATATAAAACTAAATGATAAACAGATTTTTATTTGTATTGAAAAAATGTCATCTTGTCAGTAGTCTTAACTTCATGCTTTATATTTTTGATATCGGCGGAGTTGTAACTTCAACTTTTGATTATAATCAGGTTTTTGAAAGACTTGGGATAACCGGAGATGAATTTTATAAGCTCTGTAAAATACGGATTGATTCTGAATCTGACGCAGAAAGAGACATCTGGGAAGAACTGCAGTGCGGATGGCTTACAAATGACCAGTTCTGGGCTCTTTTTAAGAAGGCAAGCGGGTTGAAAATTGATTTTGATTATTTCAGAATGCTTTTTCATCCTGTTCTTCTGGAAGACACTGTTGAACTGATAAAAGACATAAAGAAAAAGGATCCTTCAGCCCGTGTAGTTGCCGGGACAAATACTATCCAGAGTCATTATGAGATTCATATTGAACGGGGTGATTATACTTTCTTTGATAATACTTATGCTTCAAATAAAATTCATCTGGCTAAACCCGGAACAGAATTTTTCAGTGCGATACTTGAGGCAGAAGGTGTGAAACCGGAAGAAGCTTTCTTTACAGATGATAAAGCGGGAAACTGTCTTGCAGCAGAAAGTCTTGGGATAAAAACTTATTGTTTTGATAATGCAGATGGATTAAGAAATAAACTTGGTCTGAATAAATAGAGGAATATTATGGTACGTGTATTTTTGAATGCAAAAGAAGAAAAAGAAATCCTGCAGGGATTTCTGTGGGTTTTTGACAATGAAATCTCTCATGTAAAATATCAGAAAACTGAAGGCGGGGAATGGGTAAATGAAAGCCTGAAAGACTGCCAGGTTGCTGACGGAACCATTGTGGAAGTCTGCAATAAAGCAGGCGGTTTCCTTGGAACCGGTGTTCTGAATAAAAAATCAAAGATTGCAATCCGCCTTATTTCAGGTGAACACCTGGATAAGGTAACAGAAGATATTCCTGCATTTATCGATAAAAAAGTGGCAGACGCAGTAAATTACCGCCGTCTTTATTACAGTGATACAGATTCTTACCGTATGGTGTTTGCAGAAGCAGATCTGCTTCCGGGTCTTATTGTGGAACGCTATTGTGATTCTGACGGAAAGGTTTACCTTGTTGTTCAGTTCCTGGCCAAGGCATGCAATATTTTCCGTGATGAAATTCTTGCAAGCCTCAAAAAATACTGTAATCCTGATTTTATCTATGAAAGAGCAGATGAAAAAATTAACGCAAAGGAAGGTCTTGATACAGTAAGCCAGTGGATCGGCAAAGCCGGAAATGAAGTTCTGACCATTACAGAAAATGAAATTAAAATCAAAGTAGACATTGTAAACGGCCAGAAAACCGGTTACTTCCTGGACCAGAAATTCAACCGCAAGGAAATCCAGCGTTTCTGTCATGGAAAAAAGGTTCTGGATACTTTTACTCATACTGGTGCCTTCGGTCTCAATGCATATAAAGCAGGTGCCCGTGAAGTAACTTCTGTTGATATTTCACAGGAAGCCGTAGATATGGTAAATGAAAATATCCGCATGAATAATGCTGAAGACAAAATGACTGCTGTCTGTGCTGATGTTTTTGAACTTCTGAAGGATTATGAAAATAAAGGCGAAAAGTTTGATGTGATTATTCTGGATCCACCGGCCTTTACAAAATCTGCTAAAACCATTGAAAAAGCCTACGGGGGATACAAGGAAATAAACCTCCGTGCCATGCGCCTTCTGGTTCCGGGCGGTATCCTGGTTACCTGTTCCTGCTCTCATTTCTTTGATACTGACACTTTTTATGACATGATTATGCACGCTGCAAAAGACAGTCACCGCCGTGTCCAGATTTTTGAAAAGAGGGGAGCCGGCCCTGATCATCCGGTTCTTATGGGGTACCCGACTTCAGAATATTTGAAGTGTGCAATTACAAGAGTTTTGTAATAATTGACAATTGAGATAAAAAAAACCACAGAGAATTAATTTTACGCTCTGTGGTTTTTCTTTTATTCATTATTGTGAATTGTTAGCAGATTTCTACAACCCAGCCTTCTGGTCCTTTGATTTTTCCCATCTGGATGCCTGTAAGGGTGTCGTAAAGTTTCTTTACGTTTGGACCCATTTCATCTTTACCTTCGTTGTAGATGATTGATTTTCCGTGGTCGTCAATCTGTCCTACCGGTGAGATAACGGCTGCTGTTCCACAAAGACCACATTCTGCGAAGTCTACAAGTTCAGCTACAGCAATTTTTCTCTGTTCAACTTTCATTCCCAGAACTTCTTCTGCAACTGTTACCAGTGAGCGGCGTGTGATTGAAGGAAGGATAGAGTCTGATTTTGGTGTAACCAGTGTTCCGTCTTTTGTGAAGAAAATGATGTTTGCTCCACCTGTTTCTTCCATGTATGTGTGTGTTGCAGGGTCTGTATACATGTTTTCTGCATAACCGCATTTGTGTGCATCAACGATGTTGTGAAGCGACATAGCGTAGTTAAGACCAGCTTTGATGTCACCAGTTCCATGAGGTGCTGCACGGTCCAGATCAGAAATACGAACCTTGATAGGTTTTGCTCCGCCTTTGAAATAAGGTCCAACAGGAGTTACCAGAATACGGAATTCGAATTCATCTGCTGGTTTTACACCGATAACTGCATTTTTTCCAAACATAAATGGACGGAGGTAAAGTGTAGCTCCGCTTCCGAATGGTGGAACCCATTCTTTGTTTGCTTCTACAACCTTTTTACAGGCTTCAACGAATTTATCTTCAGGATAAACAGGCATTTCAAGTCTTGTACAAGAATCCTTCATGCGGGAAGCGTTCAGGTCTGGGCGGAAACATACGATTTTTCCGTCTTCTGTTGTGTAGGCTTTAAGTCCTTCAAAACAAGTCTGTGCGTACTGAAGAACACAGGCACATTCACTCATTGTGATTTCATGTTTGTCAGTAAGTTTGCCTTCATCCCAGGCTCCGTTTTTGTATTCTGCTACGAAGCTGTAAGAAGTCTGCATGTAACCGAAAGACAGGTTAGCCCAGTCGATATTTTTCTTTTCCATAATTTGCCTCGAAAAATTTATTAAGTATTATTAAAGTATTTTAGTACTATTTAATTCCTTTTGCAATTAAGTTTTAAATTGAGTATACTTTTTTAAAGAAACTCTTTATGAAACGTCTGAACTGGAACTCCCTGAATAGATCTGATTTTCCCGAAAAAACCTGCATTACCATTGGTGTATTCGACGGAATTCACATCGGACACAAAAAACTCTTTGAAAAAGTCCTTTCTGAATCCCGAAAACAGAAAATGAGTCCCGGTCTTGTGACTTTTTCTGATTCCATATTTGAAATGTTCAAAAGTACAGAAAAACCTTTGCAGTCTCTGGAAGAAAGACTTGCGGCTGCAGAAAAAATGGGCTTTGAATTCTGTATTCTTATTGATTTTACCCGCGAAATCGCCGCCACAGATGGAATTGAATTTCTGAATGTGCTGAAAGAAACCTGCAACCTTTCTTTTCTGGTAGAAGGGGAAGATTTCCGTCTGGGCGACGGCGGAAAAACCGGAAAAACAGAAATAGAAAACTTCTGTGCTGGTAACGGAATAGGAGTTTCTTTTATTCCGCCGGTAATCTTTGAAGGACAGAGAGTCAGCTCCACATTAATCCGGAAACTCATTAAAAACGGCGATGTAAAAACTGCAGAATACCTGCTTTCCTAGCATTTTCTTTGTATTCTCCTAAAAAAATCTCCATTTTTTGCAATTCTCCCTTATAATAATTATGAGACTAGTAAAATTTAGGAGTTAAAATGTTAAACGCTATTCACAACGTTATTAACGCTATAAGTGGTGTTCTTTACCAGCCTTATATCGTTCCGCTTCTGCTGTTTGCAACAGGTGTATGGTTCACAATCCGTACAAAGGGAATGCAGGTTCGCTTGTTTGGAGAAGCCTGTTCTGTAATTATGGACAAACCTGAAAACAAGGGAGGTATTTCTTCTTTTGGTGCACTTATGGTTTCTACAGCTTCACGTGTAGGAACAGGAAATATTATCGGAGTTTCTACAGCTCTCTGTATGGGTGGTCCCGGAGCAATTTTCTGGATGTGGATTACTGCTTTCCTTGGCGGTGCTTCTGCCTTTGTGGAAGCAACTCTTGCACAGATTTATAAAAAGAAGAATACAGACGGCACCTTCAAAGGCGGTCCTGCTTTTTATATGGAACAGGCTTTGGGACAGCGCTGGCTTGGTGTAATCTTTTCGATTATTATTATCCTGATTTATGCAGTAGGTTATAACCTGCTGGCTTCCTACAACCTTCAGTCAACCTTTGGTGCTTTTGAATTCTATTCTGAAAAAACACCATATATCATCGGACTTATTCTCATGATTCTTTTTGGAATCATTGTTGTAGGCGGTGCAAAACGACTGATCAAGGTTACAGAATACCTGGTACCATTAATGGGTATTATTTATGTTCTGGTTTCGCTTATAGTTCTTATTATTAATTTCAAGAATCTTCCGGGTATGTTCGCCTCGATTTTCAAAAGTGCCTTTGATTTTAAGGCTATTTTCGGCGGATTTTCTGGTTCTTGTATCATGTGGGGAATTAAACGCGGACTTTATTCCAATGAAGCCGGTATGGGTTCAGCTCCTAATGCAGCTGCCCGTGCTGATATTTCTCATCCTGCAAAGCAGGGGCTGGTTCAGATGCTTTCAGTATTTATTGATACTCTTCTGATTTGTACAGCATCTGCTTTTATGTTCATGGCATCGGGAGTTGCTCCAAATGCAAAGATGAGCGGTGCTCTTTATGTATCAAACGCAATGGAAGCGGCTCTTGGTAAATTCGGACCTGTATTCCTTTGTATTGCCATGAGTCTGTTTGCATTTACAACACTTATCGGTAACTATTCATACTGTGAAGGTTGTCTTGAATTCATTATCAAGCGGGAAGCAAAAAAATGGGAACTGATTCTTTTCCGCATTATTGCAACCATCATCGTATTTGTTGGAGCTATTGCTTCTGCAGGACTTGTATGGGACCTTTCAGATATGCTTCAGGGACTTGCTGTAGTAATAAACGTTCCTGTAATCCTTATTCTGAGCGGAACTGCTGTAAAATGTCTTAATGATTATACAAAGCAGATAAAAGAAGGAAAAAATCCAGAATTTAAGGCTGCAGACATCGGAATGGATCCGGAAAAACTGGACTGCTGGAAATAAATCTGTGGTTTATTGAATACAGTTAGTTTTTTCTATATAATATAAGTATGTCATTCTACGGACGTGTCTGAAGTTTTCCCGGATCTCCCCGGGTTGACTTACAATGCGTCCGCAAAGGCAAAGGCTTCGTATGAAGCTGAATATATACCCGGGCAATTCCTCTGGAATCCCATCAGGAGAAGAAAGTATGGCACTTTCAAAAGAAGCAACAGCAACTACTGTAAAACAGTACGGTGCAAATGACACAGACACAGGTTGTGTAAAAGTACAGATCGCACTTATGACACAGCGTGTAAAACAGCTTACAGAACACACAAAGCGTTTCCCAAAAGACGCTGGTGCAAAACGCGCTCTGCTTAAAGTTGTTGGTCAGCGCCGCAAGATGCTCCGTTACTTTGAACGCACAGACCTTGAAGGATACCGTGCATTCATTAAAGAACTGGGACTCCGCAAGTAGTTTTCTGTGTTCTAAAAAAGGCCTTGTTACTTTTCAAAGTGCAGGGCCTTTTTCTTGTGAAATAAAACCGCTTTGCGGTTTAATGTTGCGTCGCAACAGATAATTTTGGTTTGCTGACGGGTTAATAATTTACAAATGGAAATAGACGGGGCGTTGCGGGGTGTCCCCGCAGAAGGGGTAGGACGCAACGCAGTGCGGCCGCAGGGGAAGGCTTTCCCCTCAAACTGTTTTTATTTGTAAATTATTAATTAGTCTGAAGCAAACCAAAGAAAATTAAAACTGTATATATTGTCAATTTTCAAATGGCAATTGTACATTGGAGATTTAAATGTCAGTAGAAAGAGTAACCTACAGACTTGGTGATGCCGACCTGATTCTTGAAACAGGAAAAATCGGTAAACAGGCTAACGGTTGTGTTTACGCTCAGTGGGGCGGAGCAGCCATTATTGCAACTATTTGTGCTTCATCTTCAGTTACTGAAGGACAGGACTTCGTTCCGGTAACAGTTGAATACAATGAAAAATTCTACGCAGCAGGAAAAATCCCTGGCGGTTTTGTAAAACGTGAATCACGTCCAAAAGACAAAGAAATTCTCGTAAGCCGTCTCATTGACCGCCCAATGCGTCCACTGTTCGAACCTTCATTCGGACACGAACTCCAGATTGTTCCAACATGTGTTTCAGCCGACGGCGTTCACACACAGGACATCCTGGCTGTTCTTGCAGCATCTGCCGCAACTTGTATTTCTGACATTCCATTCCACGGACCAATCGCAGCTTGTCGTGTTGGTTACATGAACGGAAAATACATTATCAACCCAACATTCAAAGAAATTGAAGAAGGGGACCTGGAAATTGTTGTAGCCGGTACAAAAGACGGTTTCACAATGGTTGAAGGTGGTGCAAAAGAAGTTTCTGAAGAAGTAATGCTTGGCGCTCTGGCTGAAGCAGAAAAATTCATCAAAGATATGTGTGCACTTCAGGAAGAACTGGTTGCAAAATGTGGAAAAGAAAAACTTCCACTGAACCCTCTTGATGTAACTCTTGAAAACGCAGAAGCAATCGAAGCAGAAGCAACTCCACTTCTTAAAGTTGCATGTTTCAAAGATTCAAAAATCAGCCGCGGTATTGCTATCCACGATGCAATCGCTCAGGTAAAAGCTAACCACGCTGAACAGCTTGCTGATGAAATGCAGGCAAAACTTTTCGCAGCTCTTATGGACGACATCCAGTACAAACTCCTCCGCAAGTCTATTCTTGATGAAGGTGTTCGTGTTGACGGACGTAAAGTTGACGAAATCCGTCCAATCACTTGTGAAATCAACGTTCTGCCAACTCCACACGGAAGTGCTCTTTTCACACGTGGTGAAACACAGTCTCTGGCTGTATGTACACTTGGTACAGCAATGGACGAACAGACTTACGATGATATCGACGGAGATAGAAGCGAAAACTTCATTCTCCATTATAACTTCCCTCCATACTCAGTTGGTGAAACAGGACGCCTTACAACAGGCCGCCGTGAAATCGGTCACGGAAACCTGGCACGCCGCTCACTGGAAGCTATGGTTCCAAGCCGTGAAGAATTCCCATACACAGTTCGTGTAGTTTCTGAAATCATGGAATCTAACGGTTCTTCATCACAGGCTTCTACTTGTGGTGGTACACTCTGTATGCTGGCTGCCGGTGTTCCAATGAAGAAAATGGTTGCCGGTATTGCTATGGGTCTTATTACAGAACCTGACGGAGACAATCCTTACGGACGTTACTCAATCCTGTCTGATATCCTTGGTGAAGAAGATCACCTTGGCGACATGGACTTCAAAGTTGCCGGAACAAAAGATGGTATCACTGGTTTCCAGATGGATATCAAGATTGCCGGTGTTACAACTGAAATCATGAAAAAGGCTATGGAACAGGCTCGTGCCGGACGTATGCACATTCTTTCAATCATGGAAAAATGTATCGATAAACCGGCTCCACTGGCTAAGAACGCTCCACAGATCCTTACAATGAAAATTCCAACAGACAAGATTGGTGCTCTTATCGGACCTGGCGGAAAGAACGTTAAAGCTCTCTGTGCACAGTACAATGTTACAATCAACACAGAAGATGACGGAACTGTTACAATCTACTCTAAAAACGGACTTGATGCAGAAGCTGCCAAAAAAGCTGTTAAGGGAATTACAGAAGATCCAGAAGTTGGAACAATCTACCAGGGTACAGTTAAACGTATCATGGACTTCGGTGCCTTCGTTGAAATCCTTCCTGGAAAAGAAGGTCTCTGTCACATTTCAAAACTGTCTAAAACACGCGTAAACAAAGTTACAGACGTGCTTACAGAAGGACAGCAGATTCCTGTAAAACTCCTTGAAGTTGACAAACAGGGAAGACTGAACCTGTCATATGTGGATGCATTAGAAAACTAGAAGTTTTGCTATGCAAAACTTCAGGCGTGGTGAGGAAAAGCGGTAGGATTAAACTGAAGTTTTGCCACGCCATTGATGCAATTGAAGAATAGAAATTAGCTGAACTTGTTTCAGCCTGATTGAAAGCCATCTGGAAGCAACGGACACTCCGGCGCCGAAAGATGGCTTTTTTATTGCATTTCGGAATTATTGCTTATGTCCTACATCTTATTCCGCTTTTCTGATATAATAAAAGTATGACTTGCGATATAAAAGTAAAAGCTGAAGAGGGAGTTTCTCTTCCTGTATATAAAACAGCCGGTGCTGCCGGTGCCGATGTATGTGCCTTTCTTAAAGAACCTGTTGTAATAGGAAAAGGCATGACAGCAATGCTTCCAACCGGACTTTTTTTTGAAATACCTGAAGGTTATGAAATTCAGGTTCGTCCCCGTTCAGGACTTGCTGCAAAAAACGGTGTAACAGTTTTGAATACTCCAGGTACAATTGACAGCGATTATCGCGGAGAACTGAAAATAATTCTTATTAATCTTGGTCAGGAAGATTTTTCTGTAAATAACGGGGACAGAATTGCACAGATAATTGTGGCTCCGGTTACTCAGGGAAACTTTATTCCTGCCAGCGAATTGAATGAAACCGAAAGGGGAAAGGGCGGTTTTGGATCTACTGGAAAAAATTAGAAAAGCAGAACGGAACCGGATGGAAAAAAGAAAAACCGGTCGATTCATTCTGCTTAAATACATAATAAAAGAACTCTTCTTGTATTTTTTGATTGCATTCATTTTTTTCTTCATGGTTTTTTTTGTAAATCAGATTCTTCTGATTGCGGAAAGTCTTTTGAAGAGCAAGGTTCCTCTTTTTGATGTAATGCGCCTTCTGATATGTTATTGTCCGTCAATTATTGCTCAGTCTGCCCCTTATGCTACTTTTGTCGGATTTCTTATGTGCCTTGGTCGAATGATGTCTGACAATGAGATTCTGGTTTTCAGGGCATCAGGTTTTTCATATCATTATATTTTTATTCCCGTTGTTATTCTGGGATTAATAATTTCGGTTTTTTCTTTTGTAGTAAATGATTATTTCCTTCCTCTTGGATCGATTAATGCTACAAAAATCTCAAAGGAAATTTTCAGTGCAACTCCGTCGGTTGAACTTGAATCCAATTCGGTAAAAAATCTGAATGGTTCCAAAATTATAATTGGTGAAGTAAAGGACCGTCAGATTTCAGATCTGGTTTTTTATCAGAATGACGGGAACGGAAATGACCGCCTGATTATTGCCCAGGATTCTGAAGTTCTTGCAGATAAGGTTCCCGGCCTGATGATGCAGATCAAAATGGGGAAGCCGACAATCGTTTCCTTTAAAAGTCATAACAAAGGTGATTACGAAGTAATGGATTCGGAAGACATGCTGATGAATGTCTTTGATACAACAGTAAATTCATCAAGCATCAATTCCTTGAATCCGGACCAGATGACCTCTCTGGATTTAGGCAGGGAAATAAAAAGACTGAAGGAAGAAGGAAAAACTGAAGAAAGAATCATGAATGCATATAAAATGATCTTCAACAGAAAGTTTTCAATTCCTTTTGCGTCGGTATTTTTTGCGGTCCTTTCTATTGCCCTTGCTTTTATGTTTGGTAAGCATAACGGTCAGACCATTGGTTTGATTCTTGGACTAATTATTTGTGTGCTGAACTGGGCAATGCTGATTATGGGACAGTTGTTTTCGACAAGGAACGGATTTGACGGATTCTGGGCCATGTGGATTCCAAACTTTATTCTTGGCGGCGTCGGTTTGACTCTGTATCTGGCAATTCTGAGGAAATAGGAATAAATATGAAACTTATTTTTTACATTATGAAAAAGTTTGTTCCTGTTTTTTTAGGAGCTCTTGTTTTTTTTGCCGTCATTCTTAATGTTGTAGACCTTCTGATGAACCTGTGGAAATATATTTCTTTTCAGGTTCCAATGAATACAGTTTTCAAAATCATGCTTCTGTATGTTCCAAAAACTGTGTGGTATTCAATTCCTCTGGCAATTCTGTTTGCTTCTTCTTACTGCCTGAGTGAGCTTTATGCAAACAATGAACTTCTGGCTCTTTTTGCATCCGGTATTTCGCTTTTCAGATTTACACTTCCGATGCTTGTTTTTTCAATTGTAATGACATTCGGCTTGTTCGAGTTTGAAAACCGGCTTGTTGTAAATACATATTTCCAGAAAACAGAATTGCAGAATACTGTTCTGCAGCAGAAAAGTTCTTCCAATAATTCCAATGTTGCCGTCATTTCTGATGGCGGAAAGCTGATTTATTTTGTCCGTGAATATAATGAGAGTCAAAAGAGAATATTCAATGTTTATCTGGTTTTCAGAAATGAAAATAAAGAATTTGAATCGGTAATCTATTCATCCAGCGGAATCTGGGATGAAAATTCGGAATGCTGGGATTTGAAACGGCCTTATCAGTATGATGTGGACGGAAAAACCTTGAAGAGCGTAAAGGTTTCTTCTGAGCTCCTTAAACGGGTAAATGAACCATGCAGCACATTCCGCCGGGATTCTGTAAGTATTGAAAATGTTGATGTGCAGAATGCTAAACTGTATATAGATCATTTGAAAAGAGCGGGTCTTCCATATAATGAAGAGCTTTCACAGTATTACAAGAAATTTGCTTTTCCTTTTGTTGTGTTTATCGTTGTATTTCTTTCGATCGGACTTACAGGAAAAACCAAAAAGAATGTTCTTCTGATGAGTCTTGCTTTTTCAATAAGTGCAGCAGTTCTTTTTTACGTAACACAAATGGTAACTATGCTTATGGCCCAGTATGGCTATATTTCGGCACTGAGCGGAGCCTGGTCACCGGTAGTTTTGTTTATAATTATCAGTATTGTTCTTCTGTTTTTTGCAAGGACATAAAACAATAAAAAATCTTTTAAGGAATATAAATGGACAGCGTATTTAGAATTTTACATCAGGATATGAACTCGAAGGCAAGAACAGGGGTTCTGAACCTGCCTCACGGAACTGTACAGACTCCTGTTTTTATGCCCGTTGGAACCAACGCAACTGTAAAGGCTCTCACAAAAGATGATCTTGATGAAATCGGTTTTGAAATCATTCTGGCAAATACATATCATCTTTATCTTCGCCCGGGTGCTCCTCTTATTGAAGAAATGGGCGGACTTCATGGTTTCAGTAAGTGGAATAAAAACTTCCTGACAGATTCCGGCGGATTCCAGGTTTTCAGTCTTTCAAAACTCAGAAAGATTACTGATGAAGGAGTAAGGTTTCAGAGCAATATCGACGGAAGCTATCACATGTTTACACCTGAAAATGTTGTGCAGACTCAAACTATGTTTAATTCTGATATTCAGATGCAGCTTGATGTCTGTTCAGGCTGGGGAGTAGATAAAAAGGAAGCTGTAAAAAGTCTTAAACAGACTTCTGACTGGCTTATCCGTGCAAAGAAGGAATGGGAAAAGCAGAGAGAGGAAAAAGGTTATAAGGGTCTTTTGTTTCCGATTGTCCAGGGTAACTTCTTTGAAGACCTTAGAAAGGAATCTGCCGAATTTGTTTCTTCTCTTGATATGCCGGGAATTGCAATCGGCGGCCTTTCTGTTGGTGAACCGCCTGAGGAATTCATGAAGTTCATGGATTTCACCTGTCAGAATCTTCCTTATGAAAAACCAAAGTATGTAATGGGAATCGGAACTCCTGAATATATTCTCAATGCAGTTTCCTGCGGAGTTGATATGTTCGACTGCGTTCTTCCAACCCGTAATGCACGCAATGGAGCCTATTTCACTCATGACGGTCAGCTTTCAATAAAACAGGAACGCTTTATTCATGATGCAGGTCCTGTTGATAAGGAATGTAACTGTAAGGTTTGCCGTACTTATTCCAGAAGTTACTTGCGTCATATTTTCAAGGAACAGGAAATTTTAAGCTCAATGCTCAGTTCTTATCATAACCTTTATTTCCTTCATAATATGATTCACGAAATCAGAGATGCAATCAGCAATAACCGCTTTGAAGAATACAGAAAGAATTTTCTGGAACGCTACAAGGCTGGAAATATTCAGTAATTGATTTTTGCGCCTAAAGTGATTTCAAGGGAAAGGTTTCCGGCTTTATTCTGTTTATGTGAAAAATAAAGATTTGTGTCTGCATAAACAGAATAATAGTCCAAAAAGGAAATGTCGCAGCTGTGACCGGCTTTATACTGCTGGTAAAAGAGACCGCTTTCGGCACCGATTTCAATATTCAAAGTTTCTTTTCTTGTTATTTTTGTTTCCGGACTTTTTTCCGAATCAAAGAAAAATCTGACGCAGTCTGCAAGTGGACTTTTAATTCCTTTGTGCATATAGATTAAAGATTCCCGTGTGGACCAGTTTCTGTTTTCTGAAAAAATCAGATCCATGGAAGCCTTTAGGTTTGAAACAGGACCAATGTAAAAAAGTGCCTGGCCATAAGAAGACAAAAGAACTGTTGAATTCGAAAAATCCTGTTCAGGGGTTTTCAGAGTGAACTCAAAAGAGGAGAGGAATTCATCCTGGGAGTACCATGAAAAATATTTCAGGCGGCTGTCGTTACCAAAAAGATTAACTGACTGGAAGGATTGTGAAAGCTTGAACTGGTAAAAATCTTTTTCGGTTTCTGAAGCAATATACTGTCTTCCGGCTTTTACTGTCAGATTTGAAGGAAGATAAAAATCCTTTATGGAATTACTTAAGGTTCTGTTCCAGGTGATGGAATAATCGGAATTAAAATTTGAATTGAAGGAGTCTTTGAATAAATCCTGGAAGAGGAAAACGGAATAAAAGTCAGAAAACTCTTTCTGAGAATCAAATATATTTTCAGCATCAGATTTAAAGTTTCCGCCTTCTGTATGAGGTAAAAGACTGTAGGCTTCTTTCTGCCAGGAAGCAGAAAACTTCTGTTTTTTAATTTGAAAAGGAACTGAAAGTGTAAAGACTGAATTGTTTGCAAAATCAGTTTTGGAAACAGAATTGTATTGACCTGAAAGTTTGTGCTTGATTTCAGGTGAAGTTGAAAGCTTTGGTAAATTAATTTTTGCGGAACCTGAATAAATCTGTTTTCTGTAATAGGCGTTTTCATTTCCGCCGGAGAAATAATTTTCGGCAAGATTTGACCAGGAAGAAAAATATTCCGAAAAGTTATTTTCTATGGAAGATGGATTTTCTGTGGATGAGGTTTTCTCGTCTGCATTTCCGCTCAGTTCGGCAATAAAATATTTTGAATTGAATTTCAAAGAGCCTTCATAATTTTCATTCTGATTAATTCCTGAAGATGTCTGATTTCCTTTAAGAGTGAGATTTACAGGAATTTTTATTTTTGTCAGGTTCATGCCGAAACTGTCTGAAATGTTTTTTTCTGACAGGTAAGGGGAAAATCTGTAAGTGTCAGAAAATGAAAAAATCCCAAGTAAAGGAGCTTTTGAAAAAACTGAATGGCCTGCAGTCTTTATAAGGCTTTTTTCGTTTGCAAGGGATGCATCAGCCTGTAACCGGATATTTGCAAGAGTGAAACCAGTTTCAGTGTTGTTCTTGAAAAGGAAATCGCTTTCTTTGTTTGAAGGGGAATACGAAGCATCCGCAGATGAACTGAAACTCAAATCTTTTAACAGTTCAAAATCTTTAACCTGCAGAATTGTTTTTTCAGATTTCCAGGATAATTCACTGTGATTCTGTGCAAGAAATTGTGTTTTTGTTCCTTCAAAGTAAATCGAATCTATATCAATATCTCCTGCAGAAACATTATTGAATTCAAGTTTCATTTCGGAAGGGTTAGTTATCTGTTCATTTAAATAAAGCGTAAACTGAGTTTCTGAAAGCTTTGTATTGTCAATGCAGATGGATTTGTCAGCGGGATTGATGCTCAGGTCATGCCATTGGTTTTTGGAAAGACTGGTAAACACTTCTTTTGAAAGGGACAATTCAAGAGAAATCTGCTTGTTTTGGCATAATGTAAATACAAATGCATTACATTTTTCGGAATTATCAGAAAAAGCAAGACTGTTTATTTTGAAATCAAAGTGAATGTTTTCATAAATGGAATAATCGGCCTGCGGAAAATAAGAATGGAAAGTCAGTTTTTCCGGGCTTTCAGAAAGGTCCCGGTTTGTCCATTTCAGGTTTGAAATATAGTTCCTGGTTTTGGCGGAAGTTTTTTCGGAAGCGGATGGAGCAAAAGGATCTTCCTTTGTTTCCGTAACAACTTTCATACCGTCAGATGCTGAATAATCCATGGAATCATTTTTTATTTCATATGGCCCGAAAAAGAAAATGCCTTTGAATTCTTCGGGTGAAAGGGATTCATCTTTAATAATTATGATTCTGGCATCATGATTTTCTGTAAGAAAGGCTCTGTCTTTTTCTGAAAGTTGAACGGAAATTTCCTGCCATTGATTTGAAGAAAAATCAATCTGGCCTGTAATGTTCCATTCGGGAAGTTCAGAGGCACCTGTATATGAATAATCTGTATCTGAATCAGAACCCAGCTGAAGGAAAACATTTAAACTTGAAAAATCTGACGGGAGCTTTTCCATTATTGTTTTTACTGCGAAGTTGAAACTGTGTCCCAGGGGAGTTTCTTTAAGGTCAATGTCACAGGCCGTATAAGCCTTTGAATTTTCTCCTGCCGGTGAAAAATTAATTTCAACAGGAATAGCAAAACCTGAAATCTGTTTGTCCGTGATTCCGTAAAGATTTCCGGGGGAACAGAATACAGCCTCATAAAGACTGTTGTCAGAAATATAAGGAACGGTTTTTGTCTTATGACCGGATGAAGATGAATTGTAAAAAGTCTGTGAAGAAATTTCTTCGGCCGCATAAACAAGTTTTTTCCCTGTTGTGTTTGTATTGAAAAATGAAAGACTTGTGTTATTTCGAAGCTTCAGATTCTTTTTGGAATAAGAGATTCCCGAATTAAAAGAACTGAAACCTTTTGCAAGGTTTTCGTCAAAGGTTTCGTTTTGAACGGAATATAACGTTCCGGCTGGTAAAGAGGAAGTAACATCAAAATCGATTTTGAAATCCGGATTGAAATTATATTTGAACCCGGCAGCGCTTGTAATTGCTCCCTGAAAAAAATCGGATCCGTCTTCGCTCCATGAAATTACAATTCTGTCAGTGTCAGAAACAGAATCCTGCAGGGTAATGATTCCCGTGCTGGTATCATAAAAAAAGTTAAAAACAGAGATTCCGTTTTTTGTAATGGAAATGCTTCCTGCAGGAGTTCCGGATGGAATCTGGAACTGGATAACCGGTGTGTATCTTTTTACGTTGATTGCAAGATCCGAATCCTTTTCCGGATACAGGTAAAGGTCCGGAGAATAAGATGCAAAAGGGAACTGGTTTACAGAAGAATTATCCTTTACTGAAAGTATAGTATGGTTGTCTGCAAAATAATCATTTCCCATAAAATAGAAACTGCTGTCCAGAGTTTCGATGCGGAATTCTTCAAGGATTTCATTTGAGGTTCTGGACTGAATGTAATAATCTGCTTTCTGAATTAATCCGGCGTCGTAAACAGAATATACACCGAAAGGAGTAAAGGTTTTTCTTGTCTGAAGAACAAGCAGCTCCTTGTTCTCGGAATTGTCAAAAGATGTGAAAAGCGAAGGATAAAAATCAGAAAGCTTTATGTTCTTTGCTTCAGAAAATTTTTCCTGAATTGCTCCAAGAAACGAAGTCCGGTTATCCCAGCTTCCAGCATCCTGCATAAAAGCTGGTTCCGGATCTTTGTCAGAAAACTCTGCAAGAATCACCGGATGACTGATGTTTCCCTGAGAGACAGCTTTTTCTTTCAAGATGAGAAGATTTTTGCTCTGCAGAATAAAGAAGTCGGAATCCGGAAGCCTGGTGAATTTCCGGCCCTGGGAATCCTTCAAATCTCCTTCTTTATTTTCGATGTAAATATTACGGATTTTTGAAATCCATCCTTCAGGTAAAGTAAAAAATCTTCCTGAAATAAAGGAACCGGCAGTAATTTCATTTTCTGTAATCTGGTTTAAGCCCGAATAAACTGTTTCCTGTCTTTTTACCATGTCGTATCTGAAAAGAAAATCTGCATTCCATTTTTCACCGGAAAGATTTGCCATGATTCCCGGAGCCTGATTTGTGCCTCCCGAAAGGTTATAACCGAAAATTGAAGAAGAATAGTCCGAAGGGTAAGTAATATTTCGGTTTGAGATTACGGCTTTTTTCAGGATTTTTCCGTTCTGATAACCGAATGTAATTGTATTCCGTCGGAATTCTTCAGCAAATGCAGTTTCAAAGAACCATTTTTTATTGTAGAGAAGATTGAAGGTCAGATCGATTTCCTGTTTGAAAACGGGAACGTCCAGGGAAAAATTAAAGGGGTAGTTTTTACCAAAGGACATATTCAGGGAATCGGTGATTTCAGATTTCCAGTAACCGTCGGAAATTATTTCGAGTTCTTTGGAATCCTTTTTAAGGTCAAAAAGTGTGGACGGACTTTCTCCCGGAAGGGCCAGAATATCTGCTGATTCAATCAGGTTTTCCTTGCTTTCTGCAATGACTGCCGGTGCAAAAAGGGTTTTTAAAAGTCCCAGGAAAAGGAAAGTTATTACAGTTTTTGTTCCCGGCTTCAGGACTCTGGCTTTCTGAACCTGTATATCCGGAAATTTCTTTTCTATGTTTAGTATTTCTTTTTCCACAGCCTGCTTTTTCTTCTGCCCGTCATCAAAAAGCTCCTGCTGGTAAGTTATTTCTTCTTCATGAACATTGTCAAAACCAATACCAAGAAGTCTTACACCGCGGGTTCTGTCGTATTTCCGGTTGAAAAGTTCCCTGACTTTTTCAAAGTAAGAGTCGAGGGTAATGACTTCATTTTCAAAAGTCTGTCTTGCCGAAATGGTAGAAAAATCATCATAACGGATTTTCAGGGTAATAGTTTTGCTGTGAAGGTTTTCCCGGATCATACGGAACATAACCGTGTGTGCAAGTTCCAGGAGAACAGTTTCACTTGTGTATGGATCTGTAATGTCGAAAGGGAAGGTACGCTCATTGCTCAGGGAATGGGATTTTGCTTCAGTTCCAAACATTTCATCACATTTTCCTCTCAGGACATTGTAAAGAAAAGTTGCTGTGTTTTCCCCGTAAAGGAAAATAAGGGTTGAAAAGTCTGTTTCATAAATCTGTCTTGTGGTTTTAAGACCAGAGTCTTTGATTCTGGCTGCAGTTTTTTTTCCGATCCCCCAGATTTTCTCGATTGGAACCGAAAGCATGTAATCAGTTTCAGTTCCGGGTTTCATGAAATAAAAGCCGTCAGGTTTGTTTATTTCGGAAGAAAGTTTTGCAAAATATTTCGTGCAGGCCAGCCCGATTGAAACCGTAAGGCCTGTTTCTTCCTTTACGGCTTTTTTAATCTTCATTGCAGTTTCTTCCGGCGGACCAAAAAGTTTTTCAGTTCCTGTAAGGTCGATGAAGGCTTCATCTATGGACATCTGCTGAACATCAGGAGAATAGCGTTTGAAAATCTGCATTATAGTCCAGGACATTTCTTTATAGCGGCGGTGATTCCCCCTGATGAAAATTCCGTCGGGACAAAGGCGGACAGCTTCTTTAGTCGGCATGGCAGAATGAACACCGTATTTTCGGGCTTCATAGCTTGCAGTGGAAACAACACTCCTAAGGTCAGAAGGAAGGCCTCCAACAATAAGCGGTTTACCCCTGTATTCCGGGTGATCAAGCTGTTCAACGGAAGCAAAGAAAGCGTCTAAATCTGCATGTAAATACCAGTGTTCCATTTTCTCTGCTACTGCCTTATGGAAGAAATATTCTTTACGATTTTCTGCGAAAAGAGTTTTCCGTTTTCTTTATATACCAGGTTAATTGTTATTTCTGCTTCTTCCTCACCTGAAGTTCCAAAAGTAAATACCATGTTTTCAGGAGGCTGATATGGAAGCTTGAATACGGTTGTCTTTGAATTGGCAGTGAAGGAATCATTGTCGGTGAAAATAACCGGATTTCCTGTCTCCCCGGAAATCCGGACATCACAGTATTCCAGTTCCTTTGAGGACTCAATGATTAAAGTCTGAATTTTGTCATTGAAGATATTCTGTTCCCATAAAAAGGTCTGGATAATCTGTTCATTTGATTCTGCCGGTTTGATGTATTCCCGGTCATGGTCAATGGATTTGAAGGAAGGCGGAAGAATAAGAGAAATAATTATTTCGAAAAGAGTTAATGAAATTCCGAAAAGAATTATGTTGTTCCAGTCTTTTTTCAAACCTTTGCTGTTTCTTCGGAACCAGTAGAAATTCATTCCCGTAAAAACACGGAAGCAGTTCAGATATTGAGGAAGCATTATAAGGAAAAGGGCAAAAGGGAAAGGTAAATTATGTCGCAATCCGTATTCCAGAAGAATTGGATCCGCGTTCCCGAATAATTGCAATAGGAATGGCAGGAAGGGGAGTTCAAAAAGAACCATAATAACCATATGAAGAATGGTCTGGGGAAAAATAGTTGAAATCCATGCCAGAACAAATTCTGCTGCAAAAATAGGGAACAGGGAAATGTCCAGCAGAGAAAAAAGGAACAGATTGATGCTTCCTGTAATGAGGGTAAGATAATCAACTGTACGGTTTTTGAAGGTTGGCGTAAACTTTAGGACGGTTGAGAAAAACAAAGCCAGAATCGTATAAATCAGCGGCATTACAAAGCAGATGGAAAGGTATGTAGAAAAAGTGAAAGAAACTTCCCTCAGGTGATTTGATAAATGTCTGTAGGCAAAAAAGACTCCGGTAGAAATTGCAAAAATAATCAGAGGATAATACCAGATTGCCTTCAGTTTTTTCCAGGCAACAAAACTGAAATTCGAATTGAGAAATCCGTACAGCATGAGAAGCATGAAGGTCAGAGCAATAACTATGATAATCTGTTTGGAAATAGTGGCTTCATCTATCCATATGGATTTATGAAAAAATGTAATCATCAGAGAGTGGGTATCATCTCTGAAAGTGTCATGAAGATTGTAGTTTTTACAGATATCCAGGAAAAAGCCTGAAAGCTGTTCCTGTGAAAGGGAATTATTAAGCTTGATATAAACCGCCGGAATACCTGCATCCAGGAAACTTTCCAGCTTTTCTTCGTTGTACAGATTCAGCTTGTAAAGGAAGCTTGCATAAACACAGTTAAAAGAGTTCAGAATACGGTTTTTGTTTATTGAATCATAAACGGTTTTTACAAGCCAGGTTGAAGAAGTCAGCTCTCCGGAACCGGAAATAACCTTTGATTTGGAATCGACAGGGGAAATCAAAATTGCTGCACAGGAGTTTTTGTCTTCAAGTTCCGAAATAAAGGCATCTTCCCCGGAAATCGTGAAAAATCCCGGAATTTCTGCAGTTTCCGGATTAATTCCATAAGAAAGTAAAAAAGTGATGTCGAAATTCAGGTTTTCTGCCGATAATAATATAAACAGATTATTGTAAAAGTCTGCATTCTGGAAAACTTCGTATTGTGGTATTACAAAAAGGAGTTTTTTCCGGATATTTGGATTTTTCAGCCCTATTTCCAGGTCTCTGGAAGGAAAATTAACGGAAATATTGAAAGGAATTTCCGAAGAAGTTGAATGAACCAGGGGAGAAATCTGTGTGTTTAGGTTTAAATCAGCAAGGTTTTCCTGAACCTGCCGGCAAAGATTAATTCCATGGGGAATTTCCTTTGAAAAACACAGGCTTGAGAGAAAGAATAGAAATAGAGAGAAAAATGGGACCTTGTGTTTCATTTAGAAATATTTTAATGCAATAATATACAGTTTACAATGAATGTTGGATTGTTTATAATATTATAGTAGATTTGAGGGATAAATGGGTGCTTCTGACAAAAAATTTATGATTGAACTTCCGCTTAAGGTTATTCTTACCGAAGACGGGGCCTCAAATTTTATCAGCCGTAATCAGAAACTTTTACGTTTCCGTCTTGCCGACAACGTAGATGAATACGGTATTTCTCTTAACAAGTTTTCGCCACAGTCAATTCAGCGAATGATTCTTCTCGGATACATTTCGAAAATCGAAATCTCCATGTCAGAATTTGTTTCTTCCCGTCAGGAAGTAATGGATCTTTCAAAAGTAATCGTATATTCACTGCTTTACAAACAGTTTGACCGTGAAATATATTCTGCCCTGATTCGCTGTGAATGTGTAAGAAAGCATAACCGTTCAAATCCTTCAAACCTTATTGATGAAAAAACAAAAATGAGCGAAAGACAGCTTAGAGCCGTTCTTTCAAATAAAGAAAACCTCATTGCAAATACCAGAAAAATTATTCTTGATCCGATCTGGAAAGGAATCATGTCCAACAAGGATTACACATCTGAAGAAAAGAATGTATTCCTTTTAATGTCTGAAAAATTCATGAACAGACTTGGACTTATGAACTGGTACATTATCACACTTTTCCACAAAAGTGACGGGGCAAATGAAATGTTCATCGCAATCAGAAATCTTCTGAATGCTTACATGGAAAAATCAAAGGTTGCTGAATACATTTCGGTAATGGTAATGGAACTTGCCCTTAATAACGAAAATACCAATATCCGCAAAGAAGCACGAAATATGTATCAGGATGTTGATGATATTGGAACCCTTATTTTTGACCCTGAGGTTCGTGCAAAAATCGTAAAGGAACTTGAAAGAAAACACGAGCTTGTATTCCTTTCATGGAAGATGGGCGGCGGTTCTTCTTCTATCGGTAAACAGGGACGTCTTTCTATTACTTTGTATAATAAGGACGACGAGTTCCAGGAAGTAAAAGAAAATATCGAAAACGCCAAAGCTGCCGATTCCCACAAAAAGACCCTTATCGACTTCTACCGCGATATTCCTGATGGAGAAGAGGGTACAGATTTAGGTTTATATTACCTTTCTTATCTTGATGAAGCCTGTAAAAAAGTCAATGTAAAATTTGAATCTCTTGTAAACCAGTTCTCAACAAGTGAACTTACGGTTATCAATTTGAATTTCAATTTCTAGGTTTGCCTGAAGATGAAAAAGTGTCTTTTCATTTTTCTGACTACAATCTTATTATTCTCATGTTCTCAAAATTTACCCGAATTGAATTCCGCTACAGGGTACATGGTTTATGATTTTGAAAATGAAACTGATCTGCCTGAAGTAAGGCTTGGAGTTTTCCTGGATGTTGCTTCGGATGTTCATCGTGCAGATAAAATCAGGGTTGAATGTACCCAGAATAATTTTATCTGGGAATGTCTTACACCTGTAAAAATTGAAACCGGAAAGAAAAAATATTCAGGATATTCAAATTTTGTAATGCCTGAAAATAAAACTTTTCCTGCAGGGAAATATCTTGTCTGGTATACAGATTCAAATGGAAACGAAGAATCAACAGTAATAAATGTTTCAATAACCGAAGGTGCTTCTGCTTTTACAGTGAGTCAGGCAGTTGAATTCATGACTCAGAATAACGGGAAAGAAAGCATAGCTGTTTCGGATGTAAATTCTGTACTTCTGTTTTATGGTGAAAAAAAAGATATCAGAAATATTGATGATATCTGGAACCGGTATCCTTCCGGGGAAAGTTACAGAATTGTATGGACTCGAAACAATGGAAAGGAAATCTTTATCCTGCCTGTGGTTTTGAAAAATCCGGTTCAGGAATCTGAAGCCGAAGAAAATAACAGCGAAGAAAAATTCACTGCAGAAAATAACAGTGCAGAAGAAAACAGCGAAGCTCAGAATAATGAAAAGAACGGAAAAAACGAAATAGAAGAAGAAAAGGCTGATGCGGAAAAAGAAAGTACTGAACAGCCTGCAGATTATTCTTCATCAAATGAAGGCGCCCAGTCTCAGATGAGCGGCGAAAGGAATGATAATGTCAGACGTTCAGAATCAGAATAGCAGTGAAAACAGTTTCCGCAGAGAAATAAAAACCTATGTTCTTCGTATCGGGCGAATGACTGATGCCCAGGAAAGAGCATATAAAGAACTTTCTGCAAAATGGTGCCTGGGTTTTGATGAAAATAAAAAACTGGATTTCAAGGAAATTTTTGGAAATGAAAATCCAGTTGTAATTGAAATCGGTTTTGGTATGGGCGATGCCACCTGGCAGATTGCAAAAAACAATCCTGATACAAATTATCTTGGCATTGAAGTTCACAGACCCGGTGTCGGAAAACTTTTGAATCACATTGAAGCCGAAGGATTAACCAATCTTCGTATTTTTGAATACGATGCCCTTGAAGTTCTGGACAAAATGATTGATGACGGAAGTGTTGACGGTTTCCACATTTTCTTCCCGGATCCGTGGCCTAAAAAGAAGCATCATAAACGCCGCATGGTTCAACGCCCGAGAACAAATCTGATTGCAAAAAAACTTAAAACCGGCGGTTATCTATATTTCGTAACAGACTGGTATCCTTATGCTGAGTTTGCTCTGGAAGAGCTTAAGCTGACAGAAGGTTTGAAAAACCGTTACGAAGGTTTTGCTGAAAAACAGCCCTGGAGAAGTCAGACTAAATTTGAGCGGAAAGGTGAAGCCGCAGACCGCGTAATTACCGAAATAATGTTTGAAAAGATTTAGAATAAATGCCCGTGAAATAAAGTGTTCTTCATTTCACGGGCGTTTTTTTTGCTGTCCCTGACCTTGCAAAAACTACCTTTAGTTCAGTTTTTCCAGTATAATTGAATTAATTGGGAGGCGGTCTTTTATGGATCTTTTCGAATCATCACGAGTTTCTGAACTTGAAGCACTTATAAAAAAATACCAGGCATCATATTATAACGGTGAAGCAGAAATTTCTGATGCTGAATTCGATAAGCTTTGGGATGAACTGAAATCTCTTGATCCACAGAATCCTGTTCTCCATAAAGTTGGTGCAGACTCAGGGAACTTTGCTAAAATCCGACATGTCATGCCAATGGGGAGCCAGGAAAAAGCTGCTAATCCCGAAGAATTTCTTGACTGGACACTTAAACATAAATATGACCAGTATCTGGTTGAATATAAACTGGACGGCGCTTCCCTTGAACTTCAGTATGAAAAGGGAAATCTGGTCCGTGCCGTAACTCGTGGTGACGGTGAAATCGGAGATGATATTACTGCCAATGCCCGGAAAATGGGCGGAGTTCAGGCTGCAATTTATATTGACGGGGTAAAGCAGGATTTTACCGGTGGTATCCGCGGCGAAGTCATTATGACTCACTCAGTTCACAAAGAACATTTTTCTGATAAGGCAAATTGCCGTAATGCTGCCAACGGTCTTATGAAACGTAAGGACGGAAAAGGCAGTGAATATCTTAAACTCATTACTTATGATGCCCTTGCAACTGAAGGTAAGGCTCCTTTTGAAAATGAAGAAGGAAAAATCCGCTGGCTCCGTTCGGCAGGTTTTGAAACTTCTCCACTTTGTTTCTGTAAGAGTCCTGATGAAGTAATCAAATACCGTGAATATGTAATGGAACAGAGAAAATCTCTGGAATACGATATTGACGGGCTTGTAATCAAAGAACAGAAAATTGACCTGGATGATGCTTTCCGTGCCCGTCCTGACCGCCAGATTGCATTCAAGTTCAGTCTTGAAGAAGCAGTATCTGTTCTCCGTGAAGTAGAATGGAGCATTTCGGGTGGAACATATACTCCGGTTGCCATTTTTGATGAAGTAGAACTGAATGGAACCAAAGTACAGAGAGCATCCCTTGCAAACCCTGATACAATGCGTAAGCTTGGAGTCCAGATTGGCAGTCATGTGGTTGTTGTAAAACGTGGTGAAATTATTCCTAAAATCATGAGCGTAGTTCCTTCCAAAGAGGCTGTTACTAGTCCCGTTCCATTCCCTGAAAAATGTGAATGCTGCGGAACAAAACTTGTAGATGAAGGAAGTCGTCTTTTCTGTCCGAACAAAACTTGTGAAAAAAGAATTCTGCATCAGCTTTTAAAATGGCAGCAGGTAGTTGATATCCGTGACTTCGGCGTGACACTTATTGAAAATCTTTTTAAGGATAAACGGCTTAAATGCATTTCCGATATTTATTCCCTGAATGAAGAAGAACTGGTTCCTTATTTCTTGAAGGATGAAGCAATCGATAAAGGAAAGGAAAGTCTTGGAGCCGGAAAAGTTTTTGCATCGATTCAGTCCCATCGCAATATGAATCTTGCAACATTCCTTGCCGGTTTTGATATTGAAGGCTTCGGCGAGACAATGGCCGAAAACCTGATAAACTGTGGTTTCGAAACTCTGGATAAAATCCTTTCTGCAACAGAAGAAAGCATTGCTGCCTGTTACGGCTTTGCAGAAATTACAGCCCGTACAATTTGCGAAGGCCTTAAGGAATACGGAGATGAAATGCGTTCTCTTGTTGAAAGCGGGATAATTATTCTGAAAGAAACAGGTGGTGGAAAACTTGCAGGAAAATCTTTCTGCTTCACAGGCGAACTTAAAACCATGAAACGCCAGGATGCAGAAAAGCTTGTAAAAGAAGCAGGCGGCTCAGCTAAATCCAGCGTTACAAAAGACCTCAGTTATCTTGTTACAAACGATAAAGAAAGCGGCAGCTCAAAGAACGTTAAGGCTCAGAAATTTGGTGTGCCTATTATCAACGAAGAACAATTCCTTGATTTATTAAAATAGGGTAAATGGTGTGGTTGAGCTTGTCGAAACCACCCATAACAAAAAAAATACTTTTTTCTGATTTCGAAAAGCTTAATCCGCGCACAATAAAAAAGGACTGTTGTTTCCAACAGTCCTTTTATTATCAGTTCATTTTGCCTTAGGCATTGTTTTCTTCTTTTTCTATCTTTTCAACAGTGAATCTTTTTACGTCCCGCTTTTCAAAGCTTTCTTTCAGGAGTTCTTCACAATCCAGTTCAGCGAAGATTTTTTCAGCGTCTTCAATGCGGCCGCGGAGAACAGGGTGCTTCGGGCTGAAGAGGACGCAGCAGTCTTCGTAAGGAAGAATTGAAGTGTCGTATGTGTCGATGAAATATGCGTCCTTGATGATTTCTTCTTTATCCATACCGATGAGAGGACGGAAAAGAGGGTAGGCAGCAAAATGTTCTGTTACGCTCATGTTTTCCAGAGTCTGGCTTGCAACCTGCCCAAGACTTTCACCTGTAATAATACATTCGGCTCCAACTCTTTCTGCAACCATGTTTGCAACTTTCATCATGCACACACGGAGCATAAGTGTACTCCAGGCTTCAGGTGCTTTTTCTTTGATCCGCATCTGAACGTCTGTAAATGGAATGATGTTCAGGTATGTGTTGATTCCAAAGTAAGAAAGTTTTTCTGCAAGAGTTTCAACTTTTTTCTGGGCTTCTTCAGATGTGTATGGATATGAATGGAAGTAAACGGCTTCAACACGCATACCGCGGCGCATCATGCGGTAACCTGCAACTGGTGAATCCAGACCGCCAGAAAGAAGAAGGAGACCTCTGTTTGATGATCCAACTGGAAGCCCGCGGCATCCTGTATTTACAGAAGAATAAACATAAGTCGTTTCGCGGACTTCAATATAAATCATTACATCCGGATTATGAACATCTACTTTCATAATACTTTCAACAGGACCTGCTGCTTCACAGCAGAGCTGGTAAGAGTTCAGCGGGAATTCTTTCCAGCTGCGTCTTGCATCAATTTTGAAAGTCTTGCATCCTCTGTCAGCTGCAATCTGTGCTTCTTCCATAACGGCAACTTTGATTGCTTCAAGAGTTCTTTCACAGGTTCTGGTTTTTGCCCAGCCTACAATACCGATAAGGTGATTCAGACAGAACTCTACAGCCTTGCAGTCATCTTCATTATCAGAACATTCAACATACATTCGTCCTGCTCTGAGGGTAACTTTTGTTTTACGTCCTTCAAGATATTTTTTTGTATTGCGGACCAGGAGCTGTTCAAATTCTTTAATGTTTGTTCCTTTAAGAGTAAGTTCACCAACTTTTGCAAGATAAGTAGCCATAAAAACCTGCCTTAATTTGTTTAATAAAAAAAATAAGGGGGCAAATACACCCCCTTTAGAATACGCAAAGAAAAAATTCTAAGAAGCCTGATTTCCGTCTTCGATTGCCGGTGTATCAACCGGAACAAGGAGAGATGTAATATCAGTTACTTTATTTTCAACGATATCTTTTGTTACTGTGAATCTCTTTTTGCCTTTCATGTTTGGAGCAATAAACATTACATCAGTAAGCATTTTTTCTACGATTGTGCGGAGACCGCGGGCACCAGTTTTCTGTCTGATTGCTTCACAGGCAATTTCACGAATTGCTTCTGTTTCGAAATTAAGTTCTGTATCATCAATTGCAAAAGATGCCTGGAACTGTTTTGTAATGGCATTTTTTGGTTCTGTAAGAACTCTTACCAGATCTTCTTCCTGAAGCTCTTTAAGAGAAACAGTAATAGGCATACGGCCGATAAGTTCCGGAATGATACCGAATTTAACCAGATCATCAGGAGATGTTTTATTCAGAAGAAGCATTTTGTCTTCAGCAGACATCTGTCCGATATTTGAGCCGAAGCCCATAGAACGGTCAGCAACACGTTTTTCGATGATTTCGTCCAGTCCGACAAAAGCTCCACCAAGAATGAAGAGGATGTTTGTTGTATCGATCTGAAGCATTTCCTGGTTCGGATGTTTTCTTCCGCCCTGTGGAGGAACGCTTGCCAGAGTTCCTTCGATAATCTTAAGCAGTGCCTGCTGTACACCTTCACCTGATACGTCACGTGTAATAGATGTGTTTTCGCTTTTACGTGCGATTTTATCAATTTCATCAATGAAGATGATTCCGTGTTCTGCAGCCTGGATGTTTCCGTCAGCAGCGTTGATAAGTTTCAGAAGAACATTTTCAACGTCTTCACCAACATAACCGGCTTCTGTAAGGGTAGTGGCATCAGCGATTGCAAAAGGAACCTGAAGCTTCTGTGCAAGAGTTTTTGCAAGAAGTGTTTTTCCTGACCCGGTTGGTCCGATAAGAAGAACGTTTGATTTTTCGATTCTTACTTCATCATCATCGCGTTTGATTTTTGGAAGTTTTGAAAGACGTTTGTAATGGTTGTAAACTGCAACAGAAAGAACCTTCTTTGCTTCGTCCTGTCCGATTACATACTGGTCCAGGTAATTTTTGAATTCCTGGGGAGTCGGAACTTCTGAAAGTTCAACAGGGGTATAACCTGCTTCCTGCTGTTCAAGAATACTCTGGCAGATTGCAACACATTTGTTGCAGATAAATAAATTTGGAGATGGTCCTTCTACGAGGATTCTTGATTTATCTTCCTGCTTACCGCAGAAGCAGCAGTATCTGTCACTTCCAAAACGCTTCATATATAAATTCCTTATTTCCGGAAAGAGTAATTCAATCCGGATATTTACAATATTTTGTCAAAAATTATTTTGTTCGGCGAACCATTACGTGGTCAACAATGCCATAATTTTTTGCATCTTCTGCAGTCATATAGAAATCGCGTTCCAGGTCCTGGGCAACTTTTTCTACAGGCTGTTTTGTATGTTCAGCAAAATAGTCGATTGAAAGCTTTTTCAGGCGGATAATTTCTTTTGCCTGGATTGAAATATCACTTTCCTGTCCTTCAACTCCGCCCCAAGGCTGATGAATCATAACTCTTGAAGAAGGGAGGGCATAGCGTTTTCCTGCTGTTCCACCGGCAAGAAGAATTGCTGCCATTGAGGCTGCCTGACCCATACAGATTGTCTGGATGTCGCATTTTACGTACTGCATTGTATCGTAAATTGCCAGACCTGCAGTTACACTTCCTCCAGGTGAGTTAATGTAAATGCTGATGTCTTTGTCTGGGTTTTCAGATTCAAGGTAAAGAATCTGTGCTACAGCCAGGTCAGCTGTTGCGTCATTAATTTCACCGTCAATAAAAACAATACGGTCTTTGAGAAGTCTTGAAAAAATATCAAAAGACCTTTCACCGTTTCCGGTTCTTTCAATTACATAAGGTACAAGTGAGTTCATCTGTTCATTCATAAAAAAAAATCCTTCCTTATAAAAAATTAAATTCTTAGTATTTCAATAATTATAATCTACTAAAAAAATAACCGGATGTGGGCCTGAGTATTCAGGTTTTACCATATTATATACAAAAACGGGCTGTCTTAACAGACAGCCCGAAGAATTAAAGTTCAAAAATTAACGGGCTTCAAAAAGCTCTTTGAAACTCATCTTATCACCTTTTGAAACTTTTACCTGTTTGTAAAGTTCTTCAAAAAGTTTGTTTTCTTTTACCATATCGATAAGGTATTCTTTAGAACGTGGGTCATCGTAGTGTTTTTTAACTTCTTCGATTGACATTCCGCCTTCTTCAGCAATTTTACCATATTCTGCTTCGATTTCTTCAGGAGTAACACTGATATTTTTGTCTCTCAGAAGGTTGTCAACCAGGATACGGCTCTTGAGCATTTTTTCTGATTCAGCTGCCCACTGTTCAAGCATTCCTTCTTTTGTCTGTCCTGAAGCAACAATCATTTTTTCCAGTTCTGCAGGAGATGTCTGGAACTGCTGTGCCATCATGTTCCAGCGGCCATCCAGTTCAGCAGCCAGCATTGATGCTGGAATGTCGAATGCATTCTTTTCAACAAGCTGTTCAAGAAGTGAATTCTGTTTAAGTTCGTTGATTCTGCGACCCATAGCAGTTTCCATATTTTTTGTAAGGTCTTTTTTCAGGTCATCAAGTGTATTGTATTTTTCATTAACATCCTGAGCAAGATCATCATCCAGAGCAGGGAGGTCACGGAGTTTCAGTGTTTTTACTGTTACTGAAAGTTTCTTTGTTGTACCTGCAAGTTCTGCATTTGTATCATCTTTGTCGTATGTTTTTGTGATTTCTTTTGTATCACCTTTTTTCATACCGATAACTTCATCATCGATTTTGTAAAGGTTAGCACCTGAACCGATTGTGAATGTGAAATCTTCACGTTTTGAACCGGCAACTTCGTTTCCGTCTTCACCAATTTCGAAGAAATCGATTGAAACGATATCATCTTTTGCTGCAGCATCACCATCTTTTTTGTCAACAACCATGGCGTTGCGTTCCTGAATGTTTTTCAGTTCTTCGTCCAGGTCTGAATCAGCAACTGTTACCTGTGGTTCTTTTACTGTGATTCCGTCGAATTTAACGTTTTCTACAGTTGGGAATACATCGTAAGTTACTGTGTAAGTAAGGTCTTTTGAAAGGTCGAATTCAGGAAGAACATCCATCTGTGGCTGAGCATATGGAAGAGGGCGGTTTTCAGCATCTTTGTCATTGAAAATTTCGCCGAAAGAAGAATCAATTACTTCGCTCATTGTGTCTGCTTTAAGAGCTTCACCATACTTTCTTTCAAGAACGTTTGCAGGAACATGTCCTTTGCGGAAACCAGGAATCTGGGCATTTTTTACGTATTTTCCAAGAACACTTTTGTAAGTGCTTTCTACGTCTTCTTTTGCAACAGTTACAGTAAGTTTAACTGCTGATTTTTCCAGTTTTGTGAATTCTTTTGTGATTTTCATAGGTTACTCCCAGAAATATGTGTGATATGTAAAAAAAACGCGATTCAGAAAAACTGAACCGCGTTCATTTTGTTCGAGCGGAAAACGGGAGTCGGACCCG
>DCHR01000052.1 GCA_002315375.1 Treponema sp. UBA1747 | reverse complement strand
GCAGGAACTGCTGGAACAGGGGAAACCGCTGCCCTTCCCGGTGGAAGGTTCTGCCGTCTATTATGTGGGACCCACCCCGGAGCGGGAAGGAACTGTGATCGGCTCCGCGGGCCCCACCACCTCCGGACGGATGGACGCATACAGCCCTGCACTCATTGCTCTGGGCAACCGGATCATGATCGGAAAAGGGAAACGCAACAGCGCGGTGAAAGCATCGATCGTAGAACACGGAGCAGTGTACCTCGGTGCTCCGGGAGGAGCGGGAGCACTGATGGCCTCCAGCGTGAAAGCAAATGAACTGCTTGCCTGGGAAGACCTGGGCTGCGAGGCGCTCCGCTGCCTGACGGTGGAAAACATGCCACTGACGGTGGTGATGGATTCCTGCGGGAACGACCTGTACGAAACCGGCCCGGAAGAGTATCTGCGTTCAATACAGAGCAAAGTGAAGTAAGCTGCGGTCTTCGGATTCCCGCTGTATGCAAAAAGAAATGAATATGCATTAAAAAATGAATATTCATATAGAATATGCAAAAATTCGAAAAATAATTCATAAAAAATAAAAAATATTTAAAATATCTATTGACATATGCAAAACACTGTGGTATGATCCGTATCGTAAAATAAATGAAACGAAAGGAAATTCCTACCATGAAAAAAATGCTTTCCATGATCCTCGCACTCGCGATGGTGTTTGCACTCTGTGCAGCCGCTTCTGCAGAACTGAAGACCGTTCAGGACGGCAAGCTTGTTATGGCTACCAGCGCAGCCTTCCCTCCGTACGAGTACTACTCCGATGAAGAAAGTGATAAGATTATCGGCATCGATGCTGAGATCGCAGGACTGATTGCTGAAAAGCTGGGTCTTGAGCTCGTCATTGAAGACATCGAGTTCGCATCCATTATCTCCGGCGTACAGCAGGGCAAGTTCGATATGGGCATGGCCGGTATGACTGTTACCGAAGAACGTAAAAAGAACGTTGACTTCAGCACGAACTATGCAAAGGGTGTGCAGGCCATCATCGTTCCCGAAGGCTCCGAGATCAAGACCGCAGATGACCTTCCCGGCCACATGATCGGTGTTCAGGAATCCACCACTGGCCACATCTACTGCGAAGGCGACTTCGGTGCGGAAAATGTAACAGCATATTCAACCGGCGCATTTGCAGTCGAAGCTCTCAAAAAGGGCAAAGTGGACTGTGTTGTAACTGACAACAACCCTGCCAAGGCTTATGTTTCTGTCAATGAAGGCCTGGTTATCCTCGACTCCGCATACACGGAAGAGGATTACGCGATTGCTACCAGCAAGAATAACCCCGACCTCACCAAGGCGATTGACGAAGCTCTGAAAGAACTCATTGAGGACGGCAGCGTTCAGGAAGTTCTTGACAAGTACATCAGTGCAGAATAAAATAGCACTGAGCTAAGATTGAATCCGATCCAGGGGGTGGCAGGATCTTGCCACCCCGCTGTCTTGCGTTTAAGGAAACGTTGAGTAATTCGTCTTCGGCATCTGCTCCTGCCGAATGAATCAGCGCTTCCCTGAAGGAATTCCTTTCCCCACCATATAAAGGAGAATGAGAGAATGGCTGAATGGTTTAGCAATTTCGCCGCAGATTTTCAACAGACATTTATCGACGGAGACCGCTGGAAGTCACTGCTGTCGGGACTCGGCGTAACTCTGGAAATTACCGCACTGGCTCTGGTGCTGGGTGTTGCACTGGGTGTGCTGGTGGCGGTGGTCCGCTCTCTGCACGACCAGCAGGCAGTACAGCACAGAAGCAGCACACTGCTGAACATTTTGAATTTCATCTGCAAGGTCTACCTCACCATAATCCGTGGTACCCCGGCAATGGTACAGCTTCTGATTATGTACTTTGTCATCATGGTGAACACAACGAACACGACGCTTGTTGCAGTGCTCACCTTCGGAATCAACTCCGGCGCCTATGTGGCGGAGATTATCCGGAGCGGCATCATGTCCATCGACAAGGGACAGATGGAAGCCGGCCGGTCTCTCGGCTTGAACTATGTACAGACCATGTGGCACATTATCATTCCTCAGGCCATCAAGAATATCCTTCCCGCTCTGGGCAACGAGTTCATCACATTGCTGAAGGAGACATCCATCGTCAACGTCATCGGCATGAAGGACATTACCAAGTGGGCACTGAATGTACAGGGCAGAACATATCAGGCCTTTATGCCGTTCATTGGCATTGCAGTGATCTATCTGGTCATGGTTATGATCTTCAGCTGGCTGGTATCGATTCTGGAAAGGAAATTGAACAATGACAAAAGATAACGCCATTATCCGGGTGAAAGACCTGGTTATGCACTTCAAGGGTGGAAGGATCAAAGCTCTGAACGGCGTGGACGCCCACATCAACCGCGGCGAAGTTGTGGTTGTGATCGGACCCTCCGGGTCCGGAAAGTCCACATTCCTCCGCTGCCTGGACCTGCTGGAATTTCCAACTTCCGGAAAAGTCTATTTTGAAGATACCGATATTACCGATCCCAAATGTAACATCAATGAGCACCGGCAGAAAATGGGCATGGTGTTCCAGCATTTCAATCTGTTTCCGCATCTGACAGTTCTTCAGAATATTACTCTTGCCCCTGTTACCCTGAAACTGCAGACTAAGGAAGCCGCTGAGGAAAATGCCAGAAAACTTCTGGAAAGAATCGGACTCAGTGATAAAGCTGATACTTATCCTGCAATGGTATCCGGTGGTCAGAAACAGCGAATAGCAATTGTCCGTGCTCTGGCTATGAACCCGGACATGCTTCTTTTTGATGAACCGACATCAGCTCTGGATCCGGAAATGGTTGGTGAAGTTCTTTCCCTTATGAAAGACTTGGCTGCAGACGGAATGACTATGGCTGTGGTAACACACGAAATGGGATTTGCCCGCGAAGTTGCAGACCGCATCTGGTTTATGGACGGCGGTGTAATTGCAGAGCAGGGGACTCCGGATGAAATCTTCAATCATCCAAAAAGCGAAAGACTCCAGCAGTTTTTGAAATCGGTTCTGTAATTTGGCAGCCTTTTTTGAATTAATCCATTATCTTCTTTTTTCGAGGTTTTTATAATGAAAAAAACAGCGCGTCTCTTTTCTGTATTGTTTATCGCACTGATGTTTATTTCCTGCGGCGAAAAACTGCCGGCACCTGATGAGTTCGGTTTTTTCAATGATATGGATGCCGCAGTTGCAACTGCAAAGAAAGGTCATAAAAACATTCTTCTTTATGTTACAATTTCAGGTTTTGATGAATACAGTGAAACCTTTACAAATGATGTTCTTCATTCCGAAGATTATAAAAAAACTTTTGGTAAAGATTATGTAAGCGTTCTTTTTGATTTCGGTGTAGAGGCCTATAAATCAAAAAACGGTCAGGCTGTAACCGATGAAGAAAAGAAAAAGCTTGATCTTTACAACCAGCAGATGGCCAAAAATATTGCACTGGCCCGCAGACTGGACTTACAGTATTGTCCTGCAGTTTTTCTGATGAATGAAGATGGCTTCGCTTTTGCAGAAGAAGTTTATTCTGAAGAAAACCTTTCGGGGTTTGAAACCACCGAAAACCTGTTTGCTTTGATCTCAGAATATGGGGATGATTTTATAATCATGCAGGAACTGGTGAATGCAACCAAAAAAGGTTCCGCAGTTGATAAGGTAAATGCAATAAATGCTATTTATGAAACTGTTGAAAGCAAATATGTGCCTTCAATGATTTCGCTTTATGAACAGGTTCCGGTAATTGACAAGAAAAATGAGTCGGGTCTGGTAAGCAGTCTTTATGGTGTTTATGTAATATCCCGGACATCAGATTTCACAGCAGTAAATGATTATGGTTCTGCCATCAGTTTCCTTACTCAGGAAACCGGAAAAGGAATTCTGGAAGGCGATGATCTTCAGTATGTATACTTTATTCTGGCTGAACTTTTCATGGATACTGGTTCAAGTGATTACTCCCAGATAATCGCTTACCTTACAAAATCGGTGGAAGTAAATCCTGAAACGGAACTGGCAGTCCAGATAAAAATCATGCTGTCCCAGATTGAAGAATTGATTTCTGAACAAAATCTCCCGGAGGAAAATTAGTGGACGTTCCTGACTCCTCTATTTCTTCATCAGGGAATTTCTGGCCGCTGGTCATAGTTCTTGTAATCCTGATTATTTTATCCTGTCTCTTTTCCATTTCTGAAAGTTCTCTTTTGGGAATGAACAGGCTGAAGCTGCGCCTCCTTAGAAACCAGAAAAACAAGAAAGCTTTAAGAACAGGAAAACTTCTGGATAAAAAAGAGCAGCTTATAAATACTCTTCTGGTTTCCAATGATCTTGTAAATATTCTGATTTCATCTTTGATTACAGCGGTTTCTCTCAAACTGTTCGGCGAAAAAGGGGTTGGTATTGCCACCCTTATAGCAACAGTTCTGCTTCTGGTTTTTGGCGAAATTACTCCGAAAACAATTTCTACCCGTTGTCCTGACCGGATTGCTTATGCTTTGTCAGGATTTATGACGGTTCTTTTTTATATTATGAGACCTGTCATCATTGTCGTAACTTTTATTTCAAGATGTATTCTGCGAATTCTGGGAGTAAAAACTGCAAAGAAAAAACAGACCTATACAGAGGAAGAAATAAAAACTTATTTTGATCTGGGAACTGAAAGCGGAGCACTGGAAGAAAATAAAGGTTCAATGATGAACCGGGTTCTGAAGTTTACGGACCTGGAAGCCCAGGATATTATGATTCCCCGTACGAAAATAACTACTATTTCCATAAACTCATCTTATCGTGATGTTCTGGAATTATCTGGCCGAACCGGATTTTCCAGATTTCCTGTGGAAAGAAAATCCGTGGATGATATTGTGGGTGTTCTTTATCTGAAGGATATGCTGAAGTATAAAAATGTTCAGGGAGATTTTTCGGTTTCCAAGGTCATGAGGCAGCCGCTTTTTATTCCGGGAACCAAAAATATGTCTTCTGTTCAGGCTCTCCTGGTTGGAAACCGGCAGACTATGGCAGTTGTAGTTGATGAGTATTCGGGGACAGACGGAATAGTAACTTCCCAGGATATTTCCAGAGAGATTTTCAGCCGGCCTGAAGAAAAAACTTTGCGCGGTAAAGTTTTCCATTTTGATGAAATTGAAAACAAGGAAGATTTTGAAATAAACGGATCAGTTTTAATTCTGGATCTGCAGAATGCACTGAATGTTCCCCTGGAATCCAAAATAAACGAAACAATCGCCGGCTGGTTTATTGAACAGATAGACCGGATGCCAGAAGCGGGAGATTTTGTTGATTTCAAGGATTATAGATTTATCGTAAAAAAAATCCAGTCTCATAGAATCGAGCGGATGCAGATTCAGAAAATATTTGTTCCTGAAGAGGACGATATTTTTGATGAAGAAAATACGGAGGAAACTGAAAAATGAATCCTCTTAAAATAATCCTGATTCTTGTTTCTTTGTGTCTTCTCATTTCCTGCGTAGCATTTTTTTCATCAAGCGAAACCGCCTTTCTGTCTCTTCAGAAAATTAAAATCCGGAGAATGATTCAGGAGAGAAAACCGCATGCCAGACTTGTAGCAAAATTAAAAGATGACATGGATAATGTTCTGACAACAGTCCTGATTGGAACTAATTTCGTAAACTCTCTTGCATCTGCTCTTGCAACAGTTCTTGCTGTTGAGCTTTTCGGCGACGGAGGTGTAGGTTTTTCAACTCTGATTATTTCCTTCTTCATTACTATTTTCGGGCAGATTGTTCCAAAAACTCTGGCGGGATTGAATCCGGAAAAAATATCATCCCGTGCAGCACTTCCGATTTTCACCATAAAGAAAATATTTTTCCCTGTAATCTGGATTTTTACCCAGATTTCACATCTGGCAGTTTTCCTTGCTGAAAAACTTTTGAAACCGGTTCAAACGGGAATCACTCCGGAAGAAATTCAGACCCTGATTTCGGAAGGAGAAAAAGAGGGGACTCTCGAAAAACGGGAAAGCCTCATGCTGAAAAAAATCTTCAGTTTTTCAGATATCACTGTAAATGATGTTCTTCATCATCGTTCTATGGTTGCTATGGTTCAGAAAGATGCCAGCCTTGATGAGGTTTGCGACGAGTTTCTTGTATGCGGCTATTCAAATGTTCTGGTTTACGGAGAAAACACAGAAGATATAAAAGGTATTCTTAATTATCAGGATGTTCTTTTTGCTCCAAAGGATACAGACCGGAAAGAAAAAGGCCTTGCCGAAAAACTGATGAAACCGGTTATGTTTGTTCCGGGAACCCTGGATCTTTCAGAACTTCTGGATGTTTTTTATAGGGAAGGAAAGAAAATCGCTGTAGCCCTTGATGAAGCCGGAGGACTGACCGGTGTAGTAACAATGAATGATGTAATGAAAGTTGTTTTCGGAAGAATGAGTGATGAAAGCCGTCACGAAGAGATTCCTGCCGAAAACAGAGTAAAGGTTATTTCGCCGAAAGAGTTTTTGATTCCAGGTGACCTTTCAATAGAAGATGTGAATAAGCTGCTTCATTTGAATCTTGAAAGCGATTATTACAACACGCTGGGCGGCTGGATTCTGGAGCAGTTCGGAAGTCTTCCTGTTTCAGGGCAGGTTCTTATACATAAAAAAAACCTGTTCATCGTTGATGAACAGGTTAATCGTAGAATCAAATCTGTAAAAATTGTTCTTGGAAACTAATTTTTCTTTTTGTTTTCAGGAATCTTTTCAAGACCGATTTTTGCAAGTTTCTGATAAGCAGGCGGAAGAGTTCCGATTGCAGCATCTTCGTAGATTGAAAGAATTTCAGTAAAACATGCCTGTGCTTCATCATATTTCTTTTCTTTCAGGAAACAGTTTCCAAGTTCATAGCGGGCTTCAACATATGTTGAGTTATCCAGTCCGAAGCGCTGGATAGTTGTAAGGAAATATGTTTCAGCATCTTTGTAATTTGAAGAAGATTCTGCATCCTGTCCAAGCTGAAGAAGCTGTGCTGCCGATAAATCTGCAGGGATATTCTTTGTATCAGTTGTTTTGCAGGAAATAAACCCGAGACTCAGAACAGCAGTAATAATCAGAAATAAGCGTTTCATTTAGTACTCCGTAAAGAAATTACAATTATTTAGCCTTTGCAATTTCTGAAATAGATGTTACCACACCTGCAAGATTTTGCATATCCGACGGAACAATGATTTTTGTTGCCTGTCCGTTTGAAGCAACTTCAAAGGCTTCAATGCTTCTGAGTTTAAGAACAGCAGCATCCATTCCGGCTTCTTTAAGCATTTTCAAACCATCAGCTTTTGCTTTCTGAACTTCGAGGATTGCTTCAGCTTCACCTTTTGCTTTCTGAATAGCAGCTTCTTTTTCAGCTTCTGCTTCAAGAATCATTGACTGCTTTTTACCTTCTGCTTCCAGAATAGCTGACTGCTTGTGTCCTTCGGCAATAAGAATCTGTTCGCGGCGTTCACGTTCAGCTTTCATCTGTTTTTCCATTGCTTCGCGGATAGCCTGTGGTGGTTCAATGTTCTTAACTTCTACGCGGTTAACCTTAATACCCCAAGGGTCTGTTGCTTCATCCAGAATAGAACGCATTTTTGTATTGATTACATCGCGGCTTGTTAATGATTCATCCAGTTCCAGTTCACCGATAATATTACGCAGTGTTGTTGCTGAAAGGTTTTCCAGGGCATTGATTGGTTTTTCAACACCGTAGGTGTAAAGTTTCGGGTCTGTAATCTGGAAGTAAACAACAGTGTCAATCATCATTGTAACGTTGTCTTTTGTGATAACAGGCTGAGGAGGGAAGTCAAAAACTTTTTCCTTAAGACTCACCTTGTTTGCAATGCGGTCAATAAAAGGCATTTTTACATGGAGTCCTACATTCCATGTGCTCTGGTATCCACCAAGACGTTCAATAACATAAGCTACTGACTGTGGAACAATTCTGATGTTTGTAATAATCAGAATCAATACGATAACGATAAGTGCAATAATAACCCAAGTCATAAATTTTCTCCTTTTTTTTATTTGGCTTTAATAATCAAAGTATTGCCATCAACTTTAGTTACAAGTCCTATGGCTCCTTCAGGGATTTCATCTTCCCCTTCGCTGACACAGGTCCAGATAACTCCGTTTTTGGTTTTAGCTTCACCTTTCTGAAATTTACTGATTGTTTTTACAACCAGAACCTCCTGGCCTTCCAGTGCATTAACATTTGTTTTCGTTGCCTTGATCTTTTTCATGACCAGAGGTCTTGTCAGGAAAAGCAATGCGAAAGAAATCCCTAAGAAAATCAGAATCTGCCACTGAAGGGCAATCCCGGTTTTTGAAAGGAAAATCATGAGTACTCCACTGAAGGCAAACCAGATTGTGGTAAGGGAGGTGGTCAGCAGCTCTACGATTACACAAGCTACAACTACACCAAGCCATATCCACATCATGATATTGTCGAACACTATATCCTCCTTTTGATTTTGATATATGCCGTTTCTCTCCGACACTTTGCATTCTAAACCACCATTGGGCAGTGCGCAATGGAAATTAAGGAAAATATACCAAAGTATACTTCCGGTTTACCAGGTATACTAAAGTATACGAGAAAAATGTTTATATTAAAAAAGAGATATCCTATAATTAAACTATGAAAAAAAGATACATCGCAGAGAGTATAAAAGATAAAATCCTTTTCAGAATCTTTCCGGCTTTTGGACTTATTGTTTCACTTATAAGTATAATTCTGCCGTCCTGGTTCAAGCCTTTGGGAAATGTTGTAGTCCATAATGAAGTGATATATCAGCTTATTCATATGGCTGCCAGCATGTTATTTATCCTGATTCTGGTATTCCCCGGAAGATTTGTCTTTTATGCAGTAATCGGATTAATGTTTTCTATTTATCTTCCTCTGGAGCAGGCTGAGGTTTTCTATAGTTTCTTTTTTTACTGCATTTTTCTCTTTTCTCTGTATGAAATGGAACTTTTTGAAAAATACAGAAAATTGAAGTTTCTGGGAGTCTGTTTTTATTATCTTTTCATAATCTTTCTGCAGTTTCTTTTTTATGGATTCAGTTTTTTTCTTTCCAACCTTTTTCAGTATGTCGTATCTTTTTCACTGATTGTTCTTACGCTTGTACTTTCGCTTTCGGTTCAGAAGATTACAGCTGAAGAAGTTCAGAAAGAACCGGAAATTGAATCCAGAGGAAAAGCTCTGGATCTGGGGACTTTTGAGCGTTTTTCAGAAAGGGAAATAATTATTATCTGTAAAATCCTTCAGAATGAAAAATACGATTATATTGCCCGCCAGCTGGGGTTGTCTGAAATAACAGTTAAAAAGGCCGCAGGGGGTATTTTTAAAAAGATGGATTGTACTGATAAATTCGATTTTTTCGGAAAGTATTCCAATCTTTCTGTCGTTATAGATGACAAAGTTTACCTTACTGAAAAAAGAGAAGAGACAGAAATCCTTCTTGAAATGATTGCAAAAGAGAAAAAATAAAGGCAGGAAACAGAATCTGTTTCCGAAACTGACCGGAATCTGTTAAACAAACCTTTGCAAAGTGCTATAATTGACTCATGTTAAACGTAAACACAATCAAAAATGGTCTTGTAATTGACCATATTTCTGCAGGTTCAGGCTGGAAAGTCTTCCAGTGGCTTGGTTTGGATAAAGCTCCATTTACTTCATGTCTTATTCAGAACGTTCAGTCAAAAAAATCGGGTAAAAAAGACATTATCAAAATCGATAACATTATCAATATTGATTATTCAGTTCTTGGATTTATTGATCCTAATATCTGTGTAAACGTAATTGAAAATGAAAAAATTGTCCGCAAGATCAACATGGAACTTCCGGACCGGGTTCAGGGCGTTTTTGAATGCAAGAATCCGCGCTGTATTACAAAAACAGAACACTATGTGACTCCAACATTCCTGCTTCTGGACCGTTCAAAAGGTCTTTACCGCTGCGAATATTGTGACACACTTTATAATGCCAATAACTAGCGGTTGCTGAGCCTGTCGAAGCACCGCAGGTCAGGCCTTCGACGAGCTTCGACAAGTTCGGGAACCTGAGTTTTCAGGGACTTGATATGACACACGCTCTCCTTATTTACAATGCAATGCTGCTTGATGAAAGTACTGACACTCCGGGTGCTGTGCTTTCTGTAGACGGCAAAATCCGATCTGTTTTCAACGGATATTTCACCAACGCAAATACAGTTTCTGCCATGGCAAAAGCTGTCCTTATTGAAGACGGTTACTCAGAAGACTGCACACTGGAACTTTTTGATGCAGCAGGACTGACCCTTACTCCCGCATTTATTGATATGCATGTTCATCTCCGGTATCCGGGACAACCATTAAAGGAAGACCTGGAAAGTGGAACTCATGCCTGTGCAGCCGGCGGCTTCGGAACAATCTGCGCCATGCCAAATACAAATCCTGTAGTTTCTTCAAAGGAGCTGGCGGGAAAAATCATGAATGAAGCAAAGCAGCTGGGATATACAAATGTTGTTCAGGTTGTTAGCATCACAAAAGATTTTGAAGGAAAGGACATCAGTCATATTAATGAACTGGACCCTTCCGTGAACCCGATAATTTCAGAAGACGGAAGAGAAGTGGCTTCATCGGAAATCATGCTTGATGCAATGGAAAAGGCTGCAAAGAAAAATCTTCTGGTAGCCTGTCATTGTGAAGATCCTGAACTGGCTGCTATGGCACGTCCTTTCCGTCAGCACGGACTTAAAACCCTTAAAGAAAATAATATTCCTCTGGATCCTCTGAAGATTCATGAAATAGGAGAAGTATCCTCAGAAATTGCGGAAAGTATCCGCGATGATTTTATGAATGCGAATGAGCTTTTGCGTACGGCAGAAGATACTCTGACTCAGAGAAATATTGCCCTTGCGGAACTTGCTCACGCACGCATTCATTTGTGCCATGTTTCAACTGAACTTTCTATCGATTATGTTCGCCAGGCAAAGAAAAGAGGATATACACAGGTTTCCTGCGAAGTGACTCCTCATCATATCTGCTGCAGTGCTTATGACTGGAAGGAAATGCTTGCAATTGTAAATCCTCCGATCCGCTCACTGGAAGACAATAAAGCGATTATTGAAGGTATCAAAGACGGCACAGTAGATTGTATTTCTACAGACCATGCTCCTCATACACAGGAAGACAAGGAAAATGGCGCTCCAGGCTTTACCGGAATTGAAATTTCTTATGCTGCCTGTCATACAGATCTGGTTTGTACAAATCAGATTTCAGATAAAAAACTTTCACAGCTTATGAGTGCAAATCCGGCACGGGTTCTGGGACTGAATAAAGGTTTGCTCCGGCAGAATTACGATGCAGATTTTACAATCGTAGATCCTGAATTCCGCTGGAATGTGGATCCGAGTCTGTTCTATTCAAAAGGAAAGTGGACTCCGTTTACAGGCCGCACTTTGACAGGAAAAGTCCGTGCACTCTTCCTGAATGGAAGAATGGTTCTGGAACAGTAGCAGGTTTTACAGTCCATCTGTAGTTTTGTAAAGAGGATAAAATGAAAAAGATTTTTGCATTATTTATTTCACTTGCATTATGTGTTTCTGTTTTTGCTGCAAACCGTATTGTTGTTCTGAGTCCTGCAGGCTGCGAGATTCTTTATGCAGTTGGTGCAGGAGATAAAATTGTAGCCCGTACAGATTTCTGTAATTTTCCTTCAGAAACAGGAAGCCTTCCAAGCGTCGGCGGTTTCGACGGAAAAACTCTGAGTGTTGAAACAATCATTTCTTACGAACCTGATTTTGTTTATGGCGCAAAAGGAATGCACGATTTTTTGAAAGAAAGCTGTGATCAGTTTGGCATTGAACTTTATCTTTCTGAAGACGCTTCTATCCAGGGCGTTTATGATGAAATCGAATTTATTGGAAATAAAACAGACCGCGCAAAGGAAGCCGGTGAACTTGTGGACTCAATGAAAAAAGGCTTTTCAAAAATCCAGAAAAAAACTTCAAAGCTTTCTGACAAGAAGAAAAAAGCAGTTTACTGGGAAACCTGGAATGCTCCATATATGAGCGTAGGCGGCTGTTCTTTCATCAATGAACTGATTTCAGTATGCGGCGGGAAAAATATTTTTGCGGATATTGCAGATCAGGCATATCCAATGGTAAGCGAAGAATCTATTCTGGCCCGTAATCCACAGGTTATTATTCTGCCTTACGGCGATATTGCTGAATGTGCAGGCCGAAACGGCTGGAAATATATTTCAGCAGTTAAGGATAAAAAGATTTTCAATGTAAATGATGATATTTTCAGCCGTCCGGGACCACGTATTCTGGAAGCCGCTGAAATTCTTTATGAACTTTTGAAATAAATTTATTTTGGGGGGCCGGGGATTAAGGTGCGCAGGACTGGGATTCTTTTCAAAACACTGATTCTGATAATTATTCTGGTTTTATGTTTTGCAGGAAGCCTTTATTTCGGTGCAGAAAAGCCTACAGAATTTTTAATCAGATATCTTCGTCTTCCCCGCAGTGTCCTGGTTCTTTTGTCCGGAGCGCTTCTTGCTGCCAGCGGAGCAGTTTTCCAGATATTTTTCAGGAATCCCCTGGCAGAACCGGGACTTCTGGGAATCAGTGCAGGGGCAACTCTGGGTGCGGTGACAGCTGCCTGCCTTGGCGGACTTTCTTTCTTCGGTGGTTTCATTTCTTCTATTAATATATTTGCCTTTCTGGGTGCTTTCGGAAGCGGTCTGATACTTTCCCTTATTTCGTCTTCTTCCAGAAAAATATCATCTGTAATGCTTCTTTTGTGCGGAACCGCTTTGGGAACTTTTTACGCCTCAATTTCTTCAACAATAATGCTTCTGCACAACAAAGAACTTTATGGAATTTATTCCTGGCTTCTGGGAAGCTTTAACGGAAGAGGGGTGAACGAACTGAAATTTGTAATTATCCCTGTAATTCTTGCCTTCATCCTTATGGCTTTGATTTGCAATCCCCTGGACATCTTGAATGGTGGGGAAGAAAGCGCTTCAAATCTTGGTGTAAATATTCGGCTTCTCCGCTTTTTTGTAATTTGTTCCGGAAGCCTTGCTGTTTCTGTGGCAGTATGTGCCGGAGGAACCATCAGTTTTGTGGGACTTATTGCTCCCCACATAATGAGAAAATTTTTTCCTCCCAAAAGCAGAACTCTTTTATGGACATCCGCTTTGTCCGGCGCAGCACTTCTTCTGGCTGCTGACACTCTTGCCCGGGTTGTAATGAAGCCCGGAGAACTACCCTGCGGAATAATCGTTTCATTTATAGGAGTTCCATTCTTCATGGCTTTAGTTTTCCGGAAGAAGGGGGCTGTCCGTGAATAAACCGGAAAAACTTCAGCTTGCAGATTTTAATTTTTCTTACGGTGACCATAAGGTTCTTTCTGATATTTCATTCTCTCTTGAACCGGGAGATTTTGTGTGTCTCTGCGGACCAAATGGAGCCGGGAAATCCACTTTGCTTTCTGCTTTGTCGGAATCCAGCGGAATAAAAAATTCAAAGGAACGGGCCGCAAAGATTTCTTTTCTTTCGCAGAATGAAACTGCCCTGTGGGATTATTCAGTTTTTGATACAGTCTTAAGCGGACGTTTCTGCCATACGGGATTACTCGGGAACTTTTCGAAAGAAGATTACAGGGTGACAAAAGAAATAATACAGGAATTTGGACTTGAAGAACTGTCAGAAAAAAGCGTTCATGAAATATCCGGCGGTGAGTTTCAGAAAGTTCGTCTTGCAAGAAGTTTTGCACAAGGTTCTGACTTTCTGCTTCTGGATGAACCATTGTCTTCTCTTGATTTCATTGCTTCAGGAAAGTTTATGAAGCTTCTGAAAGAAAAGTGCAGGGAATATAAAAAGGCAGTTGTTGTTTCAATCCATGATATAAATATGGCTGCCCGTTTTGCAGATAAAGTTGTGCTTTTGGGGAAATGCACCGGGACTTCCCAGATTTGCCTGCAGGGAACTGCCGGGGAAATTTTTACTTCCGAAAACCTTTCTCTGGTTTACGGAACTGAAGTAAAGGTTTATAAGCATCCTGAACTTGGAATTCCGCAGATATAAACTTATAGTTTTTTTCTATTACTCATCATAAAAACATTTGAATAGATTATAACTTTTAATTCCGTTAAACTTGCTTTATGAGTAAAACAATTTTTTCTATGGAAGTTTTTCCGCCAAAAAAAGACGGAAATATTGAAACTGTATACAATACACTTGATGAACTTAAGGAACTGAAACCAGATTTTATTTCTGTAACTTATGGAGCCGGAGGTTCTGCAAACTGTGATAATACTTTGAATATTGCCAGCCGCATTAGCAGTGTATGCGGTACAGAAAGTGTTGTTCATCTTCCTGGAATTAATATGACAAAAGAACAGGTTTCTTCTGTTTTGACACAGTTCAAAGAAGCCGGAGTTAAAAATATTCTTGCTCTTCGCGGAGACCGGGTGGAGGGTGTACAGCCGGGTGGAGAGTTCAATCAGGCTGATCAGCTTATCCGTTACATCAGCGACTGGGATAAAGAAAATCAGTTTAAAATTTATGCGGCCTGTTATCCGGAACTGCACCCTGAATCAAAAGATATTTACCAGGATATCCGTGCTTTGAAAAGCAAGGAAGATTCCGGCGCCAGTCATTTCTTAAGTCAGCTTTTTTTTGACAATGAAAAGTTTTACCGCTTTGTTGAACGGGCACGTCTTGCAGGAGTCAAGTCGCCACTCGAAGCAGGAATTATGCCTGTTACAAATAAAAAGGGAATTGAACGTATGGTTGCCCTGACAAATGCAGAGCTTCCTGTAAAGTTTACCCGAATGATGGATCGTTTCGGTGATTCCCCGGAAGCTATTCGGGATGCCGGAATTGCTTATGCTATCGATCAGATTGTTGACCTGGTTACAAACGGGGTTGAAGGTATTCACTTGTACACAATGAATAATCCTTATATTGCAAAGAAAATCAACGAGGCAACAAGAAGTTTGTTTCAGGTTTAGGGCGACGGTCAGGCTTTCCACACTTCGCTCACGCGCATCCGCTCATTCTGAGCGGACGGCTCCGCCGGTGTTCCAATCCTTGTCGCATTTTCAGTATGAATCAGTTTTATAAAAAAGAACCGCAGGAAATTATTGCCTCAAAAAAGGAAGTAATCCGTTATCTGGGGTACAGGGCACTTCATCAGCCTGACCAGGTAATTGATTCTCTTATAGATGAATGCATAATCGAAATGCAGAAAATTCTGCGTCCTAATCTTGTGTGGGATTCTTTTGAGCTTAAGGTTGAAGAAAACAATTCTTTTATAAACGGGAACGAAATTACAAGCCGGAATCTGGCAGAAAATCTTTCAGGCTGCCGCCGGGTGGTAATGCTTGCCGGAACAATAGGAAGCGAAGCAGATAAGCTTGTACGGGTTACAAATGTTTTGAATCCGGCAAAAGCCTGCGTTCTTCAGGCAACAGGTGCTATGTTTGTGGAAGAGCTTATTGATATGTTCAACAGAAAAATTGATGAAGAGGAAAAAGCTCAGGGTAACAAAACCAGAAGACGTTATAGTCCCGGTTACGGAGACCTGGAACTAAAAACTCAGAAACTTTTTTTCAACCTGTTGAACTGCAGCAAAATAGGACTTACACTTATGGATACTCTGATTATGGCTCCCGAAAAAAGCGTAACAGCTTTTATCGGCATTGAATAATCAAGGATAAAAATCAGGAATAATAAGATGGCAAAACTCAAGGATATTTTAGGGAAACAGTTTCTTTTTCTGGACGGCGGAACCGGCTCAGTACTACAGGCTCAGGGGTTGAAACCAGGAGAACTGCCTGAATACTGGAATCTTCAGCATGCAGATAAAATTGTTGCACTGCATTATAACTATTACGCAAGCGGTTCCAATATTGTCTGCACAAATACTTTCGGTGCTTACGAAGGAAAATTTACTTCAGAAGAACTTCATCAGATTATTCCTGCTGCAATTAAAAATGCTAACAAGGCAAAAAAAGATTTTCTTAAAACACTTGAACGGTCAGAAGCCGAATCTCATCCATGCTTTGTTGCCTACGATGTAGGTCCCTGCGGAAAACTTCTGAAACCTATGGGAGACCTGGATTTTGAAGATGCAGTAACACTTTTCAAAACTTCCATTGAAATCGCTCTGGAAAATAAGGGCGTTGATGCGGTTATTATTGAAACCATGAACGATGCCTACGAAACAAAGGCAGCGGTTATTGCGGCAAAAGAAGCCATGGAAAAGGCCGGAAAGAAACTTCCTCTTCTGGTTACCAATGTTTATGATAAATCTTCCCGGCTGCTTACAGGCGCAACGCCTGAAGTAATGGTTTCAATTCTGGAAGGGCTTGGAGTTTCTGCCCTCGGTTTGAACTGCGGCCTTGGTCCGGAAGATTTGCAGGATGCTGTAAATCGCCTTATAGAAAATGCTTCAGTTCCGGTTATTGTAAAACCGAATGCAGGACTTCCTGAAGTTGTTGGCGGAAAAACTGTTTATAACGTTGGCCCAAATGCTTTTACAAGCCAGATGAAAAAGTTTGCAAAAGGCGGTGCCCTTATTTTCGGAGGCTGCTGCGGTACAACTCCTGCTCATATTGCAAAACTTTCTTCTGAAATAAAAAAACTGACACCTGTTTCTCTGGTGCAGAAAAACAGAACAACTATTTCTTCCTATACAAAGTGTGTTGATATAAAAATCGGAACAAAGCCTGTAATTATCGGGGAACGCATTAATCCGACTGGAAAGAAAAAGTTCAAGGAAGCTTTGAGAAACAATGATATTCCTTATATTATCGGGCAGGGACTTGAGCAGATAAATGCAGGAAGTCATGTTCTGGATGTAAACGTCGGTCTTCCTGAAATTGATGAAAAGGAAATGATGGTGCGCGTAATGACCGAACTTCAGAGCGTTTCAGATATTCCTCTTCAGATTGATACTTCTTCCGCTGATGTTATGGAAGCTGCCCTCCGCCGTTACAACGGTAAAGCCCTTGTGAATTCGGTAAATGGAAAGAAAGAAATAATGGATGCTGTATTTCCGCTGGTAAAAAAATACGGTGGTGTAGTTGTTGCTCTGACTCTGGATGAAGGAGGTATTCCAACTACCAGTGAAGGACGCATGAAAATAGTTCATAAGATTTTGAAAAGGGCAGAGTATTACGGTATTTCCAGAAATAATATTCTTATAGATGCCCTTACAATGTCTGTAAGCTCTGATACAAACGCCGCACTTGCAACACTGGAAACTGTTAAGCAGGTTACTGAAATGGGAATAGGAACTGTTCTTGGAGTTTCAAATATTTCCTTCGGCCTTCCAAACCGTGAGTTTGTTACTGGGGCTTTCTTTACACTTGCAATGGAAAGGGGACTTACGTCCGCCATTATAAATCCTCTGGCCCTGGAAATAAAGAAAGCCTATCATTCCTTCTGTCTTCTTAAAGGCTATGACAAGGACTGTCTTGAATATATTGATTTTGCACAGAAGGTTACTGTTGCAGCTCCTGTGGCAGGAACTCCTTCTGCCGCAGCAACAACAGGGAATAGTTCTTCTGGGGCAGAGCCGTCAGCAGCAGTTCACCCTTTAAGTAATGCTGTAATCCGCGGTCTTAAGGACGAATCTGCAAAGCTTGCAGCAGAACTTCTGAAAACTGAGGAAGCCGTAAAAATCATCAATGATTACCTTATTCCCGGACTGGACGTTGTGGGAAAGGGGTTTGAAAAGAAAACTGTTTTCCTTCCACAGCTGCTGATGTCTGCCGAAGCGGCAAAGGCGGCCTTTGAAGTAATCAAGGAATACCTGGCTTCAACAGGCAAGAAAGGCAAGTCAAAGGGGAAGGTAGTTATTGCTACAGTTCACGGTGATATTCATGATATCGGGAAAAACATAGTGAAGGTTCTTCTTGAAAACTATGACTTTGATGTAATTGACCTGGGGAAAGATGTTCCTGCCGAAAAAGTTCTGGAAGCAGTTCAGAAAAATGATGTGAAGCTGGTTGGACTTTCTGCCCTTATGACAACAACTGTTCCTGCCATGAAGGAAACAATAGAACTGCTTCATAAAAATGTTCCTGACTGTAAGACTGTTGTAGGCGGTGCGGTTCTGACACAGGAATATGCCGATATGATCGGTGCCGATAAATACGCCAGAGATGCTCTGGATACTGTGCATTACGCACAGGAAGTTTTCGGAGTAAAATAAGGTTTGGAAACCGTCTTAAAACAGAAAATGATGCAGTCGAATCTGACTGTGTTATCTGCTATAATGCAGTTTGAATAAAAGCTGTCATTTCAATGGAACCGTGTGAAAATCACGGGCTGGGTGCGCAACTGTAAGAATTACAAAAGTGGAAGGACTTGGCTTAAATGCCGGTCACTGAAGGAATCTCTCAGGTTTCTTCGGGAAGATGTCTTTTCATGATTCAAGTCAGGAAACTTTGGTGACGGCCGGGAAAAATCCCATGTCTTCCGTATGGAAAGATAATCACATTTTTGAAATCTACGCAGGCCCTGGATTTTGGAGTATTTATGTTCAATAAACGTTTCTCATTTGGTCGTGTTGCCGCTCTGGCTTCACTTGTACTGTTCCTTTCATTAGGATTTGCTTCTTGTCAGCGCGAGGCTGAATATCCTGGATATGTTCAGGTTGGCGATGTAAAAGCTTATGACCTTAAAGCCGATGACCCAATTAGCGGTGAATGGAAAGGAGCCTATGGTCTGTTACTTTACAGTTCTCCGGATTTTGTATGGGCAACAGCTTCATCAGGAAAAAAACTTGAAGCAAGTGAAGAAAATTGTGTTACTCTCAAGCTTATGAACTGGGCAACTTATGAAGAAGAAGACAACTACTTTGCAAAAAGCACTTCGCCAGCTTATGTTGTTTATAAAACAGATGACAAAAAATCAGGCGTTCTGCTTTTCAAGGCAGAAGAATCTCCTTACAGTTCTCCTGTTGTTGGAAACTGGTATGGTGTAAAGTTCCAGATCGATGCTGAAGATTCTTCAAAAGCTTTGATCGAAGGTGCTTACGGAACTGATTACAATAACATTTCAACATTGTCTGATGCAGTAACAAAATTTGCATTTGACAACACTGAATGTTTCAGTGATTACAGCTGGAATGAAAGTGCTTCCGGTGCCACAAAAAAATAATCAGCATTTTATAATGCCCCTTTGTATTATCCATAATTCTTCATCAGATACCTGATATTATGAATCGTGCATTATGAATTATCTTATGTTCTGGCGGCAGAAAGTTTCAGCATTGTTATTCTTCTCAATGTGCGCTTTTATTGCAGCGGAACATATTTCTCTTCCCCATTTGTTTACTTATGTAGATTCTGCTTCAGAAAATGGGGAAGTGGTAATTTCTGAAGAAGAAATAAAAAACTTTTCTTCAACAGAAGAAGTTCTTGAAAGCGCCGGTATTTCTTTTAAGGAATCAAATAAAGAACTGACCTTTCACGGGTTCTGGAACTCAAGTATAAAAGTCTACATAAATGATATTCTGATGAATGATCCCAATACAGGGAAGTTTGATTTTTCAGGACTGGATATTTCTTCAATCCGTTCCATCAGAATCAATCCTGTTTCTACCGACGGTTCTGTTTCAATTTATATTTATACCTTTTATGCGGACTACACAAAAATCCGTTGTTCCTTCGGCGGTTACAGTAAATCCTATTTTTCTTTGCATAATATTTCTCCAAATGATGCCTGGAGACTTCACGGTGCTTTAAGTTATCCTTTTATTTTTAATGACGGTTCTTCATTGATTGTGCAGGAAAATTTTTCGGGCGGATATGATGCCAATCATTATGGTTATCATTCAAAAGAAGCTTCGTATAATCCGGGCTTCGAGGATTCTTATGAAGTCTGGAAAGACCGTTACGGCGGATGGGAACGAAAACTTATAAACAATTCTTTTTCTGCAGTTTATTCATCAGCTGCTTTCCCAGGAGCAACTTTTGGTTTTTCAAATTTCCTTTCCTGGAATAATCAGAACTGCGGACGTGTTGGCGGTGAATACTTTCTTTATGAAAAACAGGAAGATATCGTTTCTGTTTTTTCATTTCCGGTTTTCATTCCGTCCAAAAAAATCAGATTGAAAATTATTCCTTCCTACAAACTTTCGAATTTGGATTATAAAAAAGATTCTATATCCGGCAGTGTTCATTCAGAAACTTTTCTTCAGAGTTTTTCTTTTTCTGAAGAATGTGCTTTCAGGAAATATTTTGAAATTAACAGCAGAGGTAATTTTGATTTCTGCGATGCAAATAAACTTTTCAGCTTTTATTCAGAACCTTCAGCGGCCTTTGGTTTTTCAGGATTTGATTTTTCCTTGAAACTGCCTTTCAGTTTGTTTTGGACCAGCAATGAAAAGACTGAAAGAGAAAGTCCTTGTTTTGATTTCCTTTACTTTGCAGAAATCCGGAAAAATATTTATTCTCCTGAAGAAAACAGGTTCTCTCTGTTTTTCAATGCTTCAAGAAATGTTACGAATCCGGTATTTGAACAGCTTTATTACAGTGGAAGCGGCGGGGCCGGGAACCCTGATCTAAAAACAGAATCTGCTTTTTCTTTTTATACGGGAACTGAGTATAAAGGAAAAACGCTTTTGGCCATCAAACCATTTCTGATTTTTTACGAAGATAAAATCGGCTGGAAAGAAGTAAGTCCATATTACTGGTGTCCGGAAAATATTGGTTCATCCGTAAACAGTGGATTCGATTTTTCATTTGATACAGATTCTCTCTTTGATTTATTTGCTTTAAAAGCAAACTACACCTTTTGCCGGGCCATGCTTACAACAAACAGTCATGTCTATGGAAATCAGATTATGTTCACTCCATTACATACTCTGAACGTTACAGGTGAATTTTCTCCCAATGATTTTATAAAGTTTTCCTTAATGTACAATTTTGTTTCTGAAAAATATGAAACAAATGATAACCTTTCTTTTGTTCCGCCGCAGCATTATCTTGATGCCCGTTTTGATTACAACATAAAAAAAGGCAGTCATGAGACTGCCTTCTATATGCTTTGGAAAAATATTTTTGATTTCAAGTACACCGAAGTAAATAATTACCCGGGCCCTGGTACCAGCATAACACTGGGTATAAACTTCAAGTAAATCTACGTTTTAATTCAAACGTAGATTTACATAATCGAGACTTATTCTTTGAAGTTCAGGGCACTGACTACGGCGGCTATACCTGCGCGGCCAACGTTAGAAGATTTTCCTACACCCCAAACCTGACGTCCGTCTTCAATTGTAATGTTTACGTAAGCCATAGCACTGGTGTCAGCACCAGTACCGATAGAGTGTTCATGGAATGATGTAATGTTGAATGCAGGACAAGGTGTCTGTTTCATTGCTGTTACGAAAGCATCGAGAGGTCCGTTTCCGTTTGCAGCAATGGCATATTTCTTTCCTTCCCATTCAACAGTAGCCATACATGCAACCTGTTCAATATCTTCCATTCCGCCGCGTTCACCTTCAATATGGCGTTCTGAAATTTCCAGGATATTGAGAGGACTCTTTGTCTTGAGCCAGGTTTTTTCGAATGTGTCGTAAACTTCTGCTGGAGCAAGTTCACGCTGGGCTCCATCTGCAACAGCCTGAACAACATTTCCGATGGCAGGGTGCATTGATTTTGGAGCGATGATTCCGTAGTTCTTTTCCAGAATATATGCAGCTCCGCCTTTTCCGCTCTGGCTGTTGATGCGGATAATTCCTTCGTACTGACGGCCGATATCATGAGGGTCAATCGGAAGATATGTTACGTCCCAAAGTGCATTGTCTTCCATCTTTGTACGTGCAGCCAGGGCTTTTCGGATTGCATCCTGGTGGCTACCAGAGAAGGCTGTAAATACCAGTTCACCGGCATAAGGCAGGCGAGGTGGGATTTCCATTCCTGTAACGCGGGTGTAAACATCAGCAATTGCATTGATGTTTGTAAAGTCCAGTTCAGGATCAACTCCCTGTGTAAACATATTCAGGGCAACTGTTACGATGTCCAGGTTACCTGTTCTTTCTCCATTTCCGAAAAGACAGCCTTCAACGCGGTCAGCGCCGGCCAGAAGACCCAGTTCACACTGAGCAACTCCTTCGCCGCGGTCATTGTGGTTATGGAGGGAGATGATTACATTTTCGCGGTCAGAAATATGCTGGCAGAAGTATTCAATCTGGTCTGCAAACTGGTTCGGCATGGCACATTCAACTGTTGTAGGCAGGTTCAGAATGATTTTGTTGTCAGGACTTGTTCCCCAGGCTTCTTTTACTGCTTCACAAACTTCCAGTGCGTAATCAATTTCTGTTGTTGAAAAGCTTTCAGGAGAGTATTCCAGCTGGATTTTCAGGTCGCCTGCTTCTTTGATGCAGTCCTTTACACATTTGATACCATCGATGGCAATCTGTTTGATTTCATCCTTTGATTTGTTGAATGTATATTTTCTCTGTGAAGGAGAAGTAGAGTTGTAAAGGTGGAAGATTGCATGTTTCAGACCTTTAAGAGATTCGAAAGTACGTTTTACAAGGTGTTCACGTGCCTGACACAGAACCTGGAGTGTTACATCTTCAGGAACGTGGTTTTCTTCAATAAGGCGGCGCATGAAATTGAATTCTGTATCAGATGCAGAAGGGAAGCCAACTTCGATTTCCTTGAATCCGATTTTTACCAGCAGATCAAAGAATTCCAGTTTCTGTTCAACACTCATAGGGTTGATCAGGGCCTGGTTTCCGTCACGCAGGTCTACAGAACACCATTCAGGTGCTTTTGTAATTACATTGTCCGGCCATGTGCGGTTTTTGATTCCAACCGCTTCAAATGGTTTGTACTTTCCATTAACTTTCATATCTTTCTCCTAAAATTATTTTCTGATAAAAAAAGACCTGCCGTTGTGCGACAGGTCTTGTTAGTTACTGATTCAAATATGAATATGCCACTAGCTATCGCACTTTGCGGAATGAGAATCCTTAAGTAGAAGTAGAAGCATTGCTTTCATATGTATAAATCATCCTCTTTTTTCAATCGATTGTCAACCCGTCAAAGATTGTCTTCAATCGATTTATGAAATCATCTGTGTTTTTCTTGAATTCAATAAGGAAGTCATTTTCTTCCATTGGACCAAGAACATTTTTCATTTCTTCCCCTGAAGAATAAACCATCTGACGGTAATAATCCGTATAGTCCTTTTCACGTGACTTGTAGGAAGCTTCATACATTTCCTGTGAAATAACTGTTACATCTTCGATTATGTTGTTGTAAAGATAGTCCGAGAATTCTTCGATTGGAGTAGAATAAAGCTTTTCCAGAAGGTAAATCGAATAACGTACTTTGTAGTTTTCGTATTCATCCTGGCACTGGTTGTAGAAATCATGGATTTTATCCCAGGTATCGATTTGTCCTGATTTGATTTTTTCAAATAGTTCAAGACGTTTCTTTTTTGGAATAATCTGTCCGCCGATATTTTCCCATTCGGTATACAGCGGAATGCGTCTGATTTTGAACAGAACTTCCAGAGAAAGGGAAGTGATTCTTTCTTTTTCAAAGTACTGGAGGATTGTACGGGTTGCGAAGAACTTGATAATCTTCCGGTACATTTTGTAGGCTCTGGCTGGTTTGAAAACTGTGGCGCCATATTTTTTCTGGCAGATGTCATCGCGCAGAGTGAATACAGCAGATTCATTATGATGCATGAAATCTTTAGCAGCCTGGTACATTTCTTCCGGAGTTGTTGCTTTTGCTGCCCGTTCAGGATCTAGTTTTGGCAGAATTTCTGCAGTAAGGCTGATAAGTCTGTCTATGGCTTCAAGAGTTTCTTCCATTGTGTCGGGAGCAAAAGGGTCTGTTTCAATGTGCTGAATTTTTATAACCCGTTTATCCCGCTTCTTGAATTTGGAATTATTTCGTGCAATGGCGAACATGTCATACATAAACCAGAAGGCCGGAATAATACTGATCTGATGGTCGCCTTTCAGGGCAGGTCCAACAAGAGCAAAAGGATAAGGAATATCCAGCTCATGCTGATAACTTCCTTTGCTGACCAGAGTAAAACTTGCAAAGCGGGAATTATGCTTGAAGTCGGAACAGAGCCCCGGCCAGAATCCGCGCTTCGCAAAGATTTCACCGTCAGGAGAACGGGAGTTATGGTTACTTCCGACTGTAGCGCCTGATGCAATATTTGATTGTCCCTGAACTGTTGTTGCAATAAGGAAAGAAGAGTTGTGATGCTGTTCATGGAAAGGGAAAATCAGGTTATTTAAAATCTCACAGCAGGAAACAGTTGAGTTGTCTCCCAGAATTGAGTTCAAAAGGCGGACCCCATATTTTACGTGACAGTTTCTTCCGATTACAAAGCGGATTGCAACTGCCTGATAGAATACATGGGAAGCGTAGCCCAAAATACCGTTTACCATGATTACGCCTTCACCAATCTGACTTGGTTCTTCTTCTGAAGAAAGCATGGTAAAGTTTTTAAGCTTCAGGGCACCTTTGATATAAGCTGCTTTTCCGATTTTGGCATCTTTGATGATTTCTGTATTTTTGATTACGGAATCATCATCTACATATCCGTATGTATTGAGTTTTCCGTCGTTGCCTTTTTCAACCATGTTTTTGAAGCATTCAAGAAGTTCTTTGTCTTCACGGTAATGGCTCCATAAATAGGCATCTGCAGGAATCATGTCTTCAAAAGGGAGGACGGCACGACCGTCGTTTTCATTGGCAACACCAATCCATATGCGGTGACTTTCCGGTTCTCCTTCCTTAAGGATTCCGTTTCCGAACTTGGCATGATTTGTACAGCACATTTCCTGAATATTGAAAAGCATGACACGTTTACCAAAACGGTAGTTTTCCAGGTAGGAAATATTTTTGAAAGCACAGTCATCACCCGTGACAACATTCCTAAGCATGGAACGGTAAATACCGGTTTCCAGAATAAGGTCATGGTACTGAAGTTTTGCTGCCTTTAATTTTCCCAGAATAATATAACCGTCGAAATAATTACTTTTAATCAGGGACGGGTCGAAGCCGTCCGGCGAATCATCGACATAAAAATTCTGCCAGGAAGGATCTGTATTCTTATTTGAGTTGCTTAAAAGAATCTGGAGTTCATTTAAGGTTAAATGTCGTTTTCCAACAAGGAGCTCCGGAGGTATATCCACTTTAGGGTGGATTGTTTCCAGATATGTTACTTTGTTCATATTTTCCATTTTAATAGAAGCATTCGAATAAAGCAATTAAGTTATACTTAAGGAATTTAATCGCACTAAAGTATTGCTTTTTTTTTCGTTTGGTAATAATATTGAAGGCACAACACCTTATGGCAATGGCGCCGGGAGTTGTACACATTTCTTTTTTTTCACTACGGCTTTCGCCGCAAGTCTTTTTGCTCAATGACGAGCAGTTCGGGACTGTTTTTTTTATTTAACAATTGATTTTCTCCCGACGAACTTAAATCACAATGGTTTTAATTTTTGGAACAGACTAAATGTCAGGGCGGACCAAAGCGTTGCTTTATTGAGTCTGCCAGTTCCGTAACAATAAAGGGGTAACCTTATGAATAGCAAATACGTACAGAGCGTATGGGAAGATGTAAAAGCAAAAAATGCTGACCAGCCAGAATTCCTTC
>DCHR01000056.1:1100-84179 GCA_002315375.1 Treponema sp. UBA1747 | reverse complement strand
ATTATTCCTTTCAGCGGAATGGCAGAAGGGTTTAAGGAACCTTTTGTTGAATCCTTGAACGTGGCACAGGCTGCTTCAGTAATTTTTTACGAAATAATGAAATAATTTGCCAAACTTTGCCATTTAGGATAATATGGAGATATTAGACATTTAGCAAAAGGAGATAATTATGGCTAAAAAAGGCATGGGAACAATGAAACTTGTTGAACTGATTGGTTTCGTTCTTGCAGCAATCGGATTCTTCTGTCCTCTGACAAAAGGAAAACTTTTCGGATCAAATGGTGGAAGCGGACTTAACTTCATCAAAAACCTTTTTGATTCATCAAAAGGAAATACATTCCAGGAAGTAATGGCTCTTCTGATTTTGGTATTTGCAGTAGCAGGTATCGTAATCATTCTGGTAAAAGATGTAAAACTTTACAGTCTCGTATGTGCAGTTGGCGGTATTGTTTGTGGTGTTCTGTTCTACCTCAAATCAATCGGTGTGTTTAATTCAGGTGTTTCAAAAAGCCTTATTAAAGCAGCAAACAAAGTTGGCGGTGCAGTAGCAGAACCAAATATTGGTATCTATCTTCTGTGCATCGGCTTCATTGTAGCCCTTGTTGGTGCAATTCTCAGAAAAGACTAATTAGTCTGAAACTGAAGAAAGCCGTTCGGAGAACCGAACGGCTTTTCTTTTTTAACCCGTGAAGATGGTTTTATGGTAAAATTAAATTATGCTTCGTAATTCCGGACATGCAGATCTTCCTCTTCATACAGGGACTGTCCCCAAATGGCTGGCAGACCGGATGATGGTAACCGGGACTTTAATCATTGAATCAATCATTCAGAATTATGGAGTCGATGAAGCCTTAACCCGTTTGAGCGACCCTTTGTGGTTTCAGAGTTTTGGGGCGGTTATGGGCATGGACTGGCACAGTTCCGGAATAACTACCAGTGTCATGTATGCACTTAAAAGGGGATTGAACCCCAGGGCTCATGAACTGGGACTTTATGTATGTGGCGGACGCGGAAAATATTCCCGTCAGACTCCTGATGAGCTTCTGGAACTGGGAGATCAGAATGGTTTTGATGGAGACGAGTTTGTCCGTAATTCAAAACTGGTTGCAAAAATTGACAATAATGCCGTTCAGGACGGCTTTCAGTTGTATCAGCATAATTTTATCCTTTCAAAAACAGGAAACTGGGCTGTAGTCCAGCAGGGAATGAACGGAGCTTCAAAGACTGCCAGGCGGTATCACTGGTGTTCTTCAGATTTGCGGAGTTTTGTTGAAGAGCCTCATAAGGGCGTTGTGGGGAACAATCAGGGCTTGATTCTGAATCTGACTGATAAAAATGCGGATAAAACCCGGAACAGTATTCTTGAAATGAGCTGTGAAGACCCTGAGCGGATTCTTAAGGAAATCGGGGTAATTGCAAAGCCTGAAAACGAAATTATTTTTTTTAGTGACGGGAGGTCTGTCCCCATTAAAAAAAGGACTTCACCAGTCAGTATTCCGGGGCAGGGAGAACTGTTTCCGGAAATGGGGATTCTGGAAGAACAGAATACTGCAGCTGGAAAAAGCAGTCTGATTATGCCTGACGGACAAAAAGCCGTTATGGTCCAGAATAAAGGACGTAATCTGGTTATGCCGGCTCATCATGAGGTACTGGCTCAGGATGTGGACTTGAAGCGCCTGGGCGGGGTTCTTGCAACCGCTTATGAAACTCAGCCCAAAGATTTTGAAAGCCTTATGCTGACTCCGGGACTTGGTCCACGAACATTGCAGTCTCTGACCCTTGTAAGCGAGGTAATTAACGGGACTCCAAGCCGTTTTACGGATCCTGCACGTTTCAGTTTTGCCCATGGCGGGAAGGACGGGCACCCATTCCCGGTTCCGCTTAAAGTTTACGATGAAAGTATCCGTGTTCTTCGGGACAGCATAGAAAAATCAAAGCTGGGATATAACGAAAAATCTGATTGTATTCGTCGACTTCATAACACAGCTATGTATGTAGAACAGAACTGCCAGCCTGAAGTAGATTTTGACAAAGCCATTGAGTACGAAAAAGGAATGTCTGATACTTGGGATGGCCGCACGGTTTGATTTTTTTTGATTTGCAGGGGTCTGTCCCCTTTGCATTTTGTTTTTGCCATAGGGGTCTGTCCCCACTGAATTTTGGTTTTGTCATGGGGGCTGTCCCCCTTGAAACCACTTAGCATCCTGGTTTTGAACCAAAAGAAAACTTTCCCCTATAAAAAAAATGGAAATTCCTGTAAAATATATCAGTTATTATTTCAAATAAAAGGAGAACTATATGAAAAAATCATTTCTCGTAGTACTTGCTGCTGTTGTCCTGCTCTCAGGTTGTAAAAAACAGAACAGCAAAAACTTCATCCTGGCAACAGGTGGAACTTCTGGAACTTACTACCCATTTGGTGGTGCTATGGCTCAGATCTGGAACGAAGGAATTCCAGGAATGAACGTTACAGCTCAGGCAACAGGTGCTTCTGCTGAAAACCTCCGCCTTATTTCAAATGGTGAAGCTGAATTTGCAACAGTTCAGAATGACGTTATGGACTATGCATATAACGGATCAGACATGTTTGAAGGAAAAGCTCTTTCAAATCTGGCAACAATCGGAACTCTTTACCCGGAAGTTGTTCAGATTGCAGTTTCTGAAAAATCAGGAATCAAAACAATTGATGATTTCCGCGGAAAACGTATTTCTGTAGGAGATGCCGGTTCCGGAGTAGAATTCAACGCAAAACAGATTCTCGAAGGATATGGAATGACATTTGATGATATCAAAAAATCAAATCTTTCTTTCAAAGAATCAGCCGAAGGAATCCAGAACGGAACTCTTGATGGATGTTTCATCACAGCCGGTGTTCCAAACGCAGCTCTTGTTGAACTGGCCGTTACACAGGGTCTTAAACTTGTTTCTATTGATACAGAACATGCTAAGAAAATTGCAGGTAAATATGGTTTCTACACAGTTGAAACAATTCCTGCAGGAACATACAAGGGAACAGATGTTGATACTCAGGCTCTTGCAATCAAGGCAACTCTCGCTGTAAGCGCAAAACTGGATACAGACACAGTTTATCAGATGACAAAAGTTCTTTTCGAAAATCTGGACAAACTTGGTGCTGCACATGCAAAAGGAAAAGAAGTAACTGCTGCTAAAGCTGTAACAGGTTGCTCAGTTCCATTCCACCCAGGTGCTGCAAAATACTTCAAAGAAGCAGGTTACGACGTAAACTAATTATTTGAGAAAAAGGAGTGTGGGAGAGGGGGAAAGCCTTCCCCCTGGGTTCAGCCCGGTCTATGGACAGGTCCAGTAACCGGGCTTCACCACACCCCCTTCTCCTGGGGCCTGCGGCCCCAAACCCCGCTTATGAACGAAACCCATAAACTTACAAAATCATCCTATATTTTTCTCGGAATATGGATTTTTCTTTGTGCGGGTTTATTTATTCCAGCAGTGAATGTAATTTCTGTAACTAACAGAAAAAATCCTGCTCAAAAATTTTTATTAAGAGAAGCCGCTGTAAACGGTTTTGTTATTTCTTACACACATTCAGTGAACAAAGGCCGGGTTCACGATTTTTACAGAATAGAAAAAGACGGCACACTTACACTGTATGAAACAGAATTTGTTTCTTATGGAGCAGGTATTCCCGAACCTGAAGAAACACCAGGTGCTGTTTTTACAGTAACTGATACGGGATACATTATTTCAAATTTGAATAGAAACCTGAATGAACTTGTAATGGCTGTGGGCGTTATTGCGGATCATTCGATAAAAATAAACAGAGACGGGGAAGAGGAATTAATGCTGAATACTTTGTTCCAGCCTCAGACGAGTCTCAGAATAATAAATCAGAAAATATCCTTGTTTGATTTTTTCAAAATACAAATAAAAAACAAATTTTCGAAATAAGCTTTCATATACGAAGTTGTTTTCGAAAAAAAAGGACAGTACAAAATGGATGAAAACAAAACAAATGGAACAGAAGAAATGGAGCCGGTAAAAACTGAAAGTTCTGCACTGGAAAATATGATGCCGACAACAAATGAAGAAGAAATGCAGAACCTTATGAAGGAACTGGATAGGGATCAGTCTTACCGTGAACATACCTGCTGGCGTCAATATATTACGGTCCTTATTTCTGTCTGTTTCTGTAGTTTTCAGCTTTATGCAACTCTTTCCGGAATGGTAACAGCGCAGATTCTTCGTGCAAGTCATCTTGCATTTGTTCAACTCCTGGCTTTCCTGCTTTTCCCTGCCAGTAAAAAGCTGCCTAAAAATACACTTCCATGGTATGACGTTCTTCTTGGTCTGATTGGAGCTGCCTGCTGGCTCTATATTGTAATCAACTTTCAGCATATTGCCCGTCGTGCCGGTGCATTTACGGTCCTTGATGTTGTAATTGGAGGAATCGGGATTCTGGTTCTTTTTGAAAGCTGTCGTCGAATTGTTGGTATTCCTATTGCAGTAATTGCAGCTGTTTTTATTCTTTATGCATTTGTGGGACCATACCTTCCGGGATTTCTGAATCATCGCGGATATTCGCTGCGCCGAGTAATAACTCACCTTTTCTATAATACAGAAGGTATTATGGGAACTCCAATCGGGGCATGTTCGACCTTTATTTTCCTTTTCCTTCTTTTTGGTGCCCTTCTTGATAAAACAGGAATCGGACAGTTTTTTATCGATTCATGCAATGCAATTGCAGGTGGAGCTTCCGGTGGTCCTGCAAAGGTTGCAGTTCTTTCCTCGGCTCTTTTGGGAACGGTTTCAGGATCTTCAGTTTCGAATACAGTTGGTTCGGGAAGCTTTACAATTCCGATGATGAAAAGACTGGGATATAAACCAGCTTTTGCAGGAGCCGTTGAAGCTGCTGCAAGTACAGGGGGACAGCTTATGCCTCCGATTATGGGGGCTGCTGCGTTCCTGATGGCTGAAAGCCTTGGTATGCCTTATATTTCAATAGTAAAAGCGGCAATTATTCCGGCTCTTCTCTATTTCACTGGTATTTTTATCACTGTTCATCTTGAAGCAAAAAAACTGGGACTTAAAGGTCTTCCTAAGGATCAGCTTCCAAAATTCCTTCCGTTGTTCCTGAAAAAGGGATATATGATTATTCCTTTAATTGTTATAATCGTTTTCCTTTGTATCGGAAAAACAGCTGTATTTGCTGCTCTTATGGGAATATGTGCATGTTTATTGATCGGATTGGTAACAAGTTTTGTTGATCTGGCATGTGGAAGAAAACCGACTTTCGGACTTAAAGATATTGTTGAAGTTCTTTGTACAACCGCACGAAATACAATCAGTGTTGCAATTGCTTGTGCTATGGCCGGAATTATTATCGGTGTTGTTACATTGACTGGTATCGGGCTGAAGTTTGCTGCAGGCCTTATTTCGATTTCACATGGAATAGCATTTATTACTCTCTTCTTTACTATGCTTGCTTCGATTATTCTGGGTATGGGTGCTCCTACAACAGCCAACTATTTGATTACTTCAACAATCACAGCCGGTGCAATCATCGGGCTTGGTTATGAACCTTTGGCCGCACATATGTTTGCATTCTACTTTGGGATTATTGCTGATATTACACCTCCTGTTGCACTTGCTGCAATTGCGGGTGCTGCTATTGCAAAAGCGCGGCCTATTGAGACTGCGTTAAATGCAACAAAACTTGCAATTGGTGCTTTTATCATCCCATATATTTTTGTTTTCAGTCCTCAGCTTTTGATGATTAATACAACAGTTGGAAGTTTATTGTGGATTACTCTTACCGCTCTGATCGGGATGTTCTCTATTAGCGCTGCGCTGGAAGGGTGGGTTGTCGGAAAAGTTCAGTGGCCATTCAGAATTTTATTTGGTGCTGCAGGACTTCTTTGTATTATTCCAGAAAGGGTGACAGACCTTGCTGGACTGGGGCTGGTTGTCGTTTTAGTTCTGGTAAATGTTCTTATTTCACGTAAAAATCAGGTGAAATAAGAGGTGTGAATGTGAAAGGGGTCTGTCCCCTCTGAATATTCTATATCAGAGGGGACAGACCCCTTTTTTATAACCTTTCATTCTATAAAGTGAGTAATTCTTTTGTAATTGATAATAAAGTTTAGGAATTATTTATTATGATTGTTCTTTTCTTTCTAAGCTTCATGAATTATTTTTCTTGGAAATCCAGTTATTCTACTTATCTGGGATATTGAAAAATGGTGTTTTTTTAAGAGCTGAAGATAATTTAGTTGTTTTTCTACTGAAACGGATCTTAGTATATTTAGGTTTGGAATTTTAAGTAGTTTTAGGATAAAAATCCTTGCGTTATCATCGTTAAGAGTGGGCTTATTTTCGTATTCCATATAGTTTTGGTTATCAGGAATTTCAAGAAAATTTTTTAATTCGTGTTGGGAGCCAAATAATGAATATATGAAATCTTTTTTTGTGTTGGTTGCAGTTGTTGTTTGTGTTAATTCTCTATAGCTGCTCCATGTATAAGTTTTCATACTGCAAATACCAGCATTTTCCGGATTTCTGAGAATATAACGTAATACATTTTTTAAGTAAATTTCATCTTCGACAGGTTCACTTTTGAATCTTCCCTGAAATAAATGCCCGCTACAGTCATATCTATGGTTGAAATGATATACATAGCTGGTTGCGAGTTTTTGGACAAAAAGACTTAGGATTTTTTTAGGCGTATGTCCAAGTAAAATATGTACATGATTTTGCATAAGACAATATGCATAAACATGAATTTCAAGTTGGGATGCGTACTTGAATAACCGATTTATGAAGAAATTTCGGTCGTTATCATCGAAGAAAATGGATTGCTTGTTATTTCCCCGCATTATTATATGGTAAATCTGCGAGCTAGCTTCTTTTCTAGGTTTTCGTGCCATTTTATTACTTACTTATAGAATTGGCAAAAAAATGTAAAAAAGGAAAGAGGAAGGAAAAAAAAGAGTGAAAGGGGGACAGACCCCTCTTTCTTGACGATTTGTGATTTAAGACTTAAAATATATTAATAATCTTTAGTGGAACTAATTTTTATGGCTGATATGGATAATTCAACGGTGAATAATTCGATAGTTGAGAAACTGCTGAACAGTTTTAAATCATATTACAATATTAATTTTTTCGATGAAGTGCCATATCTGGTTGCTCGTTGTGATTATTTTGAAAAAGCCGAAAAGTTCATGGTTTCTAAGAAAGCAAATCTTTGGACTGCAAATGCAGAAGAATTCATTTATCTCTTTTATGTTCCGAATTTAACAGAATCAATCTATGAAGTGTGTATGAAATATGTGGCAGAGGCTTGGCCCAAAGAAGCGCATATCGGTCCTGATCATATGTATACTTATGTAACGCCTCTTTTTGTATGTGATGATTATGAGCCTGCTGCTGCAAAAAAACTCAAACGATGTAGAATTTACAAATCATATAAATTTTCTTTTCATGGATGGATGGAATACCATACCGCTCTGATTGTTGTCTCAAGGGGAGATAGTCGGGATAACGTGAAGCTTTTCAGTAATTCAAGAGGGGTTTGTGTAAAAAAAATGATTTTAAAGGTTTTAGGCTGAATTAAGGCACATGCAGTCTGCGTTGCAGACTTCTATATACTGGGATTTCTTACTTTCATTGGGGTCTGTCCCCTTTGAAATAAGGAAACCTTAGGAGATCTTTTATGAACACATTAGTGTTACTTCTTATCTGTGTAGCCGTTCTTGCTTGCGGTTACATTTTCTATGGTCGCTGGCTCTGCAAACAGTGGGGTGTAGGCGAATCAACTGAACCAACACCAGCTCACGCATTGGAAGACGGTGTTGACTACGTACCAGCTAAAGCTCCGGTTCTGATGGGACACCACTTCTCATCAATCGCTGGTGCTGGTCCTATTACAGGTCCTATCGGTGCTGCTATGTTCGGATGGCTTCCAGCTACAATCTGGATCCTCGTCGGTGGTATTTTCTTTGGTGGTGTACATGACTTTGGTGCCCTCTTCGCATCTCTCCGCCACAAGGGACAGTCTATCGGTGAAATCATTAACGTAAACATGGGAAAACGTGCAAAGCGTCTGTTCATTATTTTCGCTTACGTTACACTTATCCTGGTTGTTGCAGCCTTCGCTTCAATCGTTGCCGGTACATTCAAAGCTTCATACGTAGACGGTGTTCTTGATAAGGCCGCTTCTGCAGCCAACGCTTCAGTTGCTATGGTTTCACTTCTGTTTATCGTAGTTGCAATCGTATTCGGATTCCTGGTATACCGCCGCAATGCTCCACTGGCTGTTTCTTCAGTTTGTGGTGTTGTAGCAATTATCATTTGTATGGTAATTGGTATGAAATGGCATCCAATCTATCTTTCAAACACAACATGGATGATTGTTGTTGGTATTTACATTGCCGTTGCTTCTGTTACTCCAGTTTGGATTCTTCTTCAGCCACGTGACTACCTGTCATCATTCCTGCTTTACGCTATGCTGGCAGTTGCATTCGTAGGTGTTGTTGGTGCTCATCCAAATATCGACTCTGCATCATTCCCTGTATTCGCAACAGTACCTGGAAAACCAATGTTCCCAATCCTGTTCACAACAATTGCTTGTGGTGCTATTTCTGGTTTCCACTCACTGGTTTCTTCAGGAACAACTTCTAAACAGCTTGATAAAGAAGTTCACGCAAAACCAATCGCATACGGTGGTATGCTCCTGGAATGTGTACTTGCAGTTCTCACAATCTGTGCTATCGCTTATGCTCGTCAGACAGGCCACACAAAAGGTGCTACAGACATCTTCGCCGGTGGTATCGCAGCTATGGTTGCAAAGATCCCTGGATGTGCAAAAGCTGAACCAGCTATCTACACTCTGCTGATCCTTACATACTCTGCATTCTGTCTTACATCTCTTGATACAGCTACTCGTCTTGCTCGTTTCATGTTCCAGGAATTCTGGCTTGAACCAGGACAGACTGTTGCCGACATCAAAGACGGATGGAAGAAAGTTGTTACAAACAAATACTTCGCAACAATCCTTACAGTTGTACTTGGTATTGCACTTGGTATGACTGGATGGCAGAAAGTTTGGGGACTCTTCGGTGCTGCTAACCAGCTCCTGGCAGGTCTCGGACTTCTGGCAATCGCAACATGGCTTGGAAACATTGGAAAGAACAACAAAATGTTCATGTTCCCAATGGCTTTCATGATGGTTGTTACAATTTCTTCACTTGTTATCACAATTATCGGACAGTGCAAGCTTATCGCTAAGGGTGGTGCAGGATGGGGACCATACGCACAGGTTATCATCGCTGCTTTCCTCGTAGTTCTGGCAATTATCCTCGTTATCGAAGGTGTTCAGACTCTGACAAAAGCTGCAAAAGCAAAAAAAGCTAATGCATAATTTAATGCGGAACTCATAAAGGGTTCCGTCTTTGAAAGGCGTTTCTGTATTTTCAGAAACGCCTTTTTTTTAGTTCAGAGGGGACAGACCCTTTCTGATTTTACCGATTTTGCTTAGATTTAGGGGTCTGTCCCCTCTGATTTTGTTTTTTACCCAAGGGGTCGGGGTCTGTCCCCCTTTTTTTAGCCCCTGAAAAAATCTGACCATATAAAAATATATTAAAATTGGCTATATTAATAATATCAGATTTATAACAGTATATAGTCATGAAAAGAATTAAATTACTGGCAACGGCAGCCTTAAGTGCCGCACTTGTAGTTTTTTCGGGATGTTCCGGAAAAAATAAAAACGAAGTTCTTCATGTATATTCAATTATTCATGAAGAAGAAACAGAAGCCCTCTGTAACCTGTTTACAGAAAAAACAGGGATAAAAGTCGAGTATCTTCGTGCAACAACGGGGGAACTGGTAAACAGAATTATTTCAGAAAAAAATGCACCGCAGGCTGATGCTTTGTTGGGGGGGGCTTCAAATTACCATATAAATCTTTCAAAAGAAGGATGTCTGGAATCATATAGTTCTCCTTTGGCCAAAAATCTTCCTGATTATGCTAAAAGTGATGACAATACCTGGACAGGATTCTGTGTTCTGACTTTGGGCATCGGGGTAAACAAAGTACGATTTGCAGAAAAGTTCCCGGGAGCAGAATACCCTGTAACATGGGAAGATCTTCTGAATCCATTATTTGATGATGAAATTGTAATGACAAATCCTGTTGCTTCTTCAACGGCATATCTTTTTGTTCAGAATCAGCTTCAGAGACTTGGTTGGGATGCAGGTTGGGAATATCTTTCTTCCTTATCACAACTTGTCGGACAATTTCCTGATTCCGGAAGTGCTCCGCCAAAATTAATTGGAACTGGTGAATATGCTCTTGGAGTTGCTTATCTTCATGCACTTTCAAAATACAATGCACAGGGATTTGATATTCAGCTGGTTGCTCCAAAAGATTCTGTAGGGGACGTTGACTGTGTTTCAATTATGAAAAACACAAAGAACCTTAAAGCTGCACAGAAATTTGTTGATTTCATTCTTTCTGCAGAGGCCGAAACCTTAATGTCTTCAATAGATTTTACAATTCCTGTAAATAAGGATGCGATTGCTCCTGCAGGTGCCATTCCGGTGTCAGAAATCAGTTTGATTGATTATGATGCAAAACTCGCAAGCAGTCAGAAGGATGAAGTAATTCGTAAATGGACGGAACTTGTAAAATAAAGAAAAGTGTTGATACTGCCGATTTCCTCTGGATATTTGCAGTTGCATTCTTATGTATCTTTATTCTTTTTCCTCTTTTATGTGTTTTTTCAAAAATCCGATGGTCTGATTTAAGCGGAATAATGGGTAATGCCGGTTTCAGAAAGACTATATTGAATACTTTTTTGGAATGTATATGTTCAACAGGTCTTTCTGTATTTACCGGCTATGTTTATGCTTATGCCATCGTGTTCGGAAGATTACCCCTTAAGAAATTTTTTGCATCTCTTCCGGTACTTCACCTGATTACTCCTCCTTTTGTCGGCGGACTTGCATTTATTCTTCTTCTTGGACGCCAGGGACTGATTACAAAAACTTTATTGGGACTTGATGTTTCTCTTTATGGTTTTCCAGGGCTCCTGATTGCCCAGACTTTATGCTTTTTTCCTCTCGCATATCTGATGTGTAAGGAATGTATGGAAGCATTGAACAAAAATCTCATTGAAGGGGCTGTAAGTCTGGGAGCATCAAAAAGGAAAATTTTTCTCCGCATAATTTTACCACTAACTTTTCCGGCTGTTGTTTCCAGTTTTTTGTTCATTGCTGTTTCAGTTCTTAGCGATTTTGGTAATCCGATGATCGTGGGTGGAAGATTCAAGGTCCTGGCAGTTGAAATATATACCCAGTTAACGGGCTGGATGAATGCCGGAGTTTCAGCAGCTCTGGGATTAATGCTTTTGTGTCCTTCTTTATTACTTTTTTTCCTGCAGAACAGGCTTTTCAAAAGCCAGACGAAGAAAACTGCGGTAATTGGCGGAAAAGGAATGGCAGGAAAGGAAATGAAATCTGATCAGAGGGGTCTGTCTCCTCTGGTTTCTCTGTTTAAGAGGGGACAGACCCCTCTGTTTCAAGCTTCTCCATCCGAAAGGGTTTTCACCAATTCAATTTTGGCTGATATTCTTCTTTTTGTTTTTGTTTTGATAATCGCAGCAGCAATTATTCTGCAGTTTATTTCAATTATTGCGGGCAGTTTTCAGAAACTCTGGGGAATTGATACAAGCTTTACATTGAATCATTTGAAACATACTTTCAAATATGGCAAAGATTTTGCAAATTCTCTTTTATTTGCCTTGATTGCAGCAACTCTGTCTGTAATGATTGCCGCTTTTGTTTCATTTTGTGTTCATCGGGTTGAATCGTCTTCAATAAAAGGCAGAAATTTTGTTGATTCGTTGATTCAGCTTCCTTCCGCAATTCCCGGTACACTTTTTGGTCTGGCACTATCCATTACCGCAAACATATTTCACGTCAAGGCACCAAAGGTTCTTATTGTTCTTGCAATCACAGTAGCTTTTATTCCTTTTTCCTACAGAATTGTTACATCCGCTTTGGGACAGATAAAAAATTCTCTTGATGAAGGAGCAAGAAGTCTGGGAGCAAGACCTCTCCGTGTTTTCTTTAGAGTTCTGATTCCTCTTGTGAAAAGTGCGGTTTTCAGCGGATGGACCTATAATTTTGCACGTGGAGTCGGGACTCTCAGTTCCGTTATTTTTCTTGTCAGCTTTAATACACCTCTTTGTTCAGTCCGAATCTTGAATCTGGCAGAGCAGGGAGACTGGGGACGCAGCGCCTGTATGGCAATGGAATTAACTCTGATTACATTTGGAATTATCACTCTTGGAAAAATTCTTTTACATAATAAAAAAAGACCGGAATAAAAGAGGGTTTTAGGTTATATGGCAGAAAATTCAATTTTAATTTTAGATCATCTTTCTTTTTCATATGGAAGTACGACTGTTCTTTCTGATTTTTCTCTTTCTATTGAAAAGGGTTCCTTTACTACTTTACTGGGACCATCAGGATGCGGGAAGACAACAATTCTCAGACTGATGGCTGGTTTTCTAAAACCATCATCGGGAAGGATTTTTATTAGCGGAAGCGATGTTACAGAGGTTCCTGTTGAACAGAGACGAATCGGTTTTGTCTTTCAGGATTTTGCTTTGTTCCCACATATGACTGTTCGTCAGAATCTCCTTTTCGGATTCGGCCGGAGAGAAAGTAAAGAACACTTGATCGAAATGAATGATATCTGCAATCGTCTGGAGCTTTCCTCCTTATTGGATCGTTATCCTTATGAATTATCAGGGGGACAGCAGCAGCGTGTTGCTCTCGGAAGAACCCTGATGGTGAAACCGGAAATCATTTTGATGGATGAGCCTTTGTCATCACTTGATGCAAGACTTCGTGTTCAGGTTAGGGAAGATTTGCTGGAAATTCAGAAAAAAATTGGGATTACAACGATTTATGTTACACATGATCAGGAAGAAGCTCTGTCTCTTTCTTCAGATATTGCAGTTATCAGTGATGGTAAACTTCTTCAGTTTGATAAGCCGGAAAAAATATATTTTCAGCCGGCTGATGAAACTGCAGCCCGATTCTCTGGAATGACGAATTTCCTGATGATAGATGGGAAGAAAATTATGGTTCGTCCCGAATGGTTTTCTGTTCAAAAAGAATCAAAGGTTTTATCTTCGGAAAGCAGTTTCGTATCAGCAGAAATCGTTTCTAAAAATTTTCTAGGAGGATTCATCCGGTACAAAATGAAATGTCAGTGTTCAGAAAACGGACTTCTGACAGTGGATATTCCGGCTTTTTCTTCTTCAGAAAAACTGAATGCGGGTGAAAATGTATTCTTAAAGATCAACTCTTCGGTTTGCTTTGATTAGTGACCGGATTTTTTTATTTTTCAGTCGTTTTTCTTTTGAGGCAGCGGTTGGCTTTGTTTTTTTTCGTTTCTTGGGGATTATTACGGCTTTCAGGATTTTTCCTTCGAGTCTTTCTACTGCAATTTCTCTGTTCCGTTCCTGGAAACGTTCATCGTCGGCATCAATAAAAAGTTCCATTTCAGAATTTATATTGTTTTTCAAACGCAGTCTGAGAAGTGCAGTTTCTTTTTCGGAAAGGCCTTCAAGCTTTGAAAGGGGAATAGAAGCATGGACTTTTGTATTTACTTTATTCACATTCTGTCCGCCTTTGCCACCTGATCTGGAAAAAGTGAAAGAGATGTTCTGTAAAAGCGACTGATGAAGGAGTTCTTTCTGTGCCATACAGATAATTTACTGAAAAATCGGGAAATGTTCAGTAAAGTGAATCTTTAACTGCGAAGAGGGGACAGACCCCTATGAGTATTCTGAAGGGAACAGACCCTGCAAAAGGTGATAGATCTGTTTGAACTCACAGAGGTCTGTCCCCATTGCACACATTCCACACCTTTGCCTCGGGGTCTGTCCCCCTTGCAACCTTACTTGCTTTATAAAACCCCTGTTTTTCGTTAGACTTAATGTATGAAAAAATCATTTTTTGTTTTTGTTTTGATTTCAACTTTGTTTCTTCTGATGTCCTGCAAAGAAAAAGTAATGGGGTATAGCGTTACTTTATGGAATCTTCCGGAACAACAGATTGCGGCCGGTGAAGTTATTCCGGTATATATTAAATCGAATATTTCTCATGTATATGTCGCAGGTCTGTCTGATGATGCGAAATTCGAAGTCCCTTTGTGGCAGATGACTGAACCTGAAAAACTTAAGGATGCAAAAAAAACTGCTGAAAAGTTTACGGAATATGCCCATACTTATGCTTCAGCAAAGATTGACGGACTTCCAATTCGCGCCCAGACTGTAAATACCGCAAAACAGGTTTACAGACTCCGCAAAGGCGAAAATATTAAGGTTTTATATAAGGGGACAGGTCAGGCTGTAATGGCCGGTAAAAAGCCACTGGAAGGGGACTGGCTTCGAGTTCTTACAGATGACGGAACCCAGGGATGGTGTTTCTCTTACAATCTCGCACTTTTTGAAACTGATTCATCCGGAAAGCGAATTGGTGGGGAAGAAATTGTTGAAGAAGAAGTAACTGATATTTATATGGAAAAAGTCTGTTCAACTGTCTGGTATCCTGAACTGTACAAAACCCTTATCGACAGTAATAACATTGATATTACCAGATTGAATCCATCCTACCGTTTTGTTATTGATGAAGAAAATAAAAAAGTTTCTTTGACTCTTAATGATATCCATCAGTCATGGGAATATAACGGATTTGTAAAGAAAGATACAAAAGAATATCAGCTTACAGGAATCCCTGCAGTGGTTTATTACAAATCTTCTGAATTCATTGTTATCAGATATACCGGAGAAAGTGGAAAACCACAGGACTTGAATTTCGTGGCAATAAATGGAAGTCTCAGCGATATCGTTACTGCCGAAAGAGAACGCCGAACAAATGCCTATGCCCGGGTTTTTGAACATGGAAGCGTTTATAAGAGCGGTAACTGGGGACAGATCTCTCTGACCGAAGACGGTGTTTTCCGCTGGACAAACAACAAGCAGCTTGTAAACCAGAGCATTATTCCGGCAGTTGCAAAATCCGGTGGAACTGTAAATGCAAAATATGTTGTATCTAAAAAATTAATGGAATATTACGACGGTGTCCTTACTTTCTTCTTTGATGGAACAGATAAAGAAGTTAACTTCCTTTATAAACTCGAAGCTGGTGCAATGCGACTGGAAGATGCGTCAAATGCAACCTTCGACGGAAATATGGTAAAATCCCGTGGTTCCGGAGCACTTATTCTTTATTTCACTGTCCAGTAAAAGGAATACAAAGTATAAAATTATTTTTTATTACATAATGACAAAAAGTGTTAAACGTGTCATACTCGAAAGGAAGTTTACAGAAAACTGGAGGAAAATATGGCACTTTATCATGAATTTCTGGTAGACGATAGAGAATTTGTGGATTATGCAGATCTTAAGGCAAACTGTCGTTTTAAGACTCCTGCAAATTTTAATTTTGCTTATGACATTGTAGACCGGTATACAATTACTGAGCCTCATAAGCGCGCCATGGTTTGGATTGACGACAACGGTGAAGAAAAGACCTTTACCTTTGAGGATATTTCCCTTGAGTCTAAAAGAACCGCTTACTTCCTTACAACACTCGGTATAAAAAAAGGTGATGCAGTAATGCTTATGCTTCGCCGCCGTTACGAATGGTGGATCATAATGATGGCTCTCCATCGTATCGGAGCAATTGCTGTACCTGCAACCGCACAGCTTCTGTCTCACGATATTGAATACCGCAATAATGCTGCTGAAATCAAAATGATTATCACAGCTGATATTCCTGAACTTCAGGCAGAAATTGAAAAGACTCTGCCAACATCACCTTCTGTAAAAATGCTTATGACTGTAGGACAGAAACGTGAAGGCTGGATTGATTATCATGAAGAAGTAGCAAAACACGCTCCTGAATTCCCTCGTCCTGTAGGAGACCTGGCAACCCATAATGAAGATCCTATGCTTATGTACTTCACATCGGGAACTTCCGGTTATCCAAAAATGGTTCTTCATAATTTCCTTTATCCTATCGGGCATATTGTTACAGCCAAATACTGGCACGGAGTAGTTGATAACGGACTTCATCTTACAATTGCAGAAACCGGCTGGGCAAAATCTACCTGGGGAAAGCTTTACGGCCAGTGGATTTGTGGTACAGCTCAGTTTGTTTACGATATGAGTTCTTTCCGTCCGGACAAGATGCTCAAAATGATTTCTCAGTACGGAATTACAACTTTCTGTGCTCCTCCAACAGTTTACCGTTACCTTATCCGCCAGGATCTTACAAGATACGACCTTTCAACAGTTCTTCGTTTCAGTACTGCCGGTGAAGCACTGAACGGTGCCGTTTACGACAAGTTCATTGAACAGACAGGAAAGAAAATCTACGAAGGTTACGGACAGACTGAATCAACAATCATCTGCGGAAACTTTATGGATACACCTATTAAACCGGGTTCAATGGGAAGACCAAGTCCTCAGTATGATGTAGAAGTTGTGAACTCAAACGGAAAACCTGTTCCATACGGTGAAGTAGGGGAACTGGTAATCCACGTAGAAAACGGCCATCCTCACGGACTTCTTATCGGATATTACAAAGACCAGACTCTTACAGCCAATGCTTTCTACGGAGATGTTTATCATACCGGTGATACAGTAACAATGGATGAAGACGGTTATGTATGGTTCGTTGGACGCAAGGATGACATCATCAAATCTTCAGGTTACCGTATCAGTCCATTTGAGGTTGAATCGGTTCTCCAGAAACATCCGGCTGTTCTTGAATGTGCAGTAACAGGTGTTCCTGATGAAAAACGAGGTCAGGCAGTAAAAGCAACAATTGTTCTTTCCCAGGGATATAAAGCAAGTCACGAACTTGAAGTTGAACTCTTTGATTATGTAAAACATCAGACAGCGCTTTACAAGTGTCCGCGTATTATTGAGTTTGTTGAAGAACTGCCAAAAACAATTTCCGGAAAAATTCGCCGTGTTGAAATTCGCGAAAAGGATCAGGGAAAGGATGAAGAAAACATCCAGCAGGATTTCTAATTCAAATTTAAAGGAATAAAAATGAGACGTGTAGTAGTAACCGGTTTGGGTTGTGTAAGCCCTTGCGGAAATAATGTAAAGGAAACCTGGGAAAATGTTAAAAACGGTGTAACCGGAATCGATAAAATTACTCTCTTTGATGCTTCACAGCATACAGTTCAGATTGCAGGTGAAGTAAAGAATTTTTCTCTTGATGAATATAACCTGGACCGCAAACTGGTGCGCAAAATGGCCCGTTCAACTAAGTTTCTTGTTGGAGCTTCTATGGAAGCTGTAAAAGACGCAGGTTTCACTCTTCCTTCAGAAACTGACAAAGGAAACTTCGGCGGACCAAAATGCGGAATCGTAACCGGTGTTGGAATCGGAACAAATGATGCCTGCGAAGATGCCTACAAACGTCTTCTGAATCCAGCTTTCGGGGCCACAAAAGTTCCTCCAATGACAGCTCCAATGATTATCAATAATGAAGCAGCCGCCAATGTAAGCATTCTTCTGAATATGAACGGACCGGCATGGACTCTATCAACAGCCTGTTCTTCGGGAACTGATGCCATCGGTCTTTCCTGTGACATGATAAAATCGGGACGTGTTGATGTATGTCTTGCTTCAGGTGCTGACGCAAATATTACGGCTCTGAACCTGAGTGCATATACAGCCCTTACTGCTCTTGCTACCGGTTATAACGATAATCCCAAAGCTGCCTGCCGTCCTTTTGACCGGGACAGATGCGGCTTCATTATGGCTGAAGGTGCTGCTGTTCTGGTTCTGGAAGATTATGATCACGCAGTTGCCCGCGGAGCCCGCATTTATGCAGAAGTTGCAGGTTGCGCTTCAACTTCAGATGCTTATCATATTACCGCTCCATGTACTGACGGACACTGGGGCGCCGAAGCTCTTAAGATGGCACTTGAACAGGCCGGAATGAAACCTGAAGAAATCCAGTACTACAATGCCCACGGAACTTCAACTCATGCAAATGATTCAAGCGAAAGCCAGCTTGTAAAGACTGTATTCGGGGATTATGCAAAAGACCTTCACATTTCTTCAACAAAAAGTGAAACAGGTCATATGATTGGCGCTGCTGGTGCCATTGAAGCATTGTTCTGTGTAAAGGCAATTGAAGAAGGCTTTGTGCCTCCAACAATCAATCTGGAAAACCCTGATGTTGAAGGCGGCTGTGATTTGAACTACACACCGAAAGTAGGTGTAAAGTGTGATGTAACTGCTGCTGCCAGTGTTTCCCTTGGTTTTGGCGGACACAACGGTGCAGTTGTTCTGAAAAAAATCTAGTTTTTTCGTTCCCTTACAACAAAGTCTTTGTAACCGGCCGCGCGGAGTTTATTCTGTGCGGCCGTTAAGTTTTCACTTGGAATCCGGCTTACCACAACGCGGATAATTCCTTTTTTTGTGGTCTGGAAAACGATTTTTGAGAATCCCTGTTTTGAAAGCTTTTTTGCAAAAGCAGTTGCATTTTCTCTGGAAGAAAAAGAAGCTACCTGAATATCCCATGTTTTTCCGGTGGGAATCGGCTTTGAAGGCGAGGTTTCTGTTTTAACCGGATTTTCTGTTTTTGTTTCAGAAACAACAGGTTTTGCTGCTTCTGTTTTTGTGGCCATGATTCTTTTTGCGCTTGCCGCAGTATCGCGGGAAAGCTTGGTGTCCGGTCCCATTTTGACTATTTCAAGCTTTACTTCGGCCAGTCCTGATTTCGTCATTTCCAGGTCGATTGCTGCCTGTGTTGAAAGATCTATATCTCTTCCGATTACAAACGGTCCCCGGTCATTTACACGGACTTCAACAGTTTTTCCGTTGGCCAGATTTGTGACTTTCAGAATAGTGTCAAAGGGAAGCTCTTTGTTTGCACAGGTATAATCGAGCATATCAAAAAATTCACCGTTGGAAGTCTTTTTCCCGTGAAAATCAGCGCCGTAAAAGGATGCAGTGGCTTTTTCTTTGTAAACATCCAGGGCCGAAAGTCCCTGTAAAATTAAGCCGGATAGAAGAAAAAAAGCAGTCAGTGTCTTAAATGTTTTCATATTTTTATTATCGGCAGATTTTTTTCTGACCTACTCGAAAAAACAGGTTATTTTCGGTATAATTCTGTACAGGATATTCGGTTTATGAAGAAAATGAACATTGCCGTAATGCTTTTGGATTTATCCGGTGAATATATGAGGGAACTCGTAGCCGGGATAAAAGCATACTTTAGGGAAGATAATAAGGAAGTCAACACGATTATGTGTCAGGTAAAACTTCCCAACCTCCCTTACGGTTTTTTCGAATATCAGTATTGGGCGGGGCTCCGTCTTCTGGAATCAGATTCCATTGATGCAGTAATTGTAGTCAGTTCTTTTTTCCTGAGTTCAGTTTCTGTTGAAACATTTTCCGGCTGGCTTCAGGGCATTTCTCATAAACCAGTTATTTCTATTGGTGCCAGACTGGATATTCCCGGTTCTATCTATCTTAGAACTGACTCTTCCGGTGTTTATTCCCAGCTTTTCAAACATCTTATAGAAAAACATGGATGCAAAAAAATAGCATTTATGTCAGCAAATGGAACTAGTTCTAACGAAGCACGGGAACGTTTCGAAAGTTATAAATTCTGTTTACAGGAAAATAATCTTCCATATGATGAAAGTCTTGTTTATGAAGGAAACTTTACTTCGTATTCAAGCGAAACAGCCATGAAGGAATTCAAAACGAAGGAAGATATTCCTTTTGATGCAATTATTTGTGCAAATGATCTTATGGCTGTAGGAATATACAATTATTTCTCAAAGATAGGTGTGTCTGTCCCGGAAGATGTTATTGTCACCGGTTTTGATGATTCAATTCATGCTCATATGATTGAACCTACTATGACAACCGTAAGCCAGCAGATCTGGAATCAGGGCTGGACTTCAGCTGATCTGATTTATAGAAAACTTAAGGGCGAGAATATTCCTGAAGAAAATCTTCTTCAGTTGAAAAACGTTTACCGGCAGTCCTGTGGCTGTATTGCCAAAGGCGATTTCCATAATGATTATCTTGATGAAAATGGATATGCAGTTCTCCGGAAAAATATCCTGAAAAGTCAGAGTCTTGATGAATATTTGAAGAATGCTGAGGATAAAAAGAATATTTATATGCTTCTTGATGTTCTTCAGGTATCAGAAACTCTTACAGACCTTTTTACCCGTTTCAAGCAGATCCTGTTTGCTGTTGATGTTCGTCGTATGGCAGTAGTTTTATTTGATGATCCGATTGAAAACAACAAGGATGATGATTTTTATCTTCCTCAGGAAGTTGAACTCTCCATGGTTTTGGACCGTGAAAATGGAGAAGAACTGGTTAATCCTAAAATCCGCTTTAATCCTAAAAAAATGCTGGTTCCTGAAACTGTTTTTAATCTCGATTATGACGGATATACTGTTGAACCTATTTTTTACGGAAACAAACAGTACGGTTATATGATTATAAAACTCGCGGATCAGAATTATTACCAGGGAATTATTTACATAAAAGAATTTTCTGCCGCTATTGCTTCCAGTTATGAGTTCACGAGAAAACAGGAAGAAAATCTGATACTTTCAAAAATCAATGAAAATCTGGTTATGGATAATTCCCAGCTGAATGAAACTTCCAAGACAGATGAACTGACACAGGTTTTCAATCGTCGTGGTTTTATGTTTAATGGAAAGCAGATTCTCGCATTGACTCAGTCGATGATCAGAAAAGGAACCGTTTTCTTCTGTGATATGGACGGTCTGAAAACTATTAATGATACATACGGACACCAGACCGGAGATGAAGCAATTAAATGTATTGCGGAAGCCTTGAAACGTGTTTTCTCCTTGAATGATGTTATTGGTCGTCTTGGTGGAGATGAATTTGCAGTTATTTCCGGTGAAATAACCGCAAAAGATTTTGAAAAGAAATATAAACAGGTTCAGGAAACTGTCAGTAAAATGGCAAAACGGAAGAATCTGCCTTGTGACGTTTCGGTTAGTATGGGTGTTGTCGAATTTACAAACCGGGATACAGATCTTGAAAAACTTCTGGCACGTGCTGATGAAAGTCAGTACGAAATGAAAAAGAAAAAGAAAGCTGAAAAACTTAAATAGAAATATAAGGAGTTCACCATGGGTGGCGTATTTGGAGTAGCTTCGAAAGAAGATTGTTCATTGGATTTATTTTTTGGTGTGGATTATCATTCTCACCTTGGAACAAAGAAAGGTGGTCTTGCTGTTTTAATGGAAGACGGAACATTCAACCGTTCCATTCATAATATTTCCAATTCTCCTTTCCGTACAAAATTTGAAAAAGATATTGATGAAATGCATGGAAAAATGGGAATCGGTTGTATTTCCGATTATGAAGCTCAGCCTCTTCTGGTTCATTCTCACCTGGGAAGCTACGCAATTACAACAGTAGGTATTGTTACAAACAAGAATGAACTTGTAAAAACAGTTCTTTCAGACGGAAATACACACTTCCTGGAAATGAGCGGGGGAGAAATCAACCAGACAGAGCTTATTGTTTCCATTATTAACATGAAGGATTCAATTCTGGAAGGTTTGAAGTTTGTACAGAATACAATTAAAGGTTCCATTTCAATTCTCCTTATGACAAAAGACGGAATCTATGCTTCACGTGACAGACTGGGACGTACTCCTTTGCAGATCGGACATAAAGAAGGTTCTTACTGTGTTGCCTTTGAAAACTTTTCTTATGTAAACCTTGGCTATACAGACTTCCATGAGCTTGGACCAAACGAAATTGACTTCATCACTGCAGACGGAATCCAGACTCTTCAGGAACCTGGTAAAGAAATGAAAATCTGTACTTTCCTGTGGATTTACTACGGATATCCTACAGCAAGTTATGAAGGCGTAAATGTTGAACAGATGCGCTATAACTGCGGAAAATACCTTGCACGCCGTGATATGGCAGATTCAAACATTCATATTGATTCTGTTGCCGGTGTTCCTGACTCGGGAACACCTCATGCAATCGGCTATGCAAATGAATCGGGAATTCCTTTCCAGAGACCATTCATTAAATACACCCCGACATGGCCACGTTCTTTCATGCCTGTAAACCAGGCCCAGAGAAACCTTGTTGCCCACATGAAACTTATTCCTGTTCCACAGCTTATAAAAGGAAAATCTCTTCTTTTGATTGATGACTCAATTGTTCGCGGAACACAGCTTCGTGAAACAACTGACTTCCTTTATAACGCAGGTGCAAAAGAAGTTCATATCCGCCCGGCCTGTCCACCACTTGTATACGGCTGTAAATACCTGAACTTCAGCCGCTCAAATTCGGAACTGGACCTGATTACACGCCGCATTATCCGTGATAAGGAAGGGGAAAACGTAAGCCAGGAAACTCTTCAGAAGTACTGTGACCCGGATTCACCGGAATATGCATGGATGCTGGAAGAAATCAGAAAACAGCTCCATTTCTCTTCACTTAAGTTCCATCGTCTGGATGATATGATTGCAAGTGTAGGTATCGAACCTTGCAAACTCTGTACATACTGCTGGAATGGACAGGAATAGAACTGATTAAAGGGGTTCTTTAGGAACCCTTTTTTTATATATTGTAACCTTCTGCTTTATGGTATGTTAACAATATGTTATGTTAATCCGCTGTTAATAATTGAGTTTGTGAGATTCAATAGCGGATCGAGAGAGAGGAAAAAATGAAACGTAAATTGCTGATAACCTGTGTTCTGTTTACATTCTTTTCAGCATTTCTTGTTGCTCAGACAAAAGGGAAGGTAATTCTTGTTTCCCAGAATCAGAGTACTTACGAAAAACTTGATGCTTCAGATAAATTATATGCCCGTTCTGCATTTCAGTCTTTTGTCGGAAACCTTACACTCCTTGATGAAGTAACTGTTCGTACAGAAGCAAATGATTCAAGCCTTAGAAAAATTCAGAAACAGTCTCAGATTGATGCAGGAAAAGGTCTTGGTTCTGAAGATTCAGCTTATGCCAGTGACCAGTCATCAAAAGCTGACCTTAGAATTGAGATTTCCCTTGTAAAATACAAGACCGGTTACAAACTTGAATATACCGCTTCAAATATTGAAACAATGGAAATTGTAGCCGGTTCATCTTCAGAAGCCTATTTTGCTCTTGAACAGATTGATCTGGAAACAGATAAACTGTCTTATGCTGCAATGAAAGCCTTGTACGGAAAAGGATTTATTTCCCAGATTCCATACAGCGTTGAAGTTCAGCTTACACACGCAGAAGATACTTCAGACAACTATAAAAAATACATTCTTGAGCTTACTGAACAGATTGACAGCAGCCGCGAAGAACTGGAAAAAATCCGGAAAGAAAATCAGACTGCAGAAGAACGTGCGGAAACCTTGAGAAAAGAACAGGCTTTGCAGCAGAAGATTCAGGCTGCAGAAAATGCACGCCGTAAAACAGAAGAACAGCTCAGAAAGTACCAGGAAGAAATTGAAAAAGCTGCAAAGCAGGAAGCTGAATTGAAGGCCCTTGCCGAACAGAAACGCAGTGACCTGGCAAAGAAATTTCAGGAAAAAATCAGACAGAGTCAGGAACAGCAGGATACTTTGAATAAAGAACTGATTCAGGGCCTTTCACTGGAAAAACGAATTGAACTGATTGAAGCTGACCGTCAGATACTTTCTGATCTTGAAGCACAGCTCATTTCTTCAATAAACGGAAATACAGATTATTTTGATGAAAAAATGAATAAAGAAATCGACGATATATATGCGGAACCATGGCGCCTTGCAGAAACTGATGCCAATGGAAATCCTACTGAAAAAGCCAGAAAATATCGTGATTCAAAAGTTAAGAAGATTCAGGATAAATATGAGAAGTTGAAGACAGAATCAAATAATGATTTGAAAACATCTTATGTAACCTCAATCAATGCGTATGAAAAACAGATTGATGAGGGAATCAAAGATCTTGAAGAAACTCAGTTTGTTTACCGTTCTTTTGAAAAAGGTTCTCAGGTAATTGTTTCTGTTGGAAATTATGACGGGGAAAAATGTAACTGGACTGTAACTCCGTACTTTGATATGAAGGAAACAGATTTGATTACAAATATTCCGGATCTTACACTTCTTCAGTGCACTGTTTCTTATAAGGACATTGCAGGAAAAGAACCTGTAGAATACAACGGAAAAAATGACAGTGAATATGCAGAATATATGGATGCTGCTGAACTTGCTGACCTTTGTTTCAGAACATCTACTCCGTATATTTATGGTATTCTTACTCTTAAAGTAAAATACAATTCTGTTTACGGTGATTATCGTCTTGTATTCAATCAGTTTACCCTGAAAAGAATGGAAGATAATAAAATTGTAGCAAACTATACACTGGATGATTATAATTCTGCAGTTCGTGGATCTCTTTCTGTAAAAAATAAAACTGAAAAGCAGAAGGAAAAAGAATCTCAGGAAGCTCAGAAACGCCAGGAAAAAGAAGAGCGCCAGAAAAAACAGGAAACCCAGCGGCAGGAACAGCATGTTCAGGCAAAGGGTCTTCTTGCATCAATTATTGATTACTGGACTCCAAATATGAGACAGAAAGCCGGATATTCTTTCTGTGCAAGCACAGATCCATTTGGTCTTGCAGGAAACGTTGAAGTTCGCATTAATATGTCTACAGATTCTATCTGGTATATACCGATGACTATTGGTTATGACAATTTTGATCAGATGGATAACTTTTCATTCGGTATAGGAATCGGAACTTCTGTTAATTTCGGATGTTTCCGACCATATGCAGATTTAAGCATAATTGGTGGAATACTTGCAGATTCTTCATCAACAAGTGTAAAACGTTCATCAAGTGATGATGATTTGATTGGAAATCTGCGGCTGGCTTCCCGTTCAGGACTGGATATTGTTATCGGTGGAGTTTCATTAGGTATGTTTGTGAACTCTGAGGTCCGGTTTGGAGAGGGTAATGCTAATTTCCTGCGCGCATATGAATCAGTGGGAATTTCATTTGGTTATTATTTTTAGAAAATAAATAAACATAAAATAAACTTCGGAGGTATATTTATGAAAAAATCAGTTTTATGTTTGGCAGTAATCGCACTGAGTGCTTTGCTCTTTGGATGCAAAACAACAGAAACAAAAGGATCTGGAATTAAAGGTAAGTCTGCAAAAGTAGCTACCGGTAAACGTGTTATTGAAGATTATCAGGGAGCAACCTTTGGTGCTGAAATTCCAGAATGGGTAAAACTCATTGGTGAAGGTCAGTATTCAACAGAAATTCTGAACCCTGTTATGCCTGGTGTTGGCGGAAAGAAAGTTTTCGTTGTTACAAACCGCGGAAAAAATCTGAGCTATGTTGAACAGTGGGCTGACCTGGTAAAAGTTGAAACTGAAGTTGCCGGAATTATGGAACGCGTTGCAGGAAAATCTGTTGAAGCCGAAATGAGCGGAAGCGATGATGAAAGCCTCAAAGAAACTCTGGATATGTATCGTATTTCTTTGACAGATGTTCGTCTTTCAGGACTTGAAAAAATCGCCAGCTACTGGGTAAAAGTAAATGTTCTTGATAAGAAAAAGAATGTAACAGATTCTTTCTACGAGTACTATGCTGTCTGGGGAATGGAAAAGAAAACTTTCAACGATCAGCTTAAACAGGCTCTTAAATCAATTGATGAAACAGCAACTGAAAGTTCTTATCTTAAAGCAAAAGTAACAGCTGAAATCATGGATAAAGTAGCTGATGCTGATGCTGTTGTTGATGTTGACTAGAATCGTAAGCGGGATTTTTAAATGAAAAGAATCTGTTTTTCTGTAATTTCAGTTTGTTTCCTGGTAATTGCGGCTTCTGTATTTGCAGGGTGCAAATCGGCTGAAGTAGAATCACGTCCTCTCTGGACAGATTCGTATACAGTGGGACAGGTCTTTTCATCAGAAAATTATGTAACCGGAATTGGGAAAGCTTCAGGCATTGATTCAGCAATGAGTCTTGCCGATGGAAATCTTGCATCTTATTTTTCCAGAAAAATTTCTTCCACAACTTCAGTCCAGCAGGTGATGACTTCGGAAGATGAAAACGGAAAGTTTGAAGAAAACCTTATTCGGGATATATCCATTCAATCAGGAATTGAGATTTCGGGTATAAAACACACGGAACCATGGTTTGATAAAAAGGAAGGACTTTATTATGTCTGTTCATACCTGGACCGTAAGGAAGCCTGGAGAAATTACGAGCCTGTTGTAGGACAGGCAAAAAGTAATTTTTATTCCTTCATTGATTCTGCAGAAAAGGAAGAAGATCCTTTCAATAAAATTGCCGTATTGAAGAATGCCGCCGAAGCCGGAAATACATATGAGGATTTAATCCTTTTTTCGGAAATCCTTTATAAAAAAGGAGCTCTTCCATATTCGCAGGATCGTAATGTGATTTCTTCTCTGGATGAACGGATTTTATCTGTCAGAAGAGGAATCCTGATGGATGTTTTGGTTGATAAGGATACAGACAGACGTTATATTCCAGTTGTTGAAAAGGTTGTTACTTCCAGTGGTTATTCTGTTTCTTCTGTTGGAAACCAGTATACAGTTTTTCTGACCCTTTCAAAAAATAAGGAGGTTTTCAGTGATACGGGAACAATTGTTTCTGTGCCTGAATATCGGGTTGAAGTGAAGAATAAAAACAAGACCCTTTGGACTTACAAAAAGTCTCTTGATCGGGTAACTGGTTTTGTCGAAGCGGAATCATTTCTGGAGAAAAAAATAGCAAAGAATGTTGAGAACGATTTGTCCTCCGGTTTTGCTGAATGGTTTCAAGGAACCGTAAAATGACGTTAGAAAGGCACTTTCCTCTGAAAGTGCCTTTCTTTTTTTATCTCCCCCCCTTTAAAAGAAGGTCTTTCCATTTTATAATTAATCAAATGGAAAAAAAGAAAAACGACGGTTTGAGGGGCAAACGACAGTTTAAAGCCAGAATCAAGGAATTTCTGACAAATCCTTCCACGCTTCTGGGAATCATTATTTCTCTGCTTCTCATAATTTTGATGCTTTTCATTTTTAGAGTCGAACAGGCTACAAATGACGGGCTCAATACTTTATTCGATGCTATCTGGTACACTCTCGTAACAATAACTACAGTCGGATATGGAGATATTTATCCTTCTACCATTCCCGGCCGTATCGCTGCAATTGTTTTACTGATTGCAGGTGTAGCAATCTTTGGTGCGCTTTCAGGAAAGTTTGCATCATTTCTCTTTGACAGACAACAGAAAAAAGACAGAGGACTTTTGAAAATGGCAAAAATGAAAAATCACTTTATTATCTGCGGTTATAAAAATAATTTTGAAAAAATACTTGAAGGAATTCTTCTTGCAAATCCTGAAATTCCTACAGATAAAATCGTTCTTCTGAATACTGCTTCGCAGATGAAAATTGATAAAATCAAATCTGATGACAGATTCAAAATGATTAACTTTCTTCACGGAGATTTTACAGATGAAGATGCTCTTTTGAGAGCCCAGATAAAGACCGCCGAAAGAGCCTTGATTCTTGCTGATACTTCAGAGAATTATTCAATTCTTGAAACCGATTCCAGAACAGTTCTGGGGGCAATTACAATCAAAAACCTGAATCCAAAGATTTACTGTGTTGCGGAAATTATGGATTCAAAATTTGAAAAACATCTTTCCCTTGCACATTGTGATGAAATTATTCTTTCATCTGATTATGAACAGAATCTGCTGGTTCAGGCTTCCAGTGGAAAAGGAATGAGCCATATTTTGAGAGCGTTGATTTCTGAAGAAGCAGAAGCCGGAATTGATTTGCAGGATATTCCTGAAGCATTTATTGGACGTGCTTACAGTGAATACCGTGAATCCTTGAAAACTTCCAGTATTCTTATTGGTCTTCTGGAAAACACAGGAAACTTTTATCAGCGCCGTCGTGAAGCTCTTGCAGAAGCCCAGAAAAATCCGAATGTTGAAAAAATCGTTGCCAATCTGAAAAAGGTTAAAACCCTCAGAAGCAACCTTCCGGTTTTTGCTCCTTCTGATGATTATATTATTCCGGATAATGCAAAAGCTATTTTTATCCAGCGAAGTACAGAAGAAGAAAATACTGCAGAAGGAGAGGACTAAGATGGAATATACTCCGGAATTAATTGATAAAATTGTGAATCTGGAAATCTTTTCTGATTTCAATAAGGATAATGAAGTTCATAAAGAAATCCTGAAAAAGGTTTGTATACTTCTTGAACCACAGACCTTTAATGTGGGGGAATACATAATAAAAGAAGGTGAACTTGGTGATTCACTTTTTATTCTTTACGAAGGAACGGTTCAGATAAAAAGAAATACTCCAAGTAATGAACAGTTCGCTGTTGTAAATCTGGCTTCAGAGCAGAATGTTTTTTTTGGGGAAGTTGCATTGGTAGATAAAGATACACGCTCTGCTTCTGTTCTGGCTTTGACAAACTGTAAAACTTTGCGTCTTGATGGAACTAAGTTTAAAGCTCTTTGTGATGAAGAACCAATTCTTGGATATTACGTTATGTATCGTATTTCCCGAAGAATTGCGGGCTCTCTTCGCCGTTCAAACAGGGATATGATGACTTTGTATGCGGCCCTTCTGGATGAAGTAGAAGGAAATGGTGAAATCTAAGTTAAGTGGAGATGATCGGACTTGAACCGACCCTCCAGTCGGCAACATCCTGTTGCCTCCTTCCGGGCCGCTCTCGGTCGCTGACGCCGCCCTCCATGGCGGCTTTTCCTCGAAACGCTCCTTCATCGCGTTTCTCGGCGCTCCCTCGCGTAGTCGGTTCTATATTATATTTTTAATGTATATAGGTCAATTTAAAATAGAAAAGCGTTCCTAATCGGAACGCTCTTGTTAAATTTTGATGGAGATGATCGGACTTGAACCGACTACCTCATGAATGCCATTCATGCGCTCTAGCCAGGTGAGCTACACCCCCGAAAGTGGTTTAAATATAGCAAAAAACGGTTTTTCCGTCAATTGAGGCTATTTTTTTTCTTTGTAGGAGATGATGTTTACGAAGCTGGAAACAGTTCCGATTATTCCCCGGATTACGTTTATGCCGCAAATCAGTGCTAAAATAGGACCGATTGGGAAAAAATAAATAAGCGGAGTTCCGATGATTATGCGCCCCATAAATCCGCTGAATACCGCTTTACCCAGATTTCTCCAGAAACTGCGTTTGTAATAGTCTTTTGAGAAATTCGGAGTCTGAGATTCATAATAATATGTGTAGTTTCTGTTTTCGCCTGAATTTCTGGTTTCATTCTGATACCACTGGCCGAAAGGATTGTCTTCTCCAAAAGGATTTCCTGTATAAGAACTGCGGTAAGAATAATTTCCGTTTCCATAACCGGAAGTATTCTGCGAAGAATAGGTAGAAGCACCACCCAGGTCATAATCCCGTTTTTTGGCAGGGTCACTCAAGGTGTCGTAGGCTACCGTAATCTTTTTGAATTGCTCTTCGGCAGCTTTGTCACCGGGATTTCTGTCCGGATGGTATTTGAAGGCGAGGGAACGGTATGCTTTTTTTATCTCATCAGTAGTGGCGTTTTTTTGAACACCTAAAATATCGTAATAATTTTCCATAAGCAGTTAATTTAAAAATAATCAAAATCGGAATAGATTACAATAAAAATAAAAAATTATTTAATTATTACCCAGGTAGCCCCGTTTCCGCCCATGTTGCGGTCCGGGTGACCAGACATTCCAAGTCTTGGATCCCGTTCAATAAACTTACGGACAAGTTCACCGAGTACAGGATCTGTTCCTGTTGTGTGAATCCCTTTGCCATGAACAATGAGGACTTTTCTGATTCCGCGCTGTTTGCAGCTGGAAATAAAACTGTTCAGTTTGAATTCGGCTTCATCCTGTTTAAGCCCATGAAGGTCGATTCGTTCTTCAATCCGCATTTCCCTCAGATGATTTCTGTCGGTCTGCTTCAGGCGTTCTTCAGTTTCTTCAATCATTTTATCTTTATCTACGGTTCCATAACGCCTGAGCCATAATTCCATTGGATTTATCTGTTTGTTGTTCTCTTCATCAAAATCTTCCAGTTTGCTTCTTGCCAGTTCCTTTTCTTCTTTTGTTGGAGCATTGGCTTTTTTATGAGAAATCTGATTTCTGCCTGAATTTTTCTGTTTCTGTTTTTCACTGGCCTGAACCTGATCCCATTTGGCCAGAATGTCATTCATATCCATTTTTAATAAATCCTTATATTTTCTTTTTGGGTCCAGCCCGTAATACCTTCTGCTCTGATGCAGTACCAGTTGCCCACGGATTTCAAGATTTTAACTTCAGTATTTTCCGGAATCTGCAGGATTTTCCCGCTGTTTTCTTCTGGAATCGACTTTATGATACCCTCAGTATAAACTGCAGCAGATTTTTTAGAAAGTGCAGTAAAAGTAATCAGGACGAGGAGCATGATTACTGAAAGAATAATGTAAGGAACCGGAGATTTCTTTTTAAGTAATAATAAAAGGGCAGCAATAAGTACCAGTATAGCCAGAGAAATTAATAGAATCTTCAGGTAAGTTTTTTTGCGATTCAAAATCTTATTCTGAACTGAATTATTTTGAACAGATAAATCAGTTTCCTGCACAGTTGTTTCCTGATCTGCAAAAGATTCCGAGAAGGTTTTGTCTATTATTCCTGTACGGGTTTTGTTTTTCCCGTTTATTACGGTTATATATGATACCGGAACTTTCATCGTGCTTGTAGTTCCGTTGGAAGCCTGTAAAGTAATTCTGATTTCCGGAGTTTTAGTTTTTCCTTTTATAAGCGGAGTCCATTCAAAGTCACAGACAGGGGTAACAGAAGGTCTGATTTTGTAATCCCGGGTTTTTGAAAAAAGAGAATCTTTGGGAAGATCAAAATCTATGGATTTAATTTCTGCTGCGTTGACTGCGTAAACCGTGAAGCGGAGCTTTTCGGATACGGGCCATGTCATCAGGGAGTTACCGGAATTTTCATGGAGAGTTTTTCCGTTTGCAAAAGAAATGTAAAGTGAAGGTTTTCTGTTTTCAAGGGGATTTGAAATTCCTATAGTTCCGAATGGAATCAGAAAATCACTGGCGCCGATTTTTATTTCCAAAGGAGAAGGTTTTAAGTTTCCTTCTTTTGTGAATTCATACCACAATTCAATTTTTGTTCCATCGCCGTTGTCACCGGTCCTTCGCAAAGTTTTGAATATAATGTCCGGTTGTGACGATGGGTTTGTAAGCTGTACGTTAAGTGGCGATATTCCCGGGAGAATCAGCTGGTATTTTATTTCTTTCCCGATTGAAAAATCCTGTCCTTCGACCGGTGTAATTTCAAGATTTCGAATTTGTTCCGGAGTTACAGGTGTTGATGCCTGCAGGGAGAATAATCCGGAAAAAAAGAAAATCAGTAATCCGAAGATAAATCTGAATCGTTTGATGTTTCGCTGTTTTTCCATTGATTCTTATCATTCTCCTTTATTAGTTCAAAAATAGTATTTTCCAGATTTGTGAAATCATTTTTTGAAGACGGTTCATTTGAAGCCGAAATAAGGTTTCCCTGGTTTTCCGGAGAACTGGATTCCTGAAGGTTTGTGCAAAGTTCCAGGTTTATTTTGGCTTCGATTTTTGTGCTGTCTGTTTCAAGAGCTTTACGGAAAAAATCCGCAGCTTTATTTTTGTCTCCCATTCGATAGGTGATTACTCCCGCATTGAAAAAGGCTGCATATTTAACATCAGGTGGCGCATTGTCAGAGATGAATGAAAGTTTTTCAAGGGCCGCTTCCTTTTCGTTGGACATGAGATATGCAGTAGAAATATTGTAGAAAGCGTAATCTTTCAGGGACTGGTCATTGTTCGAATCTGCGTATTCAAGGGATTCCAGAAATTCTCCGGCTGCTTTTTCAAATTCTTTTTCTCTGTAAAAAGAAGCGCCCTTGAAAGTTCTGTCGATATTTCTGCTTCTGTAATTTCCTGAGCAGCCGGAAAGGAGACATAATCCTGCAAAAAGAATTAACGGATTTTTGAAAATGTTCTGTTCTGAAATTATTATGCCTGCCATGAAAAAGAAAAGTGCGAAGCAGAGAAACAGCTTGTAATGACTTACAGTTTTCTCTTCATAGGAAATATAGGAATCTGTCAGAGAGTTTTTATCAAGAGTATGAAGAAGAGCTGCTCCTGTTCCTTTGCCTGAAGCCTGAAGAAATTCCGGTTTTACAGTCAGATGTTTTTCTGTCATTTTTTCATTTACTTTGGAGATTGATTCAAGAATCTGTTCTTTCTGAAGTGACGTGTGAACAGTTGTTTTTTTATCACCGGCCAGAATGTCATATCCTTCTTCACTTCCGAATCCAAGAATTTTTACATTGATTCCTTTTCGTGCGCATTCCAGAAGGACAGAAGAAAGTTTGCTGTCTGCATCTCCACCGTCAGTGAATACCCAGATGTGGCGGACTACATTCAGGTTTTCTGAAAAAGTGTTTTTTGCAGCAAGAATTCCTTTTTCAAGGCTGGTTCCGGGAGCAGACATAAGATTCGGCGAAAGGACTGAAATAAGGCTTTCTGCCATAACAAAATCTTCTGTAAGCGGGACTGCAGTAATTCCGTCTCCCTTGCACAATACAATTGAAACCGGTGTACCTTTCATTTTGGAAAGCAGTTTTCGTGCAAAAAGTGATGCTGCGTCCAGTCGTGAAAGTCCGTTTGTTTCGTCTTTTGCCAGCATACTGTTTGATACATCAAAAACAAAACTGACTGCATTTGACGATTTCTGAACGGGAACCATTGTTGTTCCCCAGGAAAGATTTGTTAAAGAAAGTCCGATGCAGCCTAAGCCTAAAAGCCAGCAGATTGAGCGGGATAGAATCAATTTTCTGTTTTTCATAATCAGACGAATTAAAATCCATGCAGAAATGAAAAGAATCAGACTTATTAAAAGTAAAGGTTTGTAATAAGAAGTAATAATTGTTCTGTAAGTGTAATCCTGGGAAACAGATTCGTTCTGACAGATCTGCTCGAGGTTCTGTAAAAGCTGTTCGAAGGTTGTGGTTTCAAAATATTTTCCGTTTCCGAGGAGTGCAAGTTTGCGTAAAGAGCTGGAATCGAAATCTGAGTTTAAATAACCTGAATATTTTTTTCCGTTCAAAGGATCTGTGTAATTTATGGAAACAACGCCTTTTGATCCTACACCAAAAACATACAGATTGATGTTGTTCTGTGCAGCCAGTTCTGCTGCTGTTTCAGGATGAATTTCGCCGGCGTTATTTTCTCCGTCTGTAAAAAGAATGATTACTTTTTTGGGTGCTGCAGATGAAATCAGATGATAAACTGCAGTTGAAATCCCGGTTCCGATAGCAGACCCATCGCCCATGGAACCTGCCTGAATTTCCTGAAGTCTTGAACGGAAGATTTTGTAATCAGTTGTAGGCGGAACAATAACCGCGGCTTCAGAACCCATAGTAACCAGTCCGAAACGGCTTCCTGTTTCTTCAGAAAAAAGTTTTTCTACTGCGTCTTTTGATGCCTGAAGTCTTGTTTTCCCGTTTACATCTTTTGCGACCATGGAAGGACTTGTATCAAGAATAAAGAGAATATCCGTTCCGCGGCTTGTGAAAACTTTTTCCTGGTATTTATGAACAGGATCAGACATAGCGATAACCGTAAGAAGGAATCCTGTGTAAATCAGGGCTTTTGAAAGATAAAATAAAATCTGTGTAAAAGGGTCTTTCCATTCGAAGGCTTTTCCCTGCCAGTCTCCAAGAACTGCTGAAATATATGCTTTTTTCAGAATCCCGGCCTTTCGTAATAACCAGTATGCAGGAATGAGGAGAATAAGAAGGAGTGCAAAAGGAAATTCCAGTGTCATTCTGTTTCCTCCTTTTCAAAGGTACTGATTATTTCTTTGAGGAACTGAATCATGTTTCCAAGCTCGTTGTTTTCGAAGGTTCCGTTTTTTGAATAGCGTATAAAATCTGTTCTGGTGAATATTCCTGTCAGATTATCGACTGCATCTTCTTTTTTTTCGGAAAGTAATCCCTGGAAAATGTTCTGGAATCCGGAATAGATTTCTGTTGTTCCGCAGTTTGTAAATTTATAACCGAATCGGATCGTAAGATAATTTCGCATAGTTTTCTGAATCTCTTCGGCTTTTGTTTTTGCAGAAGCATTTGATGTTTCTATCTGATTAAGTGAAGAAAAAGTGTGCTTCATATTTCTTTTGTATAAGAATCGTAATTTCTGGTTTTTACAGAAAAGAGAAATTGTCTGCCAGTTTATCAGCGCTGTAATAATCAGGATTGCAAAAATGATGAAACTGATGAGTTTGAAAATAATTCTGTATGTGGTTCCTGGAATAAGGAGGGGACCTTTGTTTTCAACGAATTTTCTGCTTATTTTGGGTGCCGTGAAAATGGAATCTATTGAGATTTCAGACGGAATGATCATGAAATCATTTTCCAGTTTGTAGGCCGGAAGCTTAATTTTCCCTGTAATCCACGGAGAAAAAATAAAGGAGATTGTATAGGAAATCTGGGTTCCGGAGGTCTTTCCGTTCTTTATAAGGGTTATGTTCTTTACTGTATATTTGGAATCGTCCAGAGGTAAAGTGAAATTCTGAAGGGAAAGATTTTTTGAATTTTCTTTTGGATTAGATCCTTCAAAAAAATCGATATTTGTTGAAAAAGAAATGTTCAGCTGGGCTGTATCACCGACATAAACAGTATGCGGAATCAGAACCTGATGTTCAGAATTCTGAGCCCAAACGGGTGCACAAAAAAATGAGAAGAGAAGAAAAGAAAATATATAGAGCTTCAGTCTTTTCATTGTTTCTGCGTCCTTGAAAAAATACCGGACAGTGTTTTCAGAGGATCGTCCGTTGAATCCATGTTTACCTGTGTAATGCCGTGTTTGGCGCAAAAGTCATACAGTTTTTTTGCTCTGTTTTCGTTAGCGGTTTTCCAGGCCTTTATGAATTTTCCTGAAGATGAAGGAAATATTTTTTTCTCCCCGGATTCAGGATCAATAAAAGGAATGGTTCCTGCTGCCGGAAGCTGAGAGTCAAAGGAATCTGTCATCCGGATTGCAATGACATCATGCTTGTGTGAAAGCTGTCCCAGAGGAGCCTCATAGCCGGCTGTTCTGAAATCAGAAAAAATAAAAACCAGAGATCGCTTTTTTAACATTTTGCCTGCAACGTTTATTGCGGCCCCAAGAGCAGAGCCCGGTTCAAGATTCAGTTCTGGGTTTTCCATAAGATTATTTTTCTGAATTTTTGAAAGAATAATCATGGTCTGTTCGCGGCCCCATACAGGTGGAAGTGACAGGTTTACCTGACCGTCAAAAAGAACAGTCCCCACAGGACATTCATTCTGCTCTGAAGCAAAAGTCAGAAGTGCTGCGGCTTCTGCTGCAGTCTGATATTTTGAAGTGTCCTGATTCTGAATCTGCATTGACCTGGAATTATCAACGATGAGAACTATCTGGAGTTCCCTGTGTTCTTCAAAAACTTTTACATAAGGTTTCCCCATTCGGGCAGTAACGTTCCAGTCAATGGAACGGATGTCATCGCCACGGATATAATCACGGACTGCAGACATTTCAATTCCCTGTCCCCGGTAAAGGGAACGAAAATTTCCGCTCTTCATTCCTTCTGCAAGAGAACGGGCCCGTATTTCGAGAAAATGAGATTCCTGTAAAAGTTTTGAATAATTCATTGCCGAAATTATGGAACAGGAATTATTTCCATTATGCGTGAAATAATTTCATCTGCAGAAATATTGTCTGCTGCAGCTTCATAAGAAAGCTGGATTCGGTGGCGGAGAACATTCAGTGCATTTGATTTAATATCTTCCGGAAGAACGAAATCCCGGCCGTTGAGCATGGCAGTTACCTTTGCACACTGGAGAAGTGCAATGCCGGCACGTGGTGATGCACCAAAAGTAATGTACCGTGTAATGTCGTGGGCTGCATCCTGATTTTTTTCCAGTTTTGAAGGACGTGTAACGTTCAGAATGGAAACAATATAATCTATAAGCTTGTCATCACAATTGACGGTTTCAGAAAGGTCCCGCAGTAACTGGATGTGTTCTGTATTAAGAAGTCTGGATACCGGGATTTCAGGAGCTTTTCCTGCAGTTTTTACGATGAGCTTTTCATTTGCTGCTTCCGGATATGTGATTACCAGTTTTACAAGGAAACGGTCCAGCTCTGCTTCAGGAAGATTGTAGGTTCCTTCCTGTTCGACAGGGTTCTGGGTTGCAAGAACAAAGAAAGGGGCAGGGAGAGTATATGTAGTTTCCCCGATTGTAACCTGTTTTTCTTCCATTGCTTCAAGCATGGCACTCTGAACTTTTGCAGGAGCACGGTTGATTTCATCGGCCAGAAGAACATTTGTGAATACAGGTCCTTTTCGAACAGAAAATTTTCCTGTGTTCTGGTCATAAATGAGAGTTCCTGTAACATCTGCAGGCAGAAGATCCGGAGTAAACTGAATGCGCTTGAAATCCAGATTCAGGATTTCTGAGAAGGTCTTTACTGTAAGTGTTTTTGCAAGTCCCGGAACACCTTCCAGAAGAACGTGTCCGCCTGCAATGAAAGCAGTAAGAATGTCATTTACCAGTTTTTCCTGGCCAACAAGGCGTTTTGCGGCTTCAGACTGAATCCGCTCGCTGATTTTTTTTGCCTGTTCAAAGGTTAGTTTTTCCATAATTTTCTATTATAAAGGTGTGCCATTATTTCTTCAACGCAGACAAAATATGCAAAAAATTGAATAAAAATACAGAATTTTGTATAATTTCGCTATTATGTTGAATCCTTTAGCAAAATCATTAAATGACACTTTGGAAAACTCTACAGCCATGGCTCTTATGTCTGAGCTTGGCAAGCGTATGTACTTTCCAAATGGAATTATCGCACAGGGTGGAGAAGCTGCTACACATGCTGCTTTCGCAAACGGAACAATCGGAATGACAGTAATGAACAAAGTTCCTGTTATGCTTCCTTCTTACAAGAAAAATGTACCGAACTTTACTCCACAGGAAACTGTTGCTTATGCCAAAACAGCAGGAAATCCGGAACTGCGTAAAATGTGGAAGGAAAAAATTATCCAGAAAAATCCTTCTCTGGCAGATAAAAAATTCTCCCTTCCAATCCTGGTTCCAGGACTTACAGCTGCTCTTTCTTATGTTTCAGATCTGTTCGTAGATACAGACAAACCTCTTCTGGCACCAAATCCATGCTGGGATAACTATGAACTTATTACCTGTGCCCGCCGCGGTGCTGAATTTCATCAGTTCGAATGTTTCGATGAAAAAGGTTTGAATCTTAAATCTCTTGAAGAAGCAATGCGTGCTGACGGTGCAAAATATGGCTCTGTACGTGTAATTCTGAACTTCCCACAGAATCCTTCAGGTTACAGTCCTACAAAAGATGAAGCCGCTGCAATCGTTGCAATGATCAAGAAAATGGCTGAAGAAGGAATCAAAGTTATGGTTCTTTCAGACGATGCATATTTCGGACTGAATTACGAAGACAATATCGAAAGTCAGTCACTTTTTGCTTACCTGGCTGATCTTCATGAAAATGTTCTTGCAATTAAAGCTGATGGTCCAACAAAAGAAGATTTCGCCTGGGGACTCCGTTCAGGCTTCGTTACTTTTGCATCAAAAGGAATGACAGATGAACAGTACGATGCACTTACTGTTAAATTCATGGGTGTTATCCGTTCTTCAGTTTCATGTTCTTCAAGTCCTGCACAGTCTCTCGTTCTTCATGCCTTCAAAGATCCAGAACATGAAGAAGCTAAAAAGGCTATGCGCGAAATGCTTGAAAAGCGTTTCAAACTGGTAAAAGCTTTCACAGACAATCGTACTTCTTCTGTTCTTAAACCACTTCCATTCAACTCAGGTTATTTCATGAGTTTCAATGTAACTGGTGTAGATGCTGAAGAACTTCGTAAAAAGCTTCTGGCTGATTGCGGAATCGGTGTAGTTTCTATCAATGCACAGACTCTTCGTGTTGCATTCTCAAGTATTGATGAAGATAAAATCGAAAAGGTTTATACATCTATTTACAATACTGCAGAGGCAATGAAATAGTGCGACGCATTTTTACTGTACTGTTATCTGTTTCAGTCTTCTTCTTGATGTCCTGCTCTCAGAAAGCAGATAACCGTATAGTAATCTGGGCATCTTCTCCGGAATTTGCCCAGTATATTGAACTTTTTAACAGAACGCATCCTGAAAATCAGGCAGTTCTGGTTTACAAAGAAAATCCTGCCGACTGCATTCCTCCTGCAAGGGATGAAGCAGCCCCTGATATCATTGCCGGGCCTTACCTAAGAAGCGACAGAACCTGGCGTGATTTCAAATCTCTTGAATATCTTTTTGACCGTCAGATTATCTCTTCCGAAAATTTTTATACACAGCTTGTTGATGCAGGAAAACAGGGACGCAGACAGTTTCTTCTTCCTGTAAGTTTTAACCTTCCATGTGTAATCTTTGCTTCAGAAAACAGCAGTCTTGTTACAAATGATTATTCCCTGACTCTGGAACAGATTAAGGAAATTGCTGCAGCTTTCAATCAGCAGGATAAAAACGGTGCTTTCAAAAAGATTGGTTTTGCTCCTTTGCATTATCCTGATTTTCCGTATCTGACAGCACGCCTTTTTGATGTTAATTTCAAACAGGAAAAAGGAAATATTGTTTACAACAATCAGAAACTGAAAGAAACCATTGATTATCTTCGTGAATGGTCTGAGTCGGCAAACCAGTCTGTACAGACAGAAGATGCTTTTGCCTATAAATATCTCTTTATGCCTGATTACCGTCAGTCAACCAGCGGACGCTGCCTTTTTTCTTACACAACCAGTGACCAGTTATTCCGTTTCATGACTGATGAAAATGAGAATATTGATTACCGCTGGATTTATAAAGGCGATTCAATTCCGGTAGAAGATTCTCTTGTGATGATGGGAATCTATAAAGATTCTGAAAACGTTGTTGGCGCAACAGAATTTATTTCATGGTTTTTGAAGTCTGAAAATCAGAAGGCAATTCTTGAAAGAAAAGCCCATGCAAATCTGGATACAGAAAAATTCGGAATTGCCGGCGGCTTCAGTGCCGTACGCGAAGTAAATGACCGTATTCTTCCTTTGTATTACCAGAAACTTCTTTCAAATCTTCCTCCGTCACAGATGATTTCTGTTCCTCAGAAGCTTCCTGCAAAATGGGAAAGTTACAAAGAAATTGTGATTGAGCCTTATATCGAAGAAGCTGTTCATTCTGATGTTCTTCCTGAAATGCTTCCTTACATCAAGGAATGGGAAAAACAGGTCCTGGATAATTAGAATTTTCTTCCGGTTACAACCCGGAGCTGTCCTTCAAGATCTTTTAAAATCGAAATATTTTTGAATCCGCATTTTTCTGCAAGGGAAGCAGCTGCTTCTGCGTTGTATTCTCCTGTTTCCATAAGAAAGAAGCCCTGGCAGTCCAGTGTTTTGAAAATCTGGGGAAGCTCTTTTTTTATTATTCCAAGTCCATCATTGTCTTTTGTAATTTTTCCTGTTTCCGGATTTATATCTCCGTCCAGGGCAAGACGAGGTTCTTTTCTTCCGTCCAATAATAATTCATCTACCATTGAAGCTGGAATGTAGGGAGGGTTTGTAAGAATGAAGTCGAATCTTTGAGGAACATTTTCAAAGAGGTTGCTTTGAATGAACCTGAGGTTTGATACAGGTTTGGGGATTAATCTTTCTGCGTTCTTTTTTGCGATTGAAAGGGCATAAGGACTTAAATCTGCAAAGGTGAAGTTCGGAAAAAACTCACGGGGAAAATCAGAATTCAGAAGGGCAAGGTATACAGAGATTCCGATGCATCCGCTTCCAGTACACATATCGCAGATATTAAGGACTTTGTTTTTCCCGAAAGTTTTTGAAGCTTCCTTTATGAGGTGCACCGCATTTTCAACAAGAATTTCCGTGTCTGGTTTGGGAATAAGAACATCGGGAGTAACCAGAAAATCAAATCCGTAAAATTCCTTGTGTCCTGTTATATAAGCTACCGGAAGTCCTGTCTGTCGTTTTTCGATGCTTTCAAAAAATAATTTTTCTGTTTCCGGTTCCAGGAGATCTTTGAAATGGAGCAGAAGATAAGTTCTGTCACATTTCAACAGGTCGCAGAGAATGCAGTTTACATCCAGAGCAGCACTTGGTGAAGTCTGCTCCAGAACGGAAATACCTTTTTGTTTTGCTTCCCCAATGGTCATTTTGAAATTTCTTTGATGGCTGCTTTGATTTCTTCTGCTGTTGAAACACAAGGTCTGTTCAGAACCAGAGGTTTCAAAGTTTCTTTGATTTTGTCACTCTGTTCCGGAGCTTCACCAACAGTGTGGCGGCAGTAGCTCTGGGAGAGAGCAGGATCGTCTCTTGCAATAAGGACTGCAGCGCCTTCATCTTCGAAAAGATCTCCGTCAAAGTTTTTCAGGGCAGCATAAGCACGGCCAGTGTGGCGGTCTGCAAAAATTCCGTATTTGATGAAAAGTTCTTTTGTTGCCTTATCTACGTCTTCATTTGAAATGATTGAAGGGTAAACAAAGTTTCTGAGCATGAGAGAATTTGCACTGAAGATTTCTTCCATGCGTTCCAGATTTGAAGGTTCTGAAGGATCCGCCCGGTTGCGTTTTTCCATGGAAATAATGGAATCCAGAAGGAGAGTATTTCCTCTAGGGTCTGTCGTCAGGGAACCTGTTGCCGGAAGAATGAAACCTCCAACAGGAACTGCAAATTTCCAGCTGTAAAGTCCGGCTACAAGATTTGCGTAATTTCCCGGTGCAAGAGCATAATAAATGTCACCATGAACTTTATTCTTCATGCGGCTGAAGGCGTAAGGAAATGCAAAAATATGACCCATAAGGCGGCCGAAGTTTGCTGTGTGGGCTACAGTAAGATTGTGTTCCTTACAGAATTCCTGGTCAGTAAAAACTTCCCGAATCAGAACTTTGCCGTCGGCGGATTCTACTTCAAGAGGATATATATTGCCGCCGTTCCAGAAGAGGTCTTCTTCTTTCATGCCGCGGTATTCGCCTTTCTTGCATACGAGGACAGCTTTTATATTTTTTTTACCTTTAAGAGTGTGGGCCAGAATGGACCCCAGTTCACCGTCAGTGTAATCCAGGAAAATTGCTTTTCCTCCGTTCATTGTCAGGAATGTGTCCAGCATGGAACAGAGATATGAAACTCCGAAGTCCCGGTGACAGCCGGTCCAGCCGTGGAATAATTCAAGAGTAAAAAGATTTTCATCCAGCTGTTTTAAAACCGGTTCAAAAGGAAATGCTTCAACAGCAATTTTTTCACAGATAATAGGTGAAAATTCTTCGTTGATGAAAGCGGAGGTTAATGTACCTGCAATATTCTGGAAAGTAGTATTTTCATCAGTATAACCAATCCATCGGCGTAAATCCTGAATAACAGATGGAACATAAAGTCCCCCGTCGGGAGCTATGCTGTTCATAATGCCGGTTGAGAAAGGAACCTGTAAATTTGGATTTCGTGTGCTTTTAAGAATCATGTCTTAATTTTTCCTGATTAATTGATTTCAACACCTGGAAATTTTTCTTTCATGGATTTTTCAAACTGAGCTTTGGTTACGCCTTCACGAAGTACGGCAAACATTGTATTGTCTCCGGCTACTGTGCCCAGAATTTCTGGAATATCCAGGTTATCTATTGCATTGCAGACTGTGTTTGCATGTCCCTGAAAAGTTTTGATGACAACCATATTACCGCTTGTTTCGATACTCAGATAACCGCGTAAAAAATCCTGGATATAAATCTGAGAAGTTTCGATTTCCGATGAAGATGAATCTGAACTGAAGGCATAGATGTAGGCTCCGTTTTCTTCCGGAATTTTTACAACCTGGAGAAAGCGCAGATCTCTGGAAAGAGTGGCCTGTGTAACATCAAAGCCTTCTTTCTGAAGCAGATCCAGTAATTCATCCTGATTCTGGATTTTGTTTGTTTTTATCAGTTGTCTGATAGCTGTCAGTCTCTCGTCTTTTCCTTTCATAACTGCTTAATTTTATTGTATAATTATTTTTGTGAAAAGACACACAGGCCTTCATGCCCTTTTTATTGTTTTTTTTATTTTTTCCTCATGTTCACTGAAATATGCCCAGGTTGAAAACGTGGATGAAGTAATCCCGGAGTTTTCCTTCACTGATGCAGTAATGACGCGTTATGAGGGAAATAAGAAGAATGTTGAACTGGATGTTGGAAAACTGGAACAGTTCAAAGACGGGCATTCAATGTATGCCAAAGATGTTGTTTTTTCTTTGTTTGAAGATAATGAACTTTCTATGGAAGGAAGCTGTAATTACCTGAGCGTTGACACAAACAGCGAAATATATGAAATGTTCGAACAGATTAGAATTCATAATGAAAAAGAAAAAATGAATGTTACCGGCAGATCATTCCACTGGAACGGAAAAACGGAACAGCTGACTGCCGGGAAAAATGATACTGTTACTGTAGAAAAAGATGGAATGGTTGTCCGGGGAAGTGGTTTTGCCGCCAGCGGTGCTTCTTCCACCTATAAATTTTCATCAATTGTTACCGGAAATATAGAGACCCAGAATGAATAAACGAATATTAAACCTGATTCTTTTGATTTTTATTTCTTCTCTTTTATGGGCAGAGACCATTTCTTTTACTGCAGACAGTATGTCTGGTTCTGCAAAGAAGAATTCCTCGGCTACTGTCCTGCAGGGAAATGCCAGTATTATTACTGAAGAAATGGAAATCTTCGCAGATAAAGTGGAGCTTTCCGGAGATGATTATAATCTTATAAAAGCTGAAGGCACTGTCCGTGGAAAGAACCTTAAATCAGGACTGGAATTTACCTGTTCCGAAATGGAGTATGACCGTTCGACTAAACTGGCTGTTTTATCCGGTGATGTAGATTTGAAGGATACACAGAATGATGTAACTGCCAAAGCGCAGGTGATTTCTTATAATTCGGAAACTGATATTGCGGTTATGCAGATTGGTATTTCGTTGAAGCAAAAGGACAATGTCTGTTCAGCTTCTTATGCTGTATATAATAAAAAGAACCAGATGCTTAATCTTTCAGGAAATGCAAAGATTAAACAGAAGGAAGATACTTTCCGTGCTCAGCAGATTATTCTGAATATGGAAACAGAGGAAATTACTCTGGACGGCCGTGTAAAAGGTACTGTTTCTGAGAAAGAAAGCAGCAAAGAAGAAAAAGGGGAGGAACAGTAATGAGCGATGAAATGATGACAACCGAAGTGACAGCTGCAACTATTAATCCCGAAACAGAAGAAATTAAAGCAGATGAAGCTCTGCCTGTAACTGAAGAAGCTGTTTCTCAGGAGCCTTCGGACTCTGTTATTTTGAATCCGGGGGAACATATTCTTCGGGTTTCAAGTTTATATAAATCCTTCGGAAAAAAACAGGTTGTGAAGGGTGTTGATTTTTCTATGAAAACAGGCGAGGTCCTGGGGCTTCTGGGACCAAACGGAGCCGGTAAAACTACATCTTTCTACATGGTTGTTGGTTTCTATAAACCTACCAGCGGAGAAGTTTTTCTGGATGATGAACGCATTACAAAACTTCCTATGTATAAACGTGCCCGTAAAGGTATTTCCTATCTGCCGCAGGAACCAAGTGTTTTCAAAAAACTTACAGTAGAAGAGAATATCTGGTCAATTCTGGAAACCCGTAAGGATTTGTCTCGTGCAGAAAAAAAACAGAGACTTGAAGAACTGATCGAAGAATTTTCAATAGGGCGCATCAGAAAACAGCAGGCCTTTACTCTTTCCGGCGGTGAACGCCGCCGTACAGAAATTGCACGTTCTCTTGCCATTGAACCGAAGTTTCTGCTTCTGGATGAGCCTTTTGCCGGAATTGACCCTATTGCAGTTGCAGATATTAAAGGCATGATTGATCTTCTGGCCAAACGAGGAATCGGTATTCTTATTACAGACCATAATGTTCGTGATACTCTGGAAATTACTGACCGCGCCATTATTATTAGTACCGGTGAAATCGTTGCTCAGGGAAGTAAGGATGATATTCTGCAATCTGAAATCGCCAGAAAGATTTATCTGGGCGAAGATTTCAGTATGTAAAAAACTTATTTAAAAGATATGTCTGCATACTTGACGTAAGTTCAGTATTTCTATAATATAAACATACTCATTCCCCGATTGTGTAATGGTAGCACTTCAGATTCTGGTTCTGACTGTGGGGGTTCGAATCCTCCTTGGGGAACTAAAGCTGAATCAAAAGATTCAGCTTTTTTTTTGTTTTATAAAACGGCCCTATCGAATATCGGTTTAGTTCGTGACCCTCTCAAGGTCGAAAGACGGGTTCGACTCCCGTTAGGGCTATTCAAAAAAAATCCTGGCTTGTGCCGGGATTTTTTTTGTTCTACGAGTTTTTCTTTGGAAAAACTCGAGATAAGAAAACATTGGAGTCGAACCGCGAAGTGAACGCGAAAAAAAGCGATGAAGGAGCTTTTTTTCGAAAAGGCGCCAAGGAGGGCGCCGACAGTGAACGGAGATGGGGTGGAAGGAGGAAACAGGAAGTTTCCGACTGGAACCCTTCGACTCCCGTTAGGGCTATTCAAAAAAAATCCTGGCTTGTGCCGGGATTTTTTTTGTTCTGCGAGTCTTTTTTTTATTTCACAAGAGGCTTTTCTCCGTTGCTTTAGCAGATTGCTCCTTATTCCGATAATATATATATGCGGCGCTTAGTTCTGGCATTTATTCTGTTTATTTCTCTTTTTACTGTGGTGTGGGGGGAACTGCCGGTGGACCCGGGTGTGACTCTTCATTCCACTGAAGAAATGAAGCCGGATTTAAAACATAACTGGTGGGAATTGATCATTTATCGTCCTCAGAATACTGAACACATAAACAGTATCCGCTGCTGGTTGAAAATTGAGGATATGGAAGGTAATGATGTTACTTATTCCGCAGCCAGTGCAACTTACGAATGGGTGACAATCCCTGATGTAGTGAACAAATACCAGAAATCCTGGTGGCTTAGCGGAGGTGTTGCCATGCACCTGAATATTAAGGCTGGTCGTTACAAAATGACTGTTTTTACTCCAAGTGACAAACAGTGGCCTTTCCCCTCAGAAAATCGTGATGAATGGACAAGCAACGAATTCATTTATGATACAGAAAACCCTGCAAAAGTAATTTTTGTTTACCCGGGAATGAACGAAAACGGCTTTTATGACGGCCGCTGGATTCTGAGCGGCAAGTCCCCCAAGTATTTCAACCAGGCCACCATTCCTGAAATGCGTAAAAACTGAATCCTGCATTTGAATAAAGGTTACGTTTAATACAAACGTAACCTTTATTCAGAAACTTAAAAAACTTATGCGAGAGAACAAACCGTGCAGTCTGTGGCATTTGCTGCGCGGCTCGATAGTTTCTATACCGCGCTGCACATGCAGCGAGCTAGCGAGCGTTACTGACTGCCGGGATTGTGACCGGGAATAAGTTTTTTGAAATTTTATAGTAAATGTACGCTTGTATTAAACGTAGTTTTTACATTTTTCCGTGAAATTACTCATTGTCAGAATATTCATTATCCCTTATAAAATTCTTATATCACTAAAAAAGGATTTATTATGAAAAAACAGGCATTTAATCCATATCTTCCGTCTTACGAATACATTCCGGATGGAGAACCTTATGTTTTTAACGGGCGAGTTTATGTTTACGGAAGCCATGACCATTACGGCTGTCCTGTATTCTGTCTCAATGACTATGTGTGCTGGAGTGCTCCTGTAGATGATCTTGGGAACTGGAGATATGAAGGAGTTTCTTACAAAAGAACTGATGACCCTGTAAATAAGGACGGTCTTGCTGTTCTTTATGCTCCTGATGTTACTGTGGGACCAGATGGAAAATACTATCTCTTCTATTGTCTCGATAAATATTCACTTGTTTCTGTTGCCGTAAGTGATGTTCCTCAGGGACCATATAATTTTTATGGTTATGTTCATTACCAGGATGGAACAAGACTTGGTGAAAGAGCAGGGGACGAACCTCAGTTTGATCCTGGTGTTTTGACAGAAGGTGACAAAACCTACCTTTACACAGGTTTCTGCGGACGCGGTGACAAAAGCCGTCATGGTTCCTGGTGTGTAACACTGGACAAAGATATGCTTACAATTATTGAAGAACCTGTTCTGGTTGTTCCCGGAATTGAATACTGTCAGGGAAGCGGTTTTGAAGATCATTCATTCTTCGAGGCAAGTTCAATCCGCAAGCGGGGTGACACATACTACTTTATTTATTCTTCGGAAGTAATGCATGAACTTTGCTACGCTACAAGTAAAAATCCCCGTGAAGGATTCAAATACGGTGGGGTAATCGTTTCCAACTGCGACCTTGGAATTGATTCCTACAAGAAAGCTGATATGCCTGCCTGTTACGGTGCAAACAACCACGGAAGTATCGTTGAGATTCCAGATGCAGAAGGTGGAGCGGGAGATGCATCAGGCTGGTACATTTTCTATCACCGTCATACAAACGGTGACTGGTATTCACGCCAGGGCTGTGCAGAAAAAATCACATTCACAGAAGACGGAAAAATCCCGCAGGTTGAAATCACTTCATGTGGTCTGAACGGTGGCCCCCTCAAGGCTGAAGGCGAATATCCTGCATACATCGCATGTAATATCTGGACTAAAAAGCCTTCAATTTATGTTGCCGAAGGTTTTCCAAAAATCATGCAGGAATGTACAGACGGCGAAGAAGATCTTTCTTACATTACCCGTCTTTACGAAGGTTCAACTGTAGGCTTCAAATATTTTGATTTCAAAGGTGTAAAGAAAATCACACTGGAAACCCGTGCTTACGCTAACGGTGTTTTTGAAATCCGCACAGAACCAGAAGGAAAAGTCTGGGGTGAAGTAAAAGTGGGATACACAAACTTCTGGGTAAAAGGCAGCACCGAAGTTGCAATTCCTGATGGAGTTCACGCTCTTTACATTACTTTCAAAGGCGAAGGAAATCCTCAGCTGAGAAAGCTCTGGTTTGAGTAATCTCTGATTTACCTTTGTTGACTTAACTGTTCTCAAATTATAAAATGCAAATCACTTGCAATTGCAAATGATTTGCATTTTTTTATGGAACAGAAGAATTACAAGACAAAAACTAAAGACTTAATTAACGATTTTATTCTCAAACATCACGATGTGACTTTTACTGCCGGTGACGTTTTCGACTATCTGAAGAAATGTGACAGCACCGTAAATGTCACAACTGTTTACCGCAATATAGACCGCCTTGTTGAAAAGGGGATTCTGATCAGGCGCAAGACCGACAATGAAGATGCTGCCCAGTATCAGGTGGTTTCGGAAGATTCAGACTGCGGCCATCACATTCATCTTCAGTGTGCAGAATGCGGAAAGCTTTTTCACATGGAATGTGATTTTATGGATGAGATTCAGGAACATCTTATGAAAGACCATAAGTTTTTACTGGACTGCAGACAGTCTATTCTGAAAGGGGTCTGTGAAGAATGCAGTAAGAAAATAAATAAAGGTAATGAAAATGAATAGAAAAATATTATCAATCATAATGGCAGTTTTTCTTGCCTTAAGTTTTTCTTTTACAGGCTGCAGTAAAAAATCTGCAGGAAACAAAAAGCCTGTTGTTCTTTGTTCGACTTTCCCTGTTTACGACTGGGCCCGTAATATTATCGGAGATTCTGACGCCATCGACCTTCAGCTTCTGAATACAAAAGGAACTGATATGCACAGTTTTAATCCAAGTATTCAGGATATGGCCAGGATTTCTTCTGCCGATGTTGTTTTTTATATTGGCGGTGAATCGGAAAAATGGCTCGAAGAAATTCTTCCCCGAAGTAAAAACGAAAACCAGAAAGCAGTTTCCATGATGGATCTTTTGGGCCGGCTGGTGCTTCAGGAAAAAAATGAAGGAATCTTTGAAGGAGAAGAAGAAGAAAATCCCGGAAAGGATGAACATGTGTGGCTTTCTTTGGGAAATGCTTCGGTGTGCTGTTTCATGATGACTTCTTATATTCAGGCTCTGGATTCTGAAAACTATGATAAATATTTCCAGAACTGCAAGGCCTACAGATATGAACTGGAAATGGCATTCGAGGTAATAAAAAGCGCCTTGCGGGAACCTCCCGTTTTATTGTTTGCAGACCGTTTCCCTTTCAGATATTTTGCAGAAGATTTCGGACTTACCTGTTATGCTGCTTTTCCTGGCTGCAGTGCAGAAACAGAAGCAAGTTTTTCAACAGTTATTTCCCTTGCAAAGGTAATGAAAGAAAATAATCTTTCAAAAGTTTATATTCTTGAAAAATCGAATCCAAAAATAGCAGAACAGATTGTCAGCACTTCAGGCTGTAATGCAGAAATAAGGGTGCTGGATTCAATGCAGGGTGTCAGTGCTGAACAGATTTCAGCCGGTGCAACTTATCTTGGAATAATGGAAAAAAATCTGGAGGCATTAGTTGGCTCTGATAAAATGTGAAAATCTTCTTACAGGTTATAACGGGGTTGCAGTTTCTGCTTCCGTTTCCTTTGAAATTTCTTCCGGTGATTATCTTTGTATTGTTGGAAGCAACGGAAGCGGAAAATCTACTTTAATTAAAACTCTTCTGGGATTGGAAAAACCTGTTGGAGGAAAGGTGCTCTTTAGCGACGGCTTGATTTCCCGTCAGATTGGCTATCTTCCCCAGCAGAGTGAAGTACAAAAGGATTTTCCTGCTTCTGTCTGGGAAATTGTACTGTCAGGAACTTTGAATAAAATACATCTTCGTCCCTTCTATTCAAGAAAAGAAAAACAGCTTGCCTGTGAAGCCCTGGAAAAAATGGAAATCTCCCATCTCAAAAATAAATGCTACCGGACGCTTTCTGGCGGCCAGCAGCAGAGAGTACTTCTTGCCAGGGCTCTTTGTGCCGCCTCCCGTCTTATTCTTCTGGACGAACCGGTTACCGGACTGGATCCGAAGGCTACAGCTGAAATGTACCATCTGATTGAAAAACTGAATAAGGATGGAGTTACTGTAATCATGATTTCACATGATGTGGATGAAGCCGTGAAATATGCAAGCCACATTCTGACTATTGGAAAAGACCACAGTCATTTTCAGACTGTGGAAGATTATATTACTTTTCACGGTGAACACTGTCATCACCATCACGAAGGGGAGGAATAAAATGGATACACTTGTTTTTTATTTAAGCTATCCTTTTGTGCGCTACGCCCTGATTGTGGGAGTTTTGATAGCTCTCTGTTCTTCACTTTTCGGAGTCACTCTGGTTTTGAAGCGCTTTTCCTTTATAGGTGACGGATTGAGTCACGTTGCTTTCGGGGCAATGGCAATTGCAACTGTCCTGAAAATATCAAACAGCACTCTTGTGGTAATGCCGCTGACAGTTCTGGCTGCAGTTCTGCTTCTTCGGGGAAGTAAAAATACCCGTATAAAAGGAGATGCGGCCATTGCCATGTTCAGTGTAGGGGCACTTGCTCTGGGATATCTGATTCTCAATGTTTTTTCTGCTTCTGCAAATGTGGCAGGTGATGTATGTTCAACACTTTTCGGTTCCACTTCAATTCTAACACTCAAGAAAAGTGAAGTCTGGACCTGTGTTGTCATGTCAGTTCTGGTAATCCTGTTTTTTGTTTTCTATTACAACAGAATTTTTGCCATTACCTTTGATGAAACTTTTGCCCGCGCAACAGGAACGCCTGCCGTTGCTTACAATCTTGCAGTTGCAATAGTAACTGCAATTATTATTGTTCTTGCAATGAATCTGGTTGGTTCGCTTCTGATTTCCGCCCTCATAATTTTCCCGGCTTTAAGTGCCATGGCAATTTTTACAAACTATAAGAGCGCAGTTATTTCTTCAGCAGTTATTTCTGTAATCTGTTCAGTTTCAGGCATCCTTATTTCAATCATGTGTTCAACTCCGGTTGGAGCCACAATCGTTGCGGCCAATATTCTGATTTTTGCTGTTTGTTCTTTAATTGGAAAACTATGCAGGAAGTAAATATTTTTATCAGAAAACAATTCAGGTTTGCTGTTCTATTTTTATCTGTTGTTTTTATTCTTGGAAATGCTGCTTCCTGCAGTAAGAAAAACGCAGAAAAAAATATTCTGGAACCTCCATCAGAAATTAAATACAGTGAAAACCCGGTTCCTGTTGTTCATGTGAATTCTGGAATAAAGGTTCCGGAAGAACAGAGGGGACAGACCTCTGTGAATGCAGCGGTTGCTGAAAAACCTAAGCCTGATATCGATCTGACACGTATGACAGCTACTATGATTTATTCAACTGTTTTCCAGTTTTTAATCGACTGGGAAAGCTATGAAGGAAAAATAATCAAAATACAGGGAGTTTATACGCCTTTTTTCAGACAGGAAACCAACAGAATTTATCATGATGTGGTCATTCAGGATGCCACAGCCTGCTGCAAAGAGGGGCTGGAATTTGTTTGGGATGACGGTAAACATGCAGAAGAGGAATATCCGTCATCAGGAACAGAAATAATCGTAACCGGTGTATTTGAACAATATTACGAAGATGATAAAATGGAAGTAATGCAGATCCGACTTAGGGATGCTGTTATGGAAATTGTGGAATAAAATGCCGGATAAAACTTCAAAAAGAATTGCACCTAAAAAAACACAGAAAAAGAAATCTTCAATCAAAAAGGGGAAAGTAACAGTTTCTCCTTTTACTCTTATTGCATTTTGCGGTGGAGTAATTATCTGCTGCCTGATTCTTCTTCTGGTTACAACACTTATGGAAGGAAATCCTGGAAATGAACCTCAGGTTCCTTCAAAACCAGTAACAGTTCAGGTTGAAAAAAATAAAAAAGAAAATGAAAAAACTGTTTCTGAGGGTAAAAAAGATTCTTCAAAAACAGAAAAGAAAACTGCAGAAAAAAAAGAAAGTAAAACTTCAGCATCGGAACCAAAGAAAACTCCAAAAACAGATGTAAAAACGGATATTAAAACCGAAACAAAACCTGTTGTTAAAACTGAAGTTAAAACCGCGCCGTCAGAGAAAACCCAGGAACAGAACGAAAAGAAAGTCACTCAAAAAGCGTCAGGGATCGTTGCGGAAACACCGCAGCGGACTTCCGGCACAGAGCGGCCGAAGGACAGCACTGTGCCAAAGTCCGGCGAGGAGTTGAAGCAAGAGCCCGACTCGAAGACGGCAAGCGTAGTGAAGCCGTCTGAAGAGGGACGCCCGAAATCTGAAAACCTGAATTTCCCGGCTGCAGTAAATCATGCCCAGCTGTGTATTCTTCTGGATGATGGCGGACAGAATCTTGAGGATCTGAAAAAATTTCTGGGACTGAAAATACCTCTTACTGTGGCGGTTCTTCCAAAGCTCAGGGATACGGTGTCCAGTGCAAATGCAGTCCGGGCTTCGGGAATTTCTGAATTAATGCTTCATCAGCCTATGCAGGCCGTAAATTTGAACGTGAATCCGGGACCGGGGGCAATTAAACCTGATATGAATTCTGCCCAGATAAAAGCAATTGTGCAGGAAAACCTTAGGGAAGTGGGCCCTGTTGCCGGAATGAATAATCACGAAGGCTCCCTGATTACAGCGGATGCATCAAAAATTGAAACCGTTGTTAGCACTGCTCACGATTCGGGAATTTATTTCCTGGATTCCAGAACAAACGTGGAAACCAAAATCCCTTATGTCAGCCGCGAAATGGGATACGGCTGGTATGAAAGAAACGGATATTTTCTGGACAATGAAAAATCCAGGGAGGAGTTTTTGAAAGAGCTTCGTAAAAACCTGGATATTGCCAATAAAACCGGATGCGTTATAATGATAGCCCATGTATGGTCTGCCAATTATATGCCGGATTTAATTCGCGAAGTTTATCCGGAACTAGTAGCGAAAGGTTACAGCTTTACCACTGTAGGCAAATCCCGTGGTTTGAAAAATTAAAAGGAAATTGATTTAGGAAAAAATATGAAAGTTTTAGGTATTGAATCAAGTTGTGATGAAACAGCAGCCGCAATTGTAGAAGACGGAAGAAAAATTATCAGTAATGTTGTTGCTACTCAGATTCCTTTTCATCAGATTTACAAGGGAGTTGTTCCTGAAATTGCCAGCCGTAAGCATGCTGAATGGATTCTTCCTGTTGTGAATCAGGCTCTGGCCGAAGCAAATATGGATCTTTCCGAAGTGGATGCAATCTGTGCTACAAACAGACCGGGCCTTATGGGCTCGCTTCTGGTTGGCCTGACTTTTGGAAAAACTCTTGCATGGGCAACAGGAAAACCTTTTGTTGCAGTAAATCATATGCTGGGGCATCTGTATGCTGCTCATCTGGAGAATGACATTCCTTATCCTTACCTTGGACTTCTGGTTTCCGGCGGACATTCAATTATCTGTAAGGTAAATAATTTCGATGATATTGAAGTGCTTGGAACAACAGTAGATGATTCTGTCGGTGAAGCCTTTGATAAAGTTTCAAAGTTTTATGGACTTGGATATCCCGGAGGAGTAATAATCGATAATCTGGCAAAGAAAGGTGATCCTAAAGCTGCAACTTTCCCTATTCCAAGACTTGATCCTGTTGAACACAGATATGATGTTTCTTTCAGCGGTTTGAAAACTGCTGTTATTCATCAGTGTGATATGTTCTGGAATGAAGGCTATGAACATTCCGTTGAAAATATGTGTGCAGCATTCCAGGAAACTGCGGTCAAAACTTTGACAAATAAACTTTTGAAAGCCGTTGAAGACACAGGCTTAAAAACTGTGGTAGCTGGCGGTGGAGTTGCAGCCAATTCCAGACTTCGTGAAATTCTTGCTGCAAGAAAAGATTTGAACTGTATTTTCCCGCCACTGAAGCTCTGCGGCGATAACGGTGCAATGATTGCCGGAGTTGGATATCATTTCCTTGCTCGCGGTGACCGTTCTGACTGGAATGTAACTGCCTGTGCCCGTATCCCTCAATTTAAACGCGGTCTTGAACAGGTAAGACGCTGAAATTTCCTGAAAGAATAAAAAAAGAGCTCCCGACCGGGAGCTCCTTGTATTTTTAAAGATGGTTACTATGCCTGAACTGTTATCATGTGGCCTGAGTTTTTTGCACTGGCGGCGTAAACTGATGCAGCATTGCGGTATGGATTAGTGTTCTGCATAGTGTTGATTCTTGTACGCAGTTCCACAATATGACTTTTAAGAAGTTCACGGTTCTTTTCATTCTGTGCCAGAACTTTTGTCTGCAGATTTTCCAGGTCGCTCTGAATATTCTGGATTTCCTGATTTGGAGCAGCATCACCTGAGGAAAGGTTATACATTTTCTGCATAGGAACAATTACCTTCTGAAGATTTGAAATAGTCCTTACCACCTGCTGTTCCATTTCTGTATGAGCCAGAAGAGCATCTGCGTTTTCAAGAGTGATAGATTCCTGCTGCTTTTCGAGTACAACAAGATATTCACGGAATTTTGTTCTCTGCTGTTCCAGAAGATTTCTGAAATGTCTGAGTATTGCAACTCTTTCGTCCAGTTCTTCTTTTGTCAAATCTGCCATAATAATCCTCCCGGCTTTTTTGTTCTGTAAAGGGTATTTAGCCCTGGATGCTCAGCCTGCTTCCTGCCTGTGCAGGTTCTGCATTTGCTGTAGTAGCAACAATCTGGCGCCATGAGTCCAGTAAATCTTTGAGCATTTTCATAATGGCCAGAATTTTTTCTTTGTCTTTGTTGATGTTTGCCTGAACCAGTTCTTCATTGAAATACAGATAAAGGGACATGAGATTTTTTGCAATTTCTCCGCCTTTTTCCATATCCAGAGATACTTCCAGTTCAGAAATAATTTTTTCTGCTTTCTGAAGACAGTTTCCGAACTGTTCAATGTTTTTTGCCTGAATTTTTCCGTCCGGTTCAAAAAGCGATACAGCCTGTGTGAGCTGTTTTACTGCTCCTTCGTACAGAAGAACAATGAGCCGGCCTTTTGTGGCTGTATTGATATTTGTACGCTGGTAAGCGGTGTAAGCATTTGTGTACATGTGTTTTCTCCTAATCCGGCACAAATAGTGCGAAATTATAGTTTTACGATAAGATTTTCGGTTATTTCTTAATGGACTTTAGAAGAATTTACTGAAAAAGGGATTATTTTGGGGTATTTTTCTATTAACTTTATACTTTTCCTGTTTTTTGTTATTATATTAGAATGTATATGTTGGGTTTTTATGCTTAAATCCTGACACTACGGAGTAATTATGGCAGATACTGACGAACAGAAACCTGAGAAACCTGAAGATCCAAAAGAAGATCAGAGAAAAGATGATCAGGATCCTTACAATTTCTTTAAATTTGCAGGTCCTGTAGATAATAAAGATGATAAAGATAACCAGAAGGATAAGAAACCAAAGAAAAAGTTTCCTTTCTTTCTCGCTCTCCTTATTGCACTGGCTCTTTTCTTCATTGCAGACGTGGTTATGTCTCCAAAGCAGGGAAATAATATAGATTATTCTCTCTTTTACACACTTATTGAGAATGGAACTATTGTTGAAGTCGAAGTAGGTGACGGATACATTATTGGTTATGGAACTCCATCTGCTGCTGATGAAAATTACAGTCCTCAGAGTCTTAAAGACAGGCTTTCTGTTTTACAGTCATCAGCAAAACAGAATCGTCCTGTTTACCGCACAAATGCTATCCTGCTGGAAAAACTTTTCTCCCTTATGGATGAAAAGAACATAACTTATCGTTTCCTTGGAAAGCAGAATACTTTATGGCTTCAGATTCTTCTGAACTTCCTTCCATTCATTCTGATTATTGTTGTTTACTTCTTCATTTTCCGCCGCATGAACGGAAACAAGGAAGGTGGTATGGGACTTTTTGGTATCGGCGGAAGTCGTGCCAAAGCAGTTGAAGAAGGAAAAGTAAAAACCCGTTTTTCTGATGTTGCCGGTGTTGATGAAGCAAAAGAAGAACTTGTAGAAGTTGTTGATTTTCTGAAGGAACCAAAGAAATACACAGACATTGGTGGAAAGATTCCAAAGGGAGTTCTTCTTGTAGGACCACCGGGAACAGGTAAAACTCTTCTGGCCCGCGCAGTTGCAGGCGAAGCAGGAGTTCCTTTCTTCCGTATTTCCGGTTCAGATTTCGTAGAAATGTTTGTCGGTGTCGGTGCAAGCCGTGTCCGCGATCTGTTTAAGCAGGCCCGCGAAAAAGCACCTTGTATTGTTTTTATTGATGAAATTGATGCCCTTGGTAAAAACCGTATGAACGGATACGGCGGCGGAAATGATGAACGTGAACAGACTTTGAATCAGCTTCTGGTTGAAATGGATGGTTTTGACAACGAAAAAGGTCTGATTATTCTTGCCGCTACAAACCGCGCTGATATTCTTGATCCTGCACTTCTTCGCCCGGGACGTTTCGACCGTCATGTTCCTGTTGAGAAACCGGATGTAAAAGGTCGTGAAGAAATTTTACGCATTCATGCCAAGAATGTAAAACTGGAAAAAGACGTAGATTTTGAAAGTGTTGCTCATGGTACAACCGGTTTTGCCGGTGCAGATCTGGCAAACGTTGTTAATGAAGCTGCTCTTCTGGCTGTTCGCAACGGACACAAAAGAGTTTCTATGAGTGATTTCAATGACGCTATAGATAAGGTCAGCATTGGTCTTAAAAAGAAGAGCCGTAAAGATAACGAAAAAGAAATGCGCCTCGTTTCTGTTCATGAAACAGGTCATGCTCTTGTCGGTGCCTTTACACCGGATTATCCTCCTGTAAATAAAATTACAGTTGTTCCGCGCAGCCACGGCGTTGGTGGTTTTACTCAGTACCGCGAAGAAGAAGAGAAAAACTTCCAGACCCGTCAGGACATGATGAATGAAGTTGATACTCTTCTGGGTGGACGCGCAGCAGAAGAAGTTGTTCTTGGAGATATTTCTACAGGAGCCTCAAACGATATTGCACGCGCCACAGAAATCCTCAAGCGCATGATTGTAGATTTTGGTATGAGCGACAAGTTCAAGAATATGACTCTTGGAAAAGGAGTTCTTGCCGGTGCTTCCGGGGAACCTACACTGGTTCGTGAATTCTCAGAAGAAACTCAGAAATTCATTGATGATGAAATCGCAAGAATTGTTTCAGAAAGATATGAATATGTTCTGAAACTCATTAAGGAACATAAAGAACTTGTGGATTATATTGCCAAACGCCTTATTGAAATTGAAACAATGGATGGCAAGGAATTCTACGAAATCGTTAAGGCTGAAAAACACTGTCAGGAACTTGAAGATAAAGCTGTAAAGACTGCTCTTCCAGAACCTGAAACAGCATCTGATGAAAAGCCGGCAAAGAAAACAAGAAAAGCTAAGGTAAAAGATTCAGATGAAAAAACATCTGAAAAGAAAGAAAAGAAAACCGGAACAAGAACAAAGAAATCTGGAACAAAAAAGGAAAATAAAAATGAAGAGTAAAAAACTTCTTACATGTGCTGCACTTCTTTTTACAGCAACATTTATTTTTGCACAGAATATTACAACTGCTTCAAATTATTTTAAAAGCGTTTCGGAATATTACGCAACCTTGAAAACTTACGAAGTAGAATTTGAAATGACTCAGGATAAATCTGAAATGGCAGGTCACCTTTCTTTCAAGGCTCCTGATCTTCTGCGTCTTGATTTTTCAAATCCTGAGGAACAGGTTTTCTGTTACAGCTCAAATATGCTTACAATTTATCTTTCAGGCCCTAAAGTAATTCTTCAGCAGCAGATTACTTCGGATTCTTCTGGGGCATCTCTTGCAACTCCTCAGGGACTGAACCTTTTGAATCGTTATTATACTGTCGCTTATGAAAACAGTCAGGATCCGGAACCTTTGGACAGTGACTCTGATGAACAGGTTTACAAGCTTATGCTTTACAAAAAAAGTACATCAGAAGCCTTCAAGACAATTCGGCTTTGCATTTCTGCAGATACAAAACTTATCAGACGAGTAGAAGCAACTCCTAATGCAGGAGAACCTATTGTAATGAATTTCTTTGATTATAAACTTAATCCAGAAATTTCTGACCAGCGTTTCATTTACGACGCACCGTCGGATGCAAACAATTTCAGCAACTTTTTGTTTTCGGAATAGAATATGGACAGTTACGGCGAATTATTAAAGAATGCGAGGGAATCAAAAATGCTTTCCCTGGATGCGGCTTCTTCAGCCCTCACTATTGATAAAAAATATCTTGAAGGTCTGGAAGCGGAAGATAACGGGGTTTTTCCTGGCGAACCTTACATGATCGGATTCATGAAGAATTATTCTGAATATCTTGATCTGGATTCAGATTATATTCTTAAACTGTATCATAATAAAAAGATTCAGGAGTCACCTGTTCCGGAAGGACTTTTTGAAAGACCTAAAGCCAGTTTCTTCTGGCCTGTTCTTATTGCATCTATTTCTCTTATTGTTGTTGCCGTTGTAACTGTAGTTCTGGTTCTGGTTCTTAGAAAGAAACCGGTTCAGGAAGATGACACTCTTCTTTCAGGTAATGTAAAAAATCATCAGTATGAACTTACTGATCAGAAATTCGAACAGCGGGTTTATGTTGGTGACCAGCTGCGCATTCCGTCTAATTCCGGAACAATTGTTCTTACTGTAAAAGAAACCCTGAAATCTTTCGGTCTGGATACTCCTTCCGGAGTATTCTATACAGACCTGGCTGAAGAAAATGAATTCGATATTAATGGTGACGGATCTTCAGATCTGATCGTATATGTTTCAGATATTTCTTCTTCTGACGAAAAGAGGGGAGCAGAAGTAAGTCTTCTTCTTCGTCACAGCGTTTCAGTTGTGGGAACAGAGACTTCAGTTGAAAACATTCCTTTCGCAGATGAAATTCAGAGCAAGCATCCTCAGGTAGTTATTCTTGAAGACAATCGTGCTTATCCGTTTACTTTGAATGCAACTTTCCGTGCTTCATGTGTTTTCCGCGATAAAATCGATTTCGGTTCAAGTGTAGAATCTTACTTCTCAAGTGGTGAACAGTTTACTGCAAATCCTCATAACGGAATCAGACTTTGGATGAGTAACAGTAATGCCGTTAAGTTTACAATTGTTGCCGATGCAAAAAGCTATGATCTTGAAATCGGTAAATCAGGTCAGGTTCTTGTTCAGGATATTAAATGGATCAAGGACACAGACGGCCGTTATAAACTGGTAGTAATCGAACTGGATTAACCGGAGTTTTTTTATGGTAAAATTTTTTATAGACCAGCACGGGTGTGCCAAGAACCGTGTTGATGGTGAAATTCTCGCAACTTACCTTGGAAATAAAAAAGAAAAATATGAACTTACAATGGATCCTGCAGAAGCGGATCTGATTATTATTAATTCCTGCGGTTTTATAAAAAGTGCAAAAGAAGAATCTCTTAATGCCCTTATGGAAACAAAAGCCGCTTATCCTGAAAAAAAAGTAATTCTCGCAGGCTGCCTTGCAGAACGCTATGCTGATTTATTTTCAAAATCACTTCCTGAAGCAGACGGTATTTTTGGAAATGGAGAACTTTCGGGTATTGTTGAAGTAGCAGATGAGGTTATGGCACAGAACCGCCCGGTTGAAAAAACTCCGCAGAAGGGAGTTTCTTTCTGCATGCGCGAAGTTTCTTTCGGCTTCAAAAACAGCGCCTTTGTAAAAATCACAGAAGGCTGTTCAAATCACTGCTCTTTCTGTGCTATTCCTCTCATCCGCGGAGAATTGCGAAGCCGACCTGCGGATTCTATTCTCGAAGAAATCAGAAAACTGGTTTCCAAAGGAGTTTACGAGATTAACCTTATCGGTCAGGATCTTGCAGCATATGGAACCGGTATTGATGATGCTGAAATCCGTTCTGCTATTGCAAAACTTTCCGGAGAAGAAATTACCGAAAAGCCAAATGATTTTTTCCCTGCTTCCGGAGTAACGCCTCTTGCGGCACTTCTGAAACTTATTTCGAAAATCGAAGGAAATTTTGTATTACGTCTTCTTTACATTCATCCGGATCATTTTAATTTTGATGTTCTTGAAGTAATGAAAAAGGACGAAAGATTCCTTCATTATTTTGATATTCCATTCCAGAGCGGAAGTACAGAAATCATTCATTCAATGAACCGCCGCGGGTCTGACGAATCCTACTCAAAAATGATTGAGCGCATGCGGGAAATTCTTCCTGACCTGGTCCTTCGCACTACATTTATGACAGGCTTCCCCGGAGAAAAAGACAAAAACTTTGGGGAGACAGCTGCCTTTCTTGAAACCATTAAACCGGACTGGTCCGGCTGCTTTGATTACAGTCTTGAAGATGATACACCGGCTTATAATTTCAAGCACAGGGTTCCGGGCCGCAAGGCAAAGAAACGGGCAGAAATCTTAGGCGATATTCAGCAGGAACTAACTTTAAATAAACTTGAATCCTATGTTGGAAAAACTTTCAGTATATTAATTGAAGAAATAATTCCGGAAGAAGAAGAACTTCTTGCCATCGGGCGTGCCTGGTTCCAGGCTCCAGAAGTTGATGGCGCTGTAGTTGTTCGTTACGAAGAGGAAGATAAAGACAAAGTTTTTGAAGGTGCTGTTGTTAAGGCAAAGATTCTTGCGGTTACCGGTGTAGATCTGGATTCCAGACTTGTATCCGAGTAATCGGTTTTATTTTGTAATTTTCGGGAAATAAAAGCGGGAGCAAAAATGGAAGAGTTTTTAAATATGCTGAATCCTGAACAGAGACAGGCTGTCATTCATGAAGGGGGTAACCTTCTGATTCTGGCCGGTGCCGGTTCCGGAAAAACCCGCGTTATTACTACAAAAATTGCCTATCTGATCAATCAGAAAAATGTAGATCCATACAATATTCTGGCTGTAACTTTTACTAAAAAAGCAGCCAAAGAAATGCAGGAAAGAGCGGTTCTTATGGAACCTCGTGCTTCAAAAGCCCAGATAAAAACTTTCCATTCCTTTGGCGCCTGGTTTCTTCGCAGATATTATGATGCCGCAGGACTTGAACAGAATTTTACGGTTTATGATGATGATGATTCCCTGACTCTGTTGAAAAAAGCCTGTCCTGAACTTTCTGCAAAAGATGCAAAAAAAGTTTCTCATGATATTGCCCTGGCAAAAGATTATTTTCTTTCCCCCGAAGATGACCTTTCTGCGGTAGGAAGTGATTTTGATCTTCAGCCTTTTTACAGGGCTTATGAAAACCGTCTTCATTCTACGGGTAATGCCGACTTTGGTGACCTGATTATGCTTCCTGTAAAAGTCATGCAGTCCAATGAAAGCATAAAAGGTTATATTCACCGGCGTTTCAAAGTAATCATGGTGGATGAGTATCAGGATGCAAATATTGCCCAGTTCAAGCTTCTTCAGTTTCTTTCAGGCCTTGAAGAAAATGACGGGCAGGGGGTAGGAACCTACACTTGTGTTGTTGGCGACGATGACCAGAGTATTTATGCGTTCCGAGGTGCAGAGGTTCAGAATATTTTGAATTTCCCTAACCAGTTTCCTGATACACAGATTGTCCGCCTTGAAACAAATTACCGTTCAACCTCAAATATTCTTAATGCAGCAAGTCTTGTAGTTGAAAACAACAGTTCCAGATTGGGAAAAACTCTTGTTGCCGACAGAGGTGAAGGAAAAGAACCTGTTCTGGCTTTCCTGCCCACTCAGGATACTGAATCGGATTTTGTTGCTGATCTTATTTCAAAATCTGTTGCCCTAAAAAAATCTCATTATTCCGATTGGGCCGTTACATACCGAATGAATGCTCAGAGTAACGGGTTTGAAAGCGTATTCCTGAAAAGAAAGATCCCCTATAAAGTCGTAGGCTCCCTGAAGTTTTATGAACGTCAGGAAATCAAAGATGCCGTTGCTTATATTTCTGTTGTTGCAAATCCTAAAGATGAAATTTCTTTCCGCAGAATCATAAACTTTCCGGTCCGCGGAATCGGTGAAAAAACTCAGGATAAACTGGTAGATTTTGCCCGCGATTGTGATAACGAACTCCGCATGACTCTTCTTATGGCATGTGAACATCTGGGGCCGACTTTCAGTAAAAAAGCAAAAGATGGCTGTGAAAAATTTGTTTCTCTCATTCATTCCCTTGAACAGTGCCTTACTTCAGGAGAAAACCTTTCTGAGTTTATGAAAAGGGTTGTTGAGTATTCAGGACTTGATGATTTCTATAAGAGTGAAGAAGACGGTCCTCAGCGGCTTGCCAACCTTCAGGAACTGGTAAATACTGCCTCTCTTTATGATAATTCTTTTGAAGGTCTGAATGCATTCCTGGATGCAATTAACCTGGACCGCAGTCTTGAAGAACAGGAAGACGGCGGAACCGATTTTGTTACTCTTATTACGCTGCATAATACAAAAGGTCTGGAATTCCCCAATGTGGTTATGTCCGGTCTGGAAGAAGGTGTGTTCCCTCGTCAGGATAAAATGGGTGCAGAACTTGAAGAAGAACGACGCCTATGCTACGTAGGTATTACCCGTGCGAAGGATGAACTTTATATTACCAGTTGCGGACAGAGACGAATGTACGGTCATACGGAGTATATGAAACCTTCACCGTTTCTTTATGAATGCCGTCCGGCTTTAAAGGTAATCGGGAATGCTCCCTATGCTTTCCGTGAAATTGAATCCGGCAGAGTAAAAGGTCTCCATACAGCTCATACTTCAAGTGATGCTGCAAGATGGGGAGACAAAGCCGAAATTGCTTCAGTGTGGAAAAAAGGAACAAAAATTTACAATGATGATTTCGGTTATGGAGTAATTGCTGAATGCCGTTTGAATGAAGGCGAGTATGTGATTAAAGTTCAGTATGAAACAGGGGCTTTTAAAACCTATCTTCCAGAATATCAGTCAAAAGCACTTCAGATAATCAAAGATTAATCTTCTATTCAAGGTACATAGAGTCTCTGATTTTCTGGAACATTTCCAGCATGCGGGTTGCACTTTTTATTCCGAGAATTGCAGGGTCAAAACGTTTGTCCATTTCCAGTACTTCTTCCCATGTGTCTATGGCCATCTGGTATTCACCTTTTGAGAAGTAAAGGACTCCCTGATTGTACAGTTCTTCTATTTTTCTTTCCCGTTCACCACGGCCTTTGTCACCCATAAGGAATTTTACAGAAAGACTAATCCTGTTGAGTGGGTGGAGGGAGCTTGTGAGATCCAGTGTGTAATTGGCATTTACCCTGATTTTGTTCAGTTCGAATTCAGCACCGCAGCTTAATTTAGGGTTTGCACCTTTCATCTGCAGTCCGGCCATGGCAGCAAAGAAATCTGTCACCTGTACAGAAACTCCTGCACCGACCTGGAAAAGTTGATATCCGGTTTCAGAGCTTAAAGCGAAGGGCTGCCTGAAATCCAGGGAAACTGTAACAGGTTTGATAATCTGATAAGAAGCACCTGCTGCAATACTTGAAGGAAGAGGATCATCCAGCTGAACCTTTGTGCCGAAGCCTGTTATTGCAGCACCGATATTCTGGACTGCCAGGCCTACTCTGAAATTAGGTTCCCGAGAAGGGAAAAACTTTGCAAAATTAAAGCGGATTAACAGACCTGCATCGGCCATAATTGCTAAAGAAGACTGAGATATTCCTGATCCCGATATGATTTCATTTGTATCATCATCTGCATAATCAGGAATGCCTCTGTATGCAATTTTTGCTGTTCCTCCGGCGGCCAAACCTTTGAAATTGTATCCTGATAAAAAATTGTAGGATGCATTGAGGGCCGCCATTGATTCTGTGTAATATCCGCTGGAAGCTCTTTCTCCGAAAAAGTCGTATTCGGTAAAAGGAACATAAAAACACTGGAAGGCTGCCCCAATGCCCAGGTTTCCTACGCGGTTTGTAATGGAAATAGTTTCCAGATTAGAATCTGCAATCCAGGAGTTATGAAAAACACTGGCCTGGGTATAATTCAAAATAGAAGAGGCTGCCGGGTTGTAGTTTATATAGCTGATATCGTCAGCGAGACCAGTGAAGGCACAGCCCATGCTTTCTGCACGGCCCCCGGAAGGAATTAGAAGTGACCTGAAACTGGTTCCGCCTTCATTTGGGTCTACAAAAGGTGAAAAAATATCGTCGATGGTTCCTGAAAAATCAGTAAGTGACAGGGCACTGATTTTTGTAAAAATGAGGACACTGAAAATGACGGCAACAGCGATTCTTTTCATCTTCTTTATTATCGGTGTATTTTTTTCTATAATAAATAGTAATAATTTTCCGAAAAATAGAATAGGGGACATATAATTTTTGGATTTCATGAGCAAAAAACAGTTTGTTGCCGCTATTTTGATTTTTTCTCTCTGCCTTAGCCAGGTTTTTTCTGCGAAAAAGAAGCAAAAGAATAATTCTTTTATTTCACTGTCTCAGATTGATGAGCTTATAAAGGAAACCCGTTACGACCAGGCTCTTGAAGAACTGAATAAGCTTGTTCTGGAAAAACCGGAATCCTTTGACCAGGTACAGACTCGAATAGAAAAAATCATGACTGCAAGAAACAAATATGCCCGTCTTGCAGAAGAATTGATCCAGGTTATTGTTGATGACCCGGATAACTCGGAAAAAATCTACAAAATTACTTCAGAACTCGAACGTCTGGAAAAATATCCTTCTGACCAGCAGCTGGCTTTCATCAGCGAAACAAGACGTGCAGCGGAATTCAGTTATTTCCGTAAAGAATACAACCGCATTAATGAAGAATCAGAAAGTCTTTTTGAATCCGGGGACTATGTTGCAGTTGTTACAAAAAGCCGTGAAGGTTTTTCTTTGTATCAGGAACGTTTTTTTGAGGAAAATACTGACGAAGAAATTGTTGTTCCCGTAAAAGAAGCCCTTGAAAAAGTTGACCAAAATCTTGTTCAGTACAGTGAACTTCAAAAAACACTTTCAGACTCGGTTAACAAATTTATCGCCTGTGTGCAGGAAGAAAATCAGGAAGGAATTGCCGAAAAATGGTCAGCTGTTCAGGCTGATTTCATCAATTTTGCAAATATCAGAAACGGAATATATGAATCAGGGGAAGTGTTCGGTAATGCATTTGAAAAGCAGAAGGAGACTTCAGAAGAGGAACTTACAGACGCATCTTTTCTTCCTTTCGTAAAGCGGTTTACTATAGGACAGCCTGATAAACCAGAAACAGGAATTGCCGGTGCAATGAATGGACAATGGTATTCGCTTATTGCAGAAATGAAAAAAGCTGTTGATGAAAAACTTGACAAATATGTTCAGAGCTTTTTGAAATCGATGCCGGATAAAATAATGACTACTGAAGCAACGGTTCTTTCTTCTGAAGATTTACCGGTAATCAAACAGTATTCTTCTCTGGCAATCCGGGTTAATAGTTTAAACAACCAGTTGTCACCGGATATTTACGAAAGTGAAACTGATGCCTATGACAGTGAAAGTCATTATGCTTATGACCTTCCTGTCAGAACGGGAGATTTATATACAATCCGTCAGCGTATTTTCTCGCGGTTTGATAAAGCTGTTTCTATTTCCATTCCGGAAAACCCTGCAAAAGCAGAAATGGAAGGACAGAATTTCCCTTCTGTGCTTCTGGGAGTTCTGGAATCGATCAGCTTTACTCAGGATGAACAGGACTTTTTGAAAACCGTTTCAAAAATTGACTGCAAAAGTCAGACTCTGAAGACTATGGGAGAAAAGTTCAGTTCATATGCGGAAGAGTTGAATGCTTATACCCGTGAAACTCTCGATACCGGACATAAACGCCTTTGCGATTATGTTGAAAAGGCGGGAGTTGCCTATGTTGAAGACAGCAGAAAAGATTATGATGCGGCTTACGATCTGTATAAGGGTAATGAAGGTGAAGACGTAGTTTTCGTTCAGCGTTTCCCGAAAGAATCTCAGGAAGCATCGGAAGCACTCAATCTTAAAATTGATACTCAGCTAGAAATAATTAACCGTCATGTGGCCTTGCTTAAGGGTACTCCGGAAAGAAGTCAGATAAACACAACTCTCAGTAAACTGAATAATTTTGTTTTACAGCTCAATACTTTGAAAAATAATTCAAATGAACTGGCTCTTTTGTGCCGCACACAGCTTCAGAATTCCGAAAAGGCCGTTAATGAAGCAGAACTTCGCTGCAACCAGGCCGAGTTTGCTCTTGAAAAAGAAGACTTTGATACTGCCCGAAAACGTCTTCAGGATTCCCGTCTGAAATACAATGAAGCCCTTTCTTTTGCTTATTCAAAAGAACTTCAGGTTGAAAGTGATAAGAAACTTATGGCGCTGGGTAACAGAATTACCCAGCGTGAAAATGAAATTGTCGTTGCCGATGTACGTCGTCTGAAAACTCTGGCAAAAAATGAATATTATGCCGGAAACTTTGAACAGGCAGAAAATTATCTGACTCAGGCTGCTGCCCGTTGGGCCGTAACAAACGTTGATGAAGATATGGAAATTTCAAGCCTGGTGGCTCTTGTAAACTCTGCACTGGGAATGAAAACCGGCCGTGTAATTCAGCCGTCAGCTCCTCTTTATCCTGAAATGTCACAAATTCTGAGCGTTGCAGCCCAGTATTATGCTGAAGGGGAATCCCTTATAGCTGCAGGAAAACGTAATGAAGGTGTTGATCAGCTTAAGGCTGCCCTTCAGAAAATTCAGGAAGTTCAGCTTGTATATCCTCTGAATCAGGAAGCTTCTCTTCTTTCAATGAGAGTCCAGAGAATTCTTAATCCTACTGATTTTGAAAATATGTTCTCCAGAAAGGTTGCTTCAGCAAAGGCAAATTATAAGGATAAAAACAAGCAGCAGGAAAGTTATGCTGACCTTCTGGACCTTTCAGAAATTAATCCGAATTATCCTGGACTTAAAGATTTGATTTACAATGTAGAACTTGAAATTGGAATCAAACAGCGTCCTGTTACAAAGGTTGTTTCAAATAAATCTCAGGATTTGACAAAAGAAGCCCAGTCAATTTTCAACCGTGCAGATGGTGATGAAGAAAAGTTGAAGACTGCTCTTGCAAAACTGGATCAGGCTATCGCTTTGAACCCAAACAATACTCAGGCTATTAATCTTAAAGATAAAATCCAGGTTAGTATTGGTGGTAATGCTGCAGCCGTTTTGTCTGCAGAAGATGAAAGCCGTTACCAGACTGCCATTCAGGAACTTCAGAACAACAATATTATTACTGCAAACGCAATTGTAGAGCAGCTGCTGCAGAAAAGTTCGAATAAAAACTCTACAAAGATTCTGGAATTGAGGAAGAAAATCAAGGCTCTGCTCTAATGAGTCCAACACTTATGAAACTGTTAAAAAAATTACTTGCAGCATTTTTTATTTTCTCTTCAATCTGTTCCTTTGCTTTGGCAGACGATTTTTATTGGGAAAATCCAGAAGTAATTACTAAAAAGGATTCCAGATTTCCAAAGTCAGCCACAAACGGAAAAAGTTCCTGCGTAATCTGGCAGGAAGCCGACAAGAAAAATCATCAGTTGTGGCTCAGCTGTCAGTATTTCAATCAGATTGAAAGTCCTCTTGTTCTGGAAAGATTTACTGAACCGGTAAAGTATTCGGGTGAAGTTCCTGATGTTTTTTCTGCAGCAATGAAAAGCGACGGTTCTGTTTATGTTGCAATCCTTACGGGAACTCATGAAATTGCAATTTACAGAATTTCTCCTGAAGGGGAAGTAACAAAGAATCTTCTGCCTAAACAGACTAAGTTCCTTGCAGCTCCACGTCTTTATATTACTTCAAAGGATGCCCTGAAACTTTTCTGTTCTTCAAGTGAAAATGAAAGCTTTACAATTGTTACTGCTGAATCAGCCAATGGTCGAAACTGGACTGCTTTCAGTCAGTTCCGTCCGACTGTAAGATACACCAATCCTTTTATTCCGTCTCTTGTTCCATACAAAAATGGTGATCTGGTAGTTTTCCAGTCTCAGGTTCTTTCTGATAACAGGATTTCTTATCAGCTTTACGGAACCTTTTCTATCGATGGAAAAACCTGGAGTGCGCCTGTTCTTCTTACTGATCAGAGTACAATTCCTGTTTCTGATACCCGGGTTTATACAAATTATCAGAACCAGCAGGCTTCCCTTTATAATTTCAAGGGTGAAGTTTATCTGGCATGGGAAAGGGCTTATTATCTTTCAGAAAACTCACAGCTTTGGATTGAAAAAATAACTGAAAACGGTGTGGTTCCTGGTTCGACAGAACAGGTAACTACTGACGGCAATGCAAGCCGTGCCAAAATATTCGATTTTAACAATCAGCTTTCCCTTGTATGGTTTGATACCCGTACCGGTTCAGAAAGAGTTTATTTTTCCCAGAAAAACGGTATGTTCTGGGATGAAAGCGCTCTGTCATCCCGAAAATCAAAGAACCTTTTTGCATTTCCTGTAATTTCTGATAATGGAAATGAACTTTCTTTTGTATGGCAGGAAGCCGGTAAAAATGCCGGAAGCATCGTCATGCTTAAACCTGACAGTTCCGTTCAGACCCCAGAGATTTCTGCTTTGTCCTTCAAAGAAGGTCATCATGGTACAAACCGTGATGTAAAAATTAGGATTGAAATCCCGGATGATTCTTCCGGAATTGCAGGTTTCTCATACTCATGGAGTCAGAATCCTGATACTGTGCCTTCAAATACAATGCAGTTCTTTGCCTCAAAGAATACGTTGAACCTGAAAGCGGTTGAGGATGGTGACTGGTATTTCAAAGCCCGTGTATTTGACTATGCAGGAAATGCTTCTGATTATTCTTCTATTTCATATAATCTGGATATTACTCCTCCAACTAAACCTGAAATTCTACTTGCTAAAACAGATAAATTCGGCCAACCTGCTGCAAATGCATTTACTGTAAACTTTGTTCCTGATGAAAATGACATTGATCTTGCCGGCTTTACTTACAGTCTTGATTATCTGTCTCCGATTCCAAAAAATCTGGTTGATTCTTCAAGACGTCCGATCAGACTTAATGCAGAACAGTTTGAGACTGTTCTGGAATCATATAAAGAAAAATTTGCAGAGGTTCTGGAAACAGGAAAGAAAGTCCCGAATAAAGTTCTCACCTCAGCTAAATCTGTTTCTTTCAAAGAACGGTCAAACGGAATTTATATTCTCACCGTTGCTGCAATCGATGATGTTGGAAATATTTCAGAAAAGGTTACAAAGCTTCTGATTCTGAATAAATTCAATCCGCGAACCTATATTATTTCGGCTTCTTCAACAGTAAATGAACTGGGAGAAGTTACACTGGAAATTACCGGCGGTGGGTTTACTTACGATGGAAACATCAGAACTATTTATATTGACCGAGACGGTGCAGAACCTTATGACATGATTCTGAACCGGGATTCAGCCCAGTATAAGGTAACTTCTGACAATCGGATTATAAATGTCCAGCTTGGAAATGACCTGGATGAAGGAAATTACCGCATCGGACTGGTTCATACAGACCGTGGACTTTACATGAGTAAAGCGATTGTTCATATAGAACAAAATGGTACTGTAAAAATTGAACCTGACATCAAATTTGTTCCTGACTGGAAAGTAACTGAAAAAACAAATACATACTCAATAAATACAAATTATCTGCTTTTAGCATTTATTCTGCTTCTTAGCTTCGGCATGCTCATTTTTGCTGTTCACGGATTTATTAGTTCTGCCCGTGAATCGTTGCTGGTAAGAAAAGAAGTAAATGCACTTATTACAGGAGGACTTATGCCTGCAGAGAAAAAATCAAAACACGAAACTTTGAAACGAAGAGGTGTCAGCTTAAAGATTAAGCTTGTAGGATTTACCTCTATTCTTGTTTTTGCAATTGTTGCTCTGGTTGCCGTTCCTCTTGGGTACATGATGACAACAATGCAGGAACAGACATTAAGCCGCGGACTTCAGCAGCGGGTAGAAGTTCTTTTGGAAAGTCTTTCATCCGGCGCAAAAGCCTACATGCCTGCAAATAATATTCTGGAACTTAGTTATCTGCCTGGACAGGCAGAGTCCATGAGCGAAGCCCGTTATGCCACGATTATCGGTGAATCTGAAAATGCAAATGTTGCCGGAATGGATTTTGTATGGGCAACAAACGATAAAAGTATTTCTGAAAAAATTGACACAGAAACAATTAACTTTGGTGTTTCAAAAAATATCGATCCTGTTGTTCAGACCATTACCAGTGAATGTATTTCACTGAATCAAAAAGCTGTTGAAAATGCAGGGGATATAGCCCTGACAATTTCTGAACTGAACGCGGAAGGTGTAAGTCTTGCACTTAGTACAGATGAACTTAGCGTTACCCGTCGTGAAGAAATTGCAGCGATTACAACTGAACTGAACGTAAAACTTACAAATCTTTTAAGTGATATTTCAAAGGCTGGAATTTCTTCTTACCCGGTATTCGATCCAAATGTTCTGGACCGGGAAAATACAGATTATCTTTTCTATAAACCGGTTTTGTTCAGACAGGGTTCGAGTCAGAATTATGTTCATGGTGTTATTCTTCTGCAGATTTCGACACAGAGTCTTGTAGATGAAGCAGAGACTTCAAGAAGAACTGTATTCTTCGTTGCCGGCGTAGTTGCTCTTCTCGCAGTTTTAATAGGTGCCATTCTTTCCTTTATTATTTCTTCAATTATTGTTGTTCCAATCAAACGCCTTGCTTCTTACGTTAAGGTAATCGGGGAAACAAAGGATAAAGCAAAATTAAAGGGAAAAGATTTTAAGGTCCGGACAAAAGACGAAATCGGTCAGCTTGGTGAAGTTATCAATGAAATGACAGGGGAACTTGCACGCGCCGCAGAAGATGAAAAACTTTCTCTTGACGGTAAGGCGGTTCAGAATGCATTCCTTCCTTTGCTGCCGGGAAAACAGAAAACTCAGACTGTAGCCGAATTGAAAGACCAGCATCTGGAATGTTTCGGTTACTATGAAGGAGCCAGCGGCGTTTCAGGTGACTATTTCGATTATAGAAAACTGGATGACAGATGGTTCGCAATCATAAAATGTGACGCTTCGGGACACGGAGTTCCTGCCGCCCTTATTATGACTGTTGTTGCAACACATTTCCGTGAGTACTTCAATAACTGGACTTATGCAAAAGACGGTGTCCGCCTGAATGTTCTTGTTTCCAAAATAAATGATGCTCTTGAATCATTAGGTCTTAAAGGAAAATTTGCCGCAATGCTGATTTGTCTCTTTGATACCAAAACCGGTGATGTATTTATGTGTAATGCCGGAGATAACATTGTTCATATTTATGACAGCGAAGAGAAAAAACAGAAAGTAATCACGCTGAGTGAAACTCCTGCAGCAGGTCCTCTTCCTTCATACATGATTGATATGAAGGGCGGATTCAAGGTGGAAAAAACAAACCTGAAACCTGGTGACGTTCTTTTCCTTTATACTGACGGTATTGAAGAATCAACTCGTCTTTGCCGCCGTGCCGACTTTACTGTTATTGAAGATGCCAAAGAGCAGATGGAACCAGAAAGAGTTCAGGGAATAATTGAAGCAGTATTTGCCAGAAAGCGATTTGTTCTTTCAAAGGAAAAGAATCCTGTTTCGGGTGAAAATCTTGTTTTCGACTTTACGAACTGTGAAGGTTCCGTTGAAGAAGCAATTCTTGCCCTGGCATCAGTTGAAAAAATATTCCGAATGTACAAAGCTCCGGCTGCTTCCGTAAATGATACAGTTACTGTTGACCGCAGAATTGATGCCTTCCTGGACAAGCACTTCAATTTGTACAGCAAGTATTGTGCAAATAAAAATGAAACAGAAGAAGAAAACTACCTGGAGTATACAAACGTAGCCGAAGACGAGCAGCTTGATGATCTTACGCTTCTTGCAGTTCGCCGTGTCTGATTTATAATAAAATTCTGCAATTTAGACTTTCCTGTGGTAAAATGGTGTAATTACACTATAAAAACATACCATATGGAGGGTCTATGAAAAAAATCGGCTTACTTGCTGTAATTGCAGCAGTATTCATGTTTGCCAGTTGTGACATGATAAATGACATACTGGGCAAAAACCCTGTTATTACAACAGGTACAGTTTCGGGAACTGTTCTTTATAACAATTCATCGTCATCAGAAGGAATTACCGTAAAACTTGAAAAGGTTGAAGGAGATGTAACAAAACCTCTTGCTTCTTTAGGTAATTCACGTGTTGCTTATTCAGACGGAGTTGTTGATGTAACTTCCAAAGATGGTTCTTTCAGCTTCGAAAATGTTCCTGAAGGAAAATACAAGGTATATGCTTCTTCTTATTATTCTCAGGCTGCAGCAATTTCAGAAGTTATTACTGTTCGCGCTGCCGAAACAACAAAAGTAACAGAACTTGCTCTTACAGCACTTGGATCAGTAAAAGGAAATGTTGTTTACGACGGCGCTCCAAGAAGTGATATTGATGTTTATGTTGCTGGTGTAAATTACTGTGCAAAAACTGACGCTGGTGGAAACTATAAACTTACAGGCATTCCTGCCGGCACAAAAGTAGCTGTAGTTGCAGCTTATGATGGTGCAAAGAAAACTGCTAGAGAAGTAACTGTTCGTGCTAATGAAGAAGTTTCTGTTGAAACAATCAGCCTGGAACCAGTTAATAAAGCAACAACTGGAACAGTAAAAGGAAAGGTTCTTTATGGCGAAGACGCTGAAGAACTGATTTTTGTTACGATTTCCGGAACAACTTTCATTGCTTATACAGATGCTGATGGAAACTATACTTTCACAGGTATTCCTGCAGGCGAAGTAAAAATCACAACAAAACGTGGAGACCAGGTTCTTCATTCTGAACCTGTTACTGTAGTTGCAGGACAGGAAACAGTTGTTCCGGACCTGGTTTTTGAAGTAAAAGAGATTGAAGAAGATCCTCATCAGATTGTAGCCTTGAAACATGTAAAATATGTAAAAGCAACAGAAGATGGTGTTGTATTTCAAATAGCACTTCCTGAAGTATCAGGTCTTTCACATAATAGTGGCTCAAGTGTTAATGAAATCCTTTCTGTATCAGGGGCTGGAATTTCTTATTCTATTGATACAACTAATGTTGGTAATAATCCTTATTATCGTTTTGTTTTCCCATTTGTTGAAGCAGGAAAAGATTATGATTTCACAATCTCTTTATATGATTCGTACAGTTCATATTACTATTTCCAGGAAAATGTAAAAGTAACAGCTGTTGGCGGTGCCGGAGAATTAACAATTGATAATGAAGATGAATTGAACTTCAGAATTGAAGAAAACTCACAGGATAGTGTAGTTGTAAAAATTGATGAAATTCCTGAAGTATCTTGTTCAAAAGACCTTTCAATGACAAAAGGAATTGAATATACAATTGCTAAAAACACTTCTATGGAAAAAGCCTGGGATGAAGGTTGTGTCTGGCTTTTTGCACCTAGCTGGAACGAAGATGATCCACGTGTAAAAGCATTTGATATTTTCAATCAGTATACATACCTGCAGGATACCTGGTACTGGAGAAATGTAGGAACAATGAAAGGTTATCTTCGTGGTGAAATCGTTCAGGTTACAGGTACTGTAAAAGTTACTCTTGATGGAATGAGCGGATCATTTACAAAACAGTTTGGCATTATTTTGGACCAGAATAGTGGTAAAAAAACAGTTGTAAATAAGCATGTTACCATAAATCCGGAATTTGAAAATGAAGAAGTAATCTTAAATATAAAATCAGAGAAAGTTCCTTATGGAACATCACTCCAGACACCTTTGGAAAAACTTAAGGTTGAAAGTTATGATCTGGAAAAGCTTGAAGCCTTTGCCCGTAAATTGAATGAAAAAAGATCAGAACCATATACAGGAACAGAGCTGGAAGCCTATATTGCTGACTACTTGAAACAGGGTGAGTTCTGTTTAAACCATTATGAATTCAGTGGTTACAATTATGGTTATTACGCAAAACAAAAAGGAAATACAAACCTTAGGTTTATAGAAAATGAACTGAAATACGATTCAGCAATTTCGATGGAGTTCCATCAGGATTACGACTCTTACAGTGTTACTGAATATGAGCTTATGGCAGGAGAACCTGTTACTGATGTTTATATCTATCCACAGAAGACGATGCTGAATATTGACTTTACATTTGTTGTTGATGGAAAGGAAGAAACAAAAACAGTAGATATTATGGGTGGTAATGGAAATACTCTTGGATATACACCAGTTAAGTCAGGTTATACATTTACAGGCTGGTATACTGACAAAGACTGTAAAGTAAAATTTGTAATGGATGATGTAATAGATGGAATTACTGTTTTGTATGCTGGTTTTGCGGAAATAAAAGCAGCTTCTGCAGGGTTTACAGAGTCCTTTGAAACAGGTCTTTCAGAATACTTTTCTGGAACCTGGGAAATAACAAATGAAACTGCCAATAACGGTTTATCTTGCTTGAAATCACCGGTAACAAATCATAGTTCTTATTCTGATATGACATTGTATGTTTGTCTTAAATCAGCTGGAACCTTAACTTTTGCATACAAGACTTCAAGTGAATCAGGTTGTGACCAGTTACAGTTATTAATAAATGGTTCCTCAATAATTATCGGAAGCGGGGAAATGACTTTGTTTAATAATTATTCTGTTTCTCTTCCTGCAGGAAGCAGCTCGATTGTTTTCCGATACCAAAAAGATGGAAGTGTTTCAAATGGTAATGACTGTGTTTACATTGATGATATTGTAATTTCAGCCGCCGCCAGCAATTAAGTTTTCTAAAGCTTAAAAAATCAGCCCGTGCAGTTCATTTTGCACGGGTATTTTTTTGATTTTTATATAATTCCACAATCCCTTTCTTTTTTATATAATTAGCCATTATGTCTGGCTTTTATGATTTTTATGATGTTGCCGTTGTAGGCGGCGGACACGCAGGTACTGAAGCTGCTCTTGCTTCGGCACGTATGGGATTAAAAACAGTTCTTATTACTCAAACCCCGGATTCAATCGGACGCATGAGCTGTAATCCTTCCATTGGTGGAATTGCCAAAGGAAATATTGTCCGCGAAATAGATGCTCTTGGCGGAGAAATGGCAAAAATCATTGACCGTTCTATGATTCAGTTCCGTCTTTTAAACAAAAGCCGTGGTCCTGCAGTTCAGGCACCACGCAGTCAGGCTGATAAAATCACTTATTCCATGATTGCCCGTAAAACCTGTGAAACTACAGAAAATCTTTTTACACTCATGGATACGGTTACAGATATTCTTACTACAGAAAGTGATGTTCCGCTTCCTCCGGGCTTTGACAGTTCAGCAGAAAAGGGAAGTATTCCGGGGGAATGCCGTAATGAGGGTGTAACCCGTGCCGCCAGAAGCGGAATGCGACAGAAGGTGATAGGGGTTGTTACAGAACGTGGACGCATTATTCCCGTTCGTTCAATCGTACTTACAACAGGAACTTTCCTGGGCGGCCGTATCTTTATCGGTGAATACGATGCGCCTTGTGGTCGTGTGGGAGAATCTGCTGCTTACGGACTTACAGAAAGCCTTCATCGTCTTGGATTTACAACAGGGCGCCTTAAAACAGGAACTCCTCCACGCATTCTTAAGCGGACAATTGATTTTTCAAAAATCGAAGAAAACAATGGGGATGATGAGGTAATTCCTTTCAGCTTCAGTACAGAAAAAGTTGAACGTCCCATGGTTCCCTGTCATGTAGTTTATACAAATGAAAAGACACATGAAATCATTCGTGCCAATATAGGCCGCTCTCCTTTATATTCAGGAAAAATCAGCGGTATCGGCCCACGCTACTGTCCTTCAATCGAAGATAAAGTTATGCGTTTTGCAGAACGCGACCGTCATCAGATTTTCGTAGAACCGGAAGGTCTGGAAACAGATGAAATGTATCTGAACGGACTTTCCTCGTCTCTTCCTGAATGTGTACAGGATGCTTTCCTTCATACAATGGCAGGTTTTGAACATGCGGTTCAGAGCCGTCCGGGATATGCAGTTGAATATGATTATGTTGAACCGACTCAGCTTTTTGCTTCCCTGGAAACAAAACGTGTTGCAGGACTTTTTAATGCAGGCCAGATAAACGGTACATCCGGATACGAAGAAGCCGCAGGGCAGGGACTTGTAGCCGGAATCAACGCCGGTCTTTACGCCAGAAGTCATAAAATCCTCTGTGGAAATCTTGAAAAACTGCCTGATTCCATGAATGGAGTTCCTTCCAGTATGGAACCGGGTGCATTTATGCCAAAGGCCAGTATGACAATGGAAGAACTGGCTCAGTTTACAGATATGAGCCAGCGCCAGACAGACAGCCTTTGCGAATACCTGGAAAAAACCTGCTTCAAGGAAAAGACACATAAAATCCCTGAATATAAGCCATTGATTCTGGGGAGAGATGAAGCTTACATCGGTGTTCTTATTGATGATCTTGTTACTCTGGGAACAAAGGAACCTTACCGTATGTTTACAGCCCGTGCTGAATACCGTCTGAAGCTTCGTCATGATACCTGTGATAAACGCCTGACAAAATATGGTCATGAGGTAGGCTTAAAATCAGATGCGGAACTTGCTGCTGTTGAAGAAAAGTATGCAAGACTTTCAGAACTGGAAGCAATGATTCTGAAAAAGCCTGATATGGAAAATCCGGGATACCCTGAAAATGAATGGGAAGCTGCAAAAATCGAAGCAAAATACAAGTACTACATCGAAAAGCAGGATAAACGCGTAGAAAAAATGCATAAGATGGAAAATACCCGTATTCCGCTTGATTTTGATTACGGTTCAATACCTTCACTGAGTTCAGAAAGCCGTTTGAAACTTGAAGCAGTTCGTCCATTGACTTTGGGGCAGGCAAACAGAATCAGTGGAATTAGAAATTCAGACATAATGCTTCTTATGGTGTATCTGAAGTAAAACTCAAATTTCTCTAATAAATATTTGTAAATTTCAGGTCTGTGAGTTATAATTAACGTTATGATTGACGTTTTATCTGATTCAGATTTTGAGAAATTCCGCAAGCTTATTTATGATGAAAGCGGAATCACATTCTCTGCAACAAACAGATCAATTTTAGACAGCCGCATTAAGGAACTTCTCCATAAAAAGAGTCTTGTTACTCCAATGGACTATTACAAAATCATTACTTCAGATCGTGAAGAAATGAAACTTATGCTGGATGCGGTTACAACAAACCTTACACGCTTCTTCAGAAACCAGCCTCATTTTGATGCTTTTGTAAATTATGTTATTCCACATGTTATGGAATTGAAAAAAAACAGTCTGGATAAAACAATCAGAATCTGGAGTGCCGGGTGTTCAACGGGTGAAGAACCTTTTACAATTGCTATGCTTATGAAGGAAATCTGCAAGCCTCCTTACAGTTTCCAGATTACAGCCAGTGATATTTCTCTTAAATCACTTATGGTTGGACAGCAGGGCTTTTATGGAAACAACAAGGTTGATGGAATTCCACCGCAGTATCTTTCAAAGTATTTTACTCAGGTAGAAGGCGGGTATCAGATTAAAAAAGAAATTCTTGATACAGTCCGCTTTGACTACCATAACCTTAAGAACGATTCAGGTGCAAGAAATCTGGATGTTGTTTTCTGCCGCAATGTTCTTATCTATTTTGATGAACCAGCACAGAAGGCTGTAATCGACAGATTTTATAATTCTATGGCATCTCAGTCTTATCTTTTCATCGGACATTCAGAATCTTTGTTTGGTATGAAAACAAATTTCGAATTCCTTAAAACAGACTGGGCTTGTCTTTATCAGAAGACACCAAAAGCTTAAAACAGAGAAGTATTTAAAAAAGAAGGCATAAATAATGGACGAAATTTCTGTAGCAATTTGTGATGACTCGGCTTTAATGCGAAATCTAATCGGAAGAATTGTCGAAGCTACTGAAGGACTTTCAATCTGTTTTAAGGCACAGAACGGACAGGATCTTCTGGATAAATTACAGACTTCGACTCCTGATGTTATTCTTCTTGATATTGAAATGCCTGTAATGACAGGTGTTGAATTTCTGAAAGAAAGAAAAGCCCGCAATATAAATATTCCTGTTGTAATTATTTCAAGTATTGCTACAGAAGGTGCTGCAGTAACTATGCAGTGTCTTTCTCTTGGGGCAAGTGATTTTGTAACCAAACCGGGTGGATCTTCTGTATCTCTTAAAATTGCTGATGTATCCCGCGAAATTATTGAATGTATTGCTTCTTATGGAGGACGTTATGCCCGCCGTCATGGCAAGGAAGTTTACGAACCTGATTTTTTTGATCATCAGATAAAACTGAAGGAAGCTGAAAGATTCGTTCAGGAAAAGAAAGCTTCAGAGCTTCAGAATAATCATGGAACTTCTTCTTTGCTGAATAAAGCAAGTGCAGTAGAAAACGCCGAGAAAAACAAAACAACAAGTATTGCTTCTATGTGGCGCCCGCCAAAACCAAAGGAGAAAACAGATATTGTTCCTTTGCGTGAAGGCGGTAAAATCGAAATCATTGCCATTGGTATTTCTACCGGTGGACCTAATGCTTTGCGGGATGTATTCAAGGCAATTGATGCAAATCTGAAACAGCCGATTCTGGTTGTTCAGCATATGCCTGCCGGATTCACAAAAGAATTTGCAGCAAGTCTTCATTCTATTTGTCCGCTTCCTGTAACAGAAGCAGAAGATGGAGAGTTGATTCGCGGCGGACATATTTATATTGCCCCGGGTAACAAACATATTCTTGTTGAGCACAGACCAATGGGTAACCTGATCAGACTGTCAGATAGTGAACAGAGAAACGGACACCGGCCATCTGCTGATGTACTTTTTGAAAGTGTTGCAAAGGTTTATCAGAATCACGCACTTGGTGTAATAATGACAGGAATGGGTCGTGATGGTGCTTCTGAACTTGCAGAAATGCGGAAGCAGGGAGCATGGACTCTTGGTCAGGACCAGGAATCCTCAATTGTTTACGGAATGCCGAGAGTTGCCTGGGAATTGGGTGGTGTACAAAAACAGGTTGCCCTGCAGGATATGGCAGCTGAGATCAGTTCTCTTGCAAAAGAACATTTATATGAATAATTGATGATAAAAAGGGTGATTTCTACAAGTTTAATTGCCTTTGTCACATAACAAAAAAGCCGCACATTAATGTGCGGCTTTCATGTTTTAAACAACCGGTGATTGTGTCCCTTGAACTTGTTGAAGGGACAAAACTATCAGTTGTGATTATAAAGATTCGAACTGTTCTTCTTTTGCGTAAACGTTCAGAGCATCAAGCATGTCATCCATATCTCCCATCATGAAGCCTGGAAGATTGTGCTGGCTGTAGTTGATGCGGTGGTCTGTAATGCGGTCCTGAGGGTAATTGTAAGTTCTGATTTTCTCAGAACGGGCACCTGAACCAACCATAGAAAGACGTGTTGCTGCGCGTTCAGCCTGTTTCTTGCTTTCTTCCAGTTCGAAAAGGCGGGCACGGAGAACGCGGAAAGCTTTTTCTTTGTTCTTAATCTGTGATTTTTCATCCTGCTGGATAACAACAAGTCCTGTAGGAATATGTGTGAGGCGTACTGCAGAGTCGGTTGTGTTAACACACTGTCCGCCAGGACCACCAGCGCGCATAACGTCAACGCGGACATCTCCTGGTTTGATTTCAATTTCTGTTTCTTCAGCTTCAGGAAGAACTGCTACTGTTACTGTTGAAGTCTGAAGACGTCCCTGGCTTTCTGTTGCAGGAACGCGCTGAACACGATGAACACCTGATTCAAAGCGGAGGGCTCCGTAAACAAATTTTCCTGAAATAGAAGTAACGATTTTGTTGAATCCGCCGACTTCTGTTTCCTGTGCTTCCATTGTTTCTGTTTTCCATCCACGGCGTTCAGCAAGGTGTGTATACATTTCCCAAAGGTCGCGAACGAAGAGAGATGCTTCGTCTCCACCGGCAGCCGAACGGATTTCCAGAATGATGTTTTTTTCATCAAGTGGATCAGGGGGAATCAGCTTAAGCTTAATTTCATCTTCCAGTTTAGGCTGTCTTTCTTCAAGTTCCTTAAGTTCTTCACGGGCCATTTCTTTCATGTCGGCGTCATCTTCCATTGTAATCATCTCGGTGGCGTCTTTAATTCCCTGGAGAACTTTTTTGTATTCTGTATAAAGTTCACAGACATCAGACAGGTATCCGTTTTCACGCATAACGTCTTTGTATTTTTTCTGGTCTTTTACCAGTTCCGGGTCCATGACCATTTCCTGCACTTCTTTTAAACGTGCTTCGCATTCATCAAGTTTTTTGATTAAATCCATAGTTTTACTATTATATAGAGAATAAAATAAAATGTGTAGAAGGGTGGTTTCTGCTATTTTGACGAAGCAATCCAGATGCCTTTTGTGGTTTCACCTTTATCCAGGAGTTCACTGCACTTTGCAGAGTACTTTGAACTTGGTGCATCTTTCAGATTCCGCTGGAATACTTCAAGGGCTTCTTCCAGTTTGTCCTGATAGAAAAGTTCCAGACCTTTTTCAAAAAGTTCCAGTTCTGCCTTTTTCAGACCGGCAGTTTCTTCTGTCATTGGCTCGAAAATCTGAACTGCTTCTGTTTTTCCTACAACCTGAACTTTACCAAGTTCACGGAAATACAATTTGCAACCGCATTCTTCTGCCTGTTTTTTTGTGGCAGCACTGCACATCAGATAAGTTCCAAACTGCTTGTTAAGTCCTTCAAGACGGCTGGCAAGATTTACACTGTCGCCGAACATTGTGTAATCAAAGCGTTTTTCACTTCCCATGTTTCCTACGACAGCATTACCGGTGTTGATTCCGATACGGGTCCACATAGGACGGCCGACTTTATTTACAAAGAAACTTTCCATCTGACTCAGTTTTTCCTGACACAGAACGGCAGCTTCCAGGGCTTTGGCACTGTGATCCGGAATATCTGCAGGTGCATTCCAGAATGCAATAATGGCATCGCCTTCATATTTATCAATGGTTCCGCCTGTATCAAGAATTATAGAAGTCATTGCGCTCAGGTAAACGTTCAGCAGGTCTGTAAGTTCTTCCGGTTCAAGACCTTCGCTGAGAGTAGTGAAGCTCTGTACATCGCTGAAGAATATAGAAATGTTTCTTTTTTCACCTCCAAGTTTCAGTCCGTCCGGGTTTGCAATAAGCTGATTGATAACTGCAGGACTCAGATACTGGCTGAAAGCACCTTTAATAAAGCGTTTCTGTTTTCCTTCCAGGACATAATCTGTAGTTGCATTTGCAGCGAAAGACAAAATGAAGCCGAGGCATGGAGGAAGGAAAAGAATTTCCCATTTTGCAAAGAAAAGACCATTTGCAAGAATCAGGAGTAAAAGAATTCCTGTAAGAAAAAGTCCGATGTTGGATAAAAGAATTTTTAAGGTTGATTTCTGTCTGGAAGAAATGAAGGAAGCATAGGATCCTGCAAAACAGAAAATCAGGAGAATAAGAATGTTGATTATTGCCGGGACTGACCGCATGAAATCACCGGTCAGATAATTGTCCAGGCCTGTAATTGCAATTCCGGCTCCCGGATAGACCTTGCTCATAGGGCTGGCACAGATATCAAAGAGTCCCGGTGCATAATAAATTACAAAAACATGTGCATTTTCGAAATTTTCCGGTTCCAGAAATGCTTCTTCTCCAGCGTTCAGACTGTCGATGCTTTCCAGAACTTCCATGGCGCTGTAACGTGGATATCTGTTTATGTCACCTTTGAAAGTAAGTTTTACAGAGTCAGTTCCATTCTTACGGTCATAGTATGATGGAATTTTTTCATCAAAGGCTTCATCGTCCATAACAGGCGCAAAAGCCATATATACGAGGTTTTCATCATTAACATAATCTGAAATTCTGCTCCGGCGGATAATGCCGTCTGAATCTTTCAGACTTGTTGTATTTGAAACAAAGGTTGCCCCGTTACTGATTTCTGTAACAGGCTTTGTAATTTTTGCTTTTTCATCTTTCCTGCTGTTCCAGAACTGCGCAACATAAGATTTTGTGTTTGTTCCTTCAGAAAGGTAATTTCCGAAGGCTTTATCATCTTCCGGTCCATAGACTGAAGGTTCTGAAAATATTATATCGTAGGTGCAGGATGCGGCATTTCCCTGGTCCATGAAATTATAAATCTTTCCCCATGTTTCACGTGGCCATGGCCAGGACCAGCCATATTTTTCTGTAGCTTTATCGATGCTGTCCTGGTCTACTATAACCAGAATAACGTCATCACTTGTGGTTCTGTAAGGAGCTGAAAACTTCATTCTTGAGTCGTAGCTTTTCAGCTCAAGGAATTCCAAAGCTCCTGTTTTGGATAGACCAAAGGAAAGAAGAAATACCAAAACTGAAATAATAAGGGGGATAAACTTTTTAATTTTTTTCATAGAAGAATCCTGTTCAACTGCAAAGGGCCCCAGATTAATCGGGACCCTTTAGTTTATAAGCTTGAGGTAATTTTTTTATATCTTTCTGTTCTTTCAGGTGCTGTTTTGTACTTTTTTAAAGAACTGTATTTTTCACTGAGAGCTTTCATTCGGAGTTCCGGCTTAGGATGGGTTTTCCCAAAGCCGGAAGCATCTGAAGAAGTATCTGCCTGAATCTTTTCCAGCATATCCTGCATTCCGTAGACGTTGTAACCCGATGCTTCAAGAATTTCCAGTGCAGTTGCGTCTGCTTCGAACTCAAACTTCTGTGAATAACCGGAGTTAATCATGGTATTAACGGAATCATCCAGCATATCTTCAAAAGAAGCTTCAAGTTCTCTGAGTTTTGTTTTTATCTTCTTCTGGGCATCAGGGTCTTTTATTTTTCTGTTAAGGAGATTATTTTCATTATTTTCTTGTGTGTCAGCGAAGGTTTGCATACTTGCGTCAAGAATGGCCATGCTTGCATTTACCTTGCGGTCTTCACGGATAGATCTGATTGAATGATCATTCTGAATATGTCCCAGCTCATGGGCAAGGGCAGCGGCAAGAGCTTCTTCGTTGCCGGCGGCTTTAATAAGTCCTTTTGTAATAAGAATATGTCCGCCTGGTGTTGCAAAGGCGTTCAGTTCATTTGAATCAAGGATGGCTGTGTGGAAACCATTGTAAATATCGTTGGCGCCATAGTTTAAAACCAGAGTGTTTGTGATGTTGTTTACGTATCTGGTGGCTTCTTCATTTTCCAGAAGCGGGTAGTAAGATAAAATAGAGGCGGCTATACCACGGCCAATATAATACTGTTCTTCAAGAGTAAATGAAGTTGTTTCTGCTTCAATGGTTTTTTTAGAAGCGTCCTGGATTTTTTTATTTGTGTCCTGGCTGATGGTTCCTGTAAGTACACCGATGGTTCCCAGTTCTTTGGCAAGTTCGGCGCCTTCTACAGCACATGAAGCAAAAATAATGGAAAGAGCTGCAGCTCCAAGGAGTAATGTATGTTTTTTCATTATTCAGCCTCCTGAAGATTTCCTTCGCTCATGAATTCGTCAAGCTCGTCGGAATCGCTTTCAAAACTTTCGATTTTATCTACGGGTGAAAAATCTGCGTTTGTGTTCTGTGCGTAAAGACCTTCAACTTCAGCATTGAAACCTTTTCCTGCAAGTGCAATTTCATCAGCATTTGCAGAACTTGTAGTCTGGAGCTTGCGGGAACTGGTCTGTGATTGTTTGATCCATCCGGTCTGTCTTTCTTTTCCGGCAACCTTTACCTGAAGAAAATCACCATCGCTGCCCAGAACAATAAGTTCTGTTCCATAATAAACAGTGATTGTTTTCTTTGCTTTTTTGGAAGGGGAATCCAGAAGTTTTGTTTCTTTTGAAACCCATACTGATTTTGCGAAACAGAAGGTTCCGCAAAGAAGAAGTGTGAATAAACAGATAACTTTTCTCATTTTGTACCTTTTTGATTTATATCTATTATTTTATTTTCTATATATAATAAATTCAAGAAATTCTTTTTTGTTACAATTTTTACAAAATAAGTATTGACTCTTTTTCTGAAATTTTCTAATATAATTTCACATCCGCGGGGGTGGTGGAATT
>DCHR01000056.1:0-1043 GCA_002315375.1 Treponema sp. UBA1747 | reverse complement strand
GCTCCTCCGCACGAAAAGATTGCTGTTAAAACGGCAATCTTTTTTTTTATTTAAATCATTTTGCGTTAGGGATTGCAGGGGCGCCGGAGGCGGCCACCGCAGGCACGAAGTGCCGTGGGGGCTGGAGCGACAGCGGAACCCCGCAAAGCCCGACGGGATTTATCCCGGAACGCCCGGAGTAATAAATGCTTGCTGTTTATGTGAATTGTATTGCTGTAATTGCAGGATCTGTTCTTGGACTGCTTTTTTCCAAACTTTTTACGGAAAACCTTTCAAAAATGATTACCACTGCTTGTGGTATTGTAACAACTGTTCTTGGAATGCAGATGGCTTTTAAATACCAGAACGTTGTTTTCCTGACACTGGCACTTATTGCAGGCGGAATTATCGGTTATGTGCTGGATATTGACGGTGCCATTCTGAAGCTGGGTAAACTTCTGGAACGTCTTGTATATAGAAAAAAGTCTGTTCCTGCCGAAAACGGGACTGCAGATTCACAGAATCAGGAACTGGAAGAGACTGAACTGACAAAAAAAGCTTCCAGCGGGCAGAATTTTGCATTTGCTTTCCTGAATTCTTCTATTTTATTCTGTGTAGGCGCAATGTCCATTGTTGGTTCCTTTAAGGCTGGTGTTGAGAAAGATTATTCCATTATATTTACTAAATCCATTCTGGACGGCTTTATGGCTATCAGCTTTGCGGCTTCTATGGGACTTGGAACTGCTTTCAGCGCTCTGGCTATTTTAGTTTACCAGGGAGCATTAACACTGCTTTCAATCTGGCTCCAGCCATATGTTTCTGAAGAAATGATTGCAGAGCTTACAGGTTGCGGCGGTTGTATGATTATCATGATTGGGTTGAACCTGATTGGACTTACAAAAATAAAAACCGCAAATTTCCTGCCGGCCTTGGTTTTGACGGTGCTTTTTGTCATAGGAAAGGGACTGTTTGTCGGTTAATTTTAAAAAAAACACTGAATTCGTTTGACTTATATTTTGATTGCCCCTAAAATGATATTTATAATATAACCCTTTAGGAGGCCA
>DCHR01000020.1 GCA_002315375.1 Treponema sp. UBA1747 | reverse complement strand
TTCTGAACTTTCATGAATGAACGGTAGCCAAGTGGCATGTAAGAATAAAGACCGTTTCCCAGTTTGCGGATAAGACCGCTTCTCATCATCAGCTGATGGCTTGCAATAACTGCGTCGTTTGGAGCGTCGCGCAGTGTTGAAATAATAGTTTTAGATGCTTTCATAGTTTTAATATTATAGTAAATAAATGATTTTTATGGAATTATTCCAAAATCTTCCGATAATCTACCCAAATGGTAAAAAAGACCCGCATTTACAGCATATTTTCTCAGAATGCAAAGCGTTTTCTTCTTGGGGCCTTATTATGCCTTGTGAATTGTGCATTCTGCATTTCTCAGGATATCCGCTTTCATCTCTGGGCCTCTCTGGATGCCTATCCGGAATCTGAATCTGCTGCGGACATCGAATCAGGGGTTTATGACTATCCAATTGCCCAGATGAAGGAAGTGGCCCCATTTCTTATCGAAGGAATGGTTTACGGCTGGAAATTTACATATACTCCGTCTGATAAAGCCCGCGGAGTAGAAGAATTCTTCGAAATTGAACCGATTCAACCGGAACCCGTTATTCTTCCATATTTGTCATATGAAAGTCCCTGGATTTCTGAGGAAAATAACCGTCTGAACTGCTGGGTTCGGTTCAAACGTAACGATTTTCATCTTCAGAATTACAAATTGTGGTCTTCTATAGAAAATCCATGTATTTCGGGCAGGGGAACAGGGGCTTTGGAAAAGGGTTTTGAAGGCATAAAAGAGGCCGCTTCTGATGCTGTAAAACAGGCAGTCAGAGCTTATTATAGAAATGAAATCAAAAATAAGCCTAAAGAAATCACTGGTTCCGTATTAATCAGAAAACCGCCTGTATTAGGCATTCTTTCAGGAAATTATTCAATTAATCTTGATTTTTTTTTGGAATCGGATACAATAATCAACTATACGGTATATTGAGATTTTGGAGTTATTTCGCGCGGAGGTCTCACAATGAAGAAATTACTGATACTGCTGGCCTGTCTGGTTGCTGTTTCCAGTCTGTTCGCAGAAACGGATCCTATGGATGATTTTTCCAGATCTATGAAAATTGAAGAACAGGCAACAATGACACAGACTATTAAAGTTCCGGAAGGCTTTGTAGGCATGTCAGATAAAAAATATATGAGCGATCAGGTTCTTGAAACCGGTGGAGAAATCTACATGGAATACGAACCTCTTTATAACGAAGTTCGTATTTATTACACTTGTCTTATGACACAGTATGAACGCGGAGAAGCAATGAACGTTGTTCTTGCAGTTCTTCAGGACTTCCTTGCATTGAGCAAATATGTAAACGCTGATGGTAAGGAAATGACAAAAGAAAGATATTTTAAATACAGTTATCTTGTTCCTGATAAGGAAAAATACTTCCGTGATGACCGCCTTAAAAAGGCTCAGTACATTTCGTACGTTAAATTTACCAAGTAGTTTATATTTTTTATAAAATTTATTAGAATAGAAACCGGATTTCTTTATGAACTCCGGTTTTTTTATTTAATCCCTTTAGAGGCAATACAAATGGATATCAAAAATATCATTAAAAATCTTCATCCGCTTGAGATTAAAGTTCTTCTTAAATATTCAGATTCGGATGAACTTACTTCAGAAAAACTCCAGAGTGAACTGGAATATAAAGAAGGTCACGCAAACCAGGCTTTCTCATGGCTTGGTGGAAAGGAACTCCTTAAAGAAATCAAACGTACACCACATACATTTTTTGAAATTACAGAAACAGGTAAAAAACTTGCAGAAACAGGTACTGTTGAAGAACGCATGGTTAATTACCTGAAAGAAAACGGACCACACACACTTCCTGAAATTGCAGCAGCAATCGGTTGTGAACAGAAAGACATTGGTTCTGCTTTCGGACCTCTTTCAAAAGAGGGTGTTCTGAAAATGAACGAAGAAAAGAAAGCTGAATACACAGGAAAAGAACTTCCAGTTCGTCTTTCAGTTGTTGCAAAACTTCTTGCAAAAGCAAAAGAAGCAAATACACTGAACAAGGCTGATCTTTCAGCAGAAGAACAGGATGCAATGGCAACACTGGCAAAGAAACGCGGTGCTGCAGATTCTCCTTTCAAAATCATCGAACGTGAAACTGTTGTTTACAAACTTACAGAAGCATACAAGAAAGTTAAGGATGAACTTAAAAATGCCGGTGTTACAGGAAACGAAATCGGTGAAGTTACTCCAAAAATGCTTGCTTCCGGAGAATGGAAAAACGGAACATTCCGCGGATACAATATTTCAGTTCCACCTGCACGTATTATTCAGGGTCGCACAAACCCATACGTTCAGTTCCTTGAATCAGTAAAAGACAAGCTCTGTTCTCTTGGTTTCCAGGAATTCGACGGACCTCTCGTAGAAACAGAATTCTGGAACGGTGATGCTCTGTTCATGCCACAGTTCCATGCTGCCCGTGATATTCATGACGTTTACCGTCTTAAGAATCCTACCCACGCAAAAATGATCGAAGAACCATACCTTTCAAATGTTAAAGCCGTTCACGAAAACGGTGGAAACACAGGAAGCCGCGGATGGAATTATTCATTCGACAACGAATTTACTCGTCGTCTGATTCTCCGTTCACAGGGAACAGTTCTTTCAGCACACCAGCTTCACAAAGCAGAAATCCCTGGAAAATACTTCGGTATTGCACGTTGTTTCCGCTACGACAAAGTTGATGCTACACA
>DCHR01000050.1:51280-53701 GCA_002315375.1 Treponema sp. UBA1747 | reverse complement strand
CGTAAAGAAATCTATTGGGAACATTTTGGAATGATGGACGACACGGACTATGCCGCAAAAGCAGTTATGAAAATTAATGCCATGTCGTCCAACGGATTTTTTCCTGGTAAAAATGCAATTTTCACTTTTGAAACTCAAGTCTCACCATTGAATACTAAGTACCTGGAAAAACTAATTGCCGAATACTTAGCATGATTCTGCAATCAGCTTTTCAAAAGACTGCCACACTTCCCCTTCAAACCAGAGCTTCAACTGATTCAAAATGAACTGTTTCTTGCTTTCTGCATATTTCTTTGTGTAATGTCCCATGTTTTCAACAGCTTTTTCACCAAACTTTTTGATTACTTCTGCCTTTTCCATTGTGTTAATTTTTTCGCAGAACAGAACATAATCATCCATTTTTTGAACAAGGCCTTTCCACAACTCTGCTGCCTTTTCTGCCTGGCCGTTACGCAAATAAACTCCAATCAGAAATTTTACAGAATCTCTGTAGTAGCCCTGACAGTGAGCCTTCATTTCATCATTTTCCATGAATTTTTCCATTACGGAAATTGCCCATAAATCATTTGGTTCAGACACTTCAAATGGGAGTGTCCACATGGAAGATTCAGCAGAATATAACAACTGCTTATTAATTGCACGGACAAAATTCTGCAGATTGTTTCTAACAGAAATCTGCCAGGCTTCATAATCAGGATTTCCATCTTCGCTACCTTCCATTGAATCATAGTAAGAATTAATTGTTTCCTGGAGCATGTTATTTTTTACAGATGGAAGAGCAGCAATGTGCTGACGGCCTTTTGCATAATCCTTTTCGTGCCAGTAAATCCAGGCAAGAGCATAGTGACAGTTTTCAACAAGCTCCTTTTCATCGCTGTAACGGATTACCTGAGCACCTCGGTTTTCTGCAAGTTTTACATATTTCTGCCACTGTTCATCATCGCCTGAAAGCAATCCGTTGTAGTTTACAAAGCGGCTCATATGAGCAACAGCCTGAACATAACGCATCAAAACTTTGTAATTAAAAATATCTTCTTCGCATTTTGCATCAAGGAAGTCTGCAGAGTTTTTAGCACCTTCTGCCGGATCTCCTGTATCGCGAATTTCATGTGCTTTCCATACAACTTCATCTGCCATTTTTTTGTCGTAAGAAGAGCCAGCAAAACCCAAAAGTGCATCTGTTGAAACATTAAGGGCTTTTGCCAGTGGCACAATCTGTGCTGTATCCGGCAGGCCATTTTCACTTTCCCATTTACTTACGGCCTGACTTGTAACGCAAAGCACTTCCGCCAGCTGTTCCTGTGTAAGTCCCTGCTCTTTTCTGTATTTTTTAATGTTGTTTCCTAAAGACATATTCTTTTTTTTACCTCGTTAGTTTTTACCGGTTTTTTCTGTCGACAGAGTAACTATAACAAGAGGCATTACAAATGCCTAACAATTTATTTTTGATAAAAACTCAACGGAGAGTTGGAAATCCTCTGATAGAAGATCTTTTTAATCATTTACAAACAAAAGGGACAGAGTAAAATGAATGTTTAATTAATATTTAAGTAAAAAAAATATAATTTTAATTAAATTCTTTGCTAATTTTTCAAATTCTTAGAGCGTTTTCTTAAGAAAATTTACTTATTTTATTTGACAGTTGGAAAATAGTGAAATATAGTTTTAACAAAGGGGTAAGTAATTTCCCCTATAACTTCATGCGAAACAAATTAGGAGGAATTGTATGAAAAAAATCGTTGCAAGTGTTTGTGCACTTCTGACATTAGCTGCAGTTTTTACAGGTTGTTCTAAAAACAAGAAAGACGATGCAAAAAAAGGAGCAAAATCTCAGGTTGTTTTAAATGTTTTTGGTTATGGTGATAACTCAAACGCAGAAGGACAGACATTCAAACGTATCGTTGATGAATTCATGGCTGAAAATCCTGATATCAAAGTTGACTACGAACTTCTTTATGATGAAGCATACCACCAGAAAGCAGTTTCACGCCTTGCAGCTGGAGATGTTCCAGATGTAGCTTACATGGGTGCTGATGCTCGTTGGGGTGCTGAATGGCAGGAAGCTGACCAGCAGGTTGATAACCGTCCTTACTACCCTGCAAACATGGATGTAAACCTTGTTCCTGACTTCTTCGGAACAGGTGTAAGACCATACATGCCACTTGGTGGATCTAACTACTGTACAGTTGTTGCTGTAAACATGGAACTGTTGAACAAACTCGGTGCAGAACTTCCAAAAACATATGATGACATGAAAGCTCTTGCAAAACTCTGCAAAGCAAACGGAATCGAACTTATGTCAACACACGGTGCTGACGGTTGGGTTTGGGGTTCTTGTGTAATGTCAGGAATTATCCCACGTACAACTGGTGACCTGAAATGGGTTGAAAAAGCTGTAAACAAACAGGTTAAATTCACAGA
>DCHR01000050.1:700-51122 GCA_002315375.1 Treponema sp. UBA1747 | reverse complement strand
TCGGTGAATCAAACCTCGGTGAACTTTCTAAGACTGTAAAACTCATCTCTATCCCACAGGTTCCAGGCGAAAAATACTGCGCTGGTTCACTTGCTGGTGCATGGCAGGTTGGATACGGTATCACAAAGAAAGGTACACAGGATCCAGCAGTTCTCGAAGCTGCTAAAAAATTCCTCGCTTACTTCTTCAGCACAGAAGAAACAATTCAGAGACTTCGTGATGGTGGAATCTCTTGTCCAATCCTGAAAGATTTCGTTCTCCCAGAAGGAATGGACCCATGTATCGCAGAAAAAGCATCTCTCGGTGCTTACCCATCATGCTACGTAATCGACTCTTACCTGACAGGTGTTGCTAATGACACATTGAATGCTGGTATGCAGGATATCGTATCTGGAAAGATCGATGCTGCTACACTGGCTGCTAATGTTCAGAAAGCATTTGATGCACAGTAATTTATAAACTGACATTTAATTGTTAGTCGACAGGGGTATTTCTGTAGATTAGTTTATAGAAATACCCCTTTTTTAATTAATTTTATAAGGAAAAAACATGAAGAAAACAGATTTAAGAGATTTTTCCACCTGGACAAGTTTTGTTCTGCCAGGTTTGCTAATCTATTTATTCATTATCGCTTATCCTATTTGTTATTCAGTTTATTTAAGTTTTTCAAATTATAATCCGAACTCAACAGAACCAGCTTCATTTGTTGGTTTTTCAAATTATATAAAAGTACTGACCATGAATGCCGGTCTTGTTGATTCTTCAAACAACATTCCAGAATTCTGGCATGCTTTCAAAAACAACATGATTGTTGTTGTAGTTTCCGTTTTTGGACAGATTCCTATTGGATTTATTCTTGCATTCATCCTTTACCGTAAACAGGTAAAATGTGCAAACTTCTTCCAGGCTATGGTATTCCTTCCACAGTTCCTCTCAACTATCGTTATTGGTATTATGTGGCGAATGCTGTTCATGGTAGATGGTCCGGTTTCAAGAATCATGCAGAAACTTCAGGGAGATCCTAGTGTTCAGTTCTCAATGATGATGGACCCTAACAAATGTATGATTCCAATCGGTATTGCCTTAATCTGGATGTATACAGGTTTCTATATGATTATCTTCCTTGCAAACCTGCAGAAGATTAACGACAGTATGTTTGAAGCAGCAAAAATTGACGGTGCTTCAGAAGTAAACATTTTCTTTAAGATTACAATTCCATTGCTGGCTCCTTCAATCCTTACTTCAGCTATTCTTGCTATTGCAGGTTCCCTGAAAGGATTCGGTCTGATCTTTGCTCTTGCTGCAGAAGGTAAACAGAGAATCAACTCTGAAGTTTTACCAATCTACATGTACAGAATTGCATTCAATAATGCCAAAGATCCAATGCGTTTTGCTTATGGTGCAGCCATTGCTAACATTATCGTTATAATCAGTGTTATTTTGATTTTGTTCAGTAAATGGGTTGGTAAAAAACTTGGTACAGACGAGGACTATTAATCTATGGCAGAAAATACAAACCCAATCACACCAGAAACAACAACAGCTCCAGAAGCTGAAGTTACAACTACATACAAACCTCCAAAGTCTTCTAGAGCCTGGAGTATTGTAGCAAAAATCGTTTCTTACTTTATTTTCATTTCATGGACTTTGATTACAATTGCGCCTTTATTCTGGATGGCTTACTCATCCTTCAAGACAAATGAAGAACTGACCAAAGACATTTATTCCTGGCCAAAAGAATTGTTTATTTCAAAGTCAAAAAACCTTGATGTTGTTGAACCGCAAACAAACATCATGTACCCGAAAGGTATGCTTGAAAAACTTGGAATTGTAAATAAGCTTGGAAAAGGTGATACAAAAAACAAGACAGCAATTAATGATAAGATTATTATCCTTGAATCTCAGAACATTGGTGCTCACAAAAGAATTAAGGTTCACTTTATTCTTCGTGAGGACATTCCTGACGGATGGAAAACTTCTGATGGCCGTGACTTAAAGACCATTCAGCCAGGAAACGGCGTTCAGATTAAGTGTTCTGACCTGCCAAAGAAAATGCAGGCAAAAATAAACTGGCAGACAATCTGGTGGAACTATACTTCGGCATGGAGCCGTGGTGAACTTGGAATGAAATTTGTAAACAGTTTGATTTATACAATTGTTTCAACCTTCCTTGTTGTTTTACTGGGCTTAATGCTTGGTTACGGACTTACAAAGTTCAAATACAAAAAGCTTTCAGCTTTGATTGCAGCACTCATTGGACTGGGATACCTGCTGGACGTAAACCAGCTTCTGGTACCTTTGTTCCTTATGCTTACAAAACTGGGACTTACCAACACACGCACAGGTATCATTCTGGTTTATACTGCATTCGGTTTACCAATGTCTGTAATGCTTTCTTCCACTTACATCAGAGGTTTGCCATACAGCCTTGTTGAATCGGCTTACATTGACGGAGCCTCTCCTTTCAGAACCTTTATAAGCATCGTTGTTCCAATGACAGTACCTGTAATTGTAACAATTGCAATTATGACAGGACTTGGAATCTGGAATGAATTCCTTCTTGTACTGGTTATGGCTTCCAAAGAAACCACAAAATCTTTGCCTGTAGGAATCTTCTCCTTCTCCAGCAGAACCGGATTACAGCTTGGCTGGCAGATTGCCGCTTTGATTATTGCAACAGTTCCTGTTCTGGGAGTCTACTTTGCTTTCCAGAAACAGCTGGCAGTTGGTGTATCAGGCGGAGCTATTAAAGAATAGTTTTTTTAATTCTTGAATTGATGACTATTATAAGGGCTGTCCCAAAGGGTATTTATTCTTTGGGAACAGCCCCTTTTTTTTGAATATCAAATACCTGCTCCCAGGTAATGTGAGAAACACTGTCTGAACCTAAAGACGGAATTTCAAAAAGTTTCTGAACAAACATCAGGGCCGCACCGTTAGCAATAAGGGAATCGTCATTCGGTAAAATTTTCAATGCTGAACCGCAGCGGTTCATAATCACCCTGAACTGGGTAACTTCATTTTCTATTACTTCATTAATAAGCAGACTGCGTTCTTCCCCCTGACCGAACAAATAAACAGTTTGAGGTTCCAGCAATGGAATAAAAGTTGTAAGTGTTGAAAACAGGTCTTTGACCCACTCCCGGTAAGAATCTTCAATTATGTTTACAGTACTCAAAACCGCCTGAGCAAGTCCTGTCTGACTGTTTTTAGACGGCAACCAGGAACTGGAAACATACTCCCCTACTGCGTGATTGTGTCCGTTTATTACACGGCCGTTCAAAGTAAGGGACAGACCTACACTGATTCCCTGAGTATCATGATTTTTTGTAAGGACGCAAAGATAATCCTGCTCTGGTTTTTCTGCACTTTCAGCTTTGATATACCAGGAGCAGCATTTGGCATCATTTTCCAGAAGCAAAGGAACTCCGTATTTTTCTGCAATTCCTGCAGGATACGGAAAATTATTCAATCCAAAAGGTTCCGATGAAACTATTATTCCCTTATCTGTATCAATAATTCCGGGAATACCGCAGCAAATACTTAAAAGCGGTAAATCCAGTTTACCAGCACAGGCGCAGGCTTCATCGGTCACTGTCTCTAAAAGACTTGTAAAACGCTCTTCGCTGGTACCCGTAAACTTTGGAGCAGTCCCTTTTTTGGAAAACAGGATTGTTCCGTCAAAATTGCAGATACAGATATTATAAGCATCAATCTGAAGTTCAATTCCAACAACACAACCAAACTCAGGGTTAATTTTAAGATTAATAGGTTTTCTTCCGGTTTTATCTCCGGAGCTTTCTGCGGGACCTTCCAGAATCACTTTATTTTCAACCAGAGTCTGAATCACATTGCTGACTGTTGAACGATACAGATCCAGTGATTTTGAAATATCAATTCGGCTGGTTGCAACTTTTGCACGGTTATTGTGCCACAAAGTAGCCATAATATGGGAAATGTTGGAGTTCTTCTGAAAATCATTATTTACATGCATTTTTTATCCCGGACTCGAAATTAAATTAATTCATTCTCTGTACAATTATGGCTAGTATAACAGAGTTTTTAACCGCTGTTAAGCAAAAAAGACTGTTTGAAGAAGCTAGTTTGTTAAATGAGTGGACAAACTAAAATTGATGCCATATTATGTTAACCATGAATAGAAATTGCAATTTAATTCCTTATCCATTCAGTTTTGAAGGATTTTCCGGTTGCTGCCAGTTCAACAGCAGCATTTCTGTAAACGGCGACGTAAACGAATGTTACATTAGCAGCGCAAACAGCCTTATTCAGGTGTATAACTTCGTATTTACGAAGGTTTCTGATGCTGCTGTAAAAGTCCAGACCAAGATTGTTTCAGAAGATAAATACCAGGACTGCGATTTATCCATAAAAGATTCTTATTATCTTGAAATAAACGAAAGTGGAGCTTTGATTTTTTCCGGAACTCAGAGCGGTTTATTTTACGGCCTGATTACTCTGGTACAACTGCTTATGAACGGTTCAAAAATTGATTGCTGTAAAATTTACGACAAACCTCAGTATGAATGGCGCGGCCTTATGCTGGATACAGCCCGTACTTTCTATTCGACAGCCTTTATTAAAAAAGTTCTCAGGCTCTGTGCTTTCCACAAAATGAACAGGTTCCACTGGCACCTTACAGATGACCAGGGCTGGAGAATCTTTATCGATGATTATCCGCTGCTTACAGAAATCGGATCTGTACGTAAAGCAAATACAAATCCGCCTTCTCACGTAGGTGATTACGACGGTGTAAAATTCGACCGTTACTTTTACACCGATGAAGAAATAAAAGACATTGTGTCTTATGCAGAAGCTTACAATATTGAAATAATTCCGGAAGTTGAATTCCCGGGTCACTCCACTGCCCTTCTGGCTGCCTACCCTGAATACGGCTGCACAAAGGGACCTTACTCCGTTGAAACCCGTTTCGGCATTTTTGATGATGTCCTGTGTCTTGGAAACGACAGGGTTTTTGATTTATACAAATCCATTCTCACAAAGGTAACAAAACTTTTTAAAAGCGATTATATTCACATTGGCGGAGACGAATGTCCGACTACAAACTGGAAGAAATGTCCTGCCTGCCAGAAACGCATTTCGGATTTAAAACTGAAAAACGAAAGCGAACTCCAGTCCTGGGGAACTCAGAAAATCACAGACCTGCTTGTTTCTCTCGGAAAGAAACCAATAGGCTGGGATGAGGTTCTGGATAACACAGCAACAATTCCATTAAGCAAAGAAGTTGTCGTCCAGAGCTGGAGAGGAATTGAAGGCGGAGAAAAAGCCAGTTCCCTTGATCATAAAGTCATTATGAGCCCGGGAGCTTTCTGTTATCTTGACCACAAAACTCTTGCCAGCGTAGAAGAACCTGGCAGACTTGCAGTCCTTACACTGGAAGAAACCTACAATTTCAGTCCTGTTACAAAAAACATGAGTGCAAAAAGTGCGGACTTCATCATGGGGGGAGAGGCTACTTTATTCACAGAAGAAATTCCTTACTCCCGCATTGCAGAATACTTGCTGCTTCCAAGATTGTGTTCGCTCGCAGAATGTATGTGGCTTAATCCTGACTGCAAAAACTGGGAACGTTTTTCTGCAAGTCTTCCTGAACACAAACAGAAACTCAGCAGATCAGGGTACATACATTCATAAAAGGATGATTATATGATTTGTCTTCACAACGGAAAACTTCATAACGGACTTTATCTTTCTGAATCCTTATCAGCAGTTCTTTTTGACAACGAAAAAATTATCGATGTTTTTTCAGAAGAAAGATTCAAACAAAAACACTTTCCTGAAGGGACTCACATAATAGACTGTCAGGGAAATTATATTCTTCCGGGATTTATTGATACTCATATTCATGGATTCAAAGGTCACGGAACAGACAACTGTACCACAGAAGGTATTCTCCAGATGTCAAAAGATCTGGCCGCTTATGGAGTTACTTCATTTAATCCGACTTTATATCCCGCTCCCCTGGATACCATGAAAAAAAATCTCCAGGCCATAGTGGCTGCCATGGGGAAAGAAAAAGGTGCACACATTATGGGTGTTCATCTGGAAGGCCCTTTCATTTCACCGGAAAAGCTTGGAGTTCAGCTGCCGGAATCCCTCCAGAAACCAGACGTTGAAATAATGAACCAGCTTTGGGATGCAAGCGAAGGTCACATAGTAAATATGACTGTAGCACCGGAATTAACTGGTATGCGTGAACTTGCTATGGATGCAATTAACAAAGGCATCATTTTACAGAGCGGTCATACAAATGCACAGTACAGAAACATGCTGGAAGGTTTTCAGGTTGGAATTCTCCACTCCACCCACTTCTTCAATGCAATGTCAGAAATGCACCACAGAAACCCTGGTGCCGTTGGTGCCATTCTGTCCCATTCTGAAGTTTCCTGTGAAATCATTGCAGACGGCGTTCATATTCACCACGGACTTTTCAGGATTTTAAAACGAGACAAACATACAGACAAAATAGTTTTAATCACCGATGCTTTGACACCGACAGAACAAAAAAAAGGACCGTTCTATGCAAACGGTGAAGAAGTAGAATTTTCCGGAGGCTGCTGGCACAGAAAGTCTGACGGAGTTATCGCAGGTTCTGCACTGACTTTGATAAAAGCAGTTGAAAACATTATCAGCTTCAATTATTCCTTTGAAGATGCCATCAAGTTTGTTACATCAAATCCTGCACGAATCATGAAGTATGAAAAGAAAGGAAAAATTATTCCTATGTTTGACAGTGACCTTATTGTTGTAGATAAAAACTTCAAAATAAAACTTGTTGCAATATCCGGAGAAATCAAGAAGAACCGGCTGGAGGCAAAATAAATGAGACTGATAATAAAAGATGATTACGACGCCTGTGCTGACTGGTGTGCAAATTACATTGCAAAAAAAATCAAGGATTTTAATCCAACCGAAGAAAAACCTTTTGTAATCGGTCTGCCTACCGGAAGCACTCCTTTGGGTGTTTATAAAAAACTCATTGAATTCTACCGGGAAGGACTTATTTCTTTTAAAAACGTCGTTTCCTTTAACATGGATGAATATGTAGGATTAAAAGAAGATGATGTGCAAAGCTACCACTACTTCATGTACACAAACTTTTTTAATCACATCGATATAAAAAAAGAAAATATCCACATTCTGAACGGATGCGCTGAAAACCTGAAAGAAGAATGCAGAAAGTACGAGGAAGCTATTAAGGCAGCCGGCGGAATCAACCTGTTTCTGGGCGGCGCAGGGGGAGACGGACATATTGCCTTTAATGAACCGGGCTCTTCACTCTCTTCAAGAACCCGGCAGAAAACTTTAACCGACGACACCATAAAAGCCAATTCCCGTTTTTTTGACAATGACATAAACAAAGTTCCAAAAACTTCCCTGACAGTTGGAATCGGAACGATTATGGATGCCAAAAAAGTTGTGATCATGATGAGCGGGGCTGCAAAAAGCCGTGCATTGCAGCAGGTAATCGAAGGCAGTGTTTCTTCCATGTGGCCTGTTACAGCACTCCAGCTTCATGAAGGTGCAATTATCGTGGCAGATGAGGATTGTACGGGAGATTTAAAAGTAAGCACTGCCAAATATTTCAAAAGTATCGAAAGCAAAGTAAAAGATTTTGACTGGAAATAATTATGTGCAATTCTGTTGAATTAAAAGAATTTTTAAACCGTCATAATTTCTCTGATATTTCCGTTCAGGACTTAAGCAATGCTCTTCTTAAAGACATGGGCCTTGGCCTGGAAAAAGAAAACCAGAGCCAGCAGCTTATGGCTGTAATGCCCTACCAGATAAATGCAGGTCGTCCCCAGGAAAAAATAATTGTAATTGATGCCGGCGGTACAAATTTCAGAAGCTGTCTGGTTGAATTTTCCGGGGATGGATCAGTAATTATTTCCGACGAAAAAAAATCTTCAATGATTGCTTTGGACAGGGAATATTCCAAAGAAGAATTTTTTTCTGCCCTGGAAGAAAAAATCAGCTATCTGAAAAACAAAGCCAATGAAATTCATTTCTGCTTTTCTTACGCAATGAAAAGCCTGCCTGACGGGGACGCTGAAGTTCTGGCTTTTTCAAAACAGGTAAAGGCTCCGGAAGTTGTTGGTTCCCTCATAGGAAAAGAACTGCTTCAGGTTCTGACTCAAAAAGGATGGACCACCGTAAACAAAATTAAACTTATCAATGACACCGTAGCCTGTCTGCTTGCCGGCCTCAGCCATAACACACAGGGGTTTGATGACTATATGGGCTTCATTCTTGGAACAGGAATTAATAACGCCTATATCGAAAAAGGTGCTGTGGGAAAACTTCAGGATACTTTACGGGAACACATTGTTGTCTGCGAATGCGGAATGTTTAAAGAGGTTCCTCTCAGCGATTTTGACCTTACTCTTGATAAACAAAGCACTAACCCGGGACAGAGTTTACTGGAAAAAATGTGCTCCGGAGTTTACATCGGGAAGCTGGCATGGATGATAACAAATGGTGCCTGTAAGGAAGGTTTATTTTCAGCTGCTTTTGCCAGACAATTTGAAATGCTGCCGGAATTATCTGCTTTTCAGATTGACTTATTCCTTACAGACTCAAATGAACGGGGAAATATTCTGGAAACAATCTGCAGGCAGTCTCCGGCTTCCGACAGACAGATACTTACCGAACTGTTCAAAACGATTATCATGCGCAGCGCAAAAATTACCGCTTCAGTAATTATTGCTACTGCAAAACAAACCGGAACAAAAAATATGTGCGTAACCTGCAACGGGTCAACCTTCTGGAAAACTACAAATTTCAAAGAAACTGTGGAAACTATTCTAAAAGAAGAGACTAAAAACAGCGGAATCAGGTTCACCATCATTAAAGTTGAAAATGATATTACCGTAGGAACGGCTCTGGCATAATCAGACTGAAGCCTATTAGTTTGCAAAATTAAACGTTTTACTACCTAAGTATTTTTCCTTAAATCTTCTCAAAAGGCAATTTTTCAGATGCTTATTATTTGACATCTGAAATTTTCAAACCTAACATTAATCAATGACTAAATATTAAAGTTTATAACACTAATATTTAGAGTTAAAAGTTAGGAGAAGAATATGAAAAAACTCAAATCATTATTTTTGGGAGCCGGTGTTCTTGCAATGTCGCTCTTTACAGTTGGATGTCCTGGAGGAACACCAGAAAGTGATGTTTCTGGTCCTGTATCAAAAACTATTACACAGCCGGATTTCACTATTGATGGTACAACTATCGGAAGCAATTATGCTTATATTACATACAGCATGAATGAATTTGCGGGAAAAGACGTTACCATCGATTTTTCTGCAGATATGACAGTTACAAATACCGGAGATGCTGCACTTCTCAAATGGCAGATTAATGATGGTTCAACATATCCTGAAGTCGTAACACATACTTTCGATACCGGAACAAATACAGTTAAAGTTGCAGGAAAAAATGAATCTCCAATCGCAATTAAAAACGGATATGTTCTCTACCTTTCAACATACCAGACAACTCCCGCAAATCTGCAGATTGAAATCAGAAACATTACTTACACCGTTTCATACAATGGTGGTGCTGAAAAACCAAAACCACAGAAACAGTACCCTACAGATATCTTCACTGTTGCAGATACAAAAATTGCAGACTTCTCAGCAGATATGATTTTTGATGGCACTCAGGCAACTGACATTACATTTAATGCTGATGGTACAGTTACATATGTTTGTGATGCAGTAGGTTCAGGACGTGGTGTAGTATTCTACATCAATAAAGACAAATCTGTTATCAATGCTTCAAATTATGCATCAGTTGATATTGAATTGGTTTGCAGCCCGGTAACAGGAAGCTGGAAAGAAGGTGCAGATAATCCAGGATTTGGATTCAGACTTTACACACCTGAAGCATCAGGATTCTGGAGCGGTTTCGAAGATATTGAATATTTCGGATTAGGTGATAACGAATACGGAACTCTTACAAAGAACATCAAAATCGATGAAACTTGGGTTGCTAACTACAAAGATTCATGTGACAACGATGACATCATTGGATTTGCACTTAAATTCAATGCTTATGAAAACGGACATGATGAAAGCGACCAGCTTAAAGTTCAGATTAAGAAAGTTCAGTTCAACAAAAAAGAAGGTGCTCCAGCAGACAAGAAAACCGATGATGGTTTGACAGAGGCTACAAGAGGTAAAGTTGCAAAAGTTTACTACCAGACAAAGGATTACGTAAAAGAAGGAAATCCTGAAATGGAAAAATACTGCTGGGTTTATACTCCTGCAGGCTACAATCCGGAAGATACAGCTACAAAATATCCTGTATTTGTTCTGATGCATGGTTTTGGACAGAACCAGGACACTTGGGGACTTACAACTGAAGGAACTGGTGGAAAAATCAAGGGTTATATGGACCGTGGTATGGCATCTGGTGACGTTGAAAAATTCATTCTTGTAGTTCCAACTGGTATCTCAACAACTGAAGCTCAGTCTTACACAAATACTTCTGGTTTCGCAGCATTCGGTAAAGAACTTAGAGGCGACTTACTTCCATTCATCGAAGCAAACTACAACGTAAGAACAGACCGTGACGGACGTGCTATGGCAGGTCTTTCAATGGGTGGCGGACAGACATTTACAATTGGTATTGGCGAATGTCTCGATCTGTTCAGTTACTTTGGAGCTTACTCAGCCGCAACATTCACAGGTTCTGCCGAATACATGGCCAAAGTTGATGCTGCATTTGATAAAGACTTGAAAATTAATTCTCTTTACATGATTTGTGGTGATGCAGACAAAATGGTTTACAGCGGATTCCAGAATTATGTAGCAGCTCTTCCATCATGGGATAGAATTAAAGAAGGTAAGTTCACATCTGAAGTTTACGAAGGCGGAACACATGACTTCCCTGTTTGGTACAGAGGATTCAAACATACAATCCCATTGCTGTTCAAATAATTTACAGTAAATAACTGAAAAAAGAGGCTTTCTGAAAAGGAAGCCTCTTTTTTTTATATTTTTCTTGAGGCATTTCCCTCATATTTTCAGAAAATCAAATATTCTTATACTTTCATGGATTTTCTTTATGGCAGATTCCTATTTTTATGTCAGACTGATAGATAAGGAGTTTTACTATGAATAGAATTGAAGAAAGAAAAGCAACCGCCCTTATCACCGTAACAAAGAACGGAAAACCCGTTGCAAATACCGAACTCCGCCTGTGCCAGACAAACCATGAATTCCTTTTTGGATGCGGAGCTTTTGACTTTGTTGGAAAAGCAAAGTTAGAAGCCGATGAAAATCCGAATCCTGCTGCCCTTGCAAAATACAAGGAAATCACAGACAAATGGCTGAAAGTTTTCAATTACGGAACCCTGCCTTTTTACTGGGGAAGATTTGAACCGGAAGAAGGACGTCCCCAGACTGACAACCGCATGGCCGCTGCAAAATACCTGAAAGCCCATGATAAAGAAATCAAAGGTCACCCTCTATGCTGGCACACAGTCTGTGCTGACTGGCTCTTAAAATACGACAACAAAAAAATCCTCGAAAAACAGCTTGGACGCATTCAACGTGAAGTTGAAGGTTTCAAAGGAATCATAGACAAGTGGGATGTAATTAACGAAGTTGTAATCATGCCTGTATTCGACCGTTATGACAATGCAGTTACCAGACTGTGTAAAGAGCTGGGACAGGTTGGAATTGTAAAAACCATGTTCGACCAGTGTGTCAAATACAATCCTGAAGGAACCTTCCTTATCAATGACTTCAACATGTCAGACAAATATGCTGAACTTATTGAACGCTGTCTTAATGCAGGTGTCCGCATTGATACAATCGGACTCCAGAGCCACCAGCACCAGGGCTACTGGGGCCGGGAAAAACTGGAAGAAGTTCTTGCACGTTTTGAAAAGTTCGGACTCCCTATCCACTTCACAGAAAACACTCTGGTTTCAGGACCTCTCATTCCTGAATACATTGTGGACCTGAACGACTGGCACTACAACGATGATGATTCAAAACCGGAATTCGAAGAACGCCAGAAAAACCAGATGATAGAAATGATCCGCATTCTCTTTGAAGAACATCCTCTGGTTACAGCCCACACAAGCTGGGACTTTATGGACGGCATGTGGCTTAATGCACCAAGCGGAGTTCTCCGCCGTGACGGAAGTGAAAAACCTGTTTACATTGCTCTGGACAATCTCATCAACAAAAAATGGCACACAGAAGAAAACATCAAAACTGACGAAAACGGAAATGTAACAATCAAGGGATTCAAAGGCAAATACGTAATCGAAACATTGAACGGCGAAAAGATTATGGACTTGAAAATTTAATTTGGATACGGTGATTAAAACAGGGATTCTTTGGATCCCTGTTTTTTTTTACATTAAAGGGCCAAAAATCCTGAAGCACCAGCCCAAAGCTCTTTTAAACTTTGAAATTTTTTTGTACTCATCCATAGTTATCTGACGGCACTGGGAAAGTACGGTATCAAAGTCTTTTTCCATTGCGGAAGTCATGTTCGTATTTTCCATATAAACTCCGCATTCAAAATGATGGAACAGACTTCTGTAATCAAGATTCACAGAGCCTACGGTTGCCCTAATATCATCGGAAATGAATTCCTTTGCGTGAATGAAGCCCGGTATGTATTCGTAAACCTGAACTCCGCATTCAATTAGTTCCCGCAGAAAAACACGGCCTACACAGAAAGTAATAAAATGATCTGCCTTTGAAGGAAGAATGATTTTTACTTCAACTCCCCTTCTGGCTGCAAAACAAATGGCTTCTTTCATTCCGTTGTCCACAATGAAATAAGGCGTTGTAATGTGAACATATTTTTCTGCTTTTCCAAGAATGTTCATGTAAACATTTTCAGCAAGGTCCTCTTCGTTCAAGGCATCATCACCGTAAGGAACTGTTATTCCGTTTTCAGGAAATGACATTTCTGTTTCCTGAAAGAACCAGCCCGTGTCTTCAGACCGGTCTTTTCTTCTTGTGGAAATATTCCAGTTTTCCAGAAACATTCCCGTAAAGGATTTGGCTGCTTTTCCTTCAATTCTGATTCCCGTATCTTTCCAGTAATCAAAACGGGGGTGAATATAATTCATGTATTCATCTGCAATATTCACTCCGCCGGTATAGGCAATTCTGTTATCAATGACGGCGATTTTTCTGTGATCCCGGTTATTCTGGTGTGTTGAGAAAAATGGAATAATGGGAAGAAAGCTTTCCGCATTGATTCCCATAGAACGCAGGTATTTCAAATTTCTTTTTGTAGAAAGAGTGATGGAACCAAGGGAATCAAACATTACCCTGACTTCAATTCCCTGAGCTGCTTTTCTCTTCAGTAATTCTATAAGCTGTTCAAAGGCGCTGTCAGGATACAGAATAAAGAATTCAAGGAAAACAAAATTTTCTGCTTTTTCAATATCCTTTAAGAGTTCTTCAAAAAACTTTTCACCGCTTTCCATGAAATCAAGGCGGCAGTTTTTATAGGAAGGGAAATTTCCGAATTTCTTAAGGTAAACGGACAATTCACTTTCCGAAAAAGAATCATCCTTGAAATATACACTGTTCTTTTCCTTTGCCTTTTTCAGTTCCCTTTTAAGCCAGCGTCCGCCGCCATTATTATGGTAAAAGACATAAAGAAAAATCCCGAAAAGAGGTGCCAGTACAACAGGAAGAAGCCATGCAATCTTGAACTCATTTTTTCCTTTTGTGTTAACCAGAAAAAAACAGAATGCTGCAGAAAGCAAGCCTCTACTTCCCAAATAAATTGAAATATAAGGAGTAAGCCATTTTATGAAGGAAAACAGCACGAACCCCTGCAAACAAAGAGCCAGAAGCAGGGCAAAAACCTTGTTGTAAGCAAAAACTGAAATAAACTTTGATCGATACTTTTTATTATTCATTTCCTTCATCATATAAAGAATTCAATTTATGTTCAAAGAAAAGCGTGGTTTTTAGCACAAGTTTTAATCTTTCTTCCTTTATTTTTGTTTTATGTGAATTTCCGTGTTAAAATGAGAAGATTATATTTTTAAGGATTTTTTATGGACTCAAATGAATTCAAACCTTTTATTCCGGCAGACAAAAAACTTCCGGAACTCACTGTAACATCAATTATTACCGGGATTATTCTTGGTATTATTTTTGGTGCCGCCAATGCCTACCTGGGACTTCGTGTCGGAATGACAGTTTCTGCCTCTATTCCAGCTGCTGTCATTTCCATGGGTGTTATCCGAATGATTCTGAAACGGGATTCCATTCTGGAAAACAACATTGTGCAGACAATCGGTTCTGCCGGTGAATCACTTGCCGCCGGTGCAATTTTCACTCTTCCTGCCCTCTTTATGTGGGCAACAGAATTTGATGAAAAAACACCATCCCTGATTACAATTACTCTTATTGCCTTAATTGGTGGTCTTCTTGGTGTATTCTTCATGATTCCGCTCCGCAACGCACTTATCGTTAAAGAACATGGAACTCTTCCTTATCCTGAAGGACAGGCTTGTTCTGAAGTTCTTATTGCCGGTGAAGAAGGCGGAAAAAAAGCAGGCATTGTTTTCAAAGGACTGGGAATTGCAGCTCTTTATAAATTCATTGCTGACGGACTGAAACTCTTCCCAAGCGAAGTAGACTATTCAATCGGTGCCTACAAAGGAAGCGGTATCGGAGCTGATGTTCTCCCTGCCCTGCTTGGTGTAGGATACATCTGTGGCCCTCGCGTAGGTGCTGTTCTGACAGCCGGCGGATTTATGGCATGGTTCGTCCTTATGCCATTATTCTGTCTCCTTGGTGGAAGCACAATCATCTTCCCTGCAAAGGTTTCTATTGCTGAAGTTTACGCGAACGGCGGAACCTGGGGACTCTGGTCAAACTACATCCGTTATGTAGGTGCTGGTGCTCTTGCAACTGCAGGTATTATTTCTCTCATCAAAAACCTTCCTCTTATCGGAAAAACTTTCGCACAGGCTTTCAAAGGTTTCGGAACAAAAGCTGAAACAAATGACCGCCTTTCAAGCGAACTTCCAATGAACATCATCATGATTCTGGTTGGTGTTCTGGCAATCGCCCTGTGGCTCATTCCATCAATTCCTGTAAACTTTATCGGTGCTATCATCATCGTTATTTTCGGGTTCTTCTTTGCTACAGTTTCAAGCCGCATGGTTGGTATCGTTGGTTCTTCAAACAACCCTGTTTCAGGTATGGCCATTGCCACTCTTCTGATTTCTACAATCATTCTTAAAGCAACAGGAAAAATCGGATTTGCAGGAATGACAAGCGCCATCACAATCGGATCAATTATCTGTATCATCGCTGCCATTGCAGGTGATACTTCTCAGGACCTTAAAACAGGATACATCATCGGTTCCACACCAAAAGCACAGCAGATTGGTGAAATCATCGGTGTTGTTATTTCGGCCATCACAATCGGTGGAGTTCTTTACCTTCTGAACGCAGCCTGGGGTTACGGCTCATCTGAACTTCCTGCCCCACAGGCAACCCTCATGAAACTGGTAGTTGAAGGAATTATGAGTGGAAACCTTCCATGGAACCTGGTATTCGTTGGCGTTGCAATTACAATCGTTGCTGAACTTATTCAGATCCCTTCACTTGTATTCGCCATCGGTCTTTACCTTCCTATTCACCTTTCACTACCAATTCTTATTGGTGGTCTGGTTCGCTGGTTCTTTGAACGCAAGAAGAAAGATGAAACAGAAGAACAGGCAAAAGCACGGGAAACAAAATCAGAAGCCGGAGTTCTTTACTCTTCTGGTCTTATCGCTGGTGAAGGTATCGTAGGTATTCTCCTTGCAGTATTCGCAATTATCAAGGTTGGAGGAAAATCACTGGGTGAAATTATTGACATCAGTGGTGCTGTAAACCTTGGTAACATTGGTGGAATTGTATTCTTTGCTCTTCTCATTGCTTCAATGTGTCTCATTACAAAAGAAAAGAAAAACAAATAATGAAAGAAAACCTGCTTGATTTTGTTCCAAAACGAAATTCTCTTATTGTTTTTTCTGAAGACAAAAAAGGTATAGTAACCCTGGAAGTAAAAAACCGGGGTTTCTATAACCGGATTGCGCAGATTTTTTTCAAGCGGCCAAAAGTTTCTTTCATTACTCTGGAAGAATTCGGTTCCTTCATCTGGAAACAGATAGACGGAACCAGAACCGTGATGGAAATTGCAGAACTTGTAAAAGAGGAATTCGGTGACAAAGCCGAACCTCTTTACGAAAGGCTCGGCAAATACATGAACACCTTAAGAAAATGTGATTACATTCTCTGGGTAAAATAATTCTATTTCACAAACTTTACGGCTGTACCGTATGCAATTATTTCTGCAGCGCCCTGCATTACTGCAGATGAACCGTAATGGATTCCGACAACTGCATCAGCGCCAAGAGATTCGGCTTCATCGACCATTCGTTTTGTTGCAATCTGCCGGGCTTCATTGAGCATTTCGGTATAGCCTTTGATTTCTCCCCCAACAAGAGTTTTCAAACCTGCCATAAAGTCACGGCCGAAGTTTTTGGTCTGAACGATAGTCCCCTTTACTACACCTAAAGCTTCAATTTCCTTTCCAGGAATGTTTTCAATACTTACGAGCATCATATTCTTCTCCTCCATTTATTTCTTTGATTCTCTGTTGCAAAACAACTGCAATTCCGGCTACCAAAACGATCATTAAAATCATCATAATAATCCCCGGAATCCTGGTTGTTGGATTTTTTAATAAAACGATAACAGCCGGAAGCAGTGATGCCAGAACAGTTATGGAAATAACTACTGCGGCAATTACCGCTCCTGATTTCTTTTTCCTGCTGATATCCTGTTTTTCGATGTCTACAAATTTTGTTCCTTCAGTTTCCATTTTCTGCATCTCAAAAAGATAGTTTTCAGCATTAAGCTTTGTCAGATCTGAAATTTCTGTCTTCAATTTATGACAGAATTGAATCATAAGTTCACCATCTTTCTGTTTCTTTTCCAGTTCAGAAATCTGATGATTCATTGCTTCTTCAAATGACATTTTTCCGTTCATCATCAGGCGGATATTTTCCAGGGACACATCCAGTTTTCTGAGCAGCTTAATTTTCTGAAGTTTCTGAACATCTTTCAAAGAATATTCACGATAGCCGTTTTCCGGATTCCTGTCAGGATTCAAAAGTCCTTCGTCTTCATAAAAACGGATATTCTTTTTTGTAATGCCGACTAATTCTTCCACCTGATAAATCTTCATAAAATTTTATTCCACTTTTTTACTTTCTTTTTTCCATACTTTGTATGAAAGAAAAGCACAGAATGCTGCATATACATAAAGAATTATTTCAATTACGAAAACTGGAAGTCCGAGAAGAGTTCCTGTTCCTGCAATCATATCCAGAAGCAGATGAAGAATAATTGCCAGAAGATAGAAATAATACTTTTTGTTTTTTGCGGCAAACCACACAAGCACAGACAAAGACACATGAACTGCAACGGCACCAAAACGTTCCATGACGCTTACAAGAAACATCCATGGATTTGTTGCAACCAGCTGATTTAAGACGCTTAAAACTTGTGCAGTCTTTGCTTCGTCCGCTCCCATGAACAGAACTTCTGTGTTACCTGTATTAATCATAATACCAAACACCAGATTTGTAATCATAGAAACTACAAGAATGTAAAAGGCTTCAAATCCGCCGTGCCCCGCTCCATAAGACAAGGCAGTTGAATTATCAGCATAAATATCGCCACCTTTTTTCAGAAGAACTTTATATGCCACAAAGCGGGCTGTCTCTTCAAACAGGCCTGCCATGAACCCACCATACAAACCATACAGAACTGGTTTTGCCATAAGAACCTGGGCTCTTCCACCACCAAGAATAATAGTATGAAAGAGTCCTTCCAGAACAACTGCGCCCAGAAAGAAAGCCGCACATCCCGCAAAGAAAGGCATTTTTTTACAGCCGAACTTTTTTCGAAGAACAACAAACATAACTGCCGGAATCAGAAAACCGAATACTATTGCGATTCCCATAGTCACAAAAGTTAAAGCCTGTACTGTTGAATTACTCATTTTTTAATCTCCTTAATTCATTTGATACTTCCACTGTAAAGCTTACAGTTGGTGGAAGGTCAAGTTTTTTTTTACAAAAAAAATTATTTTTTAAATGAATCATAAAAGGGAACTTTCTTGCCTCCCGCTTGACCTTTTTATGGTTTAAAAAGTATGATTTGTATAACTTTTTAAACTTATACCACAATGAGGTTAATATGAAAAAACAGCTTAAACCAAGAAAAGGCAAATACGCCTGGACAGCAACTGTGGGCGAAAAAGGACAGATAGTAATTCCAAAAGAAGCCCGGGAAATATTCAATATTAATCCGGGCGACACCATCATTCTTCTTGGTGACGTAAAACGTGGGATTGCCATCCCACCTGCAAATATGTTTACAGATGTAATTTCAAACATTTTTCCTGGAGCCGATGAAACTACCGGCACAGAAAATGAAGAAGAATAAATCAAAAGAAACGGAGAAAGAAATGAGCAATGTACTTGAAATCAATAATCTCTGCAAAGAATACCCTGCCTTTCAACTGAAAGACGTAAGCTTTTCTATGAAAGAAGGAAGCATTATGGGATTCATCGGGAGAAATGGTGCAGGAAAAACAACCACAATCAAAAGCATTCTGAACTTTGTTCACCCTACTTCCGGTTCCATTGTTTTCTTCGGAAAAGAAATGGCCGGAAACGAAGATGATATAAAACAGCTGATTGGTTATGCACCTGGCGGAATCAATTACTATCCTATGAAGAAGCTTTCCAAAATCACAGCCATTACCAAAAGCTTCTATCCTGAATGGAATGATGAGCTTTATGAAAAATACATGAAAGCCTTCAAGCTGGATGAAAATAAAAAACCAAAGGAACTTTCAGAAGGCATGAAAGTTAAGTACAACCTGGTTCTGGCCCTAAGTCACGGAGCAAAACTCCTTATTCTGGATGAACCAACCTCAGGCCTTGATCCGGTTTCCCGCGACGAACTTCTGACAATCTTCGAAAAACTCCGTGACAAGGGAACCTCTATTCTCTTTTCCACACATATTACAAGCGACCTGGAAAAATGTGCCGACTCAATCACTTACATCAAGCAGGGACTAATTGTAGACAGCGCTTCAAAAGAAGATTTTATCAGAAATCAGGGAGGCGGAACTCTTGAAGAAATTATGGTCCGCCTGGAAAAAGAAGAAATTGATATTTAAGGAGTTTTTATGAACAAGAGAAATTTACTGTTAAAAAAAGAAATGCTTCTTACTGCATCTCCAAAATCATATATTTTCATAGCCTTCGCATTAATGGCAATGATTCCCCAGTATCCTATTTTGCTGGGAGCCTTCTTTGTTTGTTTAGGAATTTTCGGTTCCTTCCAGGCAGCCCGCGAAGCAGGTGACATTTTCTACACAAACATGCTGCCTGTTGAAAAGAAAGATGTAGTTAAATCCAAATACATTTTTACTGTTACAATTCAGCTTATCGCCTGGCTTCTTATGTATGTGCTTACAGAATTGAGAATGGAATTCCTGGCTGATGTTGTTCCTTATTCCATCAACACACTTATGAATGCAAACTATGCTTACCTTGGATGGAACCTGATTATCTTTGCAGCCTTCAATACTATTTTCGTCGGAAAATTCTTTAAGACTGCATACAAACTCGGCATTCCATTCCTTATGTTTGGAATTGCATCAGCACTGATTATTTCCCTGGGAGAATCCTTTCACTTCTTCCCTGGAATGGAAAGTTTGAATGACACTCATTTCCAGATGAGCCAGCTATGGGTATTCTTTTCGGGAATTGCAATCTACATTATTGGAACAGTTCTCAGCTTAATTGTTTCGATCAAAAGATTTGAAAAAATCGACCTGTAACAGGTAAAGCAGGCAACCGAAAACTCAACCGCCGGGATGCTTATCTTCGGCGGCGACCCTTTGCCCAAATAAACAGGCGAAGGCAACTGATACAGGCTGATAAAGCAGCAGCCACATAAGTCATAGCAGCAGCCCCCAGAACTTTCCGTACCCCTTTCAGTTCTTCCTTGTCCATTACATTATTTTCTTTCAGGATCTTCAAAGCTCTGTTTGAAGCATTGAATTCAACAGGCAGCGTAACCAGATAGAAAACCATAGAAGCAGAAAACATAATCAATCCAATATTGATAAGCAGATTACTAAAGTAATACATATTTTCCATCTGCGAATTCTGTACAAATCCCGGAAGAGCAAGCCCAACAAGAGCAATCAGAGGACCGAATCGTGAACCCAGATTTGCAGGAACCACAAGAGCACCTCGGGTTTTTACAGGAACATAACCTTTTGCATGCTGGATTGCATGTCCTGTTTCATGAGCGGCAACACCAATAGCTGCTATTGAAGTTGAAGAAAAAGTACTTTCACTCAAGGAAAGTATATTGTTTGAAGGATTAAAGTTATCTGTTAAATGTCCGGAGATTTTCTGAATTTTTACATCAGTAATGCCGTTACATTTCAAAAGATATGCGGCAGCCTGGGCACCAGTAATTCCACGCTTTGAAACTACTTTGTCATACTTCGCAAAACGACTCTTCACAGAAATCTGTGCTACAAGACTTAACACTGCTACAAGAATAGCAGCCAGATAAATAATTTCAGAATAAAACATACTTTCATTTTACTACAAAATTTTTCGGTTGTATAATAATGACATGAAATTTAAAGAAAGATGGGCTCTGGCCCTTCCCGGACCTGTTTCAAATCTCGGGAACATTATTATTCATAATGTTCTGATGAAATACTACACGGACATTATCGGTCTGGATGCAAAGTTTATCGGCTGGGTTTACCTCATCTACAATATCTGGAACGCCATCAATGATCCTCTTTTCGGCGTGCTCATTGATAAAATGCCATACAAACCCAAACGGGGAAAATACGTTTACCTTATGAGGGTAACCACTCCTGTAATGATTTTTGCCATGATCGGAATGGTTTTGAACTCTCCGTCCCTGAATGACTGGCTGATTTTCGCCTTCCTTACGCTGGAACTTTTTGTTTTTGATACAGGCTACACAGCCTTTTCTATCGGCTATAATTCTTTCTTCTATATAAAAGCACCTACAGCTGCAGACCGCGTTAATGTTGATGTAATACGTGTTTATGTTGCCAACGTAATCAGTTTCCTTGCAACTCTGATTCCAACTGTTCTTCTTGTAGGAGATTCAAATCCCAAACTGATTATTCCGGCTCTTCTTGGAGTTGTGGCCATTGATGCAATAGTCATGGCACTTTCAGTTTCCATTCTGAAAGAAACTCCTGACATATATGAAACCATTACCGTCAAAAATGAAAAGATTAATTACAAAGAAACTATTAAGGCTTCCTGGACCATAATCAAAGCCCGCTCCTTCTGGACTTATCTTCTTTTCTTTATTACCGCCCGCGGAGCCATAGGTTTCTACTTTACTCCTTTCCTCTATTACATGGACCACGTTGTAAAAGCAGGCAGCACAGGAGCTACTGTTGCAGATGTACTTCCGGGAATAATCATGCTGGCATTGCTTCCCCTCCTGACAAAAATAATTAAAAAAGTCGGAAGTAAAACTGCCATTCTTATTTCCTATATTCCGGCCATTACCGGTTACATTGGACTTTTCATCAGCTGCAACATAATAAACGCAGTTCTCTGTTACATACTGATTATTCTGGGTAAAAACCTTATGGAAGTAGCCTGCACTCCATTAAACGGTGCCCTCATTGATGATGACGAAATGAGAACCGGCGAAAGAAAGACCGGCCTTGTAGGAGGTATTTTTGCACTGGGTACCATTATGCTTACAAGTATCCAGCAGTTTGTTTTTTCAAATATTCTTTCAGGTTTTGGCTACGACGGAAAAGCCGCCGAAATTACAGAACGGGCTGTCCTTGGAATCCGCATCGGCACCTGTCTTGTTCCAATCGGATTCTTTATCCTAGGCCTTATCCCTCTTCTCCTTTTCCCAATCAACAAAAAGCGGGAAGATGAACTTTCGGATTTCAACAAACGTATGCGTAGCGGAAATACTTCCGGATCTCCGGAGGAAGCGGAATGAAAAAATTCACTGTAAAGGGAAGAAACTTTATTGATTCTGCAGGAAAAACAATAACACTTACCGGCCTCAACATGGTCTGCAAGGATAAAAACCGGAGCTACATAGGTGACTACACAGAAGAAGATTTTGCACTTCTGGAAAGCCTTGGCTTCAACACCATCCGTTTCGGCATTTTCTGGGATGCAGTGGAACCCGAACCCGGAATCTACAACGATGAATATCTTTCAAAAATCGCTGATTTCAGCAGAATGGCAGAAAAACACGGACTTTCGCTTTATCTGGACATGCACCAGGATTTGTTTTCTTCTGACTTTGAAGACGGAGCTCCTTCCTGGGCAACCATAACAAAAGGGCATACCTACGAAAAAACTGAACTCTGGAGTGAAGCCTACCTTACTTCGGCTGCAGTCCAGACAGCCTTTGATTCTTTCTGGAACGATGCGGCAGCACCAGACGGTAAAGGGATTCAGACCCATTACCTGGAAATGTGGAAACACCTTGTAGAATTCTTCAAAGACGATGATAACATAATCGGCTTTGACGTAATGAATGAACCTTTCCCGGGAACCAATGCCAATATTTTCATCGAAAAACTATTCAAAAAAATCGGTATATTTCTTCTGACTCATCCCATTTCCCTGAAAAAAGTCTGGGGACCTGAATCGAAAGTCCGGATGACCTTAAAAAATGCGGAAGAACTTCTTACAGAAATCTGGATGAATGATGAAAAACGCTGCCGTTTACTGAACTGTTTTTCCAGAAAGAAAAAATACAAAAAACTTATTAATCCTCTTTCTTCAGAAACTATTGAATCAGACAAAAAACTTTCCTGCTTTTATCAGAAAATCCGTGATGCAATCAGATCTGTTGATGAAGAAGTCCTTCTGTTTATCGAAGCAAATTATTTCTGCAATACAGGCGTTCCTTCCAATGTTGTCCCGCCAAAAGATTCTTCCGGGAAACAGGACACCCGCCTGGTTTATGCTCCTCACGGATACGATTTAATGGTAGATACAGATCAGTACAATTCCGACTGTCATGCCCGCCTGGACGTAATTTTTGAAACTCATGCAGAATATGCGGCGCGACACCAGATGCCCTGCCTTGTAGGTGAATGGGGCTGTTATCCAAACGCAAATGAAGCACAGAAGTCAGAAGCCTCCTATATTCTGGAAAAATTCGCGAATCTGGGCTTTTCCAACACCTATTATGATTTTTCCACCTTCCGTAATAACCCCATCCAGAAAGTTTTCAGGAAATAGACAAAAATTGCAGAATCTCCTTCTATAATGTAAAATATTCTTTATGCGCAAATTAAGTTTTAAAGGCGGTGTCTTCCCGCCAGAAAGGAAAGAACTTTCACAGGAATGTCCTGTTCAAAGTGTTCTTCCTTCTTCGAAAAAAGTTTGCATTCCTGTTACTATGGGCGGTGCACCAAACCAGGTTCTGGTAAAAGTTGGTGATGTTGTCAAAAAAGGACAGCTCATAGCAAACGGCAATGCCTTTATGTCCGTTCCGGTTCATTCTTCTGTTTCCGGAACTGTTAAAAAAATCGGACCTGTTTTAAGTACAGCCAATGTCGAAACACTTGCTGTAGAAATTGAATTTGATCCGGCTGCAGAATATGAAACAGACTACATGCCTGTTCTGGATCCATTTGCCTGCGACAAAGAAACAGCACTTAAACGTGTAAAAGATGCAGGTATCGTCGGTATGGGTGGAGCTTCCTTCCCTGCTCACGTAAAACTGAACCCGCCTCCAGCATCCGTAATTGATTCTGTAATCCTGAATGCAGCTGAATGTGAACCATATCTCACAATTGATGAACGCACACTTCTGGAAACTCCTGAAAAAGTAGTTGATGGACTGGCAATCGTTATGCAGATTACCGGAGTAATGGAAAAACCAGACGGATTCGGTTACATCGGACTCGAAGAAAACAAGCTTCACTGTGCAGAAGGTCTTCAGAAAGCCATTGATGACAAAAAATATTCTGACGTAATTTTCATTAAAATCGTAAAAACCAAATACCCGCAGGGCTGTGAAAAGATGCTCACAAAAGCAATCCTCAACAGAGAGATTCCTACTAAAGGACTCCCTGCAAATATCGGATGTGTAATCTGTAACGTTGGAACTGTATGTGCCATTTCTGATGCCTTCAGACTTGGTATGCCTCTCATCGAGCGCCCTCTTACAATTTCCGGAGGTGCCGTAAAAGAACCTAAAAATCTCCGCGTCCCTGTTGGAACTATGGTAAGCGACCTGATTGGCGATGTTATTGAAATTGACGGAGCTGCAAAAATCCTTTCCGGTGGTCCAATGATGGGATTCGCCATGACAAATGCACAGTTTCCTGTTGCAAAAGGAACAAGCGGTGTCCTTTTCCTGACACGCAAAGAAATTGCGGTTTCAAAAGAAAGTGCCTGTATCAACTGCGGTATGTGTCTGAAATCTTGTCCTGTTCACATTGTTCCGGCTTTGATTAAACGTCAGGTGGAAAAAGGAGACCTGGATAAAGCCTTGAGCATGGGACTTATGGATTGTATCGAATGCGGAAGCTGTACTTACAGCTGCCCTGCCAATATCCAGATTCTTCAGCATTTCCGGGTTGCAAAAAACAAAGTTCGTGCAAAAATGGCTGCAGACAAGGCAAAAGCAGATGCTGAAAAAGCAAAAGGAGATAAATAATGGCTGACGATAAAATGTACCTTTCATCATCTCCACACTTCCATTCACCTGTTTCAACACAGATGATTATGTGGATGGTTTCTTTCGCACTGCTTCCTGTTGTTATTGCAGGCTGCATTATTTTCGGATGGCGCGCCCTGGCAGTCCTTGCTGTCAGCGTTGTTTCATGTGTTCTTTTTGAATACCTTTTCAATCTGATTGTTTACAGAAAATCAGAACCAGATAAAGTTCTTTCCATTAAAGACGGTTCTGCTGTTCTTTCTGGACTTCTTCTGGCATGTACCCTTTCACCTCTGGTTCCATTCTGGCAGGTGATCCTTGGAGCATTCTTTGCAATGGTTATTGTAAAAGGATTCTTCGGCGGTTTAGGTCAGAATATCTGGAATCCTGCCCTTGCAGGACGTGCATTCCTTTTCATCTGTTTCCCAGGCACTATGGGAGCACAGTGGCTGGATCCTGCAACAGATGCAGTTTCGGGAGCAACAATTCTTTCGCAGGCTTCACAGTTCACTTCTTACTGGGACCTTTTTCTCGGCCGTCAGGGCGGATGTATCGGTGAAACTGCTGCCATCTGTATTCTGATTTCAGGTCTCTTCCTTATTTCAATGAAAATAATTGACTGGCGGATTCCTCTTTCCTTCATCGGAACAGTTGCTGTCCTTACACTGGTTTCAGGAGGAGATGTTCTTATGAGCGTTCTTTCAGGGGGACTTATGCTTGGTGCCTTCTTTATGGCAACAGACTATGTAACAAGTCCGATTACAGCCTGGGGACGTGTAGTATTCGGAATCGGTTGTGGACTTATCACCTTCCTTATCCGTAAGTTCGGAGGATACCCTGAAGGAGTTATGTTCTCTATCCTCTTCATGAACTGTATTCATCCATTCCTGAACAACCTTACAGGAAGAATCTACGGATACGGAAAAAAGAAGAAGGAGGCAAAATAATGAAAGAGATTCTTAAGCTTGGACTGGTTCTTTCTATTTTCGCTGTAGTTTCTTGTTTTGCGCTGGCAGTAGTTAATAACTTCACTGCACCAAGAATCGCAGCACACAAAGCCTCGAATACTGCAGCAGGCCTGAAAGTAGTTTTTACAGAAGCTGATAAATTTGAACCTGTTTCAGATTTTGAACCGACTGTTGGAACAACCACAATTATGGAAGTTTACTCGGCTTTGAAAGGCGGAGAAAAAGTGGGAACTGTTGTAAAAGCTACAGGACCAACTTATGACAAAGTTGTAATGCTTATTGCCTGTGATACAAACAAAAAAATCACCGGTGTTAAATTCCTTGAAAATACAGATTCTCCGGGATTCGGACAGAAGGCATCTGAAGAAGCCTTCTACGGACAGTTTGCCGGAGTTGACGGTTCAAAACCTGTCGTAATGGGCACTGACTTCGAAGCTATTTCAGGCGCCACAATTACATCGAAAGGTGTTGAAACAATCATCAACAATGCTCTGGGGGTGATTAAATAATGAATAACTTAAAGATTTTTACAAACGGTATTGTAAAAGAGAATCCACTTCTCGTTCTGAGCATTGGTCTTTGTTCTTCACTTGCCGTAACAACCAGCGTATTCAACGGGCTCGGAATGGGCGTTGCCATGACTTTTGTTCTCCTTATGAGCGAAGTTATCATCAGTCTCTGCAGAAAGATTATTCCTTCTGCAATCCGCCTGCCATGTTTCATTATCGTTATTGCTGCATTCACAACAATCGTTCAGCTTGTTCTGGCAGCATTCCTCCCAGCCCTTTCAGATTCTCTGGGAGTTTTCCTTCCTCTCATCGTTGTAAACTGTATCATCATGGGACGCGTTGAAAGTTTTGCTTCAAAAAACTCTCTGGGAAAAGTTATTCTGGATTCCTTCGGTATGGGTATCGGTTATACCTGGGTTCTGGTTGCTATCTCAATCATCCGTGAACTTCTGGGAGCCGGATCATTCTTCGGAATCGAAATAATTCCTGAAGCTTACAGACTCAGCCTGTTTACTTCTGCACCTGGCGGATTCATTGTATTCGGTCTTATGATTGCACTTACAGAAGGTATCAGTGGTGCAGTTGCAAAATCAAAAGCAAAAAAAGTTGAACCTGTAAAAGCAGACGAAGCAGACACTGAAACAACCGTTGAAACACCAAAGGAGGCTGAATAATGCCAACACTTCTGAAAATATTTTTAAGCGCCATGCTTATTGATAACGTTGTTCTGGTTCAGTATCTGGCTCTGTGTCCTTTTGTCGGCATGACAGGAGACACAAAAAAAGCCTTTGGTATGGGCGTTGCAACAACCTTTGTTATTATTCTGGCAACAGTTGTTACTTATCCGATTTACTACGGTATTCTCGTAAAGTTCAATGTTGAATTTCTTCAGACACTGATTTTCATTCTGGTAATTGCCTCTCTGGTTCAGCTGGTTGAATTCTACCTGAAGAAGACTTCACCGACCCTTTATTCTTCAATGGGTGTTTACCTTGCATTGATTACAACAAACTGTGCAGTTCTTGCAGTTACACTGAACTGTATTGCAAAGAACTACAACTACCTTGAATCAATTGTTTACGCTCTTGGATCAGCAGGCGGTTTCATTCTGTCTATGGTTGTAATGAGCGGAATCCGCGTTCGCCTTGAAACTTCCAGTGTTCCTAAATTCCTTAAAGGAAATGCAATTCTGTTTATTACAGCAGGACTTCTTTCAATGGCATTTATGGGATTCTCCGGATTAATTAAATAGGATATAAGAAGATGAAAATAATTATTTCGACTGTAATTATTGCTTTTGTGATTGCATTCATTCTTGGAATGCTTTTAGGCTTCTTCAAGAAAATTTTTGCAGTTCACGAAGATGAAAAAGTAACAAAGCTGAAGGAAATTCTTCCTGGTGCAAACTGCGGTGGCTGTGGATTTGCCGGTTGTGCATCTTACGCTGAAGCAATTGCAAACGGAAGCGCACCACTCAATGCCTGTTCTGCAGGCGGTGCAGCCGTAGCTCAGGCTATCGCCGAAATTATGGGCAGCACTGTTGAAGCAAAAAGCTATATGGCCGTTCTTGCATGCCAGGGTTCAAAGAACTGTGCAGCAAACCGCGGAATATATACAGGCGTTCCAACCTGTGCCGCTGCCGCCCTCGCTGTAAACGGAACAAAGCTTTGTGCCAACGGCTGTGTAGGTTTCGGTGACTGTGTAAAGGTTTGTAAGTTTGATGCCATCTGCATGGACGAAGACGGACTTCCAAAAATTGACAAAGAAAAATGTACAGGCTGCGGTGCCTGTGCCAGAACCTGTCCTCACAAGCTTCTGAAAAAGGTGGAAAAAGAACGCAAAGCACCTTTGGTTCTTTGTTCCTGCATAAGCAACAAGAAACCTGACGTTGTAAAGAACTGTTCTATAAGCTGTATCAAATGTTCAAAATGTGTACGCGAATGCCCTGAACAGGCTATTACAATGGAAGGCGGACTTCCAGTAATCAACGAAGCAAAATGTACTGCCTGCGGCACCTGTGTAACAGGATGTCCAAGAAAGGTTATAAACTTCGTAAGCATAAGTCAAATATAAGAAACAACACTCACGCAATAACCAATGGAGGCCTCCCGTGGGCCCCGTCGCTCGCTTCGCTCGACTCCTTGCCCCCGGAACTCCATTGTTTTTGCTCGCGTGTTGTTTGATTTAGATTAAAATTCATTTACCTTATTCTTCTAATTTCATAATAAAACAAAACTTTTCAAAATCCTGATTTAAACAACACGACTACACCCCATTTTATGTTTTTCTGTTTTCATATAAAATAAAAGAACTTCAAATTAATTAAGGAAGCGCTATGCCAATTAAAGTTCAATCAGATTTACCAGCAGTACAGACTCTCGAAAAAGAAAATATTTTCGTTATGACAGAAAAACGTGCTGCCACACAGGATATCCGTCCTCTTAAAATTGCAATCGTCAATCTGATGCCTACAAAAGAAGTTACCGAAACACAGCTTATGCGCCTCCTTGGAAATACTCCGCTTCAGATTGAAATCAGTCTGGTTCGCATGGAAAGTCATGTTTCCAAAACAACAGGAAAGGCATATCTCGACAAGTTCTATATTCCTTCTTCAGACCTTTACAAACAGAAGTTTGACGGCATGATTTTCACCGGTGCTCCTGTAGAACAGATTGCTTTTGAAGATGTTGATTACTGGGATGAACTCTGCAAGATTATGGACTGGGCACATGAAAATGTTTTCTGTTCCCTTTATATCTGCTGGGGAGCAATGGCAGGACTTTACCACTTCCACAAAATCAACAAGGAAATCGTAACAAAGAAATTCTCCGGCGTTTACTACAGCAAAAATATGAAACCAAAGGACCCTCTTGTACGCGGCTTTGATGATTATTTCCCGGTTCCAACTTCCCGCTGGACTACAATTAAAAGCGAAGATATCAAAAAAAACAAAAATCTGGTTCTTATGGCAGAAAACGAAGAAACCGGTGCAACTCTTGTTAAATCAAAAGACAACCGTTCAATCTTTATGACAGGTCACCTGGAATATGATACAGATACTCTTGCTAAGGAATATTTCCGTGATCTTAAAAAAGGAATTGATATCCAGAAGCCTTTGAATTACTTCCAGAACAACGATCCTGAGCTGCCTGTCATTTCAACATGGCGCAGTACTGCTCACCTGCTCTACACCAACTGGCTGAACTATTATGTTTACCAGGAAACTCCGTTCGACTGGGATATTTAATAGTTTTCTCTTTTATTTCTTTTTTTCTCTTTCTTTTTTCGATTTTTCTGATACCATATAATTTATGGAAAATAACAATTTATTATCAAAACGTGGATCCTGGACAGGATCGCTTGGTTTCGTTCTGGCTGCGGCTGGAAGTGCTGTTGGCTTGGGAAACATCTGGCGTTTCCCTTATCTCGCTGCAAAGAATGGTGGTGGTGTATTCCTTCTCTGTTACATCATTCTTGTATTAACCTTTGGATTTGCATTATTAACTTCTGAAATTGCAATCGGTCGTAAAACAAGACAGGGACCATTAACTGCTTACAAAGTACTGAACAGCAAGTTTGGTTTCCTTGGTATTTTTGCAAGTATTGTTCCGGCAATTATTATCCCTTACTACTGTGCAATCGGTGGATGGGTTCTGAAATATCTGGTTACCTTCCTTACAGGAAAAGGTGCTGTTGCAACAGAAAGTTCATATTTCACAGGCTTTATCACAGCCCAGTGGTCTCCTATTATCTACATGGTAATCTTCCTGGTTTTCTGTGCAGTTATTTACTTCCTTGGCGTTGAAAAAGGAATTGAAAACTCTTCAAAAATACTTATGCCAATGCTCTTCATCCTGGTTGTAGTTATTTCTATTTTCTCTCTTACACTGAAAGTTCAGGCCGATGATGGTTCTTACCGCACAGGTCTTCAGGGATTGAAAATCTACCTCCTTCCAAATTTCGAAGGCATGACATTCAAAAGATTCTTCACAATCTTCTTTGATGCAGTTGGACAGCTCTTCTACTCTATCAGCGTTGCTATGGGTATCATGATTGCCTACGGTTCTTATGTTCCAAAGGATGTTGACCTTCCAAAATCTGTATCACGCATTGAATTCTTTGACACACTGGTTGCTATGCTTGCCGGTATGATGATTATTCCTGCAGTTTATGCATTCAGCGATGTTCAGGGAATGAATGCAGGTCCTGGACTTATCTTCATCTCTCTTCCAAAAATCTTTATGCAGATGGGAAAAATCGGACCTGTAATTGCAGTTCTGTTCTTTATCCTGGTTCTCTTTGCTGCAGTAACATCATGTGTTTCAATTGCCGAAGCAATCATTTCTTCTATTTCAGACCGCTTCAAGGTTTCCAGAAAAGTAAGCTGTACAATCACAACAGTTTATACTCTGGTTCTTGGAACTGTAATCTGTCTCGGATACAACGTATTCTACTTTGATCTGAAACTTCCTAACGGTTCTGTTGGTCAGCTTCTGGATCTCTTCGACTATACATCGAACAACGTTCTTATGCCAATCGTTGCAATCATTACCTGTATCCTTATCGGTTGGGTAATTAAACCACAGTCAATCATCGAAGAACTGGAACAGGGAACTAATAAAGTAAGTCGCATGAAACTTTACACTATAATGGTAAAATTCATCGTTCCAATTATTCTGGCATTCCTTCTTATTCAGGCTTTCATTAAATTCTAAGTTCTGAAATCAAAACTGCACTAAGGTGCAAAAAAAATCCTGTTTATCCGACACCCTTTGTCTTGAATAAACAGGATTTTTTATTTGGAGCTGATCCCGTCGATTCCGGGGTTCGCTACCGCTCCGTGCTTCGCACCGGCGTTCATTACATTCTCGCCGCCCTCCATGCCGGGGCTAAAGTTTATCTGTGAATCAGAATAGTAAGTTCATGCTTGTTATAATTCAGATGCACAATCTTTGAATCAGGAATTACAGCAAACTGTTCATCAATCAGTTTCCAGTCAATTTCTCCCTGCATTTTAATTGTACAGATAATATTTTTTGTCATTCCCGAATCCAGCCATTTGTGAATCCATTCAAGAAGGCGTTCAGGATAACAGATTACATCACTGAAAACCCAGTCTACAGGACCGATATCTTCTGGCTTAAGGGTAAAGGCATCGTGTGCCTGAAATTTTACAAGAGGATTTGCCATAAGCTCAGGAGCAAGTTCTGCGCGGTCAACTGCATAAACTTCAGCCCCCAGACCAACCAGAACCCAGGTCCATCCACCAGGACAAGCTCCCGCTTCAAAACATTTCTGACCTTCGTGTGGAAGTTCTTCTCCGAAGAAAAGGTTGAAAAGTGTCAGACTTTCCTGAATCTTCAGGTAGGCACGGCTTGGCGGATTTTCATGGTCTTCAATCCAGGTTATTTTTCCTGCAGGAATATAACTAGTAGTCTTTGCCGAAGCAATCATGGTGTGTTCATCAATCAGTGTGTATAACCCGATTTCCGACTGAGGAATCTTTACCGGGAATTTTCTGTCCTTCAAATTTATGTAAGGAAGTTTTTCCTGAATAAGCTGGGCCCTGCGGAAGCAGGTATACTGATAAGGAGCCCAGTTTCGCTGAATCTTTTTAAGTTCCCCTGCTGCTTCACCGATTGAATCAAAATGAATGATGAAAGGATCTTCCATTACAGTGCGTGCAAAATATGGAACTACATTTTCTGCTGAAGCCGGAAGCTTTGCATCTTTCAGGCTGTCTTTGGAATAATAATATAAATCTCCGTAGATTTTCTCTGCGACAGGAGAAATTCCAAACCGGCTGGAAAGTTCGCTTTCAAGGAAGCCGCTTTTTTCTGTAAAAGCAAGAAAGGCACGGCCGTTTAATTTCTGAATTGATACTGACATAGTTTTGATTAAATAATTTCAGGAAACAAATCATCGTTTTCCGATGCTTCCAGTTCTGTGATATAAGCCATATAACGATTCTGGTCCGGTGAATACAGAGCCTTGAAGCCCATTTCAGTTTCATGCTGGACTTCGCGAACCCACTGAGGTACGCACATTAAAACGAGAGGTTCTTCACCGATTTTTTTTGCCAGAGTAATGCGGAGCTCGTATTCGTTCTGTTCTTCCAGGTCCACTGTTACAGGAACCGGAAAATGAACTTTTAATCCTGTACGACTGATATTTTCCAGGTTGCCTGACAAAGGACACAATTCGGGACAAACGATTTTTCCCATGTCATCATAGCGCTCTGCAACTCGGTTTTCATTTTTCATATTAAAATTATGTCTTAAATTTGAACTTTATTCAAATCCTTAGATTTTGGAGATTTTCAACGAAAGGAAAATTAGTCCTTTTTTGTACATTCGGTACAACAAACAATATGAATATGCTTGGAACCGTCTCTTTTATTAAAAAGACGGGCAATCAGATTACCATCCATAGGAACATTTTTATGACAGACAGGACATATACGTTTCAAACCAGGTTCCAGTTTGGGATAACAGTGAATACATCCCATTACAATACATCTCTGGTCAGGAACATCCATTGGACGGTAAACCTTTGTGTAGATATTATCTCCTACAGGAAGCGGCATATCACACAAAGGGCACCTTGCGAAACCGGGACCTTCTGCTTTTTTTACAAGTTTCTGGCTTTTATTCTGTTTTCTTCCCGCAACCTGCAGATAAATCCAGCAAAGCAGGAAAATAATAAGAACAACAATAATTCCAGTCAGAACATAATCAAACATAAGGTACCGGTTCAGTTATTTATTTTGCAAAACCTTCGTTTCCAAAAAGAAGATCTTCATATGTTGGATAAGGGCGGAAATCCATGCCCCACAGAGGTTCAATCTGGTCAGCAACAGCACGGGTTGATTCCATAAACGGAATAACTGAATCTGCATAATATCTGGCTCTTTCCATAAGATCTTTCTTTTCTTTTGCTTCGATATACATTTTATCAAGTTTTTCTGAAGCATCGTAAAGACTGTCTGCCAGGGAAGCCATTTTTTTATACAGCTTTTCAACCGATTTTGACTGATAAACTTTTTTATGGTTTATGTCACCCAGGAGATCCAGATACTTGTAAGTTGCAGGAAGAATATCTGAACGAATCATTTCAAGCATGGTTCCAGCTTCGATATTCAACATCTTACAGTATTTTTCAAGCTTAACATCATAATGATGTTTCATTTCATCTTTTGTATAGATGCCCATTTCGGTATAAAGCTTGATATTCTTTTTATCCAGATAGTGTGCAACCGCATCAGGAGTTGTACGGTAATTGTTCAGTCCGCGTTTTTCGGCTTCTACTTTCCATTCGGCTCCGTAACCGTTTCCGTCAAAAAGAATACGCCAGTGCTTTGTAATTTCGCGTTTAATCAGTTTCTGAAGTTCAGCGTCAAAATCAGCTGAACCTTCCAGTTCATCAGCAAAAGCTTTAAGAGCATATGCCAGAATAGAGTTCATAGTTGTGTTTGGTCCACTGATTGAAAGTGATGAACCTACAGAACGGAATTCAAAACGGTTTCCTGTAAAAGCAAACGGAGAAGTTCTGTTGCGGTCTGTTGAATCCTTTGGAATTGGAGGCAGAACATCTACACCAATTTCAATTTTTTTATTTGAAACAGCATCCAGAGCCTTTCCGGTTTTGATTGATTTAAGGACAGCGTTCAGTTCATCACCCATGTAAATAGACATGATTGCCGGAGGAGCTTCATTTGCTCCAAGGCGGTGATCGTTTCCGGCACTTGCCACAGAAATGCGCAGAAGATCCTGATATTCGTCCACTGCTTTCATAACTGCTGTAATAAACAAAAGAAACTGTGCATTTTCACGTGGAGATTTTCCAGGGGCAAAAATATTTTCCCCTTCATTTGTCGAAAGTGACCAGTTATTGTGCTTACCACTTCCATTTACCCCTTCAAATGGTTTTTCGTGGAGAAGACAAACCATACCGTGCTTACGGGCAACCTTTTTCATGATTTCCATGGTAAGCTGGTTCTGGTCTGCTGCAAGATTTGAAGTAGTAAAAATCGGAGCCATTTCATGCTGGGCCGGAGCGGCTTCGTTGTGTTCTGTTTTTGAGTAAATGCCAAGTTTCCAGAGCTCAACGTTCAGATCTTCCATGAATGCAGTTACTTTAGGCTTGATTGCAGCAAAATACTGGTCATCCATTTCCTGTCCTTTTACAGGACTGGCACCAAAAAGTGTACGTCCTGTCATACGCAGGTCTTTGCGGGCGTTGAACATTTTTTCTTCAACAAGGAAGTATTCCTGTTCCGGTCCCATTGTAGAAGTAACGTGCTTTGCAGTGCTTCCGAAAAGTTTCAGAATGCGGAGACACTGTTCGTTGAGAGCTTCCATTGAACGAAGAAGCGGAGTTTTTTTATCAAGGGCTTCACCTGTGTAAGAACAGAATGCTGTCGGAATACAAAGTGAGTGGTCTTTTACAAAAGCGTAAGAAGTTGGATCCCATACAGTATAACCGCGGGCCTCAAAAGTTGAACGGCTTCCTCCGCTTGGGAAAGATGAAGCATCAGGTTCACCTTTTACCAGTTCTTTTCCCGAAAAATCCATAATAATGGTTCCGTTTCCTTTTGGTGAAAGGAAGCTGTCATGTTTTTCTGCAGTAACACCTGTAAGTGGCTGGAACCAGTGAGTGAAATGAGTTGCTCCTTTACTGATTGCCCAGTCTTTCATTCCATGAGCAACCTGATTAGCAAGTTCCAGATCAAGCGGTGTGCCACTGTCAATTGTAGCTTTAAGTCGCTTGAACACATCGGCTGGAAGGAATTCCTTCATTGCCTTCTCGTTGAATACCGAACTACCAAAAAGTTCAGGAACATTCATTTCTGCCATACTTATACCCCTTCGTATGAAAAAAATAATACTCTCATTCTACCGAAAAACGTATTTTTTTGGAATTGACCCCATTTTCTTACAAAAGGGACAGGGATAATGGGGGCTGTCCCCTTTTTACATACAATGGGGACAGGGATAACGGGGTCTGTCCCCTTTTTACATACAATAGGGACAGGGATAAATGTTTGGGATAACTGTTTTCTGAGATATTTTTCTGATTGCATCCCCGTGTTATTCATGCAACAATTTAAATACAAAAGGGACAGGGATAACTTACAAAAGGGACAGAGATAAATGTGTGAAAAAAATGAAGTTTTAACAGTTGATGTAAATATTACAGGTTTTGAAGAGGTAAAAGGAAAAAAGGGTGAAGCCTGCATGATTCTTTTTGACGGTACAGCAGAAGGTTCAGGGTTCAAAGGAATTATTGGTCCCAGCGGAGCAGACACCCAGAAACAGGATTACGGCAAGGAACGTTTCTTAAGCGCCCGCTACATTCTGAAAGGAACCGATGCAGAAGGAAAAGAATGCCGCATTTTCATAGAAAACAACGGCTCCTTCGAAGCCGACGGCGAAATTACTACCCACCCTATTATCTACACAAACTCTGAAAATCTGGCATGGCTTGAAACCGCTGAAATATTCGGAAAGATTGAAGGCAAAGAAGGCGGAGTTATAATCCACCTGTATAAATAAAGTACCCAAAAAAAACGCCTGCTGTTTTTCACAGCAGGCGTTTTCTATTCTTGGACTAATCCCAGTTATTTACTAACGATTACGCGGTCCAGTTTCCAGATATCGCGAACGTAATCTTCAATTGTGCGGTCTGAAGAGAACTTACCGGCGTTTGCAATGTTGATAATTGCTTTGCGTGCCCAGGCTTTGCGGTCAGAGAAGTCGGCTGCAATTTTTTCCTGTGCTTTAATGTAAGATTCAAAATCTGCCAGCAGGTAGTAAACGTCAGGACGCTGTCCTTCAACACCGTAAACCAGAGAATCGTAAAGTTCTTTGAAAAGCTGGTGTGTCGGATCGTATGTACCGTCAACAAGCTGGTTCAAAACTTTTGCCAGGGCAGGATTTCTGTCCATATATTCCTGTGGGTTGTAAGAGTGTTCTGTTTCCATCTTGATGATTTCATCAGAAGTAAGACCGAATACGTAAGCGTTTTCAGCACCTGCTTCTTCAACGATTTCAATGTTTGCACCATCCATTGTTCCCAGTGTAAGAGCACCGTTGAGCATGAACTTCATGTTAGAAGTTCCTGAAGCTTCAAGACCTGCTGTAGAAATCTGTTCTGAAACATCTGCTGCAGGGAAGATTTTTTCTGCTACAGAAACGCGATAGTTTTCTACGAATACAACACGAATCTTTCCGCGAACACGGCGGTCGTTATTAATGCGTTCAGCAACTGTGTTGATCAGTTTGATGATAGACTTTGCACGGCGGTAACCGGAAGCAGCCTTTGCACCAAAGATGAAAGTACGTGCCGGCGGGTTGTAATTTGGATCTTCAATCAGTCTGTTGTACAGATACATAATGTGAAGCACGTTGAGGAGCTGACGTTTGTATTCGTGGAGACGTTTTACCTGAACGTCGAAAATGCTTTCAGGATCCAGGAATTCATTCTGGGCATGTTTCAGGAATTCAGCGAGAGCCTGTTTGTTTTCCTGTTTAATGCGGAGGAATTCATCGATTGTTGCAGGATCATCAGCGAACTTTTCGAGACCTTTCAGTTTTGAAAGATCTTTTTCCCATCCGTGTCCGATTCTGTCTGTAATGAATTTTGCCAGTTCAGGGTTAGCATTCAGAAGCCAGCGGCGCTGTGTAATACCATTTGTTTTATTATTGAACTTCTGTGGGTACAAATCGTACCAGTCTTTCAGTTCTTTTGTTTTAAGCAGTTCAGTATGAAGAGCAGCAACACCGTTTACGCTGAAACATGAATGAATTGCAAGCCATGCCATGTAAACTTTATCGTTATGAATGATAGACATATGCTGATGTTTTTCATAATCGTTTGGATATTTCTGGCGTAGTTCAATAAGAAGACGGCGGTTAATTTCTTCAACAATCTGATAAATACGTGGAAGCAGTCCCTGGAAAATCTGGATTGGCCATTTTTCCAAAGCTTCTGCCAGGATTGTGTGGTTTGTGTAAGCAAATGTTTTTGTTACGATGTCCCATGCTTCATCCCAGCCTACATTGTAATCATCCATAAGGATGCGCATAAGTTCAGGAATAGCAACTACAGGGTGAGTATCGTTCAGCTGGATTACGTGAAGTTCAGGGAACTTTTTGAAATCTGTACCGTAATCAGCAACATAGTGGCGAACCAGGTCCTGAAGTGAAGCTGAACTGAAGAAGTACTGCTGCTTGAGGCGGAGTGCTTTTCCGGAAGGTCCGTTATCGTTTGGATAAAGAACGCGGCTGATGTTTTCTGCACTGTTCTGGCGTTCAACGGCGCGGTTGTAATCCATATTGTTGAAGAGCTGAAGATCGAAGCCGTTTGGAGAAGAAGCTTCCCACAAGCGCAGTGTGTTTACTGTTTTTGTATCAAAACCAACGATTGGCATATCGTATGGAGTTGCAATTACTTCTTCTGCATTTTCAATGTAGAAGCGTGGCTGTCCGTCAGGAGTTTTTCCGTAAGCAATGTTTCCACCGAACTTAACTGTTACCTGAAGATCAGAGCGTTTTGTTTCCCATGGGTCACGGTGTTTAAGCCAGTTGTCAGGATATTCAACCTGATAACCGTCTTCGATTCTCTGTTCAAACATACCGTATTCGTAACGGATACCATATCCGTGTCCAGGGTAATCCAGTGTTGCAAGGGAATCCAGGAAACAGGCTGCAAGGCGGCCAAGACCACCATTTCCAAGACCTGCATCCGGTTCTTCATCTTCAATCATATCATAATTGATATTCATTCCCTGAAGAACTTCTTTTACTGCATCTTTAATTCCACAGTTAATAAGGTTGTTTGAAAGAGCACGACCCATCAAAAATTCTGCTGACAAATAGTAAAGCTGTTTTGTTTCTTTTTTGGCATATTCGTTACGAGTAGCCATCCAGTTTTCCATGATGATTTCACGGGCTGAAGCCGAAACAGCATCAAAAAGGTCGTGAGAGTTTGCCTGACTGATATCCTTACCGTACTGACGGCGAAGACGTCCCGAAAGATTTTCCTTAAATTTTTCTGCATCAAAAACCATAGTTTTCTCCTCTTGAAGTTTACGCATAAACAGAATTAATTATACGCAGACTTCCATTTTCATTTACCAATTAAGATAGTTGAACTTCCGCTTACCAGAACATAGCGTTTCTGATCCTGCAGCAGTTCTTCTTTGCCGGCTTCGCAAAAGTCGGCTGGGCTTTCAAATGAAGTATCTGCTACACGATACCAGTTTTTGTCTGCTGGAAGTGTCGGCAGTGTGATTGTAAGGTCATAGATGTCCATATTAGTTGCGATATAAAAATCACCCTTATCACCTGAAAGCTTATAACTCAAGAAACGGTCCATTTTATTCCATTCAGGATTTTTTCCGTTTCTGTCATACCAGATTATTTCCGAAACAGTTCCCTTTTCAAATGTATCAGGGAAAAAGTCTGTACGGCGAAAGCAGGAATTTGTTTTTCGAAGATTAATCATTTCTTTTGTAAAACGAACAAGTCCTGCATTTTTTTCTGCCAGAGTCCAGTCGAACCAGTTAAGTTCTGAATCCTGACAATATGTATTGTTGTTTCCTTTCTGAGTGCGGCGCATTTCATCACCGCCAAGCATCATAGGAACTCCCTGGCTTGTCATAAGATAAACCATGAAATTTTTGATTTTCTTGAGACGAAGGTTTTCAATTTTCGGATTTACTGAGTCACCTTCATATCCGTGGTTCCAGCTCACATTGTCATCGGAACCGTCACGGTTTTCTTCACCGTTTTCTTCGTTATGTTTATAGTTGTAGCTTACCAGATCATTCATGGTAAAGCCGTCATGGGCCGTAACAAAATTTACGGAGCACAATGGAGATCTGCCATCATGATTGTAAAGGTCCGAACTTCCTGCAAGACGTGTTGCAGCAGAAGTAGCAGCAAAATCATCTCCACGAATAAAACGCCGGATATCATCCCGATACTTTCCGTTCCATTCACTCCATCTTCCGCCAGGGAAACAGCCGACCTGATAACAGCCTCCGCAGTCCCATGGTTCAGCGATAATTTTGGTCTGACGCAGAACAGGGTCTTCTGAGATTTCGTTTGTAAGCGGAGGATTTGAAGGAATGTGTCCGTTTGCTTCACGGGTCAGAATGGAAGCAAGGTCAAAGCGGAAACCATCAATGTGCATTTCCAGAACCCAGTAACGGAGACATTCAATTATAAATCTCCGGACTACAGGATGATTACAATTAACTGTATTTCCGCATCCTGAGTAATTCATGTAATACTGCTGTTCACCGACAGGCAGACTGTAGTAAATGCTGTTTTCAAAGCCCCGGAAACAGAAGGTATATCCGTGTTCATTTCCTTCTGCCGTATGATTGAAAACTACATCAAGAATTACTTCAATGCCTTCCTTATGAAGAGCCTTTACCAGTTCCTTGAATTCACGGACAGAGCCACCCGGTGTTTTATCAAAAGCATAACTGGTTTTTGGAGCAAAAAAGCCCATTGTGCTGTAGCCCCAGTAATTCACCAGTTTTTCCCCGGTACGTGGATTTATATTTCCGTTTTCATTTTCATCAAATTCAAAAAGAGGAAGAAGCTCAACAGATGTTACGCCCAGATTTTTAAGGTACCCGATTTTTTTCTGAAAGCCCTTATAGGTTCCGCGTCCGTCTTCTATGGAAATGCCTGAAGTTTCTGATGCTGTAAAACCCTTTACGTGGGTTTCATAAATAACAGTTTCATTCAGCGGATAATTAAGAGGTTTATCCCCTTCCCAGTCAAAACTATTATCATCGATAACTACACATTTCGGGAAATCAGAAAGATCCTGAAGTTCTCCGTTCTGAACTCCTGCAAGTCCCGATTCACGCTGCTTGTTATACGAACGGAAAACAGAACCTTTTGTAAGAGCTTTGGCATAAGGATCAATAAGGTATTTTGCAAAATTAAAGCGGTGTCCTTCCGGCGGATTATAAGGTCCGTCTACCCGGTAAAGATAAAGAGTGCCTTCACCTTTTCCGCGGACAAAACAATGCCAGAGATCACCTGTCTTATTTTTTTCAGGATCAAATTCGTAGCTTTCGGATGGCAGCACATCATCATCCCGATTAAAAAAATAAATTACAACGCGTGTTGCATTGCGGGAATATACTGCAAAGTTAACTCCTCCGTCCATAACTGTGGCGCCGGACTGCAAAGGATATCCGTTTTCTACTATTAATGCTGACATATTCAGAAGATTATAACGAATTTATAGTGAAATATCCATATTACTAGAGATTTTGGAGTTTGAATGGATTTTTCTGAGATATCAGGACAAGACCGGATTTTTCTAAACTTTTTTCCATATAAACCGAATATTTACATAGGGATTCAAAATCCTGCGGAGAAAAGAAATGACTACATCTATCGGAAGTTTAAATCCATACTCATACGGCGCCGGAGCTTCAAAGCTTTATGTTCCTGTAAGTAAAAATGCAGTTCTCTATTCTCACTTTGACCACGTTTCAGGCGTTACCGCAAAAAACGAACAGACCGGAGTTTCAATCAACAAAATCCAGATTCTGAATGCAATGATTGAACGCCTTTCCGCTATAAAAAATGAGCCTGCAAAATCTTTCTCCAACATCAGTGATGAAACTGCTGAACAGCTCATCAAAAATTATCAGTTCCAGATTAAGCAGGCTGTTGAAGCCGCACCTCAGTTCATGGCAGGAACCATGCCTAAGGCCGGCGAAATATTCAATTTTATGGCTTAGTGCCAGACAAGCCAGAGTGTTACAGCTGCTGCAGCGGTTGTAAGGAAAGTAAACGGTGCAGCAATCTTTAAGAAACCACCGAAGTTTACAGGGTGACCTTCATCTTTCAGAATTCCCATTGCAACAACGTTAGCAGAAGCGCCGTATGGTGTCAGATTTCCACCAAGACATGAACCGATAAGCAGTGCAAACATGAAAAGTTCAGGTGCAATGTTCATCTGAGCGGCCATATTTCCGGCAACAGGCAGCATAACAATAATGTAAGGAACGTTATCAACGAAGCCTGAAATCAGGATAGAAACCAGAAGAATCAGAATAAAACCAGCCAGTTTATTTCCGTTTGTAATGCGGCCAAGGAAAAGTGCCAGGTCGTTCAGAAGCCCTGCTTCACTGATAGCACCAACTACTACGAAAATACCCATAAGGAAGAAGATTGTTTCCCAGTCCAGTCCCCAGATCAGTTCTTTTACTTCGGCCATAGATTTTTTCTGGCTGAAAATGTACCAGATAACACCAATAATACCCAAAGCCAGAACAAATCCGCCTGAAATATATGTAAGACCGTCGCTGAAGAAAGAAATAATTGCCAGCCCGAAAATCATGCTTAAAAGAAGTATAAATGGTACCCAGCTGATAACAGGCTCTTTTTCAACTTCTGATTTATCCTTGTATTTTGCAAAGAAGCAATAGAAGAACAGACAACCAACCAGCAAACCGGCCTGAATGAAGAAGAAAATAGAAAGTTTTCCCTGGCTGAAGAAGAAATCATTGAAGGTGTAGCCTGAATAAGACGCAAAAATCATGCTTGGAGGGTCACCAACCAGAGTAGCTGTACCTTCCAGATTTGACATTACTGCAAGCCCGATCATAAATGGAACAGGATTAATCTTAAGTTTTTTGCTGATACTGAGGGCAATAGGTGCCATAACCAGAACTGTTGCGACATTTTCTACGAAGATAGAAATAATTCCTGTTAAAGCAAGAATCATTACAACGGCAACACCGGTTGAACGGCAGGAATCTACAATTGCATCTGCAATAAGAGCCGGAACCTTGGAATAAAGGAACAGAGCCGCAATTGTCATTGCACCAACATAAATCATCAGAACATTCCAGTTAATTAAGCTTCCCATTGTATGTGCCAGGGGAAACCATACAGAACTGTCTGAAACAGAAGATGAAACTCCTGCTTCGAGGCGGAAAATCTGTCCGGGAAAACACATTCCCATAACCAGAAGAACTAAAGCAATTCCTGTTGTAAACCATACTTTCTTGTCCTGAAAGATGATTACCAGAAGATACATAATAACTGCGAGGGCTAAAACAACCCATTTGATAGATAACATAATTTAAATGTAAACACTATAAGTAATAAGGTCAATAAAACTCAGTTTTGAATTTGAAAAATACCGCAAAATGGCCGATAATTATAGAAAGCAAAAAATGTCATACACAATTGAATTTGATATTGCAGCCATTATCTTTCTGATATTGCTCATATGTAATTGCTTAAACCAGAAACGATTCTCTACCAGAACATCAAAAGCCTGTATGGTTTTAATTGCAGATGTTTTAATCTCAACAATTTTAAACCTTACCACATCCTTTTGCTTAACTTACAGATACGAAAGTTATTTATTGAACACCTGTTTAGGTTACCTTCAGGGAATGATTGCGAACCTGGGCCCAATGCTCTACTATATTTTCATTCATATGATAACGCATCAGTTCCGGCGCATTAACAAACGGTTCTGGATTCTGATGCTTGCAATAATAGTGATTGAAACAATATGTATATTGTCTACCCCGTTCACTCACTTCCTGTTTTTATATGGTCCGTCACAGCCATATACCCACAGTTACGGATATTTCGGACTTTATGCCGTCGGTCTCGTCTTCATAACAGCAATACTGATTGAACTGATTAAATATCGGAACCAAATTAATAAAGGCAGTATTTTTTCGCTTCTGCTTTTCTGCTTTCTTTCACTGTTTGCTGTAGGCATACAGATGTATTTCCCGAATCTTCAGATTACAGGTTTTGCAACTACAGTCGCTGTAGTTGCAGCATTCCTGACTATTCAGAATCCGGGTCTTTTCTATGACCAGTCCACAGGCACTCTCAACAAAGTAGCTTTCATTGAAAAGCTTTCATCTTTTAATCCAAAGAAACCCGGCTCACTTATTGTTTTTAAGCTTGCAAAAACCAATAAGATCAAAGATTTATTCGGAATCGAAGGCCGTTATTACATTACCCGACAGTTCATGAACACTCTTCAGAATGAATTCAAGAATGCAAGAATCTTTTATCTGTTCAATGATACTTATATTATTCTCTTCAAAAAAATCGGAGAAGCCGAAGCTGCCGGAAACAGAATATATGAACTGACAAATCAGTCAATGAATTTCTATCCGGTTGAAGGTTCTTCCACAATAATCAATTATCGAATTTCAGGCCGCATCCATATCATCAACAACACTGGTCTGATAATGCACAGCAATACCTCCTCTGATTTTTACACAACAGATGAAACTATTTCTCTTATAAACTACATTGCAACTTCCTGGACACCTCACCACGTAGCTTTTGTTGATTACAATATTATCCAGCAATTCCAGGAACAGATTCGGGTAAAACACATCGTTGAAGAAGCAATAAAAAATGAAAGCTTCGAAGTATTCATGCAGCCAATCTTTTCTCTTAAAGAAAATTCCTTTACTGGCGCAGAAGCTTTGCTACGTCTGAAGAATACTGACGGAACTTATATTCCGCCTCTCCAATTCATTCCTGAAGCAGAAGCAAACGGAGATATTATTCAAATCAGCGACATAATGATTCAGAAAACCTGTGATTTTATCAACAAGACAAATCTGTTTGATAAAGGAATCCAATCGATCAACATCAATCTTTCCATGATTCAATGTATGTACGAAGGAATCATTGATCACATTTGTGAGATACTGAACAGAAATCACATTTCCCCTACTCTCATCCGTTTTGAAATAACCGAATCAGTTGCCGCCAATGATGAAATCCGTTTTACCAGACTTCTGGAAGAAATGAGTTCCCGTGGAATTGAATACGCTCTGGATGATTTTGGAACAGGATATTCGAATACTTCAAAAATCCTGAATCATAATTTCAGTGAAATAAAATTTGACAAAAGCCTTATTGATACAATGACATCTGACGGTGAAAATGAAAATGCCATCAGATATCTTTTTGATCTTGCTAAAGAAAAGAAAATGGTTTCTCTGGCCGAAGGTGTAGAAACAAAAGAAAATGTAGAACGACTGAAAAAAATCGGATGCGACCTTATTCAGGGCTTCTATTATGCTTACCCTATGCCTGCCGATGAATTCATGAACTTTCTTGAAGAACATAATTAATCCATACACCAGGAGTTTCTTATGATAATGTATATTGTGGTTATCGGGCTTACCGATATTCTGATGATTGCTGCAGGTCTGATCTGGGGCCGTTCTGCAGGAATGAGCACTCTTTATGTTTTCCTTGCTGCCATTGGAGGAACAATCGGCGTTATTGCGTGGGACGGACTCTGGGCTTTTATTATCCGTCGTGCATTTCCTGAAAAATGGTTTTCTTATGAGAAAAAAGGCTATTTTGATGTTCCGAAAAAAGAATGCAAATTTTATGAAAAAATCGGAATCAAAAAATGGAAGGATCACGTACTGGAACTGGGCATGTTTACTGCCTTTGATAAAAAATCAATTTCCGATCCTGACAATCCTGTTTACATGGAACGCTTCATTCTGGAAAACAATTATGGCGAAGTTATTCATCTTCAGAACGCAATTGTCGGAATTGCAATGATTTTCTGTTTTCCATGGAATTATTTCTGGTATTTCAGTTTCCCGATTGTTTTTGTAAATGCAGTTTTAAGTCTGATGCCTTATGCAATTCTGCGCTACAACACTCCACGCCTTCAGCGCCGCAGAATTATTCTTGTAGAAAAGGCTGCAAAGAAAGCTGCCGCTTCAGAAAAAGAATAACTCAAATTCAAATATTTTGCGCCGTAGCCCGATATTCGCTTGGTGAAACTCCCTGGACTTTCCGAAAGGCTTTTGAAAAATAAAGACTGTTCTCAAAGCCAAGGGAGTTTGCAATTGCAGTCATAGAAAAGGAAGTCTGCGTCAGAAGCTGGCAGGCTTTTTTTATGCGGTACTGGGTCAGATATTCTTTGGGCGAAATTCCTGTTACCTGCTGAAAACAGCGAAAAAGCTGGCTTCTACTTATTCCCACATAATCTGAAATTTCTTCTATAGTTATTGGACCTGCATAGTTTTCTGTAATGTATTCCATTGCACTCTGAACATAAAGTCTGGCCCCCATTTGAACAGGTTCTGCACTTGAGTCTTCCACAAACAGGGAAAGGAGTTCATAAAGTTTGCCTGTCATATTAATACCTGCAGAAAAACTGTTTCCTTTAGCAAGATATATTTCCCGAATTAATTCCAGAATTTTTTCGCCGTGGGAAGTGTCCCGTATATAAGGCTCGTCCTGGGTAAAATCCGTTGCCCCTAAAATCATGGCCGCTTCAGTTCCCGAAAATCCTACCCAGGCATATTCCCAGGGATTTCTGGCATCTGCAAAATAAGAAACCTCCCTGTGAGGATATGAAAGAAAGCAGTCCCCCGCTCCCAGCTTGTACTCATGGTCTCCAACAACATAAGTTCCATTTCCTGACACAATATAATGAAGCAGATAAAAATCACGAACCCCTGGTCCCCACTGATAACGGGGTTCACATTTCTGTGTCCCCACATTGAAAACAGAAAGAGACATAAGTTCCTTGCCCGAAACTTTATATGAAGTCTTTGCAGGCTCCGACAATCCAAGTGCAAAACTTGAGACTGTAAAATCAAGCTGAATAAGAGTCTTTCCGTTTGATAGGGAAACTTCGCTGCGGCTGAATAATTCGTAAGATTCCTGTAACAGTCGTGAAGTCAGTTCATCTTCCGATATTCCAAGAGGATTTGATAAATAAAAGCTGCAGCACACAAACTGGGGTCTGACTTTTTTCAGAATATTTATAAAAAAGGCATAACCCATTTTTTCAAGAAGAAGATTTGTAATAAGCAGATCCGAAGGCTCCAGACTGGAAATTACCACGGCTTTTTTGTTTATATCCACAGATTTTACACTTTTGAATTTTCCTTCCGGAACAAGAGACTCATAATCTCCCGCACCAAGTATGGTTACCGTAGAAGCAGGATAGGTTTTAAGCTGTGATCTGAAGATATCTGTTATTATTTCATCATCTTTCGTCATATTTTAATTATTACAAACCTGAGCCTATTATGCAACATTTTTACATATCGATTAAACAAATGACAATATACAGACGAATAAAACAGATTTATGATTAAGACATAACGAATAAAGGAGTATTTCCATGGCAATTTTAGTTACCGGTGGAGCCGGATTTATCGGAAGCCACACTGTTGTTGAACTTCAGAATGCAGGTTACGACGTTGTTGTTCTGGACAACCTGGCTAACTCAAGCGAAAAATCACTTGAAAGAGTAGAAAAGATTACAGGCAAATCTGTTAAATTTTACAAGGCAGATATTCTTGACCGTGATGCCCTGAACAAGGTTTTTGATGCAGAAAAAATCGATTCTGTAATTCACTTTGCCGGACTTAAAGCTGTAGGTGAATCAGTTGCAAAACCATGGGAATACTACGAAAACAATATCGCTGGTACTCTCACTCTGGTTGATGTAATGAGAAAACATAACTGCAAGAACATCATCTTCTCTTCATCGGCTACTGTTTACGGTGACCCGGCCTTTATTCCTATTACAGAAGAATGTCCGAAAGGTCAGTGTACAAATCCATACGGATGGACAAAATCCATGCTGGAACAGATTTTAAGCGACATGCAGAAAGCTGATCCTGAATGGAACGTAATTCTTCTCCGCTACTTCAATCCTATCGGAGCCCACAAATCGGGAACTATGGGTGAAAATCCAAACGGAATCCCAAACAACCTTATGCCTTATGTAACTCAGGTTGCTGTTGGTAAACTTAAGGAACTGGGAATTTTCGGAAACGATTACGACACTCCTGACGGAACAGGTGTCCGTGATTACATCCACGTTGTGGATCTGGCAGTGGGACATGTAAAAGCCCTTAAAAAAATTGAAGAAAAAGCAGGACTCTGTATCTACAACCTGGGAACAGGCCAGGGCTACTCAGTTCTGGACATCGTAAAAAACTTTGAAGCCGCAACAGGTGTAAAAGTTCCTTACGTAATTAAAGCACGCCGCCCCGGCGATATTGCTACATGCTACGCTGACCCTGCAAAAGCAGAACGGGAACTTGGCTGGAAAGCAGAACGGGGAATTAAAGAAATGTGTGAAGATTCCTGGAGATGGCAGTCTAATAACCCTAACGGTTACGAAGGATAAATGGAATTCTGAGTCTGCGGTCCCTGAACCTGTCAAAAGACTGAAGGACAAAAAAAACGGTGGTTTCGTCGAAACCACCGTTTTTTTTATTAAAGTGAACCTGTTACTTTTGCAATCAGGGCCATACGGGCGAACATACCGTATTTAACCTGTTTGAAGTATGCAGCTCTTGGATCATCATCAACTTCCGGAAGGATTTCATTTACACGTGGAAGAGGATGAAGAACAATCATATTTGACTTGGCTTTCTTCATCTTGTCTTTATCAAGAATGTAGCTGTCCTTAAGACGAATGTAATCCTGTTCATTAAAGAAGCGTTCCTTCTGAACACGAGTCATATAAAGAATATCCAGGTCTCCGATTACTGAATCCAGGTTTTCCGCCTGAATAAACTGAGCACCTGTTGGTTCCAGAATATTATGAATCATATAATCAGGAACAGTAAGTTCTTTTGGACTGATGAATACAAATTTATTGTTCGGATAACGAACCATTGCTTCTGTAAGGGAATGAACTGTACGTCCGAACTTCAGGTCTCCACAGAATCCGATTGTTTTGCCTTCTGTTGAACCCAAAAGCTGGCGGATTGTAAGAAGGTCTGTCAGTGTCTGAGTTGGATGGTAATGACCACCATCACCTGCATTAATAATCGGGCAGGCAGAATACTTGCTTGCGAGAAGTGCAGCCCCCTCTTTTGGAGTACGCATTGCAATTACATCGGCATAAGATGAAACAACGCGAATTGTATCTGCCAGAGTTTCACCCTTTGTAGATGAAGTGTAGCTTGCATCAGCAAAGCCTTCTACTGAACCTCCCAAACGGAGCATAGCAGCTTCGAAAGAAAGACGGGTTCTTGTACTTGGCTCAAAAAAAAGTGTCGCAAGAATTTTCCCACGACACACATCAATATAATTAGAAGGATCAACAATAATCTGTTCTGCCAAAGAGCAAATTTCATCGATTTCTGATACTGTAAGATCATCCGGCTGGATTAAATGACGTCCCTGTAACATAGTGATATTATTCTAGCAAATTTTGATAGATTTTGACATAGTCTCCTTACAATAATATATATGAAAGATATGAAATCACAGAAAAAAGAACGAATTATTGACGAAAATACCAGACTTTTTTTCCTGGCTGGGCCAATTTTTGTTGAATTACTGCTGAACATTCTCATCCATAATGCAGACACCGTTATGCTCGGACGCTTTTCTTCTGTAGCCGTAGGTGCAGTTGGAAATGCAAATCAGATAATGTTCCTGTTCATCGTAATGTTCAATGTCATTGCCACAGCCACAAATGTTATTGTTGCGCAATACCTGGGTGCAAAACAATTTGAAAAAATGAATCAGATTTACACCCTCAGCTTTGTGGTAAACCTGGCAATCGGAATTTTTCTGTCAGCATTTCTTTTTTTTATTGGACCATTTCTTTTCCGTCTTCTGAAAGTTCCGGAAGAAATGATGCCCGACTGTATTGCTTATACAAAGATTGTAGGCTCATGTCTTTTTCTTCAAGCCGGTTTTAATGTTATGGTTCAGATTCTTCGCTGTAACGGTCATACAAAAGTCGGCATGTATATTTCAATCTGCGTAAACCTTCTGAACATTCTGGGAAACTGGCTGTTCCTTTACGGTCCATGGAAAGTTCTGGGTCTGGGAGTAAAGGGAGCCGCCATCTCTACTTCCTTTTCCCGTGTTGTTGCCCTGACAGCAGCAATCACAATCTTCTACGTATTAAAAATCGGCAAACTGAGCCTTAAAACTCTGAGACCTTTTCCTTTCAATCTTTTATGGAAGGAACTGAAAATCGGGCTTCCTACCGCCGGTGAAAACATGGCCTATTCTCTGGCACAGACGATTCTTTTTTCATTTATCAATCCGATGGGAACAGCAGCAGTTAATGCAAAAGTTCTGGCACATTCCCTTATGAACCTGAACGTAGCTTTTTCAAACTCAGTTGCCATGTCTACCCAGATTATCACAGGCCACCTTATCGGAGCCGAAAAAGAAGATGCAGCATACAGGCGCGTTATGCGTTCCCTCTTAATGACACTGCCCATTACTCTGATACTTGCCAGCACAAACTGTTTCTTAAGTCCCTGGTCACTTAAACTCTTTGGCGCTGATACTGAAGTAATCAGACTGGCCCGTCAGATAATGATGGTAGGAATTTTTATGGAGCTTGGACGTTCCACAAACCTGATTATTATCGGAAGCCTTAAAGCCGCAGGAGACTATATTTTCCCTGTAGTAATCGGAATGCTTTCAATGTGGATTATCGGACTTTCTGTAGGTTATACAAGCGGAGTTCTCCTTGGACTTGGAGCTGCCGGTGTATTTATGGGAACTACAGCTGATGAAGTTTTCCGTGGAATAATCGTCATAATCAGATGGATAAAAGGAAGCTGGCGGAATAAATCTGTTGTGGAGAAATAAAACTTTGTTCTATACGAATAATTATTCGATATTTACAAATTTATTCGTATTTATTGTTATTTAAACAAATTGGTATTGATGGGGATAACAACGTATTAGTGTATAAGATTTTTACATTCTATGTTATACTGACTTTAAAAGGATTACAAAAATTGCCAACAGTTTTTATTGAAGGACCTTACAGATTTTATTTTTTCTCAAGAGAAGAAACAAGAAAACATGTTCATGTAGCTTCTTCTGATGGTGAAGTAAAAATCTGGCTGGAACCAGAAATTAGTGTGGCAAAAGTAGTTAATCTCTCAAATACTGAAGTAAACACAATTCTTGAAATCGTCAAGAAACGAAAGGAGGATATTGATGCAGACTGGAACAAGCACTTTGGTTGCAACTAAAACAGAAGTTACAAATATCTCCCCTTTTGGTATCTGGATTCTAACAAACGACAAAGA
>DCHR01000050.1:0-535 GCA_002315375.1 Treponema sp. UBA1747 | reverse complement strand
GACAACTATCCTTTGATTTATCGCTAATTTTTTTACAAACTCATTGAAAACTTTATTCTTGCTTCAACCATTCCAAGCTTTTTATAAAAGTTTAGAGCATTGATATTTTGAGCTTCCATTTCAAGTCCTATTTCTGTTAAGTTATTTTCAGGACATTTTACTTCGCGAATATAATTAATTAATTTAGTACCAATTCCCTGTCGTCTATATTCTCTTTTAACGATAATATTTCCAATAAATATTCCTTTCCAGATATTAACTCCCGGAAAAGGCGGGTCTTCTGAAATCACATAATCAATCAGACCTACAATTTTTCCTTCATGTTTACAAACATCAATAAAGCGATGATTTTGAGGTTCTAAGCAATAATCAAAAACTTCCTTTGGAAACCAATTCAACCTTTCAGTATTATCAAGTTTTCTAAATCTCTTTGGATTGCATTCTACCAGATAATCATGAAGTTCAAGGAATAATTCCATGACATCGTTGTAATCTTCTTGTTTTGCTGGTTCAATACTAGTATCTATCATAATTT
>DCHR01000051.1 GCA_002315375.1 Treponema sp. UBA1747 | reverse complement strand
CGTAAGCGAACATCCTTGTAGGGGTGGGAGGGGAAAGCCTTCCCCTGGCTCGCACTTTGTTGCTCGCCACCCTTTCTCCTAGGGGCTCCGCCCCTAAAACCCCGCTGGTCGTAAGTCTGGCGGGATTTTTTTTATCTTTTTCCTTTTCTATTGACCAACAATTATATAGGCAATATATTGCATATTATGAGCATTAAAAATAATGAAGTATTAAATTACATGCCGCCACAATATGGCCTTTTTGGTTTACTCTTCGCTTTTATGAACCGACTTCAGGCTACCGGCGACAAGTTTTATGAAGAAATTACCTGTAAACAGTTTTTCCTTCTTGCCTGTATGAATCTGTATCCGGACCAGGCACCAACTGCTAACGAAATGGCAGAAACCATGGGCTGTTCACGCCAGAATGTAAAAGAAATCCTGAACAGTCTATGCAAAAAAGATCTTGTTGTCTTAGTTCAAGATCCAAACGAAAACGCAAGCAGCGAATCCACCTTACAGAGAAAACTAAGGCTTTATCATCGAAATATGCAGAAAAAGAAAAGCAGTTTATGGAACTTTTATACAAAGATATTTCTGATGATGAAATCCGGATAGTGTATAAAATCATTTCAAGAATGGAAGAAAACTTAAAAGCAGAGGCAAAGAGTGAATAAAAAGATGATAATTTGGATTATTCTGTTAATAATTATTGCAGCAATTACAATCTGGTTTGTAATTCCATTTTCTCCATTAAGACGTACATTCAAAAAGGATGTGGATTCATTGCAGAAGAAAAACGAAACAATCAAAACAATCCAGAAATCCGATTTTGAAAACTTCCCTACCCCAATCCAAAAGTTTGTAGAAAACTGCGGCTACCTTGGAACTCCCCATAAAGATTATTTACGCATGTATTACAAGAAGGTTGATTTTGCACAGGGAAAAACTGGTCCAAAACTTAAAATTGATTACACACAATACGACTTTGTAAAAGAACCTGCCCGTCTTGCTTTAATTGACAGCCGCCTATTTGGCATTCCTTTTGAAGGCTACGATTATTACCAGAATGGCAACGGCGGAATGAAAGGCGTAATCGCTAAAATCTTCACCTTATTCAACCAGACTGGCCCGGAAATGGATAAGGCTTGTCTTGTAACTTACCTTGCGGAATGTTTATTTGTGCCTTCCTCTTTGCTGAATGGCTTTATTACTTTTAAGGAAATTGATGATTACAAAGTGAAAGCAACAATCAGTTATGGGGGACAGACCTCCTGTGGCATTTTCACTTTCAACGAACGCTACGAATACATTTCTTTTACCACAAATGACAGAAGCGTAACAAACAGCGACGGAACTTTTGAAAAAGTGCCCTGGTCTGCACTTTGTGGCGATTATGTTGCTGGGGAAAACGGAATAAAATATCCAAGCACTTTTAAGGCTGTCTGGAATTATCCGGAAGGTGATTTTGTATATTTTGATGGAAAAATCAGCGAGGTTGAATAATGAATAAATATTTGAACGAAATATTAATCATCATTCTGCTTATTACCGTTGCCTTGTGCGGTGTTTTCTCCCTGGATTTTACAAATGCAACTTTTTATATGAACCAATATGGTGACAGCGTAAAACTTTTTGGAAGTGGCATTTATAAAGCTGATTCTTATTTCAAAGCAACTATTTTTATTGGAACTGATATTGCCGTTCTTTTGTTTGTAGTGCCAGTTTTCATTATGGCACTTGTTAAAAACATTAAAAATGAAACTAGTAAAACTCAACTGCGCCTTTTAAGCATTGAAGCAATCAGTTTGTATTATGCAGCTTCTTTATGTTTTGGTGTTAAGTACAACAGAATTTTTGTTTTATACGTTGCTTTATTTGCCTTATTATTTTTTACACTGATTTCAAGAATAAGCAGTTTCAATAAAAATCAAGTTTGTTACAATGCAAAAAAATCCGACTACGTTTTTCTGGTTTTCTCCGGCATTTCCCTGTGCATTGCCTGGTGGCCCGATATTATTCCAACAATCATAAATAGCACTTCTCTTTCCCTCATAGAAAACTACACTACCGAAGCAACATATATTCTGGACCTGGGAATTATTTCTCCACTATGCTTTATTGCAATTTATCTTTTAAGAAAAAATCATCCCATGGGTACAACAATCTACGCCATTTTACTGCAATCCATTATTGTAGTTGCCGTAATGATGATTACACAATCTGCGTTTCAGTATCTTTCTGGAGTTGATCTGCCATTACCGGCGTTAATCTCAAAATCAATGATTTTCGTGATTCTTGGACTGATTTCTTTATTTTTGGATAAGAAATTGTATAAAACCTTAAATAAGGATTAAAAAGTTATAACGATAAAAGCTGGAACAATGGTAGGAATATGATTGTTCCAGCTTTTTTAACTAAATCAACTTTTCAAAAGCCTGCCACGCATCCCCATCAAACCAGCCTTTCAACTGATTCAAAATGAACTGCTTCTTACTTTCGGCAAAATCTTTTGTGTAATGTTGCATGTTCTCTGCGGCCTTTTCACCAAACTTTTTGATTACTTCTGCTTTATCCATAGCGTTGATTTTTTCGCAGAACCGAACATAATCATCCATTTTCTGAACAAGACCGTTCCACAATTCTGCTGCCTTTTCTGCCTGGCCGTTACGCAGGTAAACTCCCATCAGATATTTTACAGAATCTCTGTAGTAGCCCTGACAGTAAGCCTTCATTTCATCATTTTCCATGAATTTTTCCATTACGGAAATTACCCACAGATCATTTGGTTCTGAAAACTCAATTGGGAATGTCCACATTGAAGATTCAGCTGAATAAAGGAGCTGCTTGTTTATTGCACGAACAAAATTCTGTGTATTGCTTCTTACAGAAACTCTCCAGGCTTCATAATCAGGATTATCGTCTTCGCTGCCCTCCATAGAATCATAGTAAGAATTGATTGTTTCCTGGAGCATGTTATTTTTTACAGAAGGAAGAGCATCAAGATGTTCACGGCCTTTTGCAAAATCCTTTTCGTGCCAGTAAAGCCATGCAAGAGCATAGTGACAGTTTTCAACCAGATCCTTTTCATCGCTGTAACGGATTACCTGTGCACCACGATTAACTGCCAGTTTTACATATTTCTGCCACTGTGCATCATCGCCGGCAAACAATCCGTTGTAATTTACAAAACGGCTCATGTGGGCAACAGCCTGAACATAGCGCATAAGAATTCTGTAATTAAAAATGTCTTCTTCACATTTTTCATCAAGGAAGTCTGCAGAGTTTTTAGCGCCTTCTGCAGGATCTCCTGTATCGCGGATTTCGTGTGCTTTCCATACAATTTCATCTGCCAGTTTTTTGTCGTAAGAAGAGCCAGCAAAACCAAAAAGTGCATCTGTTGAAACATTAAGGGCTTTTGCCAATGGCACAATCTGTGCTGTATCTGGCAAACCGTTTTCGCTTTCCCATTTGCTTACGGCCTGACTTGTAACGCAAAGCATTTCCGCCAGCTGTTCCTGTGTAAGCCCCTGCTCTTTTCTGTATTTTTTAATATTGTTTCCTAAAGACATATTCATATTATATACCTCTTTTTTTGATTACCGGTTTTTTCTGTCGACACCGTAACTATAACAAGAGGCATTACAAATTCCTAACAATTTATTTTTGATAAAAATTCAACGAAGCGTTGGAAAATGTCTGTACGGAACCTTTTTATTCAGTTATCTCTTCTGCTTCAACTTCTGGTACCGGTTCTGGATTCAAGATTTTTCCCAATGGCTTACCTACCAGAGAAATAACTGGACCTAACAACAGTGACATTGCAATAGAACCGACAACAGATCCCTGTAGTCCGGCTGGAGAAAGTTTTCCGACTATTACACCAATAGCAACTGCAGAAAAATCAAAAATAATACGAATTACAAAAAAAGGAACTTTTGGAAGCCATCCGCTGATAATGCTAGGCATGGCATCATAAGGCGCTACACCCATTTGGGCATTCATGTAAACAGCAGCAACTATTACGAAAAGCAAAAGGGCAATTATAAAAATACAAAGCTTACCGCCAAAGCCTGCACTTAAAACAAAAGCATGGAATCCGGTTTTTTCCCAAACCCATTTACAGATATCAATAACATAACCAATTAAAACCATGTTGGCTAAAGTACCAAAACCGATTCTGTCAGGGCCAAAAGCAAAAGTAAAAATGAACATTAAACCGTAAACAAGTACTTCTGTATTTCCTAAACCCCAGCCAAGAGCTTTCTGGATATTAACATTCATAAAGGTTGCCGGGTCTGTCCCCCAGCCTACTTCTGTAAGTACAGAAACAAAAACACCCATCAGAATAACTGCAGGTAACATAAATGCCAGCTTTCGCCAGAAGTTTGGAACTATAAACTGTTTAAATGAAAATTTCATAAATCAAAAATATATCTATTTGAAAAAATTGTGAAGTATAAAGGGAGAGGCTTTAGTAAAGATGAACTGATAGCTTCTAACTAAGTCTTTTTATTATAAAATGTAAAAAAAAATGCACTCCTTTTCAGAAGTGCATTCTCCATATTTTTAGTCTTCGTAACCGTTAGGATTATTTGACTGCCATCTCCAGGAATCTTCACACATTTCTTTAATGCCACGTTCTGCTTTCCAGCCAAGTTCACGTTCAGCTTTTGCAGGATCAGCATAACAAGTTGCAATATCACCAGGACGGCGAGCTTTAATTACGTATGGAACTTTTACACCAGTTGCAGCTTCAAAGTTCTTTACGATATCAAGAACTGAGTATCCCTGACCTGTTCCAAGGTTATAAATACAAAGTCCTGCTTTTTCTTCAATCTTCTTAAGAGCTTTTACATGACCTACTGCCAGGTCTACAACGTGGATATAATCGCGTACACCTGTTCCATCTGGAGTATCATAATCGTTTCCGAAAACTCCAAGTTCCTTAAGTTTACCAACAGCAACCTGAGTTACATAAGGCATAAGGTTGTTTGGAATTCCGTTTGGATTTTCACCCATTGTTCCAGATTTGTGAGCTCCAATTGGGTTGAAGTAACGAAGCAAAATTACATTCCATTCAGGATCAGCTTTCTGCATATCGCTTAAAATCTGTTCCAGCATAGATTTTGTCCAGCCGTAAGGATTTGTACACTGACCTTTTGGACATTCTTCTGTAATAGGAATAAAAGCTGGGTCGCCGTAAACTGTAGCAGAAGAAGAGAAAATAATATTTTTACAGTTATGTTTTCTCATTACATCAACTAAAGTGAGAGTACCAGCAATATTGTTTTCGTAGTATTCCCAAGGTTTTGCAACCGATTCACCAACTGCTTTAAGACCAGCAAAGTGAATTACAGAATCAATTTTTTCTGCGTCAAAAACCTTGTTCAGGGCATCACGGTCAAGAATATCTGCCTTGTAAAATTTAACAGATTTGCCTGTAATCTTTTCTACTCTTTTAAGAGACTTTTCGCTTGAATTTGCAAGGTTATCAAGAACTACAACGTCATAACCTGCATTCTGAAGTTCAACGACAGTATGGCTTCCAATAAATCCGGCGCCAC
>DCHR01000032.1 GCA_002315375.1 Treponema sp. UBA1747 | reverse complement strand
AGACAGTTGCAAACTTCTGTACAACCGGTGGTGATGAAAACTACGTATTCATTATTGACGGACGTTCAATCTCTGCAGGTATGAAAGCTAACCTTTTCTATGATCTGGCAACAATTTCAAGCGTAGACTGGTCAAACAAAAAATGGAATAAAGCTGTTCGTGCAAAGACAACAAAGGGATCTTCTTTCTACGGATGTCGTCCAATTGACCCGGAACCAAAGGGTGGTGTTTTCTTCAACAAACGTCTTCTTAAAGAAGCCGGAATTGATCCAGACTCACTTTATGATATGCAGGCTGCAGGAACATGGAACTGGGATGCATTTGAAAAAATGCTGAAGGCAACAACACGTGACCTGGATAACGATGGTATCCCGGATACTTATGGTATGGCTAACCTTTCAACAGAATTCTGTCACCTGGCTCTTATGACAAACGGAACAGAATGGATTGGAAAAGATGCAAACGGAAAATACTATTCTAAATGTGGTGATGACAAAACTATTGAAGCAATGAACTGGGTAACAAGAATGGTTCAGAATTATGAAAAACCACAGCCAGAAGGATCAAACTGGGACTGGATGTATGCAGCCTTCATCAACGGTGAAGTTGCTTTCCAGGCTGACCATGAATACCGTGTAGGAAACATTGCTGATATGCGTGATGACTGGGGATTTGTATGTTTCCCACTGGGACCAAACGGTGACAAAGTATACAAGACACTCCACGATGACAATGTTTATGTAATTCCAGGATGCTACAAAAAAGACCGTGCAGAAGCAATTGCAAAAGTATTTGATCTGTGGTCAGACCCAACACCAGGATACGGTGATGATGCATGGAAAGAAGACTACTACTCACGCTTCCGTGATGAACGTGCTGTAGATGAAACTCTCCAGCTTATGAGAGACAATGGTATTGCCCGCTATGATACACTTATTTCAGGTCTTAATCTGGGAAATATCATCTGGGGCGTATACCCAGGATACAAAACAATGCAGGAAGCTGTAGAAGAAACAGCCAACGCATTCCAGGCTCTTATTGACGAAGCAAACCGCTAGTCGTTGACTTAGCCTAAAAAAAAGCACTTCATGAAAATGAAGTGCTTTTTTTGTTTATACGCTTATTTATTCACAACGTTCTGTGGGTTTCCTTCCAGCCAGGCTTTCAGGTTTTCAAGACAAACGTTCATAAGTCGCTGGCGGGTTTCGTGAGGAGCCCATGCAATGTGCGGAGTAATTACACAGTTTGGGCAATCCATCAATGGATTGCCTTCAATCATTGGTTCTGTTGAAATTACATCTGCTGCATAACCTGCAATCTTTCCTTCCTTCAGGGCTTCTGCCATTTCCTTTTCGTTTACGAAGCCGCCTCTTGCAGTATTAATCAGGTATGCAGTTTTTTTCATAAGAGAAATTGAATCTTTATTAATCATTTCTTTTGTTTCAGGAGTAAGCGGTGCATGAAGGGAAATGAAATCAGAACGGCGGAAAAGTTCTTCACGTGTTACCGATTCAGGCATATCCGGTTTCTGAGTTCTTGTACAGCAGATAACCTTCATGCCGAAAGCTTTTCCGATTTCTGCAGTTTTTTTACCGATGCTTCCGTATCCGAAAATACCAAGAGTTTTGCCCGACAGTTCCATAAGCGGGTTTTTCCAGTAAGCAAAGTCTTTTGCACGAACCCAGTCTCCGTTGTGAACAGATTCGCTGTGAAGAGCAACACTGTTTGTGAAGTGAGTGATTAAAGCAAAGACATGCTGTGCTACTGCGTCTGTGGAATAGGCAGGAACATTTGTTACGATGATATTTCTTTTGCGGCATGCTTCGATATCAACTACATTGTAGCCTGTTGCACATACGCCAATGTATTTAAGTTTGGGAAGCTGTTCGATTGTTTCTTCTGATATTACTACCTTGTTGATAAAAATAGCATCAGAATCTTTTGCACGATTAACCAGTTCTTCCGGTGAAGTTCTTTCATAAACCGAAACATCGGCATAGTCATTGAAATCGTCCCAGCTTAAATCGCCTGGATTCAAGGCATGGGAATCGAGAATTGTAAGTTTGATTTTATTATCCATAAATGGATTTTAAAATAATAAAGCCGGAATATCAATTGAAATTAGTAGTCATACCAGCCTGAAGAGCTCTGGTCTGCGAACTGAATCAGAAGCACCAGAGGGTTTTCAAGGAAGTTTGAGTAATTCATTTTTTCGGTATCTGTTAAATCACTGAATCCCATGTGGCGGCTTATGGCTTCAAGAACAGGTCGCTTTTTCATGAAAGAAGGCATTGATTCCAGAAGAAGAAGAACTGATTCATTTCCGTGTCCCAGGTTCCGGATGTCTGTTTTTACGTTGTAGTAAGGAGTTTTTGTCCAGTTCCCGAAAACGTCTTTTGTGTTTCTGTAGCTTAATGAATAGAAACCTGCCTTGCAGAAATCATGTGTGAGGGCTGCAATGAAAATGTCTTCTGCAGTGAAGGTAAATCTGGATGCGGTTTTTGATTTGATCCAGTCAGAAAAAAATGCAGGGGCAAGTTTCAGTGCCTGGTAAGTTACCATGAGGGAATGTACGGCGAGGCCGCCTTTGAAGTTTCCGTGAAATTTTGTTGAGGCAGGGGAAGTGTAAAAATCATGTTCTTCCATCCACTTAAGAAGGTCTTCCTGTTCGTCGGCATTATGGATGCAGGCGTCGGCCATTTCCTGAACGGCAGCCCTGATTTTTTCTATATCGTATCCTTCGTTTGTAATTCCATTATGTTTTTCAAAAATTGCGACAAGTTTCTGTGTGTCGCTGATAAGTGTTTCCAGTTCTTCGTTTGTCATAATCATATTGTAACAGAACTTACGAAGGCAGGATACCTTTACAGATTTAAAGTATACGATTGAGTAATATCCTTATAGTCCCATAGGCGAAAATCCGATATACTATACTCTCATTTCGTCGTACCGGGACAATGGTTCCCTGCGGGAGAAAATGAAAGGCTTTCGTATGAAGGCTTAACACTAATTTTTTACTGAACAGATTTTTCTCACAATAAAAAAACTGTTCTGCAGGGATAAAATCCTGAAGGATATTGAAATGAAAAAATTCAATGTCGTTGTTCTTTCAACAATCTTATTGGCAGTGAGTCTTCTTACATCATGTGGAGAAAAAAAAGAAGTACTCAGCATCTACAACTGGACCTATTACACACCGGAATCTCTTCTCCGTAAGTTCGAAAAAGAATATAACTGTGTAATCAAGTGCGATTACTTCGATTCAAATGAAGTAATGTATTCAAAATTGAAGGCCGGTGCCAAAGGCTATGACCTTACAATTCCATCTTCAGATTACGTTTCAATTATGATGAATCAGGGCATGCTGGAAAAAATTGACCTGTCAAAATTTCCGAATGCTAAATATATAAATCCTGCTTGTCTTGAAAAAGCAAAGGGTTATGACCCTGACATGACATGGTGTGTTCCATATTGTGTTGCCGCAAACGGTATTGCAGTAAACAAGACAAAAGTTTCAAATTATCCCCGTTCTTATGACATTTTCGAAATGCCTGAATTCAAAGGACACATGACAATGATGGACGATATGCGTCTTTCAATCGGAAGTGCACTTATGTATCTGGGTTATTCACTTAATACTCACGAAGAATCGGAAATCCGCGAAGCCGGCGAATATCTTAAAGCACACTGGCTTCCAAACCTTCTTAAGTTCGACGCAGAAAGCTTTGGTAAAAACTTTGCTTCAGGAAACTACTGGGTTTGTGACGGATATGCAGAAAATATCTTTGGTGAAGTTCCTGAAGAAAAACAGGAAGAAACAATCGACTTCTTTGTACCTGATACAGGAAGCGGTGCTTACCAGGATTCAATCGTAATCCTTAAGGGAACAAAACATTATGACCTGGCTATGAAGTTCATCAATTTCAGCCATGAACCTGAAAACTATGCAGAGTTCCTTGATGCCCTTAAGTTCCCTCCATATGTAAATACAGCTGCAGCCCAGTACACAAAAAAGAAGCCTATGTATTCACCAGAGCTTCTGGAAAAAGTGGAGCTTAAAATGGATGTAGGTGACGACCTGCAGAAATACAATGCCGTATGGGAAGAAATCCGTTTTGGACTGTAATTAAAGCGGTTTAAAAATAAAAACGAGTTCCAGGAAGAGATGTGAGCCTTCAGGGAACTCGTTTTTTTTTAACGAAAATTATTTTTTGAAAATAATGGAAGCAAACTTGTCAAACCCCATACTCCAGATGTCCCAGCTGTGGGCTCCGCTTGTCTGGTACCAGGTGAAGTTCTTTCCGTCTGTAAGCTTTGGACAGATAGAATCAATTCCCTTTGCAGCAGCTGAAGCTGAGTCCCATGCTATATTATCCTGAAGACCGCAGATATTATAGAAATAATTGATTTCATATTCGTTGAACTTTTCGTTTGTAATGATTTCATTTACTTCTTCTTTAGTTTTAGAAGTAGGAGCTGCAGAGAAGGCTCCGAACCAGCTGATGATATCAAGACATTCACACATGCCGATATTGATTGTCTGCATGCCGCCCATTGAAAGACCTGCCATGGCACGGCCGTCACGGTCTGTTTTTACGTTGAAGTTTGCTTCCATGTAAGGAATCAAGTCATTGCGCAGTTCTGAACCAAAACTGTAGAAAGCATTGAAATTATCGAAACTGCAATCCCAGTATTTTGAACTGGAACGTCCGTTTGGTGTTACGATGATGAAAGGCTTTGCAGTTCCCTTGAGAATCTTTCTGTCCAGGGTGTCATACAGTGAAGAATTGTTCTTCCATTCTTCTGCATTTCCCTGAACGCCATGCATTAAATATAAAACCGGGTATTTTGTTTCTTTATCATTGGCATCGTAACCGGCAGGAAGATATACGTATGCCGGTTTTGTGGTTTCCAGTTTTTCATCATTTTGATAATCTTTTGATTTGTATTGGATTTTAACTACTGTACCTCTGTCGGCATCTGAAATATGCTGACAGGCTGTGAGTCCTAATGCAGAAATAGTGGCAAGCATCACAATTGATGATTTTATTGTTTTTTTTATATTCATTATTTTCTCCTTCTGATAAAAACTCTAACTTATAAATTTTCTGAATAGAATAGGTGATTTACTGTGTTTTTAAGAAGGTAAATTAAATATCTGTTTTTTTCTTACTCCCGGCTGAAATTTTTTGTTATACTATAAATATGAAAGCAACAGATACATTCAGAAATCCGGACTTCGGACATAATTGCGCTCAGGCCGTAGCAAATAAATACAAAGCCTTTTATAAAAATGATGATATCGTGAAGGAGTATGCTCCTTATGTTGGCGGTCGTGCTCCTGGCGGTTTGTGTGGTGCATTGTTTGCAGCAAAGGAAGCAGTTCCAGAACATGCAGCCGAAATCGAGGCAGAGTTCGTTGAAGCCTGTGGAGCTTCAACCTGTCGCGGAATAAAAACCGGAACCAGAACTCCATGTCCTTTTTGTGTGGATACTGCAGACAAGCTTGTGGAAAAATATTCTTCAAAATAAATGATAAACACAACTCTCTGTTATATAGAAAAAGATTCCTCATATCTCATGCTTCATCGTGTTAAAAAGCAGAACGATTTGAATAAGGACAAATGGATCGGTATCGGCGGAAAGTTTGAGGAAGGGGAGAGCCCTGAAGAATGTATCCTGCGGGAAGCAAAAGAAGAAACAGGACTTGATCTGATTTCGCCGGAATACCGTGGCATCGTGACTTTTGTAAGTGATGATGCAAAGCATGGACGCATTACAGAGTTTATGCATCTTTTCTGGTGCAACAGGTTTTCCGGTGAACTGAAAATTTGTGATGAAGGAAACTTGGAATGGGTTCCCAAATCCCGCATAAACGACCTGCCTCACTGGAAAGGTGATGAAATCTTCCTGGATCTCCTGGACCGTTCAAAACATCCTTCCCAGTCTTTCTTCTCTCTGAAACTGGAATACGTAGAAGGCGAATTGAAGCGCGCCCTCCTGGATGGAAAGCAGTTGACAATGACCGCTTTTTGACCGTGAGTAATTTTTGAAGATTTTAATTAAAAAGATTGTTTAATTAAAACGTACATATAAATCAAACATTATTAATCCAAGTAAAAAAAACTATGTGAATGTAAATCAAATAACACGCGAGCAAAAACAATGGAGTACCGTGGGCAAGGAATGAGCGAAGCGAATGACGGGGACCCGCGGGAGGCCTCCATTGGTTATTGCGGGAGTGTTATTTGTTTTGTGATAACTTTTTTTACTTAGTAATAAAAGTGTTTGATTTATATGTACATTTTTATTGTCCATTTTTTATTAAATGATTTAAAATAACACTATTATGATATCAGGTCTTTTATTAAGTTTGGCTATCGCGCTGGTTTCCTGGGGACTTGGGAAACTGGTTCCTGTTGTAGGTGGTCCGGTTTTTGCAATCGTAATCGGAATGATTATTACTCTGTTTATTAAAGATAAATCACGCTTTGATAAAGGATTGAAATTTGCTTCCAAAAAAATTCTGCAGTGGTCTGTAATTCTTCTGGGCTTCGGAATGAACCTGGGCGTTGTTGCAAAAACAGGCGCACAGTCACTTCCAATTATTCTTTCAACAATTTCTGTTTCACTGATTCTGGCTTTTGTTCTGAGCAAGGCTTTGAAAATGCCTGGAAAAATTGCAACTCTTGTTGGTGTTGGTTCTTCCATTTGCGGCGGCTCTGCTATTGCGGCCACCGCTCCTGTAATCCAGGCCGATGATGAAGAAGTTGCTCAGGCTATCAGTGTTATTTTCTTTTTCAATGTTCTGGCCGCACTTATCTTTCCAAGCTTCGGCCGTCTTCTGGGTTTTGCTACTGATACAGGGGAAGCTTTCGGTATTTTTGCAGGAACAGCAGTAAATGATACTTCTTCCGTAACTGCCTGTGCATCAACCTGGGACAGCCTTTTCAATCTGGGAAGTGAAACTCTGGATAAAGCCGTAACTGTAAAACTTACAAGAACTCTTGCAATTATTCCTATTACTCTGGTGCTGGCTTTGTTCCAGACCCGCAAGGCCAGAAAAGCTGCTTCTGTTTCAGCTGAAACAGAAGAGCCTGATGTACAGAATGAAGCTGAAGTTCAGAAATCAACTTTCAGCCTGAAAAAAATCTTTCCGTTCTTCATTCTTTATTTTATTCTGGCTTCTGTAATTACTACTCTGGTTTATCAGTTTGTTCCTGCAGGAGCAGCCCTGGATTTTTTCAAGTTACTGTTCAAGTATCTGAAAGATGTAAGCAAGTTCATGATTATCATGGCAATGGCTGCAATCGGGTTGAATACAAATATTATTAAGCTTGTAAAAACAGGTGGAAAACCTCTGGCCCTGGGATTCTTCTGCTGGGCCGGTATTACAGGTACCAGTCTCCTGATGCAGAAGCTTTTGGAAATCTGGTAATCACTTAAAATGATTTTTGATTTTTCTGAACCTGTGGATCACGTGCTTTCCCGTGTCGGGCTCTGCAGTGACCGTAGTTTCAAAAATTTTTTAAGAACCCACAGAGTGGAAGTTTCAGAAAAAGGTTCTGAAAACAGTTCTACAGTATCTGAGACTTTCATTCCTGTTACATCCCGGGATTTTCTTTTTAATGCATCGACGAAAAATCTTTTCGTCGATGGAAAAGAAATTACAATCCCGTCCCATTTATATGTTCTTCTGAATAAACCTGTGGACGTAGTCTGCTCCCGTGTCAGCGACAAACATAAAACTGTTTTTGATTTTCTGCCGTCTGAAATTAAGAATCATCCTTTTTACAATCACCTTCATGTTGCGGGCCGCCTTGATTCTGATTCCCGCGGACTGGTTTTACTGACAACAAACGGAAATTTTTCAGCTTCACTCGTAAAGCCGGAAACTCATGTTGAAAAAACTTACAGAGTTGAACTGAAAGAAAAGATTTCTTCCGATGAAAAAAGAGATTATGAAAAAGCATTCGCCTGCGGGATAGAACTTCCCGCCGAAAAGAAAGGTGAAGCCTTCAAAACAAAACCTGCAGTTTTATCTTTCGAAGATTCTGTCGCTGATACAGAAGTGGCCTTTGTAAAAATAACTGAAGGAAAGTTCCGGCAGATACGCAGAATGTTTTCTGTTCTTGGAAATGAAGTAAAAGATTTGAAGCGGATTTCAATCGGAGAAATTGTTCTCCCCGAAGATCTGGCTGAAGGACAGTGCAAATTTTGGGAACCTTAAATTTGCCCAAGTTCTTTCAATTTGTTATATTAAAACTATGTTTGCAAAATATCTCTGGATTTTTTTTATTTCTATGGTTCCTCTTATTGAGCTTCGTGGCGCAATACCTGTTTCTCAGGCTCTGGAACTGCCAATTATTCCTTCTTATGTGATTTGTATTATTGGTAATATGCTTCCTGTACCTTTTATCTATCTTTTTGCAAGAAAATTTCTGGAATGGGGACAGGACAAAAAAATAATCGGTGGAATCTGCCGTTTCTTTCTGGAAAAGGGAAGTGCTGCCGGTGAAAAACTTACATCCAAAGCAGGTCGTGGTGTTTTCATTGCCCTTATGCTTTTTGTAGGAATTCCTCTGCCTGGTACAGGTGCCTGGACCGGAACTCTTGCTGCCAGCATGCTGAACATGAAATTCCGCGACACGGTGTTCGCCGTTCTTCTGGGCGTTCTCATTGCCGGCTGCATTATGATGGCGGGAAGTCTTGGACTCTTTGGAGCTGCCCGCGCCGTTGTTAGCTGACGGGGCGTTGCGGGGCTGTCCCCGCAGAGGGGGTAGCGGAAGACAGGGCTCTGAGCCTGTCGAAGTGCCTTGTCTGCAGCGAGGGGGAGACTTCCCCCTAAAAAATTTAAATTTTCTAAAACGCATGTTATAATTTTACTATTATAAAAAGTGAGGTTGTACATGCAAAAGTTCGATGTGGTAGTGGTGGGAGCCGGAAATGCCGGACTTACTGCTGCCTGCACTATTGCCGCTAAAGGCAAAAAAACTCTTCTGATTGAACAGCATAATGTCCCTGGCGGATGCGCCACAAGTTTTGTTCGCGGGCGTTTTGAATTTGATCCTTCCCTTCATGAAATGTGTGATTTTGGACCGGCAGATAATCCCGGGGACGCACAGGAAGTAATGAAATCTCTGGGACTGGAATGGGAAATGGTTCCTGTTCCCGATTGTTTCCGTGTCATAACAAAAGGCAGCAATGGAAAACCTCTTGATGTAACTATGCCTGCCGGCCGGCAGAATTTTATTGATGCCATGGAAGAACAGGTTCCGGGCAGCCGCGCCAAGATGGAAATTCTTTTTGATGTGTTTGATGAAATTCTGGACGGCATCCATTTTCTGTCTGATTCAAAGGGACATGCAGATTCCTCTGTACTCAGAGCAAAATATCCGAATATGCTCCGTACAGGGGCTTATCCGACCTTGAAAGTTTTCAAGGCTATGAAGCTTCCGGCAAAATGTATTGATATTCTTTCTACCTACTGGTCATATCTGGGCGTTGGTCTGGACCGGCTTCCTTTTATTCATTATGTAGCTATGGTTCAGAAATACATTACAAGAGGTGCTTATATTCCTAAACATACCTCACATGATCTGAGTGTTGCTATTCTTGAAAAGTTCAGGTCACTTGGTGGTGAAGTAATGTTTAACTGCCGTGCAGAAAAATTCCTTTTCAACGGAGACCGGATATGCGGCGTTGAAACAAATGCAGGCACCATCAGCTGTGATTACGTTCTGGCAAACATCAATCCTGATATTATTTACGGGAAGATGATGCCGAAAGAATTGATTCCGATCCGAGAAATAAAACTTTCAAATGCCCGTGGGAAAAATTATGGCGGAAGAATGTTTACGGTTTATCTTGGCCTGAACAAAATTGCCGAAGAACTGGGAATAAAAGATTACAGTATCTTCCTTCACGGCACAGCCGATTCACCTAAAGAATATAAGGCTATGAAAAAATCAGAGACAAATGATTTTTCTATTTTTCTCTGTTATAACGTGGTGAATCCGCAATTTTCTCCGGAAGGAACCTGTGCCTGCAGCTTTACAAAAATCATGTCTGCAGAAGACTGGAACAATATTTCTCCGGAAGAGTATGCAGCAAAAAAATCTGAAATTGCGGAAAAAATGATTCAGAGTCTGGAAAACAAGGCAGGAATCAGACTCCGTGACTGTATTGAAGAAATTGAAATTGCCAGTCCGGTGACTTTTGCACGTTACATCGCTTCTCCTGAAGGAAGTGCATACGGATACGAACCAAGTACCTGGGACGGCATGTTTGCACGCATGATGATGCTTTCAAAAGATTATCCGATTAAAGGTCTGCGTCCGATTGGAACAAGCGGTCCAAGAAGTATCGGCTACAACGGTACTTATGTTTCAGGTCAGATGATGGCGAATATTGCCCTTAAAGAAATGGCAGAATGGGAAAAAGAGTAGGGGAAGAAAAATGGCAAATGTAAAAGTAGGCCTTATCGGCGTTTTTGATATGCTCAAGTTCAAAAAGATGAGCGCAGTCAGAGAAAAAGAAATTGAAAAAGCAAGTGACAGGGAAGTTACCGCAGAATATCCAGTCAATGAACTGGCAGCCCGGCTTCATCCTCTTAGTCAGAAAATGACTGTTTTAAGAATTGAAGATTATGCGGAAGCCGGAGCCAGAACTTATGTTCTTAGAAAAACTGATGGCAGTGAGGCAGCTTGGTTCAGGGCAGGGCAGTATGTCTGTGTAAGAATTAAAGTCGGTGACAATTATGTTTCCCGTCCTTACTCCGTTTCATCATCTCCTTTGGAAACAAAAGACGGTGTTGTAAAAATAACAGTAAAGAAAGTTTCTGAAGGATTTGTTTCTTCATGGATTTTTGACCACTGGAAAGAAGGTGATGAGGCAGATATTTCAGGACCTGAGGGAACTTTTTATTATGAAAGGCTCCGGGATTATAAAAATGTAATTGCTGTGGCCGGTGGTTCAGGAATTACTCCCTTTTTGTCTATGGCAAAAAGTATTGCTGAAAAAACCGAAGATTTTAACCTGACAGTTATTTTCGGGAGCCGCACAAAGAATACAATTCTCTTCGAAAAGGAATTTAAGGAAATCTGCAGTAAAACTGGAAAAGTAAAGGTTGTTCATGTTTTAAGCGATGAAAAGCTGGACGGATATGAAAATGGTTTTATTACAGCTGATTTAATCGGAAAATATGCTTCAGACTTTGAAAAAGAAGGTTATTCGCTTTTTGGCTGCGGACCTTCTGCTATGTACACCTTTCTTGAAGGCGAAATCGAAAAGCTGGGACTTTCAAAAAAGGATGTTCGTTTTGAGATTCAGAGTGCTGTAAAAATGGAAGGCGGGCAGGATCATTTCCTTACAATAAAAAGCTTAGAAGGAGAGAGAAAAATACCTGTTCAGGCAGGAGAAACTCTTCTTTCGGCCATAGAGAAAAACGGAATCCGTTGTCCTTCCCGATGCCGCGGGGGAGAATGTAGCTGGTGCCGTTCAAAACTGCTTTCCGGAGAAGTTTTTGTTCCAGAAACCTCTGAATTCCGCCGTTATGGAGATAAGAAACAGGGGTATGTTCATCCCTGCGTTTCTTTTGCTTTAAGCGATGTTACGCTGGAAATACCTGTAGATAAGTAAGGTAAAACGTGTATTTATTGAAAATTTGCACAGAACGTTAGAATTTCCCTTTGACAAACAAAAAATACCGTATATAATGATTTTTACGAAAACGTTGTAGTAAATGACAGGAACTGCACGTTTCTTAGATTTTTTATATCGAGGTTTTTTATGAAATTCGGTTATTTTGACGACAAGAGCCGTGAGTATGTAATTACTACTCCAACAACTCCTTATCCATGGATCAACTACCTGGGAAACGAAAAGTTCTTCTCTCTTCTGTCCAATACAGCAGGTGGTTATGCATTCTATACAGATGCACGCCTTCGCCGTATTACACGTTACCGCTACAATGATGTCCCACTCGATACAAACGGACGTTATTTCTACATTAAAGATGGTAAAACAATCTGGAATCCTGGATGGCAGCCAACAAAAACAAAGCTTGACTTCTATGAATGTCGTCATGGTTTCGGATACTCAAAAATCAGCTCAAAAAAGAACAATGTTCAGGCTGATGTACTTTACATGGTTCCAAACGGGGAAAATTGTGAAGTAGAAATGATCACTCTCAAGAACCTGGCCCATGAAAAGAAAGAACTGTCACTGGTTTCTTTTGTTGAATGGTGTTTCTACAATGGTTCTACAGACTGTGAAAACTTCCAGAGAAACTTCTCAATTGGTGAAGTTGAAATTGACGGAAGTGCAATCTACCACAAATCAGAATACCGCGAACGCCGCAATCATTTTGCTTTCTATTCATGTAACGAAAAAATCGATGGATTTGATACAGACCGCGAAACATGGATGGGACTTTACAACTCTCTGGCAAATCCACAGACAGTTGTTGCAGGAAAATCAGCAAACTCAGTTGCAGACGGATGGTCTCCAATCGCTTCTCACCGCGTAAATGTTGAACTGAACCCTGGTGAAGAAAAAACTTACATCTTCGTTCTTGGTTATGTTGAAAATGATCAGGATAAAAAATGGGCTGCAAAAGCTCCTAAAAATCTTCTTCGCACAAACACTGCTTCAGGCGTAGTAAACAAGGAAAAGGCAATTGCTATTCAGAAGAAGTTTGCTACAAAAGCTAAGGTTGAAAAAGCCTACAATGAACTGAAAAAGTTCTGGGATGAAACTCTTTCACACTTCGCAATTAAAACAGGCGATGAAAAACTGGACCGCATGGCTGTATGGAATCAGTACCAGTGTGTTGTTACTTACAACTTTGCCCGTTCTGCTTCTTACTTTGAATCAGGAATCGGTCGTGGTCTTGGTTTCCGCGATACATCTCAGGATATGCTTGGTGCTGCTCACCAGCTGCCTGCTTCACGTATCCGCGAACGCCTTTTCGACGTTGCTGCAACACAGTTCCCTGACGGATCATGCTACCACCAGTTCCAGCCACTTACCAAGAAAGGTAATGCTGACATCGGTGGCGGTTTCAACGATGACCCTCTCTGGCTGGTTCTTGGTGTTGGACGTTACATCTGCGAAACAGGGGATGCAGCCTTCCTTAATGAAATGGTTCCTTTTGACAATTCAGAAAAGAACAAGGCAACTCTCTTTGAACACATCAAGAGATCTTATAACTTCACTGTAAAACACATGGGACCACACGGACTTCCACTTATCGGACAGGCAGACTGGAACGACTGTCTGAACCTGAACGGATTCTCTATGGACCCTAACGAATCTTTCCAGACAACAAGTCACCAGAACGGAAAGAATGCCGAATCTGTAATGATTGCTGAAATGTTCGTTTACGTTACACCTGACTATGTTGCAATGTGTAACCTGATGGGCGATACAGCTGAAGCAGAAAAAGCACTTAAGGCTGCCAAGAAAATGGAAGCTGCAATCTGTAAAGCAGGTTGGGACGGAGAATGGTACGTTCGCGCTTATGACCACTTCGGAAACAAAATTGGTTCTAAAGAATGTAAGGACGGAAAAATCTTCATTGAATCACAGGGCTTCGGAACAATGGCTAAAGTCGGAAAAGACAAAGGCTACCCTGAAATGGCTCTGGACAGCGTAAAGAAATACCTGGATTCAGACTTCGGTATCTGTATCAACTGGCCTGCATACCAGGACTACCATGTTGAACTTGGTGAAGTTGGATCTTACCCACCGGGATACAAAGAGAACGGCGGTATTTTCTGTCACAACAACCCATGGGTTATCATTGGTGAAGTTGTAAACGGACGTCCTCAGGATGCATGGGAACACTACATTAAGATTGCTCCTGCTTACATTGAAGATAAATCTGAAATCCACCGCACAGAACCTTATGTTTACAGCCAGATGGTTGCCGGTAAAGAAGCACGCCGTTTTGGTGAAGCCAAAAACTCATGGCTTACAGGTACAGCTGCATGGAACTTTGTGGCACTTTCACAGTACATCTGTGGTCTCCGCCCAAGTTATGAAGGACTGGTTGTAGAACCACGTCTTCCTGCACATGTTAAGAAAGCAACAATGACACGTAAGTTCCGCGGCGTTGAATATAAAATCAGCGTTGTAAACAAAAAGAACGACGGTGAAATCAAAGTTACTGTAAAAGAAGGCGCCAAAGTAAACGGTACATGCGTTGTACCAAAGAAAGGCGTTAAGTCTGTAAAAGTAAATGTTGTTGTAGAATAGTAAGCAACTGAAAATAGAAAGCCGCTTTTACATAACGCAGAAGCGGCTTTTTTTTATTAACAGTATTTTTTTATTGTTTTCACGGCATTTTCATATTACCTTAAATATTATGAGCGAAACAAAAACTTCTCTTGAGCCTACTGTTGGAATGACACTTTTGGATGCTGTTCCTGTAATTTTTTTTGCAGCTTCGATGACTTTCGTTGCAATGTTTTTTTCTGCAAAATCTCTGGCTGCCGGTTGGATTTTCGGGACTGGTGCTTTCCTATCCTTTCTTGCAGGCTTTGGAAAAGTAATCTGGAAATTACTTCTGGCTGTTGCCAAGAAAGATATTCAGGTTTTCAAAAAACATTTCCGTGTTCTCATGAGTTCTGGTTTTGTTTTCATGCTGATTCCGTCTGTTTATTACATAAAGAAGTTTGGCTCTGCTGCAGGAGCCGGAAAAATCTTTTCAAGCATTCCCGGTATTATCTGTCTTTTAATCGGATTAGGTTCGTTCATCGCTATGTGTGTCTATGGAGCCAAAGCAGACATGGACACTGCAAAAGCCAACTGGACTGAAGAAATCCTGAATTCTGTTGCCCAGATTTTTATTTTCATTTTTGTAATTGTTTCACTCTTCAATCTTTCATATTTTTCTTACAGTCCTGATCCGGTTTGTGATGAAATACTGGAGTCTGCTTCCGGTCCGGTAAACATCACTAAAAAAATAAATTACATATTTCTTGATGGAGAAGGAAATGAAAACCTCCTTGTTTTTTATCCGGGAGGCCTTGTAAATAACAAGGCGTATGTGCCTTTCATGAAAAAGTTTGCAGAAGCGGGATTTGATGTTGTTCTTCTGAGAGCTCCTTCGGATCTGATTATTTACAAAACAAAGGCCGCAAAACCGGTTCTGAAAAAGTATGCAGGAAAATATGATAAAGTTTTCCTGGGGGGACATTCCCTTGGCGGAGCCGCCGCTTCTATGTATGCTCCTGAAGCAATTAAAAACTTTCCGAATGTAAAAGGACTTCTGCTTTGCGGTTCATATTCAATGAATCAGTTCGATTCTGATTTTTCAATCGTTTCTGTAAAAGGCGAAGGAGACGGTGTTCTGAGAATGAACAAATATCTGGAATATATGGGAAAACTTTCAGACTTTTCTGAGCTTACAATTCCGGGTGGAAATCATGCCAATTTCGGACATTATGGTTTTCAGAAGGGAGATAATGCTTCGTCAATTTCCGCAGACCAGCAACAGGAATTAACTGTAAAATTTGCACTCGAAAACTTAATTAATTAGTCTGTAATTTTTTATTAATGAATTTTATAGGTCATTTACTCTAATTTTCTAATACAACTTTTGTTCCCAAATAAATCTTCCAATTTATAATTATTTTACTATGAATAAAATTACAGATTGGAAGTCTTCATGCAAAAAAGTTTTGCTTTGGGCTACTAGGTTGTCGGTAATAATTCTTCTTTTGTCTCTGTTTATCGGGCGGACAAATCCCGGAAGAATTTCCGGCGCAATTGGAAAAAATGTTTCCCTCATAAAAAGTGCTGTTTATTTCCGTGCTCTTACAGAAGATGTAGTGGCACTGGATGCTTCAATCAAAGATTCAGATTCGGAAGAAAGTGAAGCAGATCCTTTCGCCTTAAATCCGGATGATTTTGAAAACTACGATGATTATTATGCTGCTCTTTTTAATATGACAGAAGCCGCCTCTGCTTCCGATGATTCAGAAAGCGATTATGATTATGACGAAGAGGCAGATTTTGATGATGATTCTGACGTTGAAATTGACCAGTCGATTAAAGGCGTAAAAATTCATATTCCTTCTTATAAAAAAATGTGGATGGAATTTTCCGAAAGTCATCAGGAAATTGCATCGGCACTTAAACTGGATTATGCAGCCTGTCTTATTACATGTCTTTCAGTTTTGATTGCAGTTATCGGTTTATATCTTTCCTTTGCAACAAACAAACTTAGAAAAGCCGGTTACATTATTATGACTGCAGGTGGTATTCTTGCTGCTCTGAGCCTTGTAATTTATCCGTCTGCCTACAATATCCTTGCAATGACAATGGATGAACTGGAAGTTTCACCTCAGTGGCCTGCTTTCCGTGGTCTTTATTTAGCTCTTTCTCTTCTGGTTGTTCTGACAAGCGGTTTAAGCGCAGCCTTTGCAGAAGAAGAGAGAACTGAAAAGACAACAATCAGTGCATCTCCATTCCAGATTACTTACCGTATCCTGATTCTTCTGGCATTTATGCTTCTGTTTATTCCTGGAGCAAACCCGGCCCGTATTTCAGAAAAAATCAGCCGCAATATGTCCCTGTTTACATCCGGATTCTTCTATAAAGTTTTCACTAATAATCTTCAGCTTGCATTCCGTCGCGGCTGGGCACCGGAAAGTATTTTCCGCCTGGTAAGTGTTTCGGCTTTGCTTACAGATCTGGGAATTATTCTTTGTGGCGCCGGCGCCTGTATGAGTGTTGGAAACAACAAGCTTAAACGTTACGGACATTTCTGTATTCTTCCTGGAAGCCTTATTTTCGGTCTGGCACAGATTGGAATTCTTCGCGCTTACTATCAGGAAGTTGCTTTCGGTAATCTTGGAAGAACGAAACCTCTGGAACCATCAACAATAATAATTTATGTGGTTCTGGCAACTGTAATCTTCATTTCTGCTCTGATTTCTTTCCTGAAAACTCCGGCTCCTGAAAAAGATGAAAAGTGTCATATCGATGCTCCTATTCAGCTTTTTCTCATGCTTCTTCCTTTCCTGATTCTGATTTTCATTTTCAGTTACCTTCCTCTGTGGGGATGGCGTTATGCTTTCTTCGATTATGAAGCAGGTGGGGTCATCAGCATGGATAACTGGGTTGGCTTGAAGTGGTTCCAGGCTCCATTCAAAAGCGAACAGACAAGAAAAGATATTGTAATGGTTTTACGCAATACACTTGCAATGAGCGGCCTTGGAATCCTTACTTCATGGTGTCCAATGGTTTTTGCAATCTTCCTTGCTGAAATCAAGAACAATGCATCACGCCGTATTATTCAGACCCTTACAACAATTCCAAACTTCATTTCCTGGGTTCTGGTTTATGCCATTGCTTTCTGTATCTTCGGTACAGAAGGTTTCATAAACAACCTGATTGTAAAAGTACTTCATGCAAAAGAAACAGGAACCAACTATCTGATGAACGGAAACGGAATCTGGTTCAAGATGCTTCTTTGGGGAATGTGGAAAGGTTTGGGATGGTCAGCAATTATGTACATTGCTGCAATCTCGGGAATTGACCAGCAGCTTTATGAAGCAGCAACAGTTGACGGTGCAGGACGTTTCCAGAAAATGTGGCACATTACTTTGCCTGAACTGATTCCAACTTATGTTGTTCTTCTGATTCTCTCGATTTCAAATATTTTGAGTAACGGTATGGACCAGTATCTTGTTTTCAAAAATCCAAACAATAAAGAAGCAATTCAGGTTCTGGATCTTTATGTTTACCAGCTGTCCCTTGGTGCAGGAAGCGGATCAAATAATATTCCGTTCAGTACCGTTGTTTCCATGTTCAAATCTGTTGTCAGCGTAATTCTGCTGTTCATTACAAACCGGATTTCAAAAGTTGTCCGCGGTTCAAGTATTTTCTAATAGGGGAGGAGAATAGAAATGGTACAAAAGCATACAATCAATGACCTGATTTTTAATATTCTGAATTACACATTCTTCATCCTGTTTACTCTGATTTGTGTATTCCCGTTTTATTATCTGTTCATCAATACAATTTCAGAAAACTCGCTGGTATCAAAAGGTCTCATCAACTTTTTCCCGAGAGGATTTCACCTTCAGAACTATGTGCGTATTTTCAAAAACCATGACCTTCTGGTTTCACTGGGTGTAACTGTTTCGCGCACAATTCTGGGAACCTGTGTTTCAACAGCTGCTTCCGGATTCGTAGGTTACCTGGTTACAAAACAGGAAATGTGGCACAGAAAATTGTTCTACCGTTACATGATTGTAACAATGTATTTCGGTGCAGGACTTATTCCATGGTTCACAACCATGCAGATGCTTGGTCTTACAAATAATTACCTTGCCTACATCATTCCGGGCATTGTAAACGTTTTCAATATCATCATGGTAAAAACTTATATTGAAAGCATTCCGGCAGAACTGGAAGAAAGTGCTGCAATTGACGGAGCTTCTTACTGGACAATTTTCATCAAAATTATCTGGCCGCTTTCAAAACCTATTCTGGCAACAATTGCCATCTGGGCTGCAGTCGGACACTGGAACAGCTTCCAGGATTCCCTCATTCTCATGCAGGGAAATGCAAGTCTTTATACACTCCAGCACAGACTTTACATCTACCTGACACAGAGTTCAAACCTGGGTGCTACAATGGGAACTTCGTCAAATCTTTCTGAAAGTCAGATTCAGAATATGCTGGATGAAAAGACCCGTCAGTACACTGTTGCTATGGTTACAGCAATTCCTATTCTTCTGGTTTATCCGTTCATGCAGAGATATTTCGAAAAAGGATTAATGCTGGGTGCGGTAAAAGGTTAATCAAAAGGGGACAGACCCCTTTGATTGTAATAAAGGAAAAATCTGCAGCAGAAATTCTGCTTCAGTGATAAATAGAAAGTAAATCGTTTTAGGAGGAAATATGAAACGAACAAAAGTATTTGCAGCAGGTATGGCCCTGGCTATGATGGCTGCATCGGTTTTCGCTGCTCCAAAGCAGGAAGGAAACATCAAGAAGATTAAACCAAAGGCACCGGTAACACTTGATGTTTATTCACAGCTGGCAAACTATTCCGGAATGCAGGAAGGTTGGTTTGCAGATATTATGCTCAATAAGTTCAATGTAAAACTGAACATTATTCCTGAAACAGGTGGAGCATATCAGACACGTATGGAATCAGGAAACCTTGGTGACATCGTTGTATGGGGAAATGACGGTGAACAGTACATTAACGCTGTAAAAGCAGGTCTTCTTTATGACTGGAACCAGGATAAACTCCTGACAAACTACGGACCTTATATTTCTGCAAACATGAAACATGCTCTGCAGAAGAACAAGTTCACTTCTAAAACAGGTAAAGTTTACGGATTCGGACATAACGTTTCTACTTCTTCAAAAGATATCCAGGGATTCTTCTATACATGGGATCTTCGTTATGACCTGTACGAAAAAATCGGAAAACCAACAATCAACGATCTTTATGACATGATTGATGTTCTGGCAAAAATGAAAGAAGTTTGTCCAAAAGATGACAACGGTAACCCAACATACGGTGTTTCTCTCTTCAACGATTGGGACGGAAACATGGTTATGTATGTAAAATCACTGGCAACAGCTTACTTCGGATTCGATGAATTCGACTTCGGTCTTTATGATCCTGAAACTGGAACTTTCCACGGATGTCTCGAAGAAAACGGTCCATACTTCTACACACTTAAATTCATCAACAAACTTATGCAGAAAGGTCTCGTAGATCCTGACTCTCTTACACAGAAATACAACGGTATGTCAGAAGACTACCAGAACGGTACAGCTTTCTGGAACATCTTCAACTGGATGGCTTCAGGAACATACAACACAGAAGCTCACCTTGCTGCAGGAAAAGGAATGTACCCGGTAGTACCAACAAAAGCACGTCCAATCGTTTACGGTCAGTCTGTATACGGTGGTGAACGCATCTGGTCTATCGGTGCTGATACAAAATACCCTGAACTTTGTATGGCAATCATCAACTGGTTCTCAACTCCAGAAGGATTCCTTACATGTCAGTATGGTCCACGCGGTGTAACCTGGGATATCGGAAAAGACAAAAAATCTTACCTTACAGAATTTGGTAAAGTTGCTCTTGCTGACCAGGCTGGTACACAGATGAAGGCTCCATACAAGGGAACATATAAAGACGGTTCATTCCAGATCAACAACACAACTTGGGGACTGGATGCTGCAAACCCAATGACAGACGGTGAACTTTACAACCGCGAAACATGGGCTTCTGAACAGGTTCCTGCAAAGAGTGAATGTGAATCTGCATGGCGTGCATGGGGTGGAGCTGCAACACCACAGAAATACATGGAAAAAACAAACTACCTGGTTGCTCCTGGTACAATGTTCTCTCATGACCCAACTCCAAAGGATCTTTCTCTCCAGTGGAGCCAGGTTGCTGAATGTGTTAAAAATGGAACATGGAAAGCAATCTATGCAACATCAGACAAAGAATTCGAAGCTTGTGTAGCTGAAATGGTAAAACAGGCAAAAGAATACGGTTACGATGCATGTTGCGATTTCTCTGTTGAACAGGCAAAGAAACGCGCAGCCGCAGAAAAAGCAGTACGCTAATCTGAAAATATTAAAGGCGGTTAATGCTATTGCCTAAAAATGGGGCCCCGCAACGTGAGCTCGTGTCTGCGAAGGCATAAGTCCTCGGTCTGCGACCTGCGGGATGCCTTCGCGCCACGACTCACTGCGCCCCATTTTTAGAACATTGGTATACCGCCTTTTACATTTTTATCTTAAATGGGAAAAGACCGGTCCTTTCGGACCTCGTGCGGGATGCACTCTGCTCAAAGTTTCCTCGCATCATTTTCGCATTAGCCTTGTTTTCCCGTTTTTTTATTTTTTCATTATAATATCCTTATGGCATTAAATATTAATTCTTCATTTTTTAAATTCTGGGACAAGTTTATAGATCTCTTTTTTCTGAATATCATCATGCTGGTTTGCTGTATTCCCGTGTTAACAATCGGGCCTGCAGTTACGGCGGCTTATGCTGTTCTGTTGAAAATGGTAGATGATGAAGAAGGGTATATTTATAAAGATTATTTCAAATACTTCAAGTCAAATTTTAAGAAAGGTTTTGTTCTGGGGTTAATTGCTCTTGCTGCAGTTTATGCTCTTTATATCGAATGGCAGGTCGTTACAAAAATGGACGATGTTAATTTCATTTTTATTGGTATCGCCATTATTTCTACAGCTATCGTGATTGCTGCACTGCTTTATGTATTCCCTTTGACTGCCCGTTATGAGAATTCCATTGTGAATACAATAAAGAATTCTTTTCACATTTCTGTTTATTTTTTCGGAAAAACACTTTTTATTCTTTTTATCGTTGCGCTGGAAATAGCACTGTTCATGTGGAATAAATGGCTTGTTCTTGTGGGCGTCCTTATCGGCCCAATGATTGTAATTTATACAATTGCAGGAATGGGAAAGAAAATTTTCTTGAAAATCGAACAGGATAATCCATGCCCGCCGGCAGAAGATAAAAATCCTGAAGAAAAATAATATTTTTCAGACGACTGCTTTTTTCTTCCAGACTCCGGACCAGTATCTTATCAGACAGACGATTCCTGTAATGGTCCAGGTAATTCCGTTGGACCACCAGACTCCCCAGTATCCCAATGCTGTCTTAGTAAGAATAAGGACGGCACTGATTCTGACAACAACTTCGCATATTCCGTTTATCATTGAGAAACCTGTATCTCCGGCTCCGTTTAAAAGACCACGCGGAATATAAATCATTCCAAGACCTATATAGGCGAGGGATGTGATGGTAAGGGCTTTTGCACCGATCTGGATTACTTCAATATCATTAACGAAAAGATGACATATTTTCTGGCCGAGAGTGTACATTACAAGCAGCATCAGCAGGGCAAATATAATGGCCATTGTAACACCACGTCTGAAGCCTTTCTTTACACGATCCTGGTCATGGGCACCAACATTCTGGCCGGTATAAGTGCTCATGGCGTTTGCAAGGGATGTGAAGGGCTGGTGAACCAGACTTTCAACGCGGCCTGCAATTGTGTAAGCTGCCATTACGCTGGCGCCAAAAGTGTTCACTGTGCTCTGGAGAGTAATCATTGAAATTGAAATAAGTGAGTTCTGCAGGGCAATCGGAACTCCAAGTTTGATGGACATGAGGATGATTTTTCTGTGGGGTTTCAGTTCTTCTTTGCTCAGGCGGAAGTACTGGTTTTTGTGAATTGCAAAAATCAGGCAGCTGATGGCAGAGATTGCCTGTGAAATCAGGGTGGCCAGTCCAACTCCTGTAACTCCCATATTGAATTTCACAACGAAAAGAAGATCCAGGCCTACGTTGATGATGGAACTTACAATGAGAAAGTAAAGAGGTGTTCTGGAATCACCCAGGGCTCTGAGAATAGATGAGAGCCCGTTATAGAAAGCAAGGAAAAGTATTCCCCATCCGCAGGTTATTCTCAAATAAGAAACAGAAAGTGGTCTGATTTCGTCAGGGACTCTGAGAAATTTCATAATATAAGGTGCAAAAAGCAGGACAATAACACTTACAATCAGTGATGTAGTGGTCAGAACATATATGGAAGAGGCAATGGTTCTTTTTACGCTGTTGTCATCGTGTGCACCAAAATACTGGGCAACAATTACTCCGATTCCAACAGCGAGTCCTGAACTCAGGTTAATAAAAAGAAAGGTAAGTGACCCGCAGGCTCCTACAGCTGCCAGACTTTCAGCTCCTACAAAGCGGCCGACAATAATCGAGTCAAAAATATTATAAAACTGCTGGAAAAGATTTCCGAATAAAAGAGGAAGAGCGAACATTAAAAGGTGCTTTGTTGGAGAACCTTTTGTCATATCAGTTGTCATAAGAATATTATTATCGCTTTGGAGAAAATAAAGATATTAAAAAAGTTTACAGAATTGTAAAAATCTTATGAAATCGAGGATAAAAGTATAAATATTTCCTAAAAAAACAAAATGCTGAGCGAAATCAGAATCTGAGCCGTGTAGTACAGGGAAAGGTTTATTGCCCGCAGAACTTTTGGTTTTTCCGGAAGCAGGGAATTGTAAATAGTGATTACATCGCTGATAAGAAAAAGAAATGCTCCTGTCGAAAAAAGGATTGAAAAACTGCTTCTCTGCATGGTCCAGTGGGCAACTGAAGTGCTGAACATAAAGGTTACAACAGAAAGATAAATGCATCCCATAATGCGGTTTTTTAAGGGAGAGCCTTTTGCATGGATCAATAAAACAGGAATCACAATTAAATAAACAACCGGCCAGAGAAGGAGTGCCAGCTTAAAATTTATTTTGCCTGCAAAAATGAGAGCATTGATATAGAAAAAATGCCCTGCCATAAATGAAAGAATTCCAAATACATTTATTGCGGCTGATATGAATCCGGAAAGAAATTTTTTGACTGCAAGACAGATGTCACCGGTCATTCCTAAAATTAGTCCCAGAAAAATGAACCAGCCTGGAGCAGACGGATTTATATAAACCAGAAAAGCTCCAAGAGACGTAAAACACAAGGATGCCAGTCCTTTGAACCAGGCAGCTTTTTTCAACTTCTTTTTCCAGTCTTCTACAATGAAAACTGATTCAAGACATATGCCAAAGAGAAGAATCAAAATGAAAATAAGAAAAGTTATTTTTCTCTCCATAAATAAATAATATCACAGAAAATATTCCAGATACAAATAGGGGCGTTGCGGGGAATTTCCCCGCAGAGGGGGTAGGGCGCAACATCGTGCGCCCGAGGGGGATTCTTCCCCCTGCCAGTACACTATGGGATGAAAAACGCTAGTGAATAACAGAAAGGATAATAAAAAAAAGATTTACTTTCCAAGCTGAAAAACACGCGAGGGAGGACCGTGCAGCAGGTCATCCCGCAGTGAGCGTAGCGAATGAGGACATATGACCTCTGCACGGGAGCTACCGGGAAGTGTTTTTCATATTGTAATTGTAAAAACCCTTTTTTTTTATTATGCTCTTGTTATGAAAGAACTCGAACTTAAATACGGTTGTAACCCTAACCAGAAACCTGCAAGGGTATTTGTAGAAGACGGCGATCTTCCAGTTACTGTAATAAACGGAAGACCTGGATATATCAACCTGCTGGACGCTTTGAACGGATGGCAGCTTGTAAAAGAACTTAAAGAAGCTACAGGACTTCCTGCTGCAACTTCTTTCAAACACGTTTCACCTGCCGGTGCTGCTGTTGGGCTTCCACTGTCAGATACACTCAAAAAAATCTACTTCACAGACAATGTTGAGCTTACTCCTTTAGCATGTGCATATGCACGTGCTCGTGGTGCAGATCGCATGTCATCTTTCGGAGATTTCATTTCCCTTTCAGATGAATGTGATGAAGCAACAGCTCTTCTCATCAAGAAAGAAGTTTCAGACGGTGTTATTGCACCTTCATATTCAGACAAAGCTCTTGAAATCCTCAAAGCAAAGAAAAACGGAAACTACTGTGTTCTTCAGATTAATCCTGATTTTGTTCCACCTGCTATCGAAACAAAAATGGTATTTGGTGTTACTTTTGAACAGGGACACAACTTCCTTAAAATCGACAACTCTTGTCTTGAGAATATTGTTACAAAAAACAAGACTCTTTCAGAAGATGACAAACGCAACCTGGTTATTTCCCTCATCGTTCTTAAATACACACAGTCAAACTCAGTTTGTTTTGTAAAAGACGGACAGGCAATTGGTATTGGTGCCGGACAGCAGAGCCGTGTTCACTGTACACGCCTTGCCGGACAGAAAGCAGACAACTGGTGGTTACGTCAGAGCCCACAGGTTCTGGGACTTCAGTTTGTAGACGGAATCAAACGTGCTGACCGCGACAATGCAATCGATGTTTACATCGGAGCTGAATACATGGACGTTCTTGCTGAAGGCAAATGGCAGAACATCTTCAAGGTAAAACCTGAAGTATTCACACAGGAAGCAAAAGAAGAATGGCTCAAACAGAATACAAATGTTGCCGTTGGTTCAGATGCTTTCTTCCCATTCGGAGACAATATCGAACGCGCCCGCAAATCAGGTGTAACAGTAGTTGTTCAGCCAGGCGGATCAGTTCGCGATGACCTGGTAATCGAAGCCGCCGACAACTACAACATGGTCATGGCATTTAATGGCATCAGACTTTTCCATCACTAATTCATGAAATGAATTAGTGCCGCAAGTTGAGACAAAGTAATAGCAAAAGAATAAATGTTCTGACTTGCGCTCCATCACTAATTTTTCGGAAGAAAAATTAGTGTCGCGAGCTGAAGAAAAGTTGAGCTGTGAGTAAAAGTTTTTGCTTGCGCTCCATCATTAATTTTTGAAGTTAAAAAGGAGTTTGCAACAGCAGACTCCTTTTTTTTTTTGTTTATTTCGTGCGGGAAAAGCAAAAAAAAACGAAAAACCTATTCCAACTGGGGGAAAACTTCTGTTTGGAGTAGTTTTTTTTGTTGAATGGAAAATATGTTATAATTGCTTAACCAAACAAACAGAAATTTAGCGGGAAAAATTATGATAGATACTAGTATTGA
>DCHR01000006.1 GCA_002315375.1 Treponema sp. UBA1747 | reverse complement strand
CCATTGCTGCAGCGTTCATACGTACAAGACGTCCAACCTTGAACTTTTTCTTTGTACGAGTATTGTAGAGTTCTTCACCCTTCTTGATTTTTCCCTGATAGATACGTGTGTAAGTAAGCTGACCGTACTGTCCGTCGTCCAGTTTGAAACCGAGGGCAACACAAGGAAGTCCTTCACGACATTCAAGTTTAACTTCTTCTTCGTTCTTATCCAGGTCAAGAGCAACGTTTTCAACTTCATCTGGAGCTGGGAGGTAGCGGAGAACACCGTCGAGAAGTGGCTGAATACCTTTGTTAGCGTGAGCTGAACCACAGAATACACCTACAAACTGTTCTGCCAGTGTACCCTTACGGATAGCTGCGATAACTTTTGCTTCGTCCAGGTCGTTGTATCCTTTTTCCATGATGTCTTCCATGAGGGAATCATCAAACATAGAAACAGCGTCCATGAGTTCTTCACGGTACTGATTAGCCTGATCAACGAGGTCAGCTGGGATGTCTTTTACGATAACATTTTCACCACTGTTTCCTTCGAAATAGAGGGCTTTCATTCCAACCAGGTCTACAACACCTTCGAGTTTGTCTTCGAGACCAATTGGAAGTTCCATCATGTGTGCGTTAAGACCGAGTTTTTCACGAATCTGTCCACAAACACGGATTGGGTTAGCACCCTGGCGGTCACATTTGTTAACAAATGCAATGCGAGGTACATGATAACGTTTAAGCTGACGGTCAACAGTGATTGACTGTGACTGAACACCGGCAACGGCACAAAGAATCATGATAGCACCGTCAAGAACGCGAAGTGAGCGTTCAACTTCTACTGTGAAGTCAACGTGGCCCGGAGTGTCGATAACGTTGATTGTGTAGTCTTTCCACTGAACCTGTGTTGCTGCTGACTGAATTGTGATACCACGTTCACGTTCCAGTTCCATTGAGTCCATAACAGCACCAACACCGTCCTTTCCGCGAACTTCATGAATCTGGTGGATCTTGTTACAGTAGAACAGAATACGTTCTGTTGTTGTTGTTTTACCAGAGTCAATGTGGGCACTGATACCGATATTTCTCATTTTAGAAATATCAAAAGCCATAATATTACCTCTTAAAATAAAATATTTTCAGTTTGAGTACTCTATTCTAGTAATTTTGTACCTAAAATTCAAGACTCATAGAAATTTTTCCTGCTATATCGAACAATCGGCTTTTATATTTTGAAGTGATTCCTATATCCATTTTCCTGTCTGAACACCGGAATTTTTGTCCTGAAAGTTCTGCAGAAAGGTTCAAATTAATAGAAGGATTCGAACCCAGGTACAAAATAACAGAACAGGACTCCGTAGTTTTATAATTCTGACCGGAATTTTCAGGAATTATTACACAACTGCCTTTTATAGTAGGACTTATTTTATCCATGTAATAATTATTGCTCAGGTTAATTCCTCCCTTTGTGAATCTTGTTTCTTTTATATCTATTCCATCAAGATTTGAAAGCATTTCTCCATAAATGCTGCCGCTTATACTATTTCTTACAGAAAAGATTCTGAATCCGGCTGTTCCCTTCATTTCCCAATCTTTTTCTTCAAGACTAAGTTTATTGAAAACCGTTACTCCGTACTTCACCATGAAAGGCTGTTCCCTTTTTAACTTTTTCTGGTCCTGAAAATTGACCTTAGCCGATATGCAGCGTTCCAGTTCTTTTCCGGAAGATGATGTAACATCAGGAAGAAAATTGACTGAAAAAGCTCCGCTTAATCGTTTTCCGGAAGTCTCCATTCTGAAAACAGGCAGAAGGTTCCCGTAATAATCCAGATAGAAGATTTCAGAAAGAAGAAAACTCAAATTATTTATACATAAGGACTCCTGAAACAGAGATGAAAATTTCAAAGTTTCTTCTGCAAAAATGTTTTTACTCAGATACCAGCTGTCATTTTTTCCCTGAAAGAGAGGATTTGTCTTTATCAGCCACTGAAAATCAAATTCCTTTTTTTTATCCCTTTTTCTGTAATTTACTGACCATATTCCTTCCATTTTTTCCGAAAAAGCACCTGAAAATCCTAATTTCCCTGAAGAAGCCTTGTCAGAAAACAAACTTGTATTGATAAAAAGAGAAAGTGGTTTTAAAAATGAGGAACCGTCCGGGAACGCGGCCGAAAACAAAGATATTTTTTTCTGTGCTCTGAAAAAAGGACTTACAGAAGAAAACAGAAGAGGATTATTAAGCAGGGAAACTCCACCCGAAAAACTGAGATTTCCGCCCTTACCTCCTGCCAGAAATGTCCCGTCTGAATCAGTGAAGTTTACAGAAGCACCCCAGATAATATTTTCTCCGTTATACCATCCGTTCAGTTCCGCTCCATTCAATACCGGAAGTTTTATTTTTAAGCCGGTTTTATAAACTGTGTTTTCTTCTATAAAAGAAACAGCACTGAGTTTGAACAGTATAAACATTATCAATACAAAGCAGACTTTTTGTTTCATACATAACGTATTGAGAATTTCTGCTATTTTTTGCATATAAGCAAAAAAAAACCGCAGATTTTCATCTGCGGTCAGTTAGGAGTTTTATTATGAAGTCAATTGCTGTTAATTTGCTGTTACATAACTTTCTGAATTACTGAAGGCAGCGATTTTATCAATCTTGTTGCGCCAGTATTCAGCTTCGCTTTTTGTTGTATAAGGACCTACGCGAACACGGTAGAAAACCTTTCCCTTTGCATCCTGATAAGTGAAGATATCTGCAGGAATTTTATTGTCATCAAGAACAGTACGTGCATTTTCTGCTGTTTTCTTGTTTGAATAAGCAGCAGCCTGAACCCAGTACTGATCGATTTTCTTTTCAACAACTTTCTTTTCTTCTGCTTTTGGAGCAGGTTTTACTGCTGCAGGTGCTTTTGCAGGTTCTGCTTTTTTTACCGCTGCAGGAGCTTTTGGAGCAGGTGCAACACTTGGAGCCTGTGCTACAACAGGTGCAGTTTCTTTTACAGAAACATCTGTATGAACAATCTGAACAGGAACTTCTGTTACTGTTACAGAAGGTGTTGTTTCAACTCTTGTTTCAGGAAGATTAACTGTAATGTTGATATTCTGAGGGTAAGTTTCCTGAGCTGGTGCAATTTCTGAAGCAGCTTTCAATGCATTCAAATCGATTGTAGTTCCTTCAGAAGTTTCTTTGCTATAAACAACTGTATTATCAGCATATACTGTCAGATCTTTTGCACGAACGTCTCCCTGTGGAGGAGGAAGAAGCTGATTGTTATTTGTACCAGGAATGCTTGTCCACCCGTTACCATTCTGTACTACAGCTGGATTCTGAACCTGATAATTCTGTCCCTGAGCAAATGCCTGAGGTGCACTTTTCTGTGCAGGTGAATAAAGAATAAATGCTGCTCCCAAAACTACCAGCAGAAACATACCGGCTGCAGCAATAATCCATAAAGTTCTTTTCTGTTCCATAGTTGATATTCCCCTATACTTTGTGTATCGGAATTCTATAAAAATTGTTTAGCAAATATTTTCTTTTATGTTAAAATAATTTTCATGAGCAATAATTCAAAAAACGATGATAAAAAAGGTCTTTTTTCTGTCGTTGCAGAAGACATAAAAACTATACTTCTCATAACTTTACGTACCATAATTGCAATGGCATTAACCCTTATCATTACAATTCCGGTCATATTCTTTGTTCTTAAAGCTCTTTCAGTATTAGTGATTCCCTTAAGCGGTTTACGATATCCTTTTGCAGACATTATTCTATATCTGCTTACAGTTGCTGTTCTGGTTCTGCTGCTCTATAAAGGAAGAAACAGATCAAGCAAGATTTCAGGCTGGATTATGACAGGCCAGATTGAAATTGAAGTTTCCGATGAAAACAACCGGAAAATGCGCGGTTTCTGGCTCAAAGCTCACAAGGGAATAGAACGCACCAAAAACATCAAATGGAAGTTTAACCTGAACAACAAAACAGATTTTTACATTCTGGAGACTGTCTATCCTGTTGATAAATACGGACATGCGGAAGTCACAAAAGCCCCTGTATGCTTCAGAGCACTGGTTCCCATTACCCACAAATTCCTGGGAAATCTTCCTGTACAGGGAGACACCATCAGTTTTTCGTGGACAACCTGTTCGAACAACGACATCAAAAAACTTCATGTACGGGCTGTAGAATATATAGAAAAGAATGATAATATTCCTGAATCAACGGCAAAATGGATTGAACTGGATGAAAAAGGAACAGAAGGAATTGTCTGCGCCGAAGACCTTGAAACTGGAAAGAAAAGCAGAATTGAAGGAACCATCAAGCTTGCTGAAAAGTGTAATGAAAAAATCCAGCTTTGTTTCTGGTACGATCCAGAAGATGCAGAAGGTGAAAGCGTTCTGAGAGAAAAATTCTAGTTCTTGATTTTTTCGATTGTAATTCCAGGGAGGCTTGAACAGGCATCCCTGTATTTTTTTAACAGATCTTTCTGTGCGTGAAAACGGGCAAGGATTTTTGAAACAGGCAGTTTATCCCGCCGGCGGGCACGGAAAAATCTTTTTACAGGATTTGCAGAAACATAAATCACTTTTTCGCATTTCTGCAGAAGTTCGGGAGTTTTGAAAAGCACCGTTGCATTGATAATCAAATTCTGTCCGGCATTTGCTTCAAGAAACTCTTCAGTCCTTTTTATCACATACGGGTAAACTATGTCTTCCTGTTTTTTCAAAAGTTCAGGATCAGAAAAAACTACAGCACCCAGAGCCCTGCGATTTATACTTCCGTCTTCCTTCAAAAGATCTATCCCCATACGGGCAGCATCTTCCGAAAAGGTTTCAAATATCTGATCTCCGCAGGAAACTACGGCTTCATGAACCACCTTGTCACAGTCCAGGCTCACCCACCCCTTTGCTTCAAATTGAGAACAGATGTAATTTTTTCCGCTGGCCATAGGACCCGTTACTGCAATAATCATTTTTCCATGCTCTTCAGCCCCTTCACACCATCAACAAGCTCAGGGGCCTTTTTTTATCAGTGGAATTCACCCCAGTTCTTTCCGTATTCAACGCTTACCTTAAGAGGAACAGAAAGCTTCATGGCATTTTCCATACATTCCTTTACCATTGAAATAGTAGATTCTATTACGTTCTGATCATCAGGACATTCGAGAATAAGTTCATCATGAACCTGAAGCAAAAGCTTTGCAGGACTTCCGCTTTCATGAAGTTTTTTATCCAGAGAAAGCATGGCAAGCTTCACAATATCAGCGGCAGACCCCTGAACAGGTGTATTCTTTGCAATGCGGTCTGCAGCGTTCTTAATCATTTTATTCGGGCTGTCGATTCCGGAAATGTAACGGCGGCGACCAAGAATAGTTTCCAGATACTTCTGGCTTTCTGCACGGGAAATAGTTTCATCCATGAACTTACGGATTGAACTGTACTGCTCATAATATTTGTCGATAAAGATTCTTCCCTGCGTATTTGAAATGCCTAAGTCTTTCGCAAGGCTGTAAGCTCCCATTCCGTAAATAACACCGAAGTTGATTGTCTTTGCTGTACGGCGCATTTCAGGAGTTACTTCATCGATTCCTACTCCGTAAATCATACTGGCAGTAGCCTTATGAACGTCTGTTCCATCATTGAAAGCCCTGCACATTGCAGGGTCCCCGGAAAGATGTGACAAAACAACAAGTTCAATCTGTGAATAGTCGGCAGAAATGTAAACCTTACCTTTTGGAGCGGTAAAGGCTGAACGGATTCTGCGGCCCATTTCATTACGGACAGGGATGTTCTGCAGGTTTGGATTTGTAGAAGACAATCGTCCTGTTGCAGTTCCTGTCTGCATGAAGCTTGTATGAATGCGGTCTTCTTTATCTACCAGTTTTGGAAGGGCTTCGACGTAAGTTGACTGAAGCTTCGAAAGTTCACGGAATTCGATAATCTTGTTGCACAAAGGATGGAAAACCGCCAGTTCTTCAAGAACAGAGTTGTCTGTCGAATAACCGGTCTTTGTTTTCTTTGTGGCCTTATACCCCAGTTCTTCAAAGAGAACTTCACCAAGCTGTTTTGGAGAAGCGATATTGAAGCTGTGTCCAACTTCAGCATAGATTGCATTCTGAATGTCTTCGATTTTGCCTGTAAGTTCCACATCGTATTCATCAAGAGATTTTGTATTCAGGTGGATTCCGGCAATTTCCATATCAACAAGAACTTTCAGAAGAGGCATTTCAACATTGCTGAATAAATCCCAGAGTTTCTTTTCTTTAAGTTCAGGTTCGTATTTCTGCCAGAGCTGAAATGTAAAGTCAGCATCTTCAGAAGCATATTCAGCCTGAGTTTCCAGAGGAACATCACTGAAAGTCTGTTTCTTTCCTACGATGTCATCGTATTCGATTCCGATTAATCCAAGGTCAACAATTCCAAGGTTTTCAAGGGAATGTGATTTCTTGAAAGACTTGTCCGGATCCATAAGCCAGGCTGCAATAAGGGTATCCACCAGGTTACATTTCATGCGGCCGCCGTCAAACTTCATGCCGTTGGATGAAAGAATCTTATAATCGAACTTTGCATTGTGCATTACCACAGTAATTTTCGGATTATCAAAAATCCGTACCAGTTCCTTGAAGGCTTCGTCTTTTGTAATGTAATCGTTATCAAAAAGAGAATCTCCGGCACTGAGAGGAACCCAAACGCCTGTTCCCTTTTCATAAGAAAGACTGAATCCAAGAATTCTGTCATTAAAGGTATCGAGGCCGGTAGTTTCAGAGTCATAGGCAACGACTCCGGCTTTAATGGCTCCATCAATATATTTCTTAAGGTCCTCAAGCTTTGTCATGGCCTTGTAGTTACCTTTGTTTTTCTTTGGTTCAGGAAGAGCCGAGTTTTCAGAAGAAACTGCCGGTGCTGACTTTTCTGTTTTTGAGGCTTTGGCAGGTTCAGCTGTTGCAGGAACAGTGCCGTTTCCAAGGGCTGCAAAGGACTTGGCCAGGCTTGGAGTTTCGTATTTCATAAGAAGTTCTGAAGCGCCTTTGAAATCATAGCGTTCTTCGAAAGGTGTTTTACATTTTTCTCCCTTCAGGAGAGTAACAATCTGTTCAAGTTCAGGAAGATCATCGAGAGGCACGGTTTCACAAAGAGTAATCAATTCCTTACTTTTGAAAGCATCTTCACGGCCTGCACGGATTTTTTCACCGATGGCACCTTTAATCTCGTCAGCATGTTCATAAATGCCTTCAAGACTTCCGTACTGTTCAAGAAATTTAAGGCCGGTTTTGATTCCGCAGCCTTTTACGCCCGGAACGTTATCAGCCTGGTCACCTGTAAGGGAAAGCAAATCCAGAAGGCCTTCAGGACCAACGCCCCATTCTGCTTTAACTCCTTCGGCCCCCACAACCTTCCAGTTTCCGGTTGGATCCGGTTTTAAAATCTGGATTGAATCATTGACCAGCTGCATAAGGTCTTTGTCACCGGAAAGAATACGGCAGGTTCGGCCTGCTTTTTCACACCTGCGGGCTAAAGTTGCAATTACATCGTCTGCTTCATAACCGTTTACACGGATAGAAGGAATGCCCAGAATATTCAGGATTTCTTCAATCCATGGAATCTGTGCAATCAGATCCTCCGGAGATTTCGAACGGTTTGCTTTGTATTCAGGAAAAGCTTCGTGACGGAAAGTTGGTCCGATTGAATCAAGTGCCGCAACCAGACACTTAGGTTTATAATGCTGAAGAACATTTGCCAGGTTTCTGAAAAAACCGAAAACAGCAGAAATATTTTCTCCTTTGGAGTTTGTAAGCGGATGTGAAATAAATGCGAAATATGCTCTGTAAATGAGCCCGTAAGAATCTAAAACGTAAAGAGTATTATCGTCAAAAGTTGCCATAAAGACAGTTTACCAAAAAACTGCCCTTATGGCATCGTTTTAATTGATTAAGCGTCGATTTCTTTTGCCAGGTGGTGAACAATGAATTCACGTCTTTCAGGAGTATTTTTTCCCATATAGAATTCAAGAACCTGAGGAACATTCTTCAGACTCTGAATACTTACCGGTGTAAGGTGAATACCCTTATCTTCGCTTTCCCCTTCCTTGCGGGGATGAATAAACTGTCCGAATTCTGCAGGGCTGATTTCTCCAAGTCCTTTGAATCGTGTTACTTCAGCATTTGCACCAAGACGTTTCATTTCTTTGTCGCGGCTGTCTTCAGAATAACAGTAAACAGTTTCTTTCTTTGTGCGGACACGGAAAAGAGGTGTTTCCAGAATATACACATGACCGGAAATAACCAGTTCCTCAAAGAACAGAAGAAGATAAGTCATTACCAGATTTCTGATATGGAAACCGTCGTTATCGGCATCGGTTGCAATAACGATTTTATCATAACGGAGATCTTCAACACTTCTCTGAACACCAAGACTGAAGGTCAGATTTTTAAGTTCTTCATTGTCAAAAAGAGCAGACTTTTTGCGGCCGTACATATTTTCAGGTTTTCCCTTCAAACTGAAAATTGCCTGATATTCTGCATTACGGGCGTAAGTCATTGGACCGGTGGCCGAATCTCCCTCAGTAATGAAAATCATACTTTCGGCACCTTTGGCACCATCCTGCAGGTGATAACGGCAGTCCTTAAGCTTTGCAATTTTAAGCATAACAGATTTGGAAGCTTCACGAATCTGTTTTTCTGTTACACTGTTAATCTCGTTGCGGGCTTTCTGATTCTTGATGATTTTGTCTTCGATTGCACCCTTTATGGCAGGATTATGACGAAGCCAGTCATCAACGGCAGCCTGAACTTCTTTAATGATTGGAGCACGAATTTCTACGTTACCAAGCTTGTTTTTTGTCTGGCTGGTAAACATAGGATTATCAAGTCCAACCTTAAGGGCTACAAACAGACCACCTGTAACATCCTTAATGTCATATTCTTTCTTGAAACATTCACAGACACCTTTTGTAAATCCGTCCAGGAAGGCAGTAACATGAGTACCGCCGTCATCTGTACTCTGTCCGTTTACAAAAGAGAATACGAATTTATCAAGGCTTGCTGTATGAGTAAGAACAAACTGAAGGTTTTCGCCTGTGTAACTGAAAGTTTCATAAAGCTGCTTTCCTGCACCGCCCATTTCGTGAACCAGAAGATCTTCAAGACCTTTTTCAGAATAATACTCTTTTCCGTTGCAGATTATTTTAAGTCCGGGATTCAGGTAAGCGTAATTCCACAGGCGCTTTTCAACATATTCCATGTTGTATTCGTATTTTCCGAAAAGCTCTGTATCAGGTATGAATTCCAGAAAAGTACCGTTCTGAACACCAGGCTTTGCAGGTCCGATTTTTCCGGATTTCTTTTCACCCCGTTCATATTCAACAACGGCCATTTTGCCGTCACGAATCGAAGCAGCTCTGAAGTATGATGAAAGAGCATTGGTTGCTTTGATACCAACACCATTCATACCAATTGCCTGTTTGAAAACAGAGTTGTTGTATTTGGCACCTGTGTTGACGTTTGAAACACAGTCTTCAAGTTTTCCAAGAGGAATACCGCGTCCATAGTCGCGGATTTTTACATGTCCTTCTTTGATTTCAATATCGATGCGTTTACCAAAACCCTGTGAAAATTCATCGATTGAGTTATCGATTCCTTCCTTAAGAAGAATATAGATACCGTCATTTTCGTTGGAACCGTCACCCAGGGAGCCGATGTACATACCAGGTCTTAAGCGGATATGTTCAAGTCCTTCCAGGTGAAGGATGGAGTCTTCGTCATAAACACCGGTTCCGGCCTGAGAAGCAGGTTTTGATTTTGCAGCTGCGGCCTTTGCTGTCGTACCTGCAGTTTTTGGAGCTGCCGCCTTTGTTTCTGTTATTTTTGCTGCAGATGCTGGTTTTGCAGCTGTTGTTTTTACAGCAGATTTTACCGCAGCAGCTTTAGCAGCTGGCTTTGTTGCTGCAGTTTTTACAGCGGCAGCTTTTACAGTTGTTTTTGCAGCAGGCACCGGTTTTGCAGGAGCCTTGGCTACTGTCTTAGTTGCTGCCGGTTTTGCGGCAGTAGTTTTTACTGCAGTTGTTTTGGCTGCAGGAGTTTTGGCAGCTGTGGCTTTTGTAGTTGAAGATTTTGTTGTTGTCGATTTTTTTGCTTCCGCTGCCTTTGCTTTTGCAGCGGCCTGTTCTGCTGCCTTAAGCAGAGAACTTCCCGATTTTGTATTATTTCCACCCATAAGGGTTATTATATAATAGGAAAATTTTTACCGCAAGTAACGGATTATATTGAACTTAAAAATTCATTACACAATAGAGAGCGAATACATTATCCCAGTGATAATTTCCTCTCGGACAGAAACGATAATAAAGACCTACAGAAGGAAGATTTGGTTCTGACTTATAAGAAAAATCATATTCCAGACCGATACGGAATCCGTTTCCCCAGAGGGCTGAATCGATTTCTGTAGTTCCGTCAGAAGCAATAACCGATTTTACAAGATTTGGAGTTATTACAGGATCCTCAGGAGAGTTTTCTTCTTCCGGCTTCGGAGTTTCTTCAGGTGTTCCTGACTGAGTTACCTTTGAGTGAAAATCCCAGCGGGTTCCAACCGAATAGCCGCAGGAAATATTGAATCCGCCAAGCCCCGGATAGATTTTCAAACCCGGAAAGAAAGCACTGTCTATATGATGAAAGTAAGCTGTTTTCCCTTCATTTACAGATTTATTCCAGATAAAATCAAAAACATTATCATTTCCAACAAAAAAGGTAATTCCGTCACTTAATCTGAAATTTATATCACAAACAGTTCCGATAATAGCATGTTTACCACCATCGGTAAGCAAAGCATTCTCGCTGCGGAGGAGAGAATCTCCATAAACAGGAATTCCTGTTGATAGTCCGGCATCAAAAGTTACCAGGCGCTTTGATTCCGCAGCACAGGCAGCCGATACCAGAAGAATAAATCCGACGAAAGTAAAAAACCTTTTTTTTGTGAACATAAAAATCCCGCACTCCTCTTTCCTTTTTATCGGAAAGAGGTCCCCATTTTTGAAGATGCTTCTTAGTATTTAATACGGATAATTGCAGCCAGAACCAGAAGATGATATGAAAAACTGTAAAGCCAGTTCAGGAAATGCTTTGCACCACCGTTCAGAATACCGCCTGAACCAAGAATATCCATAAGAATGATGGCTGCAATCCACATTATCATAATGATAAACATAAGAACTGTATCAAGTCCTGTTCCCATAGAAACAAAAAGACGAAGAAGAAGGAAAACTCCTGCAATCAGTTCAATTACAGAAAAAACAATCGACATAATATCGCGGACATTTCCTGCAAAAATATGGCGGATAGCTTTTACAGCTTCATCACCGCCTCCCTGAAGTCCCCAGATACCACTGATTATCAGAAGACATCCCAAAGCAATCTGCATAAGCAGAGTACTGACTGATTTTGTTTCTTTTGTTGCCATAACGCCCCCCAGGAAATTATAAATAAAACGGTATGCTACCGTCGCACAAGCATAAGAATAAATGCCAGAATAAAAAATACAAAAGGAACTGCCGTAAAAAGCAGAGTCGATAAAGGAAGTCCCCAGACAACAGGACCTGCAGCTGTGATAACATGAAGATCAATCATCAGGTCATAAACCATACCGGCATAAGTGGTGATAAAACCTGCAACCAGACTCATCCATGAAACATCACGGGTTTTGCTCCAGAGCATAATTGCCAGAAATGCAGTAATTCCGCCTGCAGCCAGTTTAATTATTGCAAGTGTAATATCAGCCTGCTCCATAAATTACAGTTCCTTGTTCTTTAATTTTGAAAAAACGCCTTTATCTGCCCCGAAAGGCACAATTGAATGACTGTTATAATCTGGATTAATTATAATACCCAAATCAAGACAAGACAAAACAAAATCATCATATTCTTCTTCAGGAATTATCGGATATAAATAAGGGCCGTTTCTGTCAAAATACTGGCAGAGAATCTGGTCGTAGATAAACCAGTCTTTTTCTTCCCTTTCCTTCAGTGCCGCAATAAGGTCATAAACTGCACGGGTAATTCCCGCAATAACAGGAGATGGCACTTCAACTAAAGGTTCACCGTAAGAATCCATGAAATCTTCTTCCGAAAATCCCTCTTTAAGACAAATCATAAAAAGATTGTCAGTCCATGGAAGTGGCGGACGAATGACCAGAACCTTTGCAGTTGTCAGTCCTTCAGGGGCATTCCATGGTTCCCAGACAACACCGTAATCAGGGATTTCTGAAGCCCATACAACATGTCTTTTGTTTCCAAGAAGGTCACTTACGGCTTTATCAATCTGCGATGAATATTCAGTAATAAAGGAACCGGTAAGGCCTCTGTTCATTACATTTTTAAGCCGGGTAAAAGCATCACTTCCACCCCAGCCAAGAATTGCACGTCCGTTTGCCTGATACATATCTGTCAGACGGATTCCTTTTTTTGTATATAAAAAGCAACCTCTGGCCCGGGTCACTGCCCCGTAACGGGAAAAGATTTCATTTTTAAGCTGCTGTTCAGTCATTTTATACACCGTATTTAAAGGAAATTTTACCGCGGGTAACTTCCGCACGGACATTTCCGCCATTTTCCAGTTTTCCGAAGAGAACTTCATCAACCAGTGGATTGGCAAGAAGTTCTTCAACAGTACGGGCCATATTTCGTGCACCGAATTCACGTGAATATCCTTCATCAGTCAGGAAATCCACTGCTTTTTCAGAAACTGTAAGCTGAACTTTTCTGGAAGCCATTCTTTCCGAAAGCTTTCTGATTTCTTTTTCACAAACCATACGGGCAACTTTTCGGTCCAGATGTCCGAACGGAATAATGCTGTCCAGACGGTTTCGGAATTCAGGACTGAATTCCCTGTCCACAGCCTCTTTTAATGAAGCTTCTGCATTTTCTGCAGTTTCAGTTCCAAAACCAATGCCAGGTTTTTCCATATCTCTGGCACCTGCATTACTTGTCATGATAATAATGCAGGAACGGAAATCTGATTTACGCCCCTGGTTGTCTGTAAGCTGCCCGTAATCCAGTACCTGAAGAAGCACATTGTAAATATCTTCATGGGCTTTTTCTATTTCATCAAAAAGAATTACAGCATGAGGATTCTTGCGGACATCTTTTGTAAGTTGACCGCCTTCTTCAAAGCCAACATAACCTGGAGGAGAACCAATAAGTCTGCTGACCGCATGTTTTTCCTGATATTCAGACATATCGTAGCGGAGAAGAGGTTCACCAAGTGTTGAAGCCAGGCTTCTTGCAAGTTCAGTTTTACCTACTCCGGTAGGACCTACAAAAAGGTAACAGGCTTCCGGTTTGTCAGGATTCCTGAATCCGGCACGGGCACGTTTAACGGCTTTTGCAACTGCCTGAACTGCCCTTTCCTGTCCGAATACTTCAGCAGAAAGAAGGTTTTCTATATTACGGAGTTTTTCCTTATCATCACCTTTAACGGTTTCCAGTGGCAGATGAGCAATTTTTGCTGTTACCTTTCTGATAATTTCTTCATCAATCAAAGGAGCCTTAGCAGCAGCTTTTCCTGCCTTTTTTACGCCTTTTCCCTTGAATCCGCCGTTCTTTGTAATATTCATCCAGGCACCGGCTTCATCGATAAGGTCTATTGCCTTATCCGGAAGACGACGGTCCGGCAGATACTGAACTGAAAGGTTTACGGCAGTCTCAATGGCATCAGAACTGAATTTTACATGATGATAATCTTCATATTTTTTCTTTAGTCCCTTCAGGATCTCAACTGTTTCTTTACGTGTAGGTTCAACAATATCGATTTTCTGGAAACGTCTTGCCAAGGCACGGTCTTTTTCAAAGTTTTTGGAATATTCTTCAAAGGTTGTAGAACCGATTACACGAACATTACCGCCGGCAAGAACAGGTTTCAGCAGGTTTGCGGCATCCATATTTGAATTTCCGTTTGTTCCTGCTCCCATAATCATATGAATTTCATCGATAAAAAGAATTACTTTTTTCTGTTCAAGAACTTCCTTTATTACCGCATTAAGGCGTTCTTCAAAATCACCACGGAACTTACTGCCCGCCAGAAGAAGTCCAAGATCAAGAGAATAGATTTCAAAGCCTTTCAATGAAGCCGGGACTTCATTTTTTACAAGGCGCTGTGCGATTCCGTATGTAATGGCTGTTTTTCCGACACCTGCATCCCCGACATGAAGAGGATTATTTTTTGTGCGGCGGCAAAGAATCTGAATTGTACGCTCAATTTCATCTTCACGGCCAATAAGACTGTCAAAAGCGCCGGCCTTTGCCTGTTCATTAAGGTTCACTGTGAATTTTTTAAGAGCTTCATATTTTGGTTCAGCATCTTCCGGATTCATTCCGTTCATTGCGGAATTTAATCCCTCTGCGAAAGGTCCGGGATTCTGCTGTCCCCCTTTCCGGCCCCTTATATTCCGTGTTTCCTGTCTGATACGGGAAACAACTTCTGTAAGGCGCATTTTATCAACTCCGCCATGGCGAAGGTAATAAGAAGCATAATTATTCGGAGTTTCTATCATTACAACCAGAAGGTCTGTAATATCAAGAACATCTGTTTCAGCTGAAAGGCAATGGAAAATTGCCTTGTTCATCATATTCTGGAAACCTGCGGATTCAGCAGGAACCTTGAAAATGCCTTCCTGAGCCTCTGAAGTAGAAACTGGCACTTTGGTTGCAAGGAAATTACAGGTTTCAGTTCTGATGGAATCGGCATTTGCACCGCAGGCAGAAAGAATATTGATTACAACGTCATATTGAAGAGCAACAGACAGAACATGCTCAGGCGTAAAAAACTGATGATGGGCTTTTTTAGCCGTCATCAGAGATTCTGAAAGAATCTTTGCCAAGGTGGGAGTAAGTTTCATCTGTTTTACATGTGTATTCGGATTTTCGTTATTCTCGCTCAATTTCTACTCTCAATGGGAAACCGTTTTTTCTGGCAAGCTGAGTTGTCATATTTGTTCGTGAAAGTGCTATATCATAAGTATATGAACCAACAACAGAAGAACCTGTCTGATGAACCTTTTCCATCAGATCTTCTGCTTCCGGAAGTGCTTTATTAAAAATATTAACCAGAACATCCACTACAAAATCCTTTGTAGTATAGTCGTCATTATAAAAAATAACACTGCATTCAGGAGGAGGAAGAATTTCGGAAATATCTTCCAGACTGCCTGCAAAAGAATTAGATTCTGTATTGAATAAATCACTCATAGGTTAAATATACCAATTTTCCCGCCGATTTCCAATAAAATAGCGTTTTTACCAGGAGACAGAGATTCTTTTTTTGAATTCCAGGATTTTACTTCTTGTCCTGAACAATAAGCTTGATTGTTCCGGGATTCTTTATGCCGGCTTTCTTTCTCTGGTCAACAATTTCATTACGATCCATTGAAATCTGAGCGGCCTGACAGATTTTCTTTGAATATTCAGATAGATTGTCAGGATTTGACGCTTCACAGGCAACAAGAACATGCTGATGTTTCAGAGTATTTGCCAGGAACATAAGGAATTCTTCGTTATCAACAGGAAGTTCAGCCAGATAAATGATTTTCTTCAAATCATGAATATTTGCAAGAGCTTCACAGCATTTCTTAAGTTTTGGTGTTACAGTTCTGGTTCCGTCTGCATTTTCAACAAGACTTTCGGCAAAAACATAAAGTTCAGAAGTTGTTGCTGGAAGTCCTTTTGACGGAACATCCTGAATTACACTGAAGCCGACATTTTCACAGAGAACATTCATATTTCTGTTCTGAAGCTTTCTTTCAGCTGCATCTTCAGTATAAGTTCCGTTTTCTGCATTCATTGTATCTACAACACTTGCCAGTTCATCAAGGCTCACTGTTACAGATGAAGGAATTTCGCTTTCAGAAGCAGTAGTGTTCTGATTCAGGATGCTTGAAACCTGGTCTTCATCCTGATCCTGCACTTCTTCCTGAACTTCCTCTTCTTGCTCTGGTTCAACTTCTGACTCTGTTACTTCTACAACAGGTTCTTCTGCAGGAAGTTCATCAACGGTTACTTCCGGTTCAGCCACAGGTTCAGGAACGACGCCCATTGCAAGAGCTTCTTCATCCCCTGCTCCGATTTCAGCACTGAACATATCGTCTTCTTCTGCACCGTCACCTTCAGCATCATCCTGCCAGATGGCAATTTTTTCAGTTGTTTCTTCAGGCTCTTCATTGATGAAAGAAACTTCAGTTTTCTGTGAAGAAGCCAGCCAGATTACGGTTTTTCCGTCCTCTTTGCGAACAACACATCCCGCCTCATTAAGTTCAAAATAAGGATTGTCTTCTGCAAGACGAATGTGACACAGAGAGGTACATCCGGCAAATGCATCATCTGCTATTTCAGCTACACCTGAACCGATAACCAGAGATTCAATACCTGTACAAAGGGCAAAGGCCTGGTGTTCAATAACCTGAATTGTTTCAGGGAAAACTACATTTTCAAGGGAAGCACAACCTAAAAAGGCTTTAGCTCCGATATAAGCAATATCAGTACGGAAAGGGACTTCAGGAAGTGAAGCACAGTTCATGAAAAGTCCCTCAGGAAATTCAGTAACCACATTCGGCATGGAAATTTTTACCAGTTTCTTGCAGCCGCTGAACATATAAGGAGTAAGTTCTGAAAGTCCGCCCGGAAGTCTGATTGAAACCGCATTTGCACAGTTTTCAAAAAGATTAAAACCAACCTGTTTTACTGAATCTGGAATTGAAAAAGCTTCGTACGATGTTCCCGAAAAAACATTGTCATCGATAGACTTTGCACCGAAAGGAACACGTCCTTTAAATGAATCGTCTTCAATATCAATACCGACAACAGTATGAAGATTGTCTCTGTATAAAAGTCCGAATTTACTGATTACTTCACTCATGCCATATATTTTAGCATAAAAAATTGAATTTAGGCATTTTTTTTTATATATTTATAAGGAGACACATTAATCAGTCACTAATAAAATTAAATATATACAGGAAGGCATTTAAATGGCTAAGAAAAAGATTCCTATTACACTCCTTGCAGGTTACCTTGGAGCAGGAAAAACAACACTTCTGAACCGTATTCTGGCAAACCAGAAAGGCTACAAAGTTGCAGTTATTGTAAATGACATCGGCGAAGTAAACGTTGATGCCAGCCTGATTGCAAAAGAAGCCAACATTACAGATACAAATGATATCGTTGCACTTCAGAATGGTTGTATCTGCTGTACCCTTAAATCAGACATGGTTAAAGGCATTGAAAAAATCATGAAGACCGGCAAATACGACTACATTCTTATCGAAGCTTCCGGTGTTTGTGAACCAATGCCTATTGCTCAGGCTATCGAACAGATTGAAATCGGTAAACTTGATAACGTTGTAAGCGTTGTTGATGCTGCCCGTCTGGTAGACGAATTCGGTGGCGGTGAAAGACTCCTCCGTGAAGACAAAGGCGAAGAAGATATTGAATCCCTTCTCGTACAGCAGATTGAATTCTGTTCAACAATGATTATCAACAAACGTGACCTGGTTACAGATGAACAGATGAAACAGGTTCGCGCCGTAATCAACAAGCTCCAGCCAAACGTAAAAGTAATCGAAACAACAAACTGTGAAGTTCCAATGGAAGATGTAATCGGAACAGACAGATTTGACTTCGAAACAGTTTATGCTTCTGCCGGCTGGGTTGCTGAACTCCAGAAAGAAGATTTTGATGATGATGACGACGATGATGATCACGACGAACATGAACATCACCATCATCACGATCATGACCACGAACACAATCCTGCTCACGGCGAAGAAGGTCACGAATGTGATGAGCACTGTGAACACCATCATGATCACGACGATGACGACCACGATGAACACGGACATCATCACCATCACCACCATGAACACAAACATGAAGGCGAAGATGAAGACGAATACGGAATCGGTTCATTTGTTTACTACCGCCGTAAGCCTTTCGACCGCCAGAAGCTGGATGAATATGCAGCAAAATGGCCTCGCACAATTATCCGCTGTAAAGGTGTTATGTGGTTCAGTGATGAAACAGACATGGCTTACGTCCTGGAAACTTCTGGCCGTCAGATTCAGGCCGGTTACTCAGGACAGTGGCTTGCTTCATGTCCTAAAAAAGAACAGGAAAGAGTTCTGGCTCAGGAACCTGAAATGCAGAAGGACTGGGACAAAGAAGTCGGCGACCGCATGATTAAACTGGTAGTTATCGGACAGCACCTGGACAAGAAAGCAATTTCTGCTGAACTTGACGGATGTCTCGCTGACTAAGGTCTAATAAAATGTGAATAAGGGGAGTTTCGACAAGTTCAACCACCCTTATCCACTCAACCCGTGAAAAGGCTGCCTTGATAAAGGCAGCCTTTTCTATTTAGAACACTCTGTAGAAAAGAGCATCAAGGAAACTCTGATTTTTTCCGGTTGGTACCCAATACTCAGCGTAATTCACAAAGGAACATCTTTCGGTTCCATTATAATTATTCGAATAATCCTTTATATAAAGTTCTGAATGACCGCTTGCGGCAACTTTCTTCTGAACAAAAGGAATCAAATGAACACTCACAGAAGCATTCCCTGAAGTAATTAATCCTCGATTCAGTACATTTTCCAGGGTCTCCCCTGTTGCTCTTAGTGGTTCATATTTCTGCATATACTTAGCCATATCGGCCACATCAATATACGCATCGCAAGGATAACTTGAACTGCTGTAGATTTTTACTTTATTCAGACAATCATCAAGAATCTGTTTCTGAATATCTTTAGTTGAAATATATTCAGCCATTGCACCACCAAAATTATTTATGGCATCCACCATATTCAAAGTTTCTTCACAATCAAACATGGAAATTTCTGTACCAGCATAATTTGTCATGGTTCTGATCATTGAAGCTTCAGAACGATTGCATTCAAAGAAACGGTTAAAATAAAGCCTGTAATCAATGCCAGAAGTTCCGCTCAAGCCCCCTGTACCACCAACATATTTACAGCACCCGTTGAGTTCATAAATTGTTTCAGCAGTCAGCCCGAAGCAGGAATCAAAAACTACTGCATCAAGACCTTTATCCATAGTTGCTTTTCGTAACGAAGGCAATGAAAGAGAGGTATCGCTGGATCCGTCATAAGCATAACCGCGCCAGCCGGAACCATGACCCCATACAATCAGAACATAATGCTCTGCTTCATATTCTCTGCGCGCATAATCCAGAACTCCCGCCAGAGTATATCTGTTGCCCATATCCAGTTCAGTCTGTCCGTCTTTAGTTATATCCAGATCGGGACATTCAAGTCTCTTTGAAACAATCGTTCCGTTCATTCCGCCTGCATCAGGCTTGATTTCATAAAGTCTGGTATCATTCCAGTTCTTATTTGTGGAATCGTATCCCGGATGTCGGTCAAGCAAAGCAAGAACACTGACAGTCTTGTCATTTGCAATTCCCGCTTCCATCTCATTGATGTCCTTTATTGCGTAGGATTCCAGACTGTTGTCTGCAGCCATATAAACAATATAAGTCCATGTTCTGTTTACAGGTATTCCTGGTTCATCGTCTTCTTCCTGGTAGGAACCACCTTCCCCCTCTTCTTCGGGAGGTGTAAACGGATTTCCCATATCTTCCGGAAGAATCGGTCTTTCATAGTTTTCCCCGTCCTCGGCAGAAGCCGGAAGATTAATAAAACCAGGTTTTTCAGTAGGATCTCCAGGTTCAGCTTCTTCATCCCCTGAAAGCACAGGATTTCCACTAAGTCCCGTTTTATCAAGCTTTTCATCAGTTTCCTGATTTTCACCGGCTGCTTCGGAACCTTCATTTCCGGAAGCATCTTTAACCTCTTCTTTTCCCTTTTCCGCATCTTCGACTTTTTCTGCACTGTTATTATCATCAATTACATAAACCGGCGAAGTATTAAATCCCACTTCACAGGCAGCAAAAAAAACAACCGGCAAAAGAAACAATCCAATTTTTTTTATCATTACATTCCCCTTTTTATAATGCTAATAAACCATACGGATCACACCATTCTGATCCGTCTTCATATACGATTTTTTTTACAAAAAGATATTCAACCGAATATGGTTCTTCGGGAATCGAAAACAAATACGAATCCAAACCTACGGAATATTCGAGAACATCTCCAGCTTCAACGTCTTTCCTGATAATACAGGTAATATTTGGTTTCCCGTTCAAAACGGAATCACCATTTTCATCAAACAGGAAAAAACATAAAGTAAAACTGAAAACCTTTTTCTCACTGATATTCTTGAAAATGAAATTTAAATTAGATGATTCTTTTTTTCCTGTCTGGTTCAAAACCATTTCTCCGCTGACACTGTAAGGAATCTGTGTGTAGAGAGAACTGCATGAGAATGCGTAGAACGCAAAAAGACTGCAGACAAAACATTTAATTATTTTTCTGAATCTGACCATAATCCTTCACCCTCCTTTATTTTATTTTTATAAAACGAAATACATTCGTTCAAAACACTTCCTTCACAGGAAGATATTTCACTGATTCTGTTCAAAGCTTCCCTGTAATTCCCGCTCTTAATAAGCCTGTCAGCTTCATCCAGAACTGAATCTGCTGAACGAAGCTGAATACAGAAAACCTTTGAGAAATCTCTGATTTCAATCTCTTCGTCTAATTTTGAATACCCTTCTTTTTCTCCGGAAACCCTGATTTTTCCCCTGGAAACAGATTTCAAAGAAAACACACCAGATTGATTTGTTACGGTTTTCTGTAGTAAGTGTCCGTTCTGTTTTATATGAAGTTCCATTTCTGAAACGGGACGGTTTGCTTCATCAAAAACATATCCTGTAAAAAGAATATTTTCATTTTTAATTTTCCCTGCACAGGATACCGTTGAAAAAGAAATCAAAAGCATACACAACGCGGCAAACAGATTATTTTTTTTAACGGACTTCAATTTCTTTTTCCTCCATCTTCCCTTTTTCATTTTTTATATAAATCCTGGTTCTGTTGTTTTCATGAGAAATTTTCCCCACAGTTTTTTCTGAACCGTTTGATTTTTTCTGCTTTTCAACAGCTACAGTTTCCGGCTTTTGTTTCACAGTTTTTTCAGTCACCGGGATTTCTTCATTTTTGAAAAACTGTTTTTCGGAAAGATACTGCAGAATATTTTTCTGAAAGGGATCTTGAAAGGAATCTGTAAACTCAAGTCCCATAAACAAAACCGACTTACGGTTTTCAAAAATCAGTCCCGATGGAATAAAACCTGAAGCTTCGGCGCACTCTGAAAGCTGTTTCAAAAGCAGAGAAGTTTTTTCTCCGGGAGTCATTTCAAATTCCACTTTTACCGGATTGTAAGATTCAACAAGGACTTTTCCTTTTTGGGTTTCAATTCTTTTTCTCAGTTCTTCATGAAACCCACGCCGGTCCACAGGCGCATCATTCCGCACTTTCCCCTTTAATTCAGTTTTTCTTGAAATACTGAAAGCGGGTTTTCCTCCTGAATTCAGGACCTGAGAAAGAGCAGTTTTTGCCTGACATTCTGATTCGTTCCACAAAGTTTTCAAATCCGTCGGCCAGATTCCTTCTATACTCAAGTCCAGACTTTCTGAAACCCCGTCACAATGCCACTGGATTTTCTTTATCTCCCCATATGCCTCAAATACTTCATCCAGAGTTTTCTGAAACAACCCCGGACCCTTAACAAAAGACGGAGGAATTGTCTCAGACAAAACCGGTTCCATTAGAGGCAATGCTCTTTTATTCAGTTTTTGTTTTACTGAAAACCCGGTTGAAATCACTACAACTGTCAGAACAGAAAGCAGAAATATTCCTGAATTTCTTTTCCCGAAAACTTTCTTTTTGTTTTCATTCATTAAAACCGCACCAGGAAATTTAAACCGGTATTCACCAAGCATATTTCTGTCTATAACTGTCAGTTCGGAGACAAACCCTTTCCCGGACAGACATAACTTATTGTCATAGACATAACTTTCTGAAAAACAGGGATGTAACTTTTCCAGCATCTCAAGAAGATATGATTTGTTTCCTTTTCCAAAAAGCAGGCGTACCGGAATATTCACACGGTAGATTTCATAATCCTCTCTATTCAGAAAAGTTTTCATATTTCTTTTCCTTCTGATAAACTTCGCCTTCGCCCAAAGAACCACTCCAGAACCCATGCCACACGCCGTTTTTCTTTTCATATCCTATACTTTCAAGATTCCACATTGTGCGGCAGGTTTCCTTCCAGTCCTCGAAACTTGAAAAGCCCAAGCCCTCGCAGGTACTTCTGAAACTGGATGCTATAAACTCTGTAGAATCCGTTTTCTTCTGGAGGATTATTTTCTCTTCAGCAGTCTTAAGTGTTCTGGTCAAAGATTTTCCATACAATCCTGAAAAACAGACAAAAACGCTCAGAAAAAGAACAAGATCAAAAACTTTCATCTAAGGCCTCCAGGTTCAATTTTTCCATATCTTCACAAAGTCTTTCATACTTCTTTTCACTCAGCTCTGTCTGTGCCTTAAGCATTCTGCTTACTCCGTTCAAAGCTTCGCCAAAAACCGTACAAAGCAGTACAATAACCGCTATTGAACCAATACTATTTCCACGAAAGCACATCATCTTCTTCTCCTTCAAAACCTTCTTTTCCGTCCGGGCCGCAGGAATAAAGTACATAGGGCAAACCCTCAGGAACCTCTCCGGGCATAATTCCGCTTCCACGGCAGATATACCTGTAATCTGTACCCCATGGATCTTTGGAAGGCTGCCTGTCGATGTAGGGCCCGTTCCATTTTTCCGGTACCGGGTAGAGTTCAGGTTTTTCCCACAATGCCCAAAGTCCCTGATCTGTCGTAGGAAATCTTCCGCAATCAAGGAAGTAACTCTGGAGCCCCGCGGAATATTGTTCAATTTGCGATGACGCAGAAACCTGCCTGGCCTTTTCAAGAAGCTTCCCCGCAGAAACTGTTGTCCCTGCCGCAAGAACCGCAATAATACTGAGTACCACAATTGTTTCAACAAAGGTGAAACCGTCCGATTTGCTCTGTTCATTTTTCTTCTCCTTCATACTTTTTTCCTCTTTTAAAATCCCATATCTGTCACTACCGGCAGCACAATACTTATTACTATTTCCAGTAGAAAAACTCCTGTAAGTAAAATAAAAGCGGGCTCAATCAATGTCAGACACAGTTTTCTTTTTCTTTCGTTTTCCTTTTTCATTTCATCAGCGATTTTCAAAAGAACCTGTTTTTTATTCCCTGTTTCTTCAGCCAGAAATAAAGCCATTTCAATCTTGTTCTGTAGACTGCTGTTTTTGACCCTGAAGAAAGCAGAACGAAGGTCCATTCCGTATTCGAGCCCTTCCCTGGCTTTTTCAAAACAGATCCCGTTTTTGTTATCCACTCCGGCGATTTCTGCGGCCATTCCTACCGCAACAGCCAGGTTTATCCCGTTCTCAACCAGAAAGCCTCCCGCAAGAAAAGCTTCATAAAGCTTCGTGTCATTTATTGTGTTCCAGAGAAAGAAAATAAAGGCACCCGAAATCAAAAAGAAACTTAAAAGAATCCAGGCAAACGTTCTGGCAGTTTCCCCGCTGTCCATACCCTCCGGCAAAAGATTCCGGACAAAACCGAATCCTGACGTAACAAAAAAAGCAGCCATAACAATCACCAGGGAGATCACCAGAACCGGATAAGTCATTGCTCCCAAAAAAGCATTTCTGGATTCTTCCTCTCTTTTTGTTCTTTCCAGAAGATAGTCCAGAATCTGAACAAAATTCCCGCTTTGTTCTGCAAAGGAAATAAAAGAAATATAAACACTGTCAAAATCAATTTCAGGACAGGTCAAAAGCGATGTCGAAAGCTTGTGTCCCTTTTCTATTTCCTTTGCAAGATCATCTGAAGCCAGTTTTATTTTCCTTGCACCGATTCTGGATTCCGCCATTATTTTCAAAGCCTGAAACAAAGTCAGCTTTTCTGAAACAAGATCCTTAAGGCTTTCCGTAAAGATTTTTTTCGCAGTCAGATTTGTCATACCCACCCCTTTCAAATGGATTCCGCCATAATGGAATCAGAACCTGAAGTCTGAATATACTTCTGTGTTAATCGCTTTCCTGCCCTGACCATAAGTTCCGGAACGTTAGTAACATGAACAAATGCATTGTCTATTATTCCGCTGTTCATTTTTCCGCTCATGCACAAAACCTTTTCAATTTCATCAGTCACACTGCAAATGTCAGCCATCAGGACTGTTTCCCCATCCTCATGTTCCAGTTCCTGAATAATCACTCCCCTCAAAACCGAAGAAAGAATTTTTTCGGAACACCCCAGGTCCATCAGCCGGTACACACTTGAAGCCGCACTGTCGGTATGCAGAGTTGCGATTACAAGATGTCCTGTCATAGCAGCCCTTAATGCTGTCCGAGCTCCATTCATATTTCTGATTTCTCCAATCATAATCACATCAGGATCCTGTCTGAAAATATTCTCAAGAGCCGAATCATAAGTCATGCCGGAATTACCACTGATTTTTATCTGAGTAACTCCGGGAATCACATATTCCGGAGGATCTTCCATACTTATGAGTTTTTTAGTTCCCTTTGATAATCGAACTATATCCATAAGCATTGACGCTGCAGTTGTTGATTTTCCGGAACCCGTAGCTCCGCACACAAGAATCAGTCCGTTCCTGTTATCCATAAGTTTTCCAACTGCAATCAGCTGCCGGTCGCTGAATCCAAGATGAGTCAGTCCCAGAGGAACCCTGCTCGTATCCAGAAGCCGCATTACCACCGACTCTTCACTGTCTTCAGACGAATCCCCGGCAACAGGTATTACTGACACTCGGACAAAAAGCGGATTAACATCTCCATATACAAACTGGCCGTTCTGATTCTCACGTTTTTCAAGAACATTCAAACCTGCCAGAAGCTTGATTCTTACCAGAAGTTCATCATTCCTCTCTTTCTGAATAGAAGCATAATCTTCCAGCTTTCCGTTCCGACGGAAGCGGATACAGCAGCACTCGATATGAATATCTGTCACATTTTTCCGCCTTCCTTCATCGAGAATTGAATCAAGAAGAAGAATAGCCGCAGCTTCATTTTCACTCCGTTTTTTTTCTTCCCTGTTTTTCTGACCGGAGTTATTCTCATGAAACAAACGGGTTATGCAGTTCCTCACTTCATCATGACTTCCTGTGATAAATTCAACCTTAGGCAGAGTTTTATAAGACGGATCACAATCTTCCCTCTTCATGACATATGCAACATGATTCAGAAAAGCTTTTTCCAGTCGTTTTCTCAGAACACTGTCTTCACCTCCTTCAGTAATAAAAGTGATATTAGTTCCGTTCTGTTCATAAACCGCAGCACCGTTATACAAACAGTAAGCCGGAGTCAGTTTGAATTCATAATTCTGCATAAGGCTTCCCTCCTCTTTGAAAACCAGACTGCATCATAAGTTAAACTTTCTTCTTTCTTCTCGTTCTCAATAAAAGGAACCAGATAAATGACCATCTGTGTTTTCTCCACATTTTTATTTTCAGATTTGAATAATTTTCCTATAATCGGAATTCGCGAAAAGAAAGGTGTCCGTGCCAGTTCAACAGTTTCACCGTCCTGAACAAGGCCGCTTAAAACCAGAGGTTCTCCGGACCTGCCGCAGATTTCAGTCGTCACAACTTTTTCACTCGTTGGCGGCGGATTTCCGGTTATTCCCGATGTGTCCGCTCCCTGTCTGGAAACAGACGCTCTGACAGAACTGGTAATCATTCCGTCTTCTCCCACCCAGGCATTTATGTCCAGCTTCAGACCGGAAGTTATTTCACGGGTTACTCCGGAATAAACCGGTTTTCCTGTTTCCGGATCCAGATTATTGTCTCTGTAACGGTAAGTATTTGTATTTGTAAAATTGATTTCTTTTCCTGCAACTCCGTGAAGAGAGGTATCCGCAAAAACTTTGATTTTGTTTTCTGAAATTGAATTCTGAAGGGATACAGCAAAATCCAGGCCGAAAGCAGCCAGAACATTCAGATTAAGGCCCAGTACACTTCCAAGCTGTGCAGAAAAGGAACTGGAATTTCCGGGCTTCAGGGACCGGGCACTGTAATTTACAGTCCATTTATTTTCTGAAACATCATCGTATTGAAGAATCAGAAGATCATATTTCAGTCTTGTCTGAGGTCTGTCACAAAGTTCTATTTCCCCCAGAACCTTTTTGTAGGCATCCTCAGTTCCCGAAAAATAGAGGCAGCAGTTTCCGTCCGCTTCCGAAATGCTTCCCCTGTCCACAGAAGGCGGCAGCCGTTTCATAAACTCATCTGCTTTTATATGTTTCAGGGGAATAATCCAGGTCTTTTTCTGGACATCTGCTTCCTGAAGAAAAGCTTCTACTTGATTTTTCTCTTCGTCTGAAACCTTCAGCCAGAAGCCGGAAATCTTTTCTTCATCAGAAAAAACATTTTCGATTTTCCCGAAGCGTTTCTGAAGCAAAGGAATCATTTTTCCAGGCACAGTGTATTTCAGATTAAAGAAACACCATTCCTTTGCTCCGTTTACAAGGCGGTTTTTTTCCTCTGAAGACGGCATCAGATAATAAACATTTTCTGTTACCTGAAACTTAAACCCGTTCTGGGCGCAAAGCAGACTCAAAGCCGCTTCAAAATTTTCTGCGGTGCATACGGAACGGACACACTTTATATCAACATTTCCCAGAAAGCAGAATTCTTTTCCTGCCTGTTCCAGAAGACTTCCCACCGCATTTCCAAAAATAATGTCTTCTGTATTGATGCTGATTTTTCCGTCCCCAAGGATTTTTATGCAGTCTGCGTTTCTCTTTTTAATTTCCCGTGTATTTCCGTATCCGCTTTCCTTTGCGATATGAAATGAATTATTTTTTTCTTTCAGAGAAAACCCCTGAAAAACTGAAACCAGTTTATCCATCAGCTGTTCAGGGGTTTGAGTTTTAAGATGCAGAGTTATTTCACCGGCAGGAATCTGATCATAAGTGATATTCAGGGAAAATTTTTTTGAAACTTTTTCAATAACAGAAACCGGTCTTGCATCACTGCAATCAAGAAAACAAAATCCATTGTCTTCATAAACAAGCACCCTGCTTACAGTCCAGGTTTTTGACCCCTTGTTCACATAAAGCCGAGATGAAGTTAATAAAGAATTGAAGGCCTCGTCAAAATCATTTCCATAATATCTGAAATCAACCTTTCCTCTGACAGTATCATCCGCAGTAATTGAAATGCCTGAATCAAGGGAAACAGCAAAAAGAATATCTTTTATTTCTGTCTCGGGAAAATCCCAGGAAAAATAACCTTCAGCAAAAAGAAAATTTTTTCCCGTTGAAAACATCAGAAAAACAAATACCGCAAAAATACATCTGCAAACTTTCATTTTTTACCTCAATGAAAGTATTTGTTTTTTCAGTTAAAAAAGGAAAATTGATTTTATAAAAATGAAAGGATTCAAAAACTTGGGGAAAATCCCTTACTTTGAAGTAATCTTTGTTTTCAAAAGATGAGCCTGAGCATTTTCAGGGTCAATAGAACAGGCGTAATCAGCAGAACGCAATGCATTCTGGTAATCCCCGAAAGCGTAATTAATTTCTGCAATTCTATAAAATGCCATGGACCTCATCCGTGCATTTGTTTCTCTTGCAGCAATTTTTCCATATAAGTTCATGGCTTTATCTTTCAAAGCAAGCCCGTAATACATATTTGCCAGGTTCATTGCAGATTCAGAAGAAACCTTTGGAGAAATATCACCGGCTCTGCTTCCCGCGCTTTCAAAAACACAGAACTCGTACATTCGGAGTGCTTCATCCACTTTCTTGTTTTTCAAGGCAAAATGTGCAGCCATTTCCAGATCCGGAACATCAACGGTTCGGGTCAGGTCAGCAATCTGATCAAAGAAATCCTGTTTTGCATCCAGAGAATATTTCACCGCCATATATTTTCGGAAAATCATTTCTGCATCATCTTCCATACTGTTTTCCAGAAGGAAGTTCACAGTATAAAGAACAAGAATATCATGATACTTAACAGTTTCAGTAGAACTTTCTTCCAGCAGCTTCCATAAATCCGCAGTCTTGTCTCTCACAGTCAGAGAAGGATTTGATTTGTATTTCAAATCAAGGCGGGTAATATACAAATACGGATCCTTGATTTTCATCAGAGCCTGATCCAGTCTGTACAAAGCATCACTTAAAGGAATTTTTGCCCTGTTATCATAACGTTCCATTTCCAGAGTTTTCAGACCGGCTTTTCTGAGGGCAGTTATTTCATCATCTTCACGACGCCCCAGATTTGATTCATAGGCAAAGTTTGCGTAACCAATAAGTCCCGGAACAAATTCCGGATAATTCATTACGCTGTATGCCAGAAGTGAACTTGATCTTTCTTCATTGCCAAGAGACTTTTCTTCAAGAGCACTGTTTACAACAACCAGAGGAAGAAGGGACTTTTCTTCATCCGAAAGATTTTCCTGAAGGTCTTCGCCGGTAACATAATCACACAGAACTTTTTCACGGATCTGATGGGCATTGTAATTATCAGCAAGAGCATTGTAACAGTCCGATTCAAGGGCAGCTACTTTTATTTCGCTGGAATTCGAAGAAATCTTTTTCTGAAGACTTTCCAGATAATACATGGAAGCCTCACAGGCATTTACCGCCGATACATAATTCCCGGAGTCAAAATGAACCTGTGCCCAGAAATAAGCATCATCCGAATCATTGAAGGCCTGAGGTGCAATTTCCGATGCCCCGTCATACTTTCCTTTTACCAGATAAACTACAGCACAGTCTCTGAGCCAAACAGGATTTCTGCTTGCATTATAGGAATCCCAGTAAAGATCAAAATACTTTCCGTCCTCATAAAGAAGAGACGGCTTATTACCGCTTATTTCTGAAAGATGATTTTTAAAAACGCTTTCGGCATAGATGGAAGCATAACGGGAATTCTGAAGACATTCAGATATTTTCTCAGCCTCTGAAAAACGGTTGTTTTGAATCAAAAACTTGGAATAAACTGCAGACAGTTCCGGATTCTTCGGACTTTTTTTCAGCCCTTTCTTCAGAATTTTTTCTGCACTTTCTTTTTCTCCAAGGAGATTATAACGTTTGTAAAGACCAATATAAGTCCAGTTGTCATAAACATTCTTGCTGATTTTTTTCAGCTCTTTCAGAGCATCCTTTGTCTGACTGTGAGTAATCAGGGAATCGACAATTTCAAAACGGCTGGCAAGACTTGTAGATTTTGCCCTGGTTGAACAGGAAGAAAATCCCAAAACACAAACCAGAGTTAAAATAAAAAAAGCACTCTGAGAGAATCTTTTCACACATTTAACTGCGTTTTCTTTTCTACTCAAAGCGCTTTTCTCCCTGAATATTTCCTGATTAAAAATCATTCCATATTCAATTTATTTATTTTTCGTTCTTTACATTGTCCAGAACTGCATTTATGAATTTGAAACTTCCGTCTTCACCATATTTCTTGGCGATTTCTACAGCTTCATCAATTACAACCTTTGCTTCAGCATCGCTCTGGTAAATCAATTCATAAACACTTGTCCGAAGAATTGCAAGAGAAACCTTATTGATACGGTCCATTGTCCAGGATGCTGAAAGGTGTGAAGCAATTTTTGCATCAATTTCTTCAATATGTTCTACAGTACCGCTGATAACAAGTCCTGCAAATGCTTCAGCTTCTTCATCTTTAGCTTCAGGCCATGTAAAACTGAGAATCTCTTCCAGCGGATTCTTACCAACATCCCATGAATATAATCCCTGGAAAGCCAGGACTCTTCCCTTTCTTCTAGACACTTAGTTACTCCAATCCAAAAGCTTTGTTAAAGCATCACCTGTTTTTTTCAGGTCCACATTTTCCGGAACATTAAGTCCTTTCGAAATTTCAGTTGCAGCGGCAGAAAGTGCCTGCATCTGAAGCTGCTGTGTCAGAGTTTTACGAATATATTCGTATACTGTAATTGTAGTATCAGGCTGAACAATATCACTGATTGCAAGCATTTTTGCGTCATATTTAGCTTCGATTTTTACAACACGGTAATCCTTTTCTGTTTCTTCAACATCAGAAAGGAATCCTACATCCTGACCGAAAAGCCACAGAAGATTGTTGAAGGTCATACCAAGCTGAAGTGCATAAGCTTCAGTTTTATGAACCAGGAGATTTCCAGCCTGGAAACCGGCATCAGCAGGAGTTCCCTGAACAATAATTTCGTCTGTTGTTATTTTTTTATCTGCCAGTTTGTTTCTGAAATCATTTGCCTTAAGTTTTGCTTCATCAGCATTTGTTCCCTTTGGAATAACTACAGCAAACAGTTTTATCATGTCATCCCAGATGAAAGAAGATTTATTGCCTTCATAGAACTGACGAACCTGTTCATCAGTTGCTGCCACTTTCTGAAGTTCAGCCTGTCTCTGTGTTACAACATACTGCTGTGCAATAAGCTGATTTTTCAGATATGTTTTGTATTCAGCAACATTCATACCTGTCTGATTCTGAAGAAGCTGGTCCAGAGAAATTCCCTGGCTCTGCATAACCAGGTCGTTCAATTCTTTTTCTGTTACCTGAGCTCCAACCTGAGCACTCATCTGTGAAAGAAAATATGAAGTTACATTGCTGTCAGGAATTGAAATTCCTGCTTTTGCAGCAGCCTGAAGCACCAGTTTTTCTTCAATAAGTGCATCAAGAACCTGTTTTCTTTCATCGATTGAAAGTTTTTTACCAATCTGTTTTTCATAAGTCTCACAGCGGGCTTTAAGCTGTTTTACTGTAATTGATTCACTCTTGTTATACTTAACAACAGCCAGAACCTGAAGATCAGACTGAGCAAATACAGCAGCTGTTGATGCCAAAAGTACAAATAAAGCTAAAATTATCTTTTTCATTTCTCTACCTCACCCAAGGAGCATTTTATAAGAAAACTCCTGTCGGGTAATTTTGTTACAATTTTAGTTTTCCAGTGGAAGTCCACCTGAAATTGTTGCGCGGATACGGCGAACACCTGCTGATGATGACTGTTCTTTTTCAATTTTGAAATCACCAATCTGTGCAGTGTGCTGAACGTGAGGACCACCACAAACTTCCTTCGAGAACCAGTCAGTTTTTGGATCTTTTCCGATTGTGTAAACCTTAACTTCTTCACCGTATTTGCTTGAGAAGAGAGCGCGTGCACCTTCGGCTTTTGCTTCATCCAGAGTCATAATGCGCATATCAACAGGAAGATCAGCCTTGATCTGTTCATTTACAATGTCCTGAACCTTCTGAATTTCTTCTTTAGTCATTGGACGTTCGAAAGTGAAGTCAAAGCGCATACGTTCGTTGTTGATATTTGAACCTTTCTGGGCAACCTGTTCACCAAGAACATTGATGAGAGCCTGCTGCAGAAGGTGTGTAGCTGTGTGGTATTTTGTTGTTACTTCAGACTGTTCTGCAAGACCACCCTTTGCGGCACCTGCATCTGCAGTTTTTGAAGCTTCTTTATGTTTTGTTTCTGCTTCTTTGAAACCTTCAACATCAACTGTGAATCCGTTTTCAGAAGCCAGTTCCTGTGTAAGTTCCAGTGGGAATCCGAAAGTATCAAAAAGACGGAAAGCAACCTTTCCGGAAATTTCTTTTTTAGGATTCTTCATAAGGTTTGGAAGAAGGCGCTGGAATTCTTTTTCGCCGTTTTTAAGGGCTTCACGGAATTTAGCTTCTTCCTGAGTAAGTTCTGATTTTACTTTCTGTGCATTCTGTTCAAGTTCAGGGTAAGCACATTTGAAATTTTCGATTACAGTTGAAGCAATTTCTGCCAGGAAGTCTTTGTCGATTCCAAGTTTCATTCCTTCGCGGACTGCACGGCGGATCAGACGACGCAGAACGTAGCCTGCTCCGATGTTAGAAGGTGAAACACCTTTCTGGTCACCAAGAATGAAAACAGAAGAACGTGAGTGGTCAGCAATAATGCGAACCGAACGGTCTTTTGCTTCATCTGTTCCGTATGTGTAACCTGCCAGTGCTTCAACTTTGTTGATGATTGGCTGGAATACTTCTGTAAGGTAAACCGAAGTTTTTCCCTGAAGAATACAGTTTGTTCTTTCAAGACCCATACCTGTATCTACGTTCTGTTTTGGAAGCGGAATAAGTGTCTTTTCGTCTTTACGTTCAAACTGCATGAAAACGTTATTCCAGATTTCCATCCAGTTACCGCTGTCTGTTCCTTTGTTTGAACCCTGTGGTGGAAGACCTTCACCAACCCAGTAGAAAATTTCTGTATCAGGACCACAAGGACCTGTAGGACCTGCTGCCCACCAGTTATCTGAAGCAGGAAGGTATGCGATTTTGTCTTCCGGCATACCAACTTCTTTCCAGTAACCTGCAGCTTCTTCATCGCGAGGAGCGTTTTCGTCACCGGCAAAAACTGTTACAGAGATTTTTTTAGGATCCAGAGCAAGCCACTGTGGACTTGTAAGGAATTCATATGAGAATGCGATTGAATCTTTTTTGAAATAATCACCAAGTGACCAGTTTCCCAGCATTTCGAAACAGGTAAGGTGACTTGGATCCCCTACTTCATCAATATCGCCTGTGCGTACACATTTCTGATAGTCTGTAAGACGTGTACCGGCAGGGTGTTTTTCACCAAGAAGATAAGGAACGAGAGGGTGCATACCCGCTGTTGTAAAAAGAACTGAAGGATCGTTTTCAGGAATTAAAGACTGGCCCGAGATTTCTGCATGGCCTTTTGATTTAAAGAACTCAATATATTTTGAGCGTAATTCATTAGCTGTCATAATAGATTATTTTATTATGTACGCTCAAAATTTTCAATATAGGGAAATTACTGAGCCCCAGTCTGAGCACTAAACTGCCAGGTTTTTCCGTCTGTATCATAACATTCTTTTGGAGTAACCTTAACCGGCTTGAAAATCAGAAAATCTTCATCTGTTACAGTTTTTTCAACAGTTTTTGCCTTCTTTCCGGTACCAGTTGTTTCTGTTATGACCTTAGTTCCGAAATCCAGGGTATATTCATTTCCAAAATCTGTATAGCCGGAGAAAGGACGAAGCTGAAGCACCTTATTCTGGCCTACCGGAAACAAAGAGAAAATCCCCTTTTCTTCTTCAGTTCCGGTTTTTACTGTATAAATATTTCCATCAAAAGCAATCGAATTCAATCCGTCAGAAGTCTGCCAGACCTTTGAAACTACCTTTCCCTTGAATGCTTCTACTGAATCACGCAGCTGTTCTGCGCTGGATGAAAAATTGTAGCCCGAAGACGTTTTCTTATAATTTCCGTCCCACAGGGAACCTTCAGCAATTTCCATTTTTACGTCATCACGGACAGTTACGCGGATTTCATCCACCCCTACCAGCATAATATCGAAACGACGGTGAAGACTGGAAATAATCGAATTTGTAGTTGTAAGGTAAATACCGTTGTGACGGAGCTTTGAATCTTCCCAGTTATAAACTTCTTCTGTATCCCCGTTCAAAAAAACAATTTCCTTTTCAGGGTAACTGAAACCAAGATATCTGATTGTATTGTTCTCATTTGAAGTCTTATACCAGAGTCCGTCCATAAAGGCTGCAAAAGTTTCTACAGTTCCATCCTGAATGCGGGACAATTCTTTTGCTGCAAGACGGCTGGCTGTAACTGTTGTACTGCGGCTGAATTCATATTTTTTGGAAAAACTGTTCCAGCGGTATTCAGTCTGAATCTGATTTGTAGAATTCTTTTCTTTCTGTCCTTCTTTCTTGTCCGAACTGTAAACCCATACAGAAAAACTTTCGCCTCCCGAAATTGCCAGTTCATAGCTTTCGGAACGTTCTGTCTGCTGGATGAAAACAGTTCCATCAGAAGTAAAGGAACCTGTATTAAGGATTTCAGCATCAAGTCCGTTGCCTTCACACATCAGAATATTCATCACATAGTCACCGGAATCATTTACTCCCTGATAAATAAGGGCCTGTGTATGGTTTCCGATTACATCAAGATTTGAATATGTGAAAGTACCTGTCTTTGAAATATTGGTTTCAATATCTTCAACGCGGTTATAATCCTTTGTTTCCGGATCATAAAGCCCGATTACCAGCCACAGATAAGGCGAATCGGCTTTCCGGACTACAATAACCTGGTCTTCATAAGTATCATTGTCAAAATCAAAAATCAATGTGCTGATAAGGGTTTCTGTTCCTGAAAGCGGGATGAAAGAAGTAAAAGTTTCTTTTTCAAGTCCTGTTTCTGTATAACCTGTTTCAGATTTTACTTCTTCAGAAAACTTCGGAGTTACCAGTTTTGACTGCTTTACTGTTTCTGTTTCCGGAGCCGGTTTCTTTTTGAAAAAGAAGAAAATACCAAGCAGAACAACGGAAAGAAAGAAAGAAACTACAATAATTTTTGATTTCATACTGTTAATGTATCCTATTTTTCTTATAAAAAACAAGACGATAGTAATAGACAATATATGGAAGGTGATTTAAAGTAATAAAATACTAGGGGATTTACCCCATATAAACACTACTAAGGAGTCTTTTGATGAAAAAGATTATTTCGCTGGCCCTTACAGCCATGCTTTCTTTTGCCTTGATTTCATGTGCATCAGGAGCAAAAAAAGAAGAACCTGCAAAAAATGCAAAACCTGCAGAACCTGAAAAAATTGTCCGCGTTTTTGATGCAACAAACGCTGTTACAGACACAGGTTCAAAAGAATACGGAACAAAAACCGGAGTAGAAATCGTTTACGACATGACAACCGGATGGAATCTTGGAAACACACTGGATGCAACCGGCGGCGGACTTAATTCTGAAACAAGCTGGGGACAGCCTAGAACAACAAAAGAAATGATTGACGGACTGGCAGCTTCCGGATTCAAAACAATCCGCATTCCTGCAACCTGGCACAACCACATTATCGATTCAAACTACACTATCGATCCACGCTGGATGGCACGTGTAAAAGAAATCGTTGACTGGGCAATTGAAGATGACATGTATGTTATCCTGAACATTCACCATGACAACTTCAGCCGCAATACAAAAATGCCTTACCGCTACGGATACTATCCTACAGAAGAAAACCTGGAGGAATCACTTTCCTTCCTTACAAATACCTGGAAACAGATTTGTCTTGCATTCAATAACGGTTACGATGAACATCTGGTTTTTGAAACCCTGAACGAACCTCGTCTCTGCGGAACAAACAGTGAATGGAACTACTCTACAGGTAATCCTGTTCAGAAAGCAGCCCAGGGAATCATCAACACCTTCAACCAGGAAATTGTAAACACAATCCGTGCATCAGGCGGAAACAACGCAAAACGTCTTATCACAATGCCGGGTTATGCCTGTACAACATCAGCTCCACTTTCATCAGACTTTGTTCTTCCTGCAGACCCTGCAAACAATCTCGGTGTTGCTGTTCATATGTACTCCCCTTACCCTTTTGCAATGCAGGGTGACGGAACTTCAAAATACAGTCCAAAAATGGCAAGTGATCTGGCCTACACTTTCAAGCAGCTGGAAGCAAAATTCGTAAAGAACGGAATTGCAGTTTATGTCGGAGAATATGGTGCTGTAAACAAAGAAAATCCTGAAGACCGCAAACAGTGGTTCAACGCTTTCATCCGTCAGGGACGTAAAGTTGGAATCACATCAATTGTCTGGGACAACCAGGCCTACGAAAAAGACAAGAACGGATTTACAGAAAAATTCGGATATTACAAAAGAGCAGAACAGACCTGGTTCGAACCGGAACTTACCGAAGTAATGATCCAGGCTGCTAACATGGAATAATTTTTCCATAATTACAGAAAAACAGAACAAAACGAAGAAGGCTGGATTTCAGAGTAGCTCTGGAATTCAGCCTTCTATATTTTAAAGCAAAAAGCCTGTACAAAACGTACAGGCTTTTCTTATCAGAAAACAAACAATCAGAACTGTTCTGAATTATTCATTTGCTTCTTTCTTTTCTTCCTTCTTGTTTGGTTTCAGCACTTTTTCAATGATTGTGCGGTTATCAAGAAGGTCGCTCAGTGACTGGTTGTAATGAATACGTGTAATTACGTTTGCAAAAAGTCCTGAAACATTTGTACTGATGTACCATTCCTTTGTAAGGAGTTCTTCGTGGTAAACAGCGTTTGTACCGATGATACGGTAGAAGAGGCCCTGTTTGTAGGCTTCATCAAACTGTTCAACAGCGTTTCCTGTAAAGAATGGAAGAGAGATTGCACAGATAACTTTTGTAGCACCCTGATTCTTAAGAAATTCCATTGCTTTCAAAAGTGTACCGCCTGTACCGAGCATATCGTCGGCAAGGAAGGCAACCTTTCCTTTTACATCACCCAGAAGCTTAACACTCTTGATGTTTGTAGAGTGAGCATCCTGTGTAACTATAGAATAATCACGTTCCTTGTAAATCATTGCCAGTGGCAGCTTAAGTCCTGAAGCGTAGAACTTGTTGCGGTCAATAGCACCTGTATCAGGTGATACAACAACAACATCTTCTGTTTCACCAGTCAGATCAACAATCTTTGAAAGTTCGCGGATAATCTGGTAGCTGGCATGAAGGTTGTCCAGGTTCAGAGTTGAGAAGGCATTGATAATTTCGCGTGAGTGAAGATCAAGTGTGATAATGCGCTGAACTGTCTGCATTTCGTAGATGTGTCCAAGAAGACTTGCAGTGAGTCCTTCGCGTCCCTTTCTTTTGTGCTGGCGTGCATAAGGATAAGCCGGGAGTACCAGAGAAATACTTGCGGCACCTGCCATGCGTACAGCATCAATTGTTACGAGGAGACACATTACATGATCGTTAACGGAAAAACGACATTTATTTTTTCCTTCGTTCATCAGAATCTCTTCGTGATTTTCTACATCCTGGAAGATATAAACATCTTTTCCACGGATTGTTTCGAGCAGTTCAGTTTTGAACTCCCCGTTGGCAAAATACGTAAAGCGTGAATCAACTTTGATTTTTGGCTGTCTGTATTTGTCAGTACTACCTCTTATACAGAGATCAGACGTATGGATGTCGTTTTCCATATTGATCTTCTGCACAAGCTCTTCTTTCGAAAGCTCATAACGCTTAGTCAAAACATCGTTCTTCAGTGTGAAGCGGTGTTTGTACATATGTTTCAGGTGCGTTATGACTTCATCGGCGAAAGCTTCGCCACCAGGACACGCAACAATCGCAAGACTTGTTGGATCTGTGTAAGGCATAAATACTCCTGGGAAAACTGCTTCTTTTTGAACCAGTTCCCCTTTTGTTTGTGGGATACCTTATCTTATCAGAAAGGACATAAAAAGTCACCGAATTCAATCAAATGTCAGAATTTGTCTAAAGAAAATGTTATTTAAACAAAAAAAAGGTGACCTTTAAGTCACCCTTTTGCTTCCGGAAACTTAGTCTCCGGCGTAATTGATAAGTGTTGTAACCTTTGCAGGAGCAAGAACCTCTTCGTAGTGAAGGTCAGGCAGCCCGATAACACCAAAGAAATCAGTTACGGTTCCGCCACCCATTTCAATGAGTTTCTTTGTTGCCTGAAGTGTTCCGCCTGTTGCAATAAGGTCATCTATAACCAGAACTTTTGCTCCGCGTTTTACATCAGCCTTATGAACTTCGATTTCAGCTTCACCATATTCCAGAGCATATTTTGCACTGAAAGTATCCCCTGGCAATTTTCCTTTCTTACGGATAAGAATAAGAGGAACGCCCATGTGTTCTGCAAGGGAACTTGCAAAAATAAATCCGCGGGATTCTACGGCTGCAATTGCATCGATATCAGAATCTTTATAAATAGCAAACATTCTGTCCAGAACAAATTTGAAAGCTTTTGGCTGAACCAGAATACCTGTAATATCATAAAAAAGAATTCCTGGCTTTGGGAAATCCGGTACACGGCGGATTGCATCATCAATTATTTTAATATCTTCTGTCATTTTTTCTTCCTTAAATCAAAAAATCATTTAACTGTAAGTGCACGTTTTGCGTACCACAGAACCTTATTCCATTCTTCCTTAACATCTTCAGTTTTCTTGCCAAGACGTGTAAGGTATTTTACCATTGTTCCTACATTGAAACCTGCAGGTCCGGAAATATTTTCCACCACAAGTTCAATTACATCAATTGCTTCAATCCCCGATTTATTCAGATAACGTTTTGGATGATTGGTAACGTTATAATCTGATTTATCTTCAACACTGAAAGTTTCACTTGGGCACTGGCTTTCAGCCTGAATGATTTCCATAACTTCATCGGGAATAAATTTTTCATAATGATCAACAAGAATAGCTTTTGCAGTCAGTTTAAGAACTTTTTTTGCAACCTCTGAAGGCATTTCTTCAGAATACTTTTCGATTGTCGAAAGAGCTTCATTTACATCTGTCATAATTTTTTTCCACTAAGAATTATACTACAATTTTTTAAAAATGACAAAAATGAGAAAATGAAGTCGAAGATCCGGGGCTTAAAACAAAAATCAAGAAATATGATATATTTTCCGTATGAAGAAAACTGCCCTCTGCATAGATATCGGAACCACTTCTCTGAAAGCCGCTGTAATTTCCGCTGAAGGAAAACAGACTGCTTTTGCTCAAAGTTCCTTTTCAAATCCTGATGACAGGTTTATTTCTCTTGAATGGATAAGGGCCCTTTCAGACTGCATCGCAAAAACAGGTGATGCAATCGATTCAGTAGAAGCAGTCAGCATTTCCGGGAACGGTCCGACAGTTGTTACAGAAAACGGAAGTACTGTTCTCTGGAATGCGGAACAGAATCCTGCATTCCCTATGCAGAATACCTGCAATTCCCTTTTCCTCCCAAAAATAATTATGCTGCGGGGACTTTACCCTCACGACTTTGAAACAAGCAGTACTATTTTTTCCGGACCGGAATTCCTTATCTGGCAGCTTACCGGAACCCGGATTACAATCCTGCCTGAAGGCCGTTACGAAAATGCCTACTGGACAAAGGAACTTCTGGAACTGAATAATATCGAGCCGGCAAAACTTCCTGCCTTTGGAAAAATCGGTGACTGTTACGGAAAAGTGATTTTTGCTGAAAACAAAAACAGCCACATTTCAAAATTCCCGAACCTTGCAAAACTCGAAGGACTCCCGGTTTATGGAGCAGGCCCTGATTTTATTGCAGCCATGATTGGAACCGGATGCACAGAAACAGGAGCTCTTTGTGACTGCGCAGGTTCCAGCGAAGGATTCAACTTATGCATTCCGCTTCCATATAAAGATGAACGGATCCGTCTGCTTCCTAGCGTAACTCCGGGACTCTGGAATGCAGCCGTAATGATTCCCGAAAGCGGAAGACTACTGTTCAATTACAAAAACAAGCTTGAAAAGGAAACCGGCCGCAGCTGGGCCTACCCGCAACTGATCGATTACTGTTTTGACAATTCCGATTCTGAAGGCAGCAGGATTCTTGAAAAACTTTTAATTAATTCAGAAAATGCACTTTCAATTCTGAAAGACATAGCTGCAAAAACCGGAACCAGTTTCCCGGGGCATATGTTTGTTGCTGGAGGTCAGGCCAAAAACAAACGGTGGATGGAAGCTAAAGAAAGCCGCCTCGACATCAAGCTGGAAGTAAGTTCAATTCCTGACGCAGAACTTTTAGGTGACTGGAAAGCCGCAAACGAGAGAAAGAACTGATGAAGATTTATAAAATACCCGAAAACCTTAAAACCATTATTTTTGATATAGACTCCACCCTGTACACAAGTCCTGCCTATGCCCATGAACAGGTAGACTGTCAGGTACGCCACTTTGCCGAACTTCGCGGAATATCACACGACGAGGCAAGAAATATGGTGTCAGAATTCCGCCGAAAATGGTCTCTGGAACACAACGGCCAGAAAATCAGTCTTGGAAACCTGCTTACATATTTTGATATTCCTATAGAAGAAAGCATTGAATGGAGACGGACTCTTCTGGAACCGGCAGACTTTCTTGGAAAAGATGAAAAACTGATTTCTGCGTTAACTGAACTTAAAAAGAAATACAATCTGATATGCGTTACAAACAATCCGGTTCTGCCGGCAAGAAAAACCCTGGACGCCATCGGAGTTTCGGATTTTTTTCCTGAAATCATCGGACTTGATACCTGCTTTGTTTCAAAACCTCATGAAAAACCTTTTCTTCTGGCAGCAGAAAAAACAGAATCAAAACCTGAAGAATGTCTTTCAGTAGGAGACCGCTTTGACATCGACCTGGACCTTCCCATGAAACTTGGAATGGGCGGCATTCTGGTAACAGGCGTCGAAGATGTCTGGACTCTGCCGGAAATAATCTAACCTCTTGCGACCGAACACGCCCCAATTAACCCTGGTGAGTTTTTCTGTTTTTTTACGAAGTAAAAAATGCGAGCCTCCTGCGAGCAAAGAAAAACTCACAAACGAAAGAGGGGCACTTCATCGAAGTGCCCCTCTTTCGTTATGACCCAGATGCGATTCGAACGCACTACCTGCCGCTTAGGAGGCGGCCGCTCTATCCAAGTGAGCTACGGGGTCAGAATTATTTTTACAGCAGATTAGAACAATCCGCTGATAACTCCATCGTCATCTACATCGATGTTTTCAGCTGCAGGAACTTTTGGAAGTCCAGGCATTGTCATTATATCACCGGCAAGGATTACTACAAAACCGGCTCCGGCATAAAGCTGAACATCACGAACAGGGAATACAAAATCTCTTGGAGCTCCGATAGCTTTTGGATCATGACTGATTGAACTCTGAGTTTTTGCAATACAGATTGGAAGACTGCCGTACCCCTTTTCTTCAAACTCCTTAAGCTTCTTCAGACTTGATCCCTGGAATTCTACAGAACCTGCACGATAAATTTCTTTTGCCAGAGTTTCAACCTTTTCCTTGAAACTCATATGATCTTCGTACATAAAGTGGAAATGATTTTCTTTTTCACAGGTTTCAACAACTGCCTGTGCAAGATTTTTTGTTCCTTCCCCGCCGAATTCCCAGCCTTCAGAAAGAACTGCTTCTGCACCGTAAGCTTCACAAAGTTGTTTAAGTTTGGCAATTTCTTTATCAGTATCAGTAATAAATTTATTTACTGCTACAACGGCAGGAACGCCGAACTTCTTGATGTTTTCAATATGAGTTGCAAGATTTTCAAAACCCTTTTCCAGTGCAAAAAGATTTTCATCAGAAAGTTCATTCTTTGGAACACCTCCATGCATTTTAAGGGCACGGATTGTTGCAACAATTACAACTGCATCAGGAGCAATTCCTGCAGAACGGCATTTGATATCCATGAATTTTTCAGCACCAAGGTCAGCAGCAAAACCTGCTTCTGTAACAACATAGTCACCGGTTGCAAGAGCCGAAAGAGTTGCATTTACAGAATTACAGCCGTGAGCAATATTTGCGAAAGGTCCGCCGTGAACAAAGGCCGGTGTTTTTTCCAGAGTCTGTACCAGGTTCGGACGAATAGCATCCTTAAGAAGTGCTGCTACAGCACCTGTACAGTGTAAATCGCCAAAGCAGACATTTTCTTTACTGTCATTCTGAGCAATAACAATTCTATCCAGTCTTTCTTTAAGTTCCGAAATTGATTTCGACAGACATACAATTGCCATAATTTCTGAAGCAACGGCAATTGTAAAGTGGTCTTCACGAGGAACTCCCTGAATCTTTCCGCCAAGACCAATAACAATGTTACGGAGAGCACGGTCATTCAAATCCACACAGCGTTTCCAGGTAATTGTACGTGGATCAATATGCAGCGGATTTCCCTGCTGCAGGTGATTATCGATAAGGGCCGCAATCAGATTGTTTGCAATAGAGATTGCATGAAGGTCGCCGGTAAAATGCAGGTTAATATCTTCCATTGGAACAATCTGTGCATAACCGCCGCCACAGGCTCCGCCTTTTACACCAAAACAAGGTCCCAGTGAAGGTTCACGAAGAGCAACAACAGATTTCTTTCCGATTTTCTGAAGTCCGTCTGCCAGCCCGATTGAAACAGTCGATTTACCTTCTCCTGCCGGAGTTGGAGTAATGGCTGTAACAAGAATCAGCTTCCCTCTTTTGGAAGGATCCGATGCTTTAGCCTGAAGTTCCCGAAGTTTCTTCATTGAAATTTTTGCTTTATAAGAACCATACAGGTCCAGATCATTTTCTGAAAGCCCGATTTTTGCGGCAACTTCAGTAATTGAAGTCATCTTGTTTTTCTGTGCGATTTCGATATCTGAAAGCATCTGCAACTCCATTAGGTAAAGTGTTCCATATTATAAAATAGATTTTAAAATAAAAAAAGGGCTCCCAAAGGAACCCTTTCCTTTATAACAGCTACTTATTAAGCAGCTACATAATCTTCAAGTCGGCGCATACGGGTTGGATGCTGCATACGGGCAATAGCAGTCTTTTCAATCTGACGGATGCGTTCTTTTGTAAGGTTGCATTCCTTACCAACTTCCTGAAGTGACATTGGTTTCATTCCGCCGATACCGTAGCGAAGACGAATAACTCTTTCTTCATTAGGGCGGAGAGTTCCCAGAACTTCATCCAGGTCTTCAACCATATTGATTTCTTCAGCAGCCATCTCAGGAGATTTGTGTGCAGAATCTTCAATAAAATCACCAACCTGACAGTCTGATCCGTCTTTTCCCATAACAGGAGCATCCAGAGAAATCATATCACGGGCAATATTTACCATTTCACGAACATGATTTTCATCCATATCCAGCATAAGTCCGATTTCACGGATTTCCTCAGCTTCAGCAAAATTTCCTTTCAGTTCTTTGCGTGCATGTTCAATCTGAACAAGTTCGTTTGCACGGTTCATTGGAAGTCTGATTGCACGGCTCTTTTCACAAACAGCTTTCAGAATGCTCTGGCGAATCCACCATACTGCATAAGAAATGAAATGATATCCTTTTGATACATCATATTTTTCGATAGCTGTAAGAAGTCCGATATTTCCTTCGCTGATAAGGTCAATTAAATCAAGGCCATGATTCTGGTATTTCTTTGCCACATTAACAACAAAACGAAGATTTGCATTTGCAAGCTTATCACGTGCTGCTTTATCGCCAGCCTGAGCTTTCTTTGCCAGTTCACATTCTTCTTCGTAAGACAAAAGTGGAACCTTATTAATTTCCTTCAGATACATTCCCAAAACATTTTCGTCTTTCATTGCAATACCTGCCTTTTATATTAAGTTTACACCAGATATATAGCAAGTTTCATGCCAAATTCTCACTTTATACGAAATTCTCTCACCGGTTTCTTTTTTAGGGGGAACGCCTTCCCCCTGGCCTCAACCAGAGCTTTTTCGCCCTGCTCAAAGCCCTCTGTTTTCGGCACACCCCCTTCTCCGGGGACACCCCGGACCCCAAATTCCGGGATTTTCTGACCCTTTTCTTCCTTGTTTTTCAAAATCTGTATCATTTTGACCCGTTTGATTCCAAAGAATGAACTTTTGGGCCATTTTGTCTTTTTTTATTGCCTTTTTCACCCTTTTTTATTAAATTTTACACAAAATCATACTTAAATTGCCTGGATTCCGGGATTTTCCTTAAATCCGGGATTACATAGGAGAAAAACCATGAAAATTACACCATTAGCAGACAGAGTTCTGGTAAAAAATGACAAAGCCGAAACAAAAACAGCAAGCGGACTTATTATCCCAGATGCAGCTCAGGAAAAAACAATGACAGCAAAAGTTATTGCTGTTGGCGAAGGAACTGCAGACGTAAAAATGTCAGTAAAAGTCGGCGACAGAATCATGTACGACAAATACTCAGGAACACAGCTTAAAATTGACGGCGAAGATCACCTCATTCTTAAGATGAACGACATTATTGCTATCGTTGAATAATTTCTAACGCAGATTTCTGCTTAGGGGCGCACACATGAAAGTTCTTGTTTACAATTACCGCGACTTTGATGAAGATCAATGGTTCAAGAAATATTCTGAAGAACTTGGAATTGAACTTGAAATCTGCCGGGAAGCTCCGGCACTTGGAAAGAACACAGATCTGTCAAAAGGCTGCGATGCTTTGAGCATTATCACCACAAAAATACCCGGTGAAATGGTCGAAGAATTCTACAGAAACGGTGTGCGCTACATTTCCACCAGAACTATCGGCTATGACCACATTGACCTTAAAAAATGTGAAGAGCTTGGTATTCAGGTGGGAAACGCGGTTTACGGACCTGAAGGCGTTGCCGATTACACAGTAATGCTTATGCTCATGAGCCTTCGCAAAATGAAGCGCATCATGCAGCGTGCCGAAATAAATGATTTTTCATTGAAAGGCATTCAGGGACGCGAACTGAAAGATTTTTCTGTAGGTGTTATCGGCACCGGCCGTATCGGAAAAACTGTAATCAAAAACCTTACAGGTTTCGGCTGCAAGATTTACGCTTACGACAAATACCAGAATGATGAAGTAAAGAAATACGCAGAGTATGTGGATTTTGAAACACTCCTGAAAAACAGCGACATTATCACTCTTCACACTCCCCTTACAGAAGAAAACTTCCACCTTTTGAATAAAGATACAATCGCAAAAATGAAGGACAATTCTGTAATCATCAATACAGCCCGCGGCGGACTCATCGATTCAACAGCTTTAATTGAAGCACTGAAATCAGGAAAGATTGCAGCCTGTGGTCTTGATGTTGTAGAAAACGAATTCGGCATGTACTACAACGACTTAAAAAGCGACATGCTCGATAACGATGCCCTCATGATTCTGCGTTCTATGCCTAATGTAATCGTTACACCGCACATGGCTTTCTACACAGACAATGCCATCCGTGACATGGTAGGAAATTCTCTTAAAAGCATAAAAGCCTGGCGTGACGGAAGCGAAAACCCGTGGCGGGTTCTGTAATTACATTCGTTCTGCCAGTTCTGTCCAGCGTTCATATTTTTCATCTAGTTCTGCAGTAAGAGTATTATATTCAGCAGTTGCCTTTACGATTTCATCTCCACCTGCAGTTCCGCTTCCCATAAGGTCTTCAAGTTCTGTCTTCCGTGCTTCCAGTTCAGGAATCTCTGCATCCAGCGCTTCAAATTCCTTCTGTTCTTTATAAGAAAGTTTTTTCTTTACAGGCTCATTGGCATTTGTAGCTGCCATAGAGGCCTGTCCCCCATTACCAGAATTCTTTCCTTTACCAGCATCTGGTTGTGCATTATGAATTGTACATTGCTCATTTTCTCTGTATTCCACGTACTCACTGCACTTGCCGACAAATCCGCTGACACTTCCATCATCTTCCAGAATAAACAAAGAATCCGCAACTTTATCCATGAAGTACCGGTCATGACTTACAATAAGAAGACAGCCCTGGTACTGCATCAAAAACTGTTCCAGAATATTCATTGTAAAAATATCAAAGTCGTTGGTCGGTTCGTCCAGAATAAGGAAGTTTGGATTTGTTAGAAGAAGCCGTACAAGGAAAAGGCGCTTTCTTTCACCGCCGCTTAAAGTGGAAACTGCACAATACTGAATGCGGCCTTCAAAGCCGAATTCTTCCAGGAATTTTTCCGGGCGGACAATAGTCCCGTCTTTCAGTTCAACAGCCTGGGCCACTTCCTTTACATATTCCAGGACTGTCATTTCTGTATCAGGGAATACAGGATTCTGGTTGTAATAACCAAAGAATGTATTTTCTCCTACAACAACCGTTCCTGTATCAGGCTGAAGCTTTCCCGTAATAATATTCAGCAGAGTAGACTTTCCGCTTCCGTTGTCACCAAAGATTCCGATTTTCTGCCCTTTTGTAAAAACATAACTGAAATCTTTCAGTACACATTCCCTCTTCCCTTCAGGATCAGAAAAACCTTTCTCAAATGATTTTCCCACTCCATGCAGTTCCAGTACTTTTCCACCAAGGCGACGGCCTTTTACTTCAAAAGTAAAACCTTTATCTGCCTGAAATTTTTCACGGTTGATAAGCTGTTCATCACGCTGAATTCTGGCTTTAATTTTTGTTCCGCGGGCGCAGGGACCGCGCAAAAGCCATTCCCGTTCAAAACGAAGAACACTTTCAATTCTGCGTTCAGTGTTGGCTTCAATTTCTGCTTCCTTCTCTTTCTTATCAAGATATTCAGAATAATTTCCGTGATAAAGTGTCAGCTTGTTTCTTGCCAGCTCATAAATATTGTTACATACTGCGTCCAGAAAGTAACGGTCATGAGTTACCATCAATACCGATTTTTCAGTATCGTGAAGATATTTCTGAAGCCAGGTAATGGTTGTAATATCCAGGTGGTTTGTCGGTTCGTCCAGAAGCAGAAGTTTTGCGTCTTCTACAAGAACCTGGGCAAGAGCAACTTTCTTTATCATACCGCCCGAAAGCTCTCCCATTTTGCGTTCCAGGTCATGAATTCCAAGTTTTGAAAGAATGGAAGAAATCTGGCTTTCATAAATCCAGAGATTTTTGTCTTCCATCAGTTTATTCAGTTCTTCATAGCGTTTTGCCAGGTTCGGGCGTACAGCCATTTCTTCACAAACCTGTTCATATTCACGGATAATCTTTAATTTTTCACTTTTACTTTTAAAAATATGATCCCGGATTGAATCTTCTTTTTCATAAACAGGATTTTGAGGCAGAAAAGAAACCCCGCACTCACGGTTAAAAACTACTGCTCCGTCATCTGGAGGCAGCACGCCCGCAATTGTATTCAAGAGGGTTGATTTTCCTGTTCCGTTGCGGCCAATAAGGGCTGCTTTTTCGCCTTCCTGAAGACCAAAAGTAACACCACTGAAAAGATCTTTTTCACGGCCGATTTTACGTAAATTGTTTACTGTTAGAAGAGTCATAGGGAAATATTAAAGGAAATCCGAAAAAAATTAAAGAAAACCTTTAATTTTCGAATAATATTACACAAAAAATAGCATTTTTCTTGACACAATATTATATAATATATAATATTAAATCATAAGCAATATTGCAGGAGGCGCTATGGCATTTCCAATAAGCTCTTCCCTTCTTGATGCAGTTGTTCTGGCTATTGTTGCTAAGGATGGAGGTTCATCCTACGGTTACAAGATAACACAGGATGTCCGTTCAGTTATGGATGTTTCTGAAAGCACCCTATACCCGGTCCTTCGACGTTTGCAGAAAGAAGAATGTCTGGAAACCTTTGATCAGGAATTTCAGGGAAGAAACAGGCGGTATTACAAAGTTACCGCAAAAGGCTATCAGTTTCTGGCCGTGTATCAGCAGGACTGGTTAGAATACAGAAATAAATTGAATAATATTCTTGTAGGAGAATGAGTATGACAAGAGAAGAATATTTGAATGAACTTAAAGGAAGACTTACATCACTTACTGATGAAGAAAAATCTGAAGCACTTCAGTATTATTCAGACTACTTCGAGGATGCTGATGATGACGAAAAAGTAATCAAAGAACTGGGAAGTCCTGAAGAAACAGCAAAAACAATTATGGAAAAGTTTTCAAATGCCCTTACAGCATCTGAAAATGAAGAAGATTCTTCAGAAAAAACAGAAATTCCTTTCGATTCCCTTTGCTTTGATTTTTCACAGGATGAAATAACATCCGTTTCCATGGATTTAGGAGCCTGCCACGCAGTTTTCATTCCGGGCAACAAATGGATGGTAGAAACCAGAGGTATCAGAAAAGAAAATTTCACCTGCTTTATTTCAAACAAGACACTGGTTGTAAACAGCATTAAAAAAATGGGAGTTCTGGACTTTTTCAGCCATGAACATAAAAGCCGTATCATTCCACGCATCCTGATTACTGTACCAGCAAATGCAAACCTTGATGAAGCAAAAATCAGACTTGGCGCAGGACTTCTGAAAACAAAAACCCTTTCCATGAACTGTAAAAAGGCCAGCATTTCTGTAGGAGCCGGCAATCTGATTCTCAGCGGTATTGCAAGTGAAAAAAGCGACATCAAATGCGGCATGGGAAATATGGAACTTTCAGGAAGCCTTAAAGGAAGAACAAATGTAGATTGCGGTATGGGTGCTGTTAATCTGAAACTGGATGACAAGGAAGATAGTTTTTCTTTCGACTGCAAAGTTGGACTGGGAGACTTTCGCTTCAATGACAAAAAATATTCCGGAGTTCAGAATGTAACTCCTGGAAACAAAAAAGAAAATCACATTTCTGTTAATGTAGGAATGGGTTCTGTACTTTGTAAGACAAAATAAAGGGAGAGTAAAAATGAAAACACTTAAGAAATCAAATAACAGAAAAATCTGCGGAGTATGCGGAGGAATTGCTGACTACTTCGGAATCGATCCAAGCATAGTTCGTCTGGCAGTTGTTATCCTTTCACTTTTCTCTGTTGGAACAGGAATTGTAATTTACATTATTGCAGCGCTGATTATGCCTGAAAACACTGATTCCTATGATGAGGATGATATCGACAACCTGAAACGTGCAAACGTAAATGAAAATGAAACTGAAAGCCATAAGACTTCAGATTCAGCACAGAATACCTCAGGACATTCTGACGAAGAATTCAATTCTTATTTTGATGAAAAATAATTCACTTTGCCAGTAAATTAAAACCTCCGGGCGGTAGTAGAATACTACCGCCCTTTTTATTACAATTCTTTCCATGTTCAGCGACACTCATTTTCATTTTCATCATCTTGTTACAGACCGCGGTCTGAACGGTTCTGACATTCTCACTCATATGGCAGCAAAAAACTGTTTTTTTGGAATGGACATCGGCACCCGGTGCGATGATTTTTCTGAACGACAGGCCCTTGTTGAAAAAGCCGTTTCTGAAATCCCCGACCCTGTTCTATCACAAAAAGCAAAAGACTTTATGTATTACAGCGCAGGAATCTGGCCTGATATTGAAGCAATCAAAGACCGGTATAACCAGATGAATATTCTCCGCCAGAATATTGCAGTGGGAAAAAGAATTGTTGCTATCGGTGAAGGCGGTATCGATCATCACTGGAACCCTGCTGGTGTTGATGGTCACTGCGAAGATGAATATGACCAGGAAATTTTCAAGGGTGAAAAAGAACTTTTTGAAATGCAGCTGGAACTTTCCAAAGAGATGGATCTTCCGTTCATTGTTCACAGTCGTGATGGTTTTGAAGATACCCTGGAATGCATAAAAAATATTGGCTGGAACAAAGGCATTATTCACTGTTACAGCTATGGCATAAAAGAAGCCGAAGAGTTTCTGAACCTTGGCTGGTACATCAGTTTTTCAGGCAGTGTAACCTACACAAAAAAAGCAAAACTTGAAGAAATGCATGAGCTGCTGAATCTCGTTCCTCCTGAAAAAATCCTTTGCGAAACAGACGCTCCTTATCTGGCACCGGTTCCCTTCCGCGGACAGACCAATTCTCCGGTTCTCGTAGATAACACATACCGCTTTATTGCCGAACATCGTGGTATTTCTGTAGAAGAACTTTCTGACACAGTAGACAAAAACATCAGAACCTTATTCCGGGTATAAAAAAACAACCGGCAGTTTTGATGCGTCTACAAGTTCAGCAAACGCAACCCCCGGTTATTAACAAAAAAGCGGGATTTTCATCCCGCTTTCTTTTTATCTGTTTGAAACAAGTTTCAGAATATAGAGCTCAACATATTGCGTAAGGGCTTCTTCTTCCTTAATCTTCTGCATGTTCGGAGTTTTTACCAGAGCTTTTGCAAGTCCTTTTACCCGTTCAACAGTAAAGGTTGAAGCAGTGAGGGTATGAATTACTTTCCGCATATAATCGCGAATCAGGGAATTAACATCTTCTGTAAGAGTAATACTTGCCTGCTTGGTAATCATTTTATTCCATTGCTTGCAAAGGAAATCAAGCTCACGGTCCAGGGTTGAACCTTCAGTAATAAAATCTTTTACCAGATCTTCAGCCCTGTCTGCAAGAGCATCCTTCTTTGCTTTCTTTCCTGCCTGCTTTTTATTACCTTCATCGAATTCAGGAAGTCCGTCTTCATCAAATCCTGCTTCGGCTAAATCTTTTGCTGTAGAACGGCTTTCATTTTTTGCTTCCTTCTTCGTTTTCTTCTTTCCGGCAAAAATAGCACAAATCCAGGAAATAACAGGAATTGTATACCAGAAAGGCAGTCTCATTTTTGCCTGTGCCAGAATATCATTCTGCCTGATCATAAGAATCTGACTGTAAGGAAGCAGCTCATGATCATGGAAAATTCTTCCGCCATCAAGTTCTTCATCAGCATTTTTTTCATGAGACAAAAGCGGCATAAAGTTTGCATTCAAAAGAGCCCACAAAACAGGAGCCTGCTGTCGGATTTCTTCTGCAAGAGATTCTTCAAACTCCTTTGCATTTTTCATTTCGCCAGTTGCCTCATAATCCATAAGCTTCTGATACCATCTGTTTTCAAAAGTCTGTTCAATTACATTGTGTGCTTCATTTGCAAGACGTACAGTCAATGGAATTACTTTATTCTTAACAATGTAATATTTGGTTCCGCTTTCAACTTTAAAAACCAGAAGTCTTGGAAGTTCCCCTTCCTTTGCTTCCCCTGTAGCAGCCATCAGATACTTCTTGAAATCTTCTTCATCAAACTGACCATAAAGAAGTTTTCCGTTACTGTCTTTAAGTTTCAGCATCTGGTCGATTGTGTAAAGATACGGAGGCTTCTGGAAACTGAAATCCAGCTGTTTCAGGGCTTCCTGCTTGCGCTGGGCAGTCTGCATTTTCTGCTTCAGGTAAACATTATTGATTTCTGTAATTTCAATAGCCTGAAGAATATTCATGTCTTCAACAGTTTTATCCTGAATCTTATCAAAATCCTGTCTGATGAAATAACAGAGCTGACTCCAGTAATAGTAATCATCACTGGAAAGTGTATCTTCAATATTATCACTCTGGTATTTATTCTCTACAAAGTTCTGAAAGAAGTGCTGAACTATTAATTCTTTTCCGGGATTTGAGCCACTAAGTTTTTTCAGATAGTAATCATGGAATTCATCCTTTGCAAGAATTCGTCTCACCTTCTTTTTGGCAGTTTCCATCAGAAGCTTTACAGGGATACATGCCGGCAGAAGCATTGATGAAACTTCATGCCCAAAATGAACCACCATAAGACACTGGCTTTTCAAATCCTGCGATTCAAGAATTCCTTTTATATAATCAGAAGCATCCTTTGCTTCCAGCAAATCAACCGGAAATTTTTTAGGCAGATCAGTTACGATTGGATACGGAACAGATTCATTGTCCAGAATTTCTTTGAACCTTTTTGCAAACTGAACAGAAAAATAAGAAATAGCTATGATGATTTTCTTTTTTTCATAAGTTGAAATAGCAGCAATATGTTTTGCCTGCAACCCCTCCAGTTCAGCAAGAACGGTATTTGAAGGATCTCCCAGATATTTCACCAGTTCTGCCTGTTCTTCAACATGATGTTCAGCATATTTTTTCAAATAGGCACAAAACTCATTGAAATCAATAAACGGTGAATTCTGCTTTTCAGCATAAAAACGAATAATCTGACTTAGATTTGCACTTGTCGCCATAAAGACCTTCCCCTTAGTCTTTTTTATTATCCATATATTATATAAGAAGAAAAAGGTTTTGTAAAAAGGTAAATGAAAACCTTATTCTCCAATATGGATAAAAACCTTATTTCTAATTATAATTCTAGAAAATTACTTTTCTGGAGAAAAAAATGTATATTACATGTCTTGATATGGAAGGCGTTCTGGTTCCTGAAATCTGGATTGCATTTGCTGAAGCAACAGGTATCCCGGAACTCAAAAGAACAACTCGTGATGAACCTGATTATGACAAACTCATGAAGTATCGTATCGATATTCTGAAACAGCATAATCTGGGACTTAAAGAAATTCAGGATGTTATTTCTAAAATTGACCCAATGGAAGGAGCAAAAGAATTTCTGGATGAACTTCGCGACAACTGTCAGACAATCATTCTTTCAGATACCTTCGAACAGTTTGCCGGCCCTCTTATGAAAAAACTGGGTATGCCGACTATTTTCTGTAACACTCTGGAAGTTGCTCCAAACGGAGAAATTACAGGTTATAAAATGCGCTGCGAAAAATCAAAGCTCACAACTGTAAAAGCACTTCAGTCTATGGGATACGAAACAATTGCTTCAGGCGACAGCTTCAATGATCTTGGAATGATTCAGGCTTCAAAGGCAGGTTTCCTTTTCCGTACTACAGACAAAATCAAGGCTGATTTCCCGCAGTACAAAGCCTTCACAGAATATTCTGAACTTCTGGCTGCAATTAAAGACGTTCTTAACAGCTAGTAATTCTGTTTGATTTACAAATCAAATGGATCCTTCGACAAGTTCAGAGACCATTTGATGAAACAAAAAGCCACAGAAGTTTTTCTTCTGTGGCTTTCTTTTTTTAGTGAATAAGAATGGTTGAGTAAGTCGAAATTACCCTTATTCACATTTTAGCGTAACACTTTTCCGGCATGCCAGAGTTTTTCCAGATCGTAGAACTCACGTGCAGCTGCAGACATAAGGTGAACAACAACCGGTCCGATATCTATCAGATTCCAGTCATCTCCATCAGGAGCCTTACGATTAGTAACATGGATTTCCATGTCATTTGCTTTTACGTAATCCTTAACCTGTTTTGCAAGTCCCTGCTGCATTGCAGAACTTGTTACAGTACAGATAACAAAAAAATCAGTCCAGCTGTTCAGTTCAGAAACATCCAGAACTCTTACATCAGTTCCCTTTCCATCTTCCAGAAGCTGTCCGATTTCAAGTGCTTTTTCTTCAATTGTTTTTCCCATTTTTATTTCGAAGATGAAATAACATAACGACCATTAAAGTCTTTACCCAGGATAACGGTAAAGTCAACGTTAGCCGCAATGTTTTCTACTTCTTCCTCCAAATTAATTTCTTCTTCCTGTATGTTCGTACAGTGTATAAACTCTCCGACCATTCTGGCAATTTCTTCATTACCAATGTGGTCAATAATCACAGTCTTATCATAATAACCCGATGCATTTACCGGACTCAATACGTCATAGCTGGCATTTCTGAAAAGTTCAGCTGTACGACCTGCGAGTCCCTGTTCTGTAGTTCCATTCTGGATTTCAAGAACATAGATTCGGCTTGTTTGAGTTCCACCGGTAGAAATCAGCATGTTTGTTGTCTGCTTAACTGCGGTTTTAATAAATTCACCGTTGTCACGCGGATAGAGCAGGATTTTATCATCATTCACGCGATTAACTCCGGTTATTGTCAGATTGCGAATTGATTCCGAATCAATATTGCAAATCATTTTAAACAAAGTAAAAAAGTCATCAGATTCAAGATCCGTTTCCATACAGGAAGTAATCTTGAAAAAGTTCTTCTGATTCAGAACAAGGTAATTTTTTTCATGGAAAGCCGTAAGAATTGCTGCCATTACATTCTGATATCTTTCCTGTTCCGAATCTGTATCTTCTTCAGGAAGTTTATAAGAAAGATACATAATAATTTTATCACCATCAAGATTTACTGCCCCGCTTGGAAGCAGATATCTTTTTCCGTCTTCTTCATAATCAACAGGAGAAGAAATAAAAACCCTTAAGCCTCCCAGCATATCCGTCAGAAGCTTCAGGTCATTTACTTTCATTACTGTATAGAAAGGAATCTTCATATCAAGAAGAGAAGCTACTTCATTTCTGTAGGCTCCGATCCCTTTTTCACGGAAAACTTCTTCCAGTGCATCAACTCGTCCCAGAGAAGAATAAATTGCACCAGTATTTGAAGGAACGTTTACCAGGGCTGCTTTCTGAGTAACAGGGTAATAAACCAGAACAGAAGAAAAAAGAACACCGCCATCTTCTTCCTCAAAAACATAAAGCTGACGGATAACCTGGTCTTCATCAAGGCTGTCAGCAACACTGTCTGTCCTGAGTGACAGTGCAAAGAATACTGCTGCTGCAATCAAAATGGAAAACATGATTACAAGGAAGATAATACCTTTCTGTTCATCTCTGATTTTTTTCATTTCTATTCCCTAATTATTCCGCAATTCCCAGGGCTCTTATTACTTCCATGGTATCATCCATGATAATAAATCCCGGTTTATTTACCTGATATTCATAAGAAGTCTTTAATGTGTAATAGAACATATCATCAACTGATTTTGAATAAAGCTTCTTCACAAAATCAGGATCCTTCTTTACATGAGGTCTGCCTCTTTCATTTTTATCGGCAATATAAAGAGCTTTCCCAAGTACTCCGAAATCAGAACGTCCGCATACGTGATATGCAATAGCATACAATATTTCAGAATCTTCTACACCAAAATGTTTTTTCAAAAAAGCAGCCCCTGCCTTTCCATGCATAAGGGAAATCTTCTGAAGCTCGCTGGGAGTTATTTTATATTCAGATTCTTCGACCATTTTTTTCATTTCATCATGATCAAGTTCTTTGCAGATATCATGAGCGATTCCACACAGGTAAGCTTTCTTTGTATCATAACCGGAAAGTTCACAGATTTCCGAACACATTTCCGCAACACGAAGAGAATGAGAAAAACGTTTCTCACTTAAATGTGCTTCACAATAAACTTTTATTTCTTCAATCAGTTTGTCGTAATTCATCACTCCCTCCTTTTTATTGATTTTCCCAGAAATTCCAGAACCTATTTTACACCATAAAGCCCGTGTTCTTCGATATACTTTGCCACCGATTCCGGAACTTTTTTCTTCCATTCGCTGTTTCCCGAAACAATTTCTTCCCGTATTTCCGATGAGGAAACTCTCATTTCCGGATTCTGAAGACTTATAAAAGGATAAGCAAAATGTTCATCATCAAATCCTACAGAAAAATCCCCTTTAAAATTACCTGTCGGAATATTTACAGACGCTGTCCCGGGACTGTTTCCCGGTTTTCTGCAGGCCACTATCAGATCAGCCAGTTCGATTATTCTGTCTGTACTTTTCCACTTTTCAAATTCGGCGGCACTTTCTTCACCCAGAATAAAAGCAGGTTTTCCTGTCAGCTGTTCTTTGTATTTTTCGGTCAGAAATTCAAGGGTATCGACGGTATAAGAAACGCCGCCCCTGTCCATTTCACAAGGCTCACAGACGAATCTGCCGCTTCCCTCAGATTCGCAGAAAGCCCGGACCATTTCAAGGCGGTCCTCAGCAGTTTCTTTTGAACCTGCTGTTTTATGGGGAGGCAGGAAAGCCGGAACAAACAAAACCCTGTCATATCCCAGTTTTTCACAAACATTCCGGGCAACCATTACATGTCCGTTATGCAGAGGATTAAATGTCCCGCCTAAAACTGCAATCTTCACAGCCCTTTCCCCAGATACTGTCTGAACCTTACGAATTATTTTCCATTCCAGGATACTGAGTTTCGTCTTCTATCATATCATCAACAGAAACATCAGACATAAATGAACTTCCGAATGCAACCTCAGTCTGCTGGGCAACTGAAAGCTTTTCTTCGTTACGGTTTACCATTTTCAGAATGGCTTCACGGGCTTCTTTCATTCCGCGGTTATTGAGAACAGAAATTGGAACACAGATTGTGTCAGGTTCTGATTTCTGGATTTCCTTAATGATATCTACCGCATTCTGATAGGCACCTTCAACGTCAATCTTGTTGCAGAAAACAATGCGAGGTTTATCAAGAAGTTCTTCAGAATAATTTGCAAGTTCTTTTTTCAGAGTTTCGTATGCAGTAAAACAGTTTGTACCTTCGAATGTATCCGAAGCATCAATCATGAAAATCAGACAGCTTGTACGAGTAATATGTTTAAGAAACTGATCACCAAGTCCAAGACCTTCAGAAGCCCCTTCTATGATTCCAGGAATATCTGCAATGATTACATCGCTTTCATCATCAACACGCAGAACACCCAGGTTTGGGATTTTTGTTGTAAAAGGATATGGAGCAACTTTTGGTCTGGCATTTGTAAAGGCTGCCAGCAGAGATGATTTACCTGCACTTGGGAAACCAACAAGACCTGCATCAGCCATGATTGAAAGTTCTACGCGGAGTTTTCTTGTTTCACCTTCTGTTCCAGGGTGTGCATAACGAGGAGCCTGATTGGTTGAAGTTTTAAAGTGAACGTTACCCCAGCCACCTTTTCCGCCTTCCAGAAAAAGGATTGGCTCGTTTTCTTTTTCATTTGTAAAGTCATGAATCAGGTCGCCTGTTTCAGCATCCCAGATTGTACTTCCAGGTGGAAGAGGAACAATAACATCTTCACCATCTCTTCCGTAACGGTTCCATCCCTGTCCGTCGCCGCCGTTCTTTGCTTTGAAGCACTGCTTGTGACGAAGCTTTGAAAGAGTACGCATATTCTTTTTAATAACAAAATAAACGTTACCTCCCCGTCCGCCGTCACCGCCGTTTGGGCCACCATGAGGAATATATTTTTCGCGGCGGAAAGAAATACATCCGTTGCCGCCTTTTCCGCTTCTCACTTCAATAAGTGCTTCGTCTGCAAAACCAAAAGCCATAAGGTTCACTCCTTATATTAAAATGTTTAAGAAAACAGTTTTATTTCACCTGGCAAACAACTTACGTTTATGAAAATTGAGCCTCCCATGGGGACCCCCGTCGCAAAGCTCCTTGCCCCATGTACTCAATTTTCATAACTCACGTTGTTTATCACAGATATTAAAACACTTTTCTTAAATATTTTATTCTAAAGCTCACATGTACAAAACAAATCTCCCATGGGGACCCCCGTCGCAAAGCTCCTTGCCCCATGTTCCCGAATAAAAATAAAAGCCCGGCATTTTGTACCGGGCTTCATCAAACTGCTGTATTTACAACTTATTCTGCAACTGGAGTTACAGAAATGATTTTGTGGTTGTTTCTTTCTGAGTAAACAACGTTTCCGTCTGCTGTAGCAAACAGGCTGTCATCACCAGCTTTCATTACGTTGCTTCCAGGATAGAATTTTGTACCGCGCTGTTTAACGATAATTGAACCAGCTGTTACAAATTCTCCAGCATATTTTTTTACGCCCAGATTCTTTGGATTAGAATCGCGTCCGTTTTTAGCACCGCTACCGCCTCTTGTTCTTCCCATGATCTAGCTCCTTAGAATTTGATATCTTCAACAGTTACTGTTGTATACTGCTGTCTGTGACCGATAACACGGTGATAGTCTTTCTTTGCTTTGTATTTGAGAACGAGAACTTTTTTGTCTTTGAAAGTTTCGCCTACTTTTACTGTTACTTTGGCACCTGAAACATATGGTGTTCCAACTGTTACTTTGTCGCCATCGCTAACCAGAAGAACTGTATCAATGTCGATTGTTGATCCAACTTCAGCATCAAGCTTGTCTACTGTAAGAACAGCACCTTTTTCTGCTTTGTACTGCTTGCTTTTGAATTCAATAGTTGCGTACATGAAAATACCTCTATTAAGTTTTAATTAAAAAAATTTAACACATCAAAAAGAAGAGATTCAGGAAAACAATAATCTTTTATACTTCTTCCGACTGGTGAAAGTGCGACGCAACCGGCGTAAAACGGGGATTAAACGCTTGTCCGTCAAAGACACGATACACGTATCGAAAATACTAACAGAAATGAGCTTCAATGTCTATAGCTCAAACAAAAAAGCTGGCCCATACAGACCAGCTTTCTTCCATAAAGTATTAATTACAGTGTAGCCAGAGTCATATCAATTCTCTTAAGGCTTTCTTCAACACCAAGAGCCATAATTGAACCGATAAGTGGTGGAGAAACGCGGCTTCCTGTTACTGCCATGCGTACTGGCATCATGTAGTCACCGAGTTTGATTCCAAGTCTTTCACTTTCAGCTTTTGCAAAGTTTTCGGCTGTTTCGTGGTCACTTGTAGGAATCATTTTTACGAATTCCTTTGCACTTTCCAGAACTTCCTTAGTTTTTGCAGCATCAATGCGTTTTGGAACAATTTCTTCTACAGGTGGAACTGTAAGTGGAACGAACATGAAGCGTACCATTTCTGCAGCATCACACAGGAACTTAAGGCGTTCCTGGATCAGAGGCATCAGGTCCATAAGGCGCTGTTTAACATCAGCCTTAGAAAGTCCCATGCTTTCGTCTACACAGTATGGTTCACCGTCTTCGCCAATAGCAACACCAGAGAATTCCGGTCCTACCTTTGGTTTTGGCTGAGGATTTTCAGGGTTGATTTCCAGTGTGGCATCCCCTGTTCCTGTAATGAATGGAAGAGTCCATTTATACAGTTCTTCAGCAGACAGCTGGCGGATATAGTTTCCGTTGTACCATTCAAGCTTTTTATAGTCAAAAACAGCAGGAGCCTTATTCAGGTGTTCCAGTTTGAAGTTCTGTGCCAGTTCGTCCAGAGTATACATATCCTGTCCGTCAATGTATGAACATCCCAGAAGTGCTACGTAGTTTACGATTGCCTGTGGCAGGTAACCGCGGGCACGGAATTCATTCAAAGATGTTGAACCGTGACGTTTTGAAAGTTTTTTTCCGTCTGAACCGTTTACCATTGGCAGGTGACAGAATTCAGGATGTTCCCATCCGAATGAGCGGTACATCTGCACGTGGAGAGGTGTTGAAGGAATCCATTCCTGGGCACGCATAACGTGGCTTACTTTCATGAAGTGGTCATCAACGATGTTTGCCAGGTGATATGTAGGGAATCCGTCTGATTTAAGCAGAACAGGATCCGGAGAAATATCTTCGTTCTTCCATACAATGTCGCCCAGAAGGTGGTCAGCAAATTTTGTTTCCCCTTCCATTGGAACCTTGAGACGGATTACGTATGGTTTACCTGCATCCAGGTTTGCCTTTACTTCTTCTTCTGTAAGGTGACGACAGTTGCGGTCGTATCCAGGAGCCATCTTGTTTTCTGTCTGGATTTTGCGGATACGGTCCAGGCGTTCAGCATCACAGAAACAAAAGTAAGCTTCTCCCTTTTCTACCAGTTCGTAAGCATATTTCTTGTAAAGTTCAAAACGTTCAGACTGAACATAAGGACCATATTCACCGCCTTTTGAACCGCCTTCATCCCAGTCGATTCCGAGCCAGCTCATTGTATCGTAAAGGTTCTGAACATATTTTTCGTCATAACGTGTGCGGTCTGTATCTTCCAGACGCAGGATAAATTTTCCGCCTTGTGAACGAGCATAAAGATAATTAAAAAGTGCTGTTCTAACACCACCAATATGCTGCATACCGGTTGGTGACGGAGCGTAACGTACGCGTACTTCGTTTTCTGCCATAGTAAGTACCCCCAAAAGTATTAAGATATTGCAAAGCATTATAATAGAAAAAACAAGTTGTGAGAATATGGGAGCCCCGTACGGCAGCGGAACAATGCAGAAGCTACACCAGCGGAAGCGAAGCAGGCAGCACTCTTTCACCCTTATACAAAAAATCTCTGATTATAAAAAACGTTTTTATACTTCATTATATATGGTAGAAAACAATAAAAACAAAGAAGGAAAACAAATGAAAAAATTTCTCACACTTTTCATCCTGCTGCTTGCGGCAATGCTCTTCACAGCATGTCCGGGCCAGCCAGACGAAGATGAATTCTCCTACGAGGACGTTCCGGCCTCAATGACCATCACTCAGGATGATTTTGTCATAAATGGTAATGGTGGTGACTGGTTCTTCTGGACCCAAAGCCTTGACGAAAAACTTTACGGGCAGGAAGTCACATTCACTTTTTCATGCGACATGCTCATAGAAAACGCAGTTGATGAAGGTTACCTTATGTGGCAGGTAAACAACGGCGGAGCCTATCCTAAAATCGCAACCTGTGATTTCAAGACAAATGAAACTGAATACAAAACTGTAACAGGCAGCGAAAAAGTAAACCTGGCAAGCAATGCCATTTTTTATCTTTCAAACTACAATGAACCGGCAAGTAAAACTTTCAACAATGCAAACTTCACAATCCATATCAAAAACTTCAGTCTTAAAATCGACTATATGGACCGCGTTCCGGTAGGTCTCAAAGAAGAAGATTACTGGCTAAACGCAATTTCCCTTAAAGAAGCCTTCAAAAACACAGGCATTGAACATATCGGGCTTGCTGTTACAGAAAGTGAACTTATGAGAGATTCTGAAAAACAGAAGGGGCTCGCATATCACGCCACTTCAACCACCATGGGAAATGAATTCAAACCTGATTTCCTTTTCAACTGGTCTTTGAACTCAACAACCGGTAAAAAAGCAAAATTTACAGCATCAAACGGACTTACAATCGATGTCCCTGCTACCCTCAGCGGTTTTACCAGAGCAGACCAGCTTATGGCAAAATGCAAGGAACTGGGAATCAAGATGCGCGGTCACGTTCTGGTATGGTATTCACAGACTCCGAAAGCTTTCTTCTGCGAAAACTACAACGAAAGCAGCAGTTTTGTTGACAAAGACACCATGACCGCCCGCCAGGAATGGTACATCAAAACCGTTCTGGAACATGTAGCTGCATGGGAAGCAGAGAACATGCCTGAAGGCGAACACCTTATTTATACCTGGGACGTTGTAAACGAAGCCCTTTCTGACGGTGCTTCAAGCGGAGCCTATCTCCGTTCCCCTGACAACTCAAACTGGGCCAAGGTTTACGGCAAAGAAAACTACGAATTCATCATCAATGCCTTCCGCTTTGCAAACAAATACGCCCCAGCTGACGTTCTTCTGGCTTACAACGACTACAACGAAGCCTCAGGAAACAAATACTATGGTTACCTTAAAATAATCGATGAAATTCAGGCTCATGAAAAAGATGCAGCACTCCCTACCCGCATTGATATTGCAGGCATGCAGAGCCATAACCAGCCTGGATACCCGTCTGTATCTGACTATGAAAGAGCAATCAAGTCCTTCATTGATAAAGGCCTTGATGTACAGGTCACAGAACTTGATGTTACTGGATCTGCCAAAGACAGCTCTTACCAGACTTTTAACGCACCAACTGCAAGAGAACAGAAATCAACCTACAAATCATATTTCAATATTTACCTTAACTATGCAAAAACAGAAGGAAAAGCCCACGGTGTTACCGGCGTTACCTTCTGGGGGATTAATGACGAAGACTCATGGCATTCTTCCGGAAAACCTCTTCTTTTCAGAAAGATCAGCGGAAAATACTATGTAAAAGATGCTTATTATGGAGTAATTGAAACAGTAAAATGAAAAAAACAGTAATTATCAGCACAATCATTTCAGCCGCACTTGTACTTTTCATGTCCTGCGGCACAGACAAAAAACAGGAACCGGTAAAACCGGTTGATATGGTATGGACTCAGGCACCTTCCCTGAAGGAAGCCTATGTAGATTCCGGTATCTTTGACCACATCGGGTTCGCGGTACCGGCCATGAACTTGGGCAAATCTTCTATTAAAGAAGGTCTTAAACATCATGCTTCAAGCGTTACCCTGGAAAACGAGTTCAAACCGGACGGAATCATGAAAAACTTTTCAGGCGGAATCGGGGCTGCAGCAATGGAACCCTTCACCTCTTCAAAAGGTGTTACTATTTCCGTTCCAAAGCCACACAAACTCAACTTCATGACTGTTGATTACGCCTTTGAAGACTGTAAGGAAATGGGAATCCAGATGCGCGGACATGTTCTGGTATGGCATTCCCAGACACCAAGAGCTTTCTTCAATGAAAACTTCTCTCCTTCAGGAAACCTGGTAAGTGCAGAAGAAATGGAAGCCCGCCAGGAATGGTACATTAAATCAGTTCTCCAGCACGTTCAGGAATGGGAAAACACCTATAACGACGGGAAACGCATTATCTATGCATGGGATGTAGTAAACGAAGCCCTTTCTGACAGTGCAAACTCTGTAAACTATCTCCGTGACGGCGGAACTTCTTCATGGTTCAGAATATTCCAGAACGGCGACTACATTATCAATGCTTTCCGCTATGCAAACAAATATGCCCCGAAGGATGTTCTTCTGGCATACAACGATTACAATGAATTCCAGGGGGAAAAACACCAGGGATACCTGAAGCTTCTGGATTCAATCCTTGCTGCCCGTAACGACGCTGAACTTCCAACCCGCATCGACATTGCAGGTATGCAGAGCCACAACCAGGTAAGCTGGCCTTCACTCAGCGAATACGAAAACTGTATCCGCGACTTCATCGCAAAGGGACTCGATGTTCAGATCACAGAACTTGATATTACCGGTTCATGGAAAGGCGGAAACAATTTTGACAGACCTTCCCCTGAAGCACAGGAAAAAACCTACAACTACTACTTCTCCCTCTACCAGAAATACCGTAAAACTGACACAAATCATGGTGTAACCGGCATTACCTTCTGGGGAATCATCGATGAACAGTCATGGCGTGGTGCTGCTACTCCTCTTCTGTTCTCGAACTACAAGACAAAACCTGCCTTCTGGGGTGTAATCAACGCCTGCGAAAAATAGAGGGAGAGAATTTAAGAAAGCAAGAATAAAACTTTCTATTTGCAAAAAATCTTCAAAAAAATCTATATACATAGTAATGAGGGAAAATATGCGAATAGAAAGTTTTGAAGACCTATTAATCTGGCAAAAGGCAATTGATCTTGGCGTGGCAATTTATAAGACTTTTGAAAACTCAAAAGACTGGGGATTTATTGATCAAATCCAAAGGGCCGCTGTTTCAGTCTCAAACAACATTGCCGAAGGATATGACCGCTTTGGCGGAAAGCAGTTTCGAGCATTTCTATACATCGCAAAAGGCTCATGCAGTGAAGTTCGTTCCATGCTTTATCTGGCCCGCAAACTAAATAAAATAAGCCAGGAACAATCCACCAATCTTATAAACAACACTATTGAATTATCAAAAATGATACAATCCTTAATTACTCAAATTAACCGAAGATTATAACTCTCCCACTCCCTTTTCTCTCTCCCGCTTTCACACTATAATCTTCCATTATGACAAAGATTTTTATTGACGGAAAAGAAGGCACAACAGGCCTCAAGATTTATGAACGTTTCGAAGGCAGAAATGACATCGAAATCCTTACTATAGATGAAGACAAACGCAAGGATCCTGCCGAAAAACAGAAACTCATCAATGCATCTGACATTACTTTCCTTTGTCTGCCCGATGCCGCCGCAATTGAATCTGCAGAACTCTGCACAAATCCTGATACAGTTATTATTGACGCTTCTACAGCCCACAGAACAAATCCTGACTGGGCTTACGGTTTCCCGGAACTGGACAAATCCTTTGAAGATAAAATCCTGAACTCAAAACGCATCGCCGTTCCAGGCTGCTACGCCAGCGGTTCCATTGCAATTCTCTACCCTCTGGTAAAATCAGGAATTCTGCCAAAAGATTATCCTGTAGTTATTCATGCAGTTTCCGGATATTCAGGAGCCGGGAAAAAAGCCATTGCCCAGTATGAAGACCCTGCCCGTAATCCGGAACTGGATTCACCTCGTCTCTATGCCCTCACACAGGCCCACAAACACCTGCCTGAAATCAAAATCATCTCAGGGCTGGACTATGAACCTGTTTTCAATCCATATGTCTGCGACTATTTCCAGGGAATGACAGTAACTGTAGGACTTCATGCACGTCTTTTAAGCAAAAAAGTAACTGCAAAAGAAGTATGGCAAATGTTCCGCGACCATTACGCCACTGATGATAAAACAAAAAATGTTCATGTCTGCGGTTTTATGGGTGAAGGAACTCTTTCGGAACAGTTTATTCCTGCAAATACCCTTGCAAACACAAATGAAATGCAGGTTTTTGTTTACGGAAATGACGACCGCATCATGATTACAACCCGTTTCGACAACCTGGGAAAAGGCGCATCAGGTGCTGCCGTTCAGTGTATGGACCTTCTTTTAAGCAGAAAATAAGTTTTTCCCTCTAAAGAAAAGCATTGTATTAGTGTGTTTTTGGCTATAATATAGAGATTATGAAGAAATTTATCATTCTTATTGCATCTCTGTTTATTGGCTTCACTCTTTATGCCCAGTCAGCTGATGCTGTTACCGACATCCTTGAATCCCCTGAAATCACTTTAGGACAGGCCTGTTACCTTTCTGCAGTTTCACAGGGGTTTGTTTCTGAAAATGCTTCTTACGAAGAAGCCGCAGACGCCATTACAAATCAGGGACAGGGCAAATATCAGAATCTTGCCTCTGAACCGGCAAAACTTTCAGAACTCGCTTCAATCTATGCAAATCTTTTCAATCTTAAGGGAGGACTTCTGTACAGACTTACAAAAGGCTCTCCCCGCTATGCCTTTAAGCTCTTGAAAACAGAAGGTATCATTCCGCAAAACTATGATCCTTCCAGAAAAATTTCCGGCGCAGAAGCCCTGAATATCTTTACCAAATGCAACATTATGTTCGGCGAACCTCAGTTCACCGATGAACTTTAAGGAGACTGTAATGAAAAAAGTAATTTTAAGCCTTATTTCAACTCTTCTTCTCCTTTCACCCCTTTCTTCTTTTGAATGGGGAGGTTTAACTGACAGTACGACTTCTCTTTCCTACACCACAGATTCCTCAGTTACCCAGACAAATGCTGCTTATCTTTGGGCTTCAACCCCATTGAATAATGATGGAAGTTTTTATTTAAAAGGCGAAGGAATGTACAAGATTTCCTTCAATTCCGGCCATATTACACAGCTGGCAGACCTGGATCTTCTGAAATTCGCAGGTTCTGTTTCCGCCGGAAACTCCAAACTGAACTTTTCTGCCGGAAGATTTTCCCTTACAGATGTTACAGGTGCCATTTTCTCTCAGAACTGTGACGGTCTTTATATTGATTACAATCTTCCGTCTGTAAATATTTCTGCTTATGCCGGATATACAGGACTTCTGAACAGCCGTATTGTTTATATGCTTGCAAAGGAAGGTTATCACGCACCGGATGCAGATTCTCCGGTATATTCTCTTTCCAATCCATATATTCCGCTTACCTTCAGTGTTACACTTCCGTCTCTCTTTACAAATCAGACCCTTACAGCACAGATTCTCGACTTTCTTGATCTTTCGGCAGACAAATACAACAGAATGTATGCAACTGCAGGATTAAACGGACCTTTATCTTCAAAGATTTTCTATAATTTCGTTACAGACTTTGCCACTTCAGATTTCAAATCTGTTTCAAATTATTCAAAATTCTCTGTTTCTGCCTTCATCAGTTCTGTATACCTTACAGGAGCTCTCGAATATGCTTCGGGAAACAATGGTTTCCTGTCTGAGTTCAGAGGATTTTCTTCAATTCCTGTTTGCACAACAGCCTTCGGGTATAAAGAATCAGGAAGTACAATGGTTCCTTCCCTGTCTGCAGCAATCAACCTGCCTCATAACATGATGGTTTCTGCAAAATTCAAGGATATTTTTGCATGTCCTTCTGAAAAAATCGAAAACAAAGGACTCAGCGGAGAACTGTCATATATCTGTAACATCTTCTCGGATTTACAGCTGACAGCAGGACTTTCAGGTTATAAATGTCTGGACAACAGTTCCAGTGATCTTATATCAGCCAGCTTAAAGCTTGCTCTTTCTTTCTAACCGTTTTACGGAGGTTAATATATGAAACTTTTTATGAAAAAAATCTATATTTCCATAATGACTGCAGTTCTCTTTTCGGGAGTTGTTTTTGCTGAATCAGCTGAAGTTATCTCTGTAAAAGGAAAGGTTGAAGTTGGCCGAAATGACCAGTGGATTGCACTCAATGCCGGAGACAAAGTTGCTGAAGCAGAAACCATAAGTACAGGATTCCAGTCCGAAGTAAAAATCAAATACAAGGATTCAATTCTGCAGCTGGGTGCACTTTCCCGCATCACACTTTCCAAACTTGCCAGCAGTTCCTCAAAAGACGTTGTTGATATTTATCTGAATACAGGTGCTGTCCGTTCAAAAGTTAATCATACAGCAACAAAGAAAGTAAGCTATACAGTTAATTCTTCGGTTGCTACAGCTTCTGTCCGCGGAACAGACTTCCTGGCTTTGGGAGACGGTTCAATTACCTGTTTCAGCGGTGCAGTTGTTCTTACTCCAGCTCCTCTTTATGACATGTCTGCCAGAGATACAGAAAACATCGAGGACCTGGAAGATCCTGCTGACGGAGAAAGCGATGCTTCGACACCAGCAACAGATGTTGATCCTAATGCAGGAAAAGGCAGCGTCATGGTTCTGGGCGGCCAGTCCAGCACAATTACTGCCGACGGAACTGCAGCTACTCCATTCGAAACTGCAGTCAAATCGGCTACAAAAACTGCAAACACAGTAAAAACCCAGGCCGCTGCCGAATCAGTTACAATCGGACAGGCTGACATCTCTGTAAAAGAAACTGTTGCGGAAGAAACTCCGGCTCCTGAAAAAGAACGCGAACCGGAAGATTATCCTGAGGATCCGGACAATCCTGACCCGGAGGAACCGGAACCACAGCCGGAAACCGGACACATTCGCATTGAAATTGAATGGTAAGGATTTCATATCCGCATGAAAAACGATTTTAATTTCTGCCCTGCCTGCGGGAAAAAAAACATCCGGAATGTTCTTAATCCCAAATCGGCAGGCGATAATATCTCCACAAAAAAATGGACCTGTCCCGACTGCGGCTTTGATTTATACTGCAATATTGCTGCTGCAGTGGGCCTTGTAATTTACGATGAAAACCAGGACGTTCTTTTCGAAGTCCGTGCCAAAGAGCCAAAAAAAGGCTTCATTGTAATTCCGGGGGGCTTTGTTGATGCCGATGAGCGTGCAGAAGAAGCAGCCATCCGTGAAGCCCGGGAAGAGCTGAATCTTTCCATAAAGGAAGAAAACCTTCATTTTCTTTCAACCTTCCCGAACACCTATGAATACAGAAACATCACCTACAAAACCTGTGACATGTTCTTTTCTGTAAAGCTTCCTGCAGGAGAAACTGTTCCTGCCCTTGCACAGAAGCTTACTGCCGAAGAAAGCGAAGTTGCAGGAATCCTGGTTCACAGAATCATTTCAGAAAAAGATATTGATTCCCTTCCTGTCGCCTTCCCTTCAGGGGTTAATGCACTGAAAACCTGGCTTAACGGAATAAACAACTAACCGGAGATAAAATGAACTATAAACTGATACTGATAATTTTTACTTATGTACTTCTTCTGGCAGATTTAGGCACAGTTCCTTTCAGATCTAAAAAAATAATGGCCTCGGCCGGAAAACTGATAATGCCATTAAAAAACAGATCAAAGGTTTTCTTTATCAGTATGTATCTCTGGGCTTTCTTTCTTCCGGCAATTCTTCTTATCCGTGATTTCCGCCCTGTTTACCAGGTTATCTTCTGCCTGGTTTCAGTAATGGGCTGCGAAATGAATACAAAAGATTTTATCACAAAAGGCCAGTACGGAGTTTATGAGCATTGTGTCATTTCCAACGGCGTTACCATTTTTTTCAGCGATATAGTTACTTTTCCGATTTTGAATCTTCCGGAAGATGAACAGGAAAAATACGACCATTCAAACCTTGTTGTAGCAACCAAAACAAAGGGAAACGAAAACCTTGTTTTTTCTTCTTTTAAAGAATGTTCATCTGCTACAAAACTTATAAGAGAATTAAGTCAAAAGTAGTAAAACTTAAACTAATTAGAGAGATTTAATTTTTTAAGTAAAATTCAATTAAAATTAAATCGTTTAACTTGTTTAGTTTAGTTAATTTTTTATTGACCTGCCACAAAACTGTGTTACACTTATAAGCATAAGAGAAACACATTAGGCAGTTCACCTTAATTCTCTAAAAATCAAAAAAAGGACAGAACCTCTGTCCGAGGAAAACAAAAATGAAAAAAATCGTAAAACTTTTGGCTCTTATGGCAGCAGCTGCAGCTCTCTTCACAGCATGTCCAAAACCAACAGGAACTTCAGAACCAGCTCCTGCACCAGCAACACCAACAGTTGAAACTGTTGTTCTTACAGAAAAATATGCAGCATGGTCACAGCTTCCTTTTGCTGCCGAATATGCAAAACTTACAGATGCACAGAAAGCAGGTGCAAAAGTAGTTATTGAAGTATCAGATGCAGATGGAGTTCAGGCAAACTGGGGATACGGGGCTGCTTGGATCTGGCACTCATGGGCTGATGGAGATGCATCACAGTCAGAAAAACTTTTGCTTAAAGCACCAGCTGATGCAACAGCAACAGGATTTACAGTTGAATGGGCTGTAGCAGATATAGTTGCAGAATACAATTCAGATTCTGACGTAGGACTCGGACTTAACTTCTGGGGTGCACTCACAAATGCAACTATCAAAGTTTCACTTGTGTACACAAAATAAGTTTGATTAATAACTATAAACAGAAGAATTAAAACTCTGATGTTTTTGAAAAGGCCGCTCTCCTGAGCGGTCTTTTTTTATCCACTCCTTCAAAACGCAAAGCATAAACGCCTTCGATAGCCGTTTAAAAATCCTTTTGAAACAGCATACAAAAAAAAGCGGCAGCCTCCGTAGAAACTGCCGCATCTATATATAAACGGAATGGAGCTTTGCTACGACATTCCGGAAGGATGTCGGGAAAACCCGGCATCATAAAAAAAGACTCTCAATTGAATGAGAGTCTTGTAAGGAGTGGATTGGAGTTGAACCAACCAATGACGGTTTTGCAGACCGATCCCTTACCGCTTGGGTACCACTCCGAAAGTGTTATAATACTATAATAAATCTAAATTAATGTCTAGTCCCCTGCTTTATTTATATTCCATTAATTCGCTTTTTACAATATTATTAGTTTGATATAACTAATTAACAGAGGCTTGTAATGACATTAAAGGATCTTCCAATCGGTAAAACTGCGGTTATTGATTCAATTGGCGGAAGCGGAGAACTCCGTCAACATCTTCTTGATATGGGCCTCATTCCACACGAAAAAATCACTATGACAAAACATGCGCCTATGGGCGATCCTGTTGAAGTGAAAATCCACGACTACGAGCTGACACTCCGCCTGTCGGATGCTGAACAGATTATCATTAATTCTCTGACAGACTCGTCCGTAGCCGCTCAGGACACCTGTAACGTCTGCGGACAAAAGCATGATTCTTCACGCCATGAACACCCTGGTCTTGGAGAAGGCGGTAAATATCATGTTAAAGCAGATGAAAACCCTGTTCCTGATGATACTGTCCTTACCTTTGCACTGGTGGGAAATCAGAACTGCGGTAAAACTACCCTTTTCAATCAGCTTACGGGAAGCCGCCAGCATGTAGGAAACTTCCCGGGCGTTACTGTTGATAAAAAAACAGGACAGATCAAAGATAATCCCCTTACCGAAATCACAGACCTTCCGGGTATATATTCCCTTTCGCCTTACACCAGCGAAGAAATCGTTACGCGTAAATTTATTCTTGATGAAAAGCCTCTGGGCATCATCAATATCGTTGATGCCACAAATATCGAACGTAATCTTTACCTTACAATGCAGCTTATGACTCTGGAAGTCCCAATGGTTCTGGCGCTGAATATGATGGATGAAGTTCACAAAAACGGCGGAACAATTAAAATCAACGAACTGGAAAGTGAACTTGGTATTCCTGTAGTTCCTATTACTGCCAGTAAAAATGAAGGGGTTGATGAACTTTTGAATCACGCCCTCCATGTTGCCCGATTCCAGGAACGTCCGGGAAGGACAGATTACTGTGACCCAAATGATAACGGTGGAGCCGTTCACCGTGCCCTTCATGGAATCATTCACCTGATTCATGACCACGCAGAAGAAAACAAAATTCCTGTACGCTTTGCAGCAACCAAAATCATCGAAGGTGATACAGATCTCATGGAAAAACTCAATCTGGACCAGAATGAAAAAGAAATGATTGAACACATCATTATTCAGATGGAACAGGAACGCGGACTGGACCGTACTGCAGCCATTGCTGACATGCGCTATAAGTTCATAAAAAAAGTTGTTTCCCGTACTGTTGTAAAACCTCAGGAAAGTATTGAACACAAACGCTCACAGGCAATTGACCGTATTCTTACGGGGAAATATACAGCACTCCCGGTTTTTATTCTGATTATGGCCGCTATTTTCTGGCTTACCTTCAACGTCATCGGTCTTGCAGGACAGAATCTGCTGGAAATGGGAATAGGAAAACTGACAGAACTGTTTGATTCCCTTCTTACGGGCTGGGAAATAAACCCTGTAGTCCATTCCCTGGTAATTGACGGAATATTCAACGGAATCGGTGCCGTTTTAAGTTTTCTCCCTATTATCATTACTTTATTTTTCTTTCTTTCCCTTCTGGAAGACACCGGCTATATGGCGAGAATCGCCTTCATTATGGACAAGCTCCTGCGAAAACTGGGACTTTCTGGACGGAGTATTGTTCCCCTTTTAATCGGCTTCGGCTGTTCTGTTCCGGGAATTATGGCAAGCCGCACTTTGCCTTCTGAACGGGACAGAAAAATGACCATTCTTCTGACCCCATTCATGAGCTGTTCCGCAAAACTTCCGGTTTACGCCTTTTTCTGTTCTGCCTTTTTCCCAAAATGTGCAGGTTTTGTAATGTGCTGCCTCTACTTCGGAGGAATCCTTGCCGGCATTCTTACAGCTTTTATTTACAGAAAAACCATGTTCAAGGGTGATGCAGTTCCTTTTGTAATGGAACTGCCGAATTACCGGCTTCCAGGCTTCAAAACAACCATTCATCTTCTCTGGGAAAAAGCAAAAGACTTCCTTACAAAAGCCTTTACCATCATTTTCCTGGCTTCTGTTATTGTATGGTTCCTTCAAACCTTCAATCTTCATTTCACTGTAGTTGAAGACTCACAGGACAGTATTCTTGCAGTTCTTGCAGGCTTTATTGCCCCTGTATTCAGACCATTGGGATTCGGTGACTGGAGGATTTCTACATCACTTATTACAGGCATCGTTGCAAAGGAAAGTGTCATTTCTACACTGATTGTCCTCTTCCCTGCAGAAACTGTCCTGTCAGAAATTATTCCGTTATCTTCAGCTCTTCCGCTTCTGACCTTTATTCTGCTTTATACTCAGTGTGTTGCTGCAATAGCTGCCGTTAAAAAAGAATTGGGCCGCTTATGGGCCCTTTATATTGTGATTGGTCAGTGCACCATTGCATGGCTTTTCGCCCTGCTGGTGCGGATTGTATGTATTCTGATTTTTTAGATTTGATTAACGGGTTGTACTGATTTCGTTCCAGCCTGTTACAAGTCTGTCGATTACTGACTGTGCAAGGTTCAAAGACATGCGTGCCTTGCTCATAGCAATTGTAACATCATGAATATCAACTGAATCAGGATCTGTAATCATCTGTTCAGACATATTGCTGACTGCTATCTGCTGCTGATTCATTGAATTCATTGCATCGATAAGATAATTCTGGAAAGATTTTCTTGTTCCGGAAATACCATTTTCTGCACTTGAAGGAATGCTGTTTAATGGAGCTCCGGCAATGTCTGTAAGCTTTGAAACACCTGTGTGAGCTGCATTTGTGCGGGTCATCTGTAATTGACCGAATTCTGCAATTTTCATGAAGTTTTTTCTCCTACCCGCTTATAGTTTACTCTATTACTGTCCAATCTGCAATGCAGCGCTGAACATATCTTTTGCACCGTTGATTACAGTAGCATTTGCTTCGTAGGCACGTGAAGCTGAAATCAGGTTTACCATTTCTTCAACAATATTTACATTCGGATATTCAACGTATCCCTGATTTGGACCTGATTTTATTGCATCGGGATGAGTAGGATCATAAACCAGTCTTCCCATTTCAGTATCTTTTTTGATTTCCAGGACTTTTACACCTTTTCCCGGACCATTATCCAGATCACTTGGAGTAAAAGGACTTCTCCACTGAGGATTAGAATCTGATACAGGAGTCAGAACAACAGTTGATTTTTTGAAAGCCCCTCCTTCCTGTGTACGAGTAGTAGAAGCGTTGGCGATGTTATCTGAAATTACGTCTGTACGAAGACGTTCTGCACTCATTCCTGTAGCAGCAATATTAATACTTGTAAACATTCCCATAGATTACCTCACAAAAAGCAGACCAGCGGCCATGCTATTTCTTCATTGCGATATTCATCTGACTGAATTCAAAGTTGGTCAGCTGAGTGAGCAGACGGTACTGCATCTGAATCTGCAGGATATTGTTTGCTTCAACTTCAGCGTCAACATTGTTTCCGTTTGCTTTGGCTGTTGTTGTATAGTCCAAAACACGGCGTGGCTGAACATCACGATAATCATAAGGCTCATTTAAAGGAATGTGCCGTGAATCTGTGCGTGTAAGCTGGAATCCGTTTCTTGCTTTTTCTTCTGATTCAAAAGCGCGTTTGAGCTCGCTTTCAAAGTTTACAGTAGTGCGTTTGAAATTTGGAACTTCGGAGTTGGCCAGGTTATTGGCAGTTACCTGGTAACGCAGTGAAGTGGCATCCATTTCCCTTTGTAACAAATCGATTGATCGTGTAAATGTGTTCATACTATATTTTTCGGAAAAAAAGAAAATGAGTTTAGTTTTTTTTTCCGTTTTTCATAATTCTTATAAAATTGTTATACAAACTAAATAATTGTTATAAAAATATGAGTTATTGTAAAAAAACTTCTCTAGTTTTATCATATAGTTATGAACAATACAGAACCAACAGTCTTTATCATTGAAGATGTCGAAGAAATGTCTTCTCTTATCTCGATGTATCTCACAAATTCCCAGATGAACACCCGTGTTTTTCCAACTGCAGAAGAAGCTCTTGAAACACTTAAATCCGACCCTCTTCCGGATTTGATTATTCTGGATTTGAATCTCCCAGGAATGAGTGGATTTGAATTCCTGAAGGCATTCCGTGAAACTTACGATAAAGCTATTCCGGTTGTTATTGTTTCTGCCCGTGATGCTGATGAAGACATCATCCAGGGATTAGGCATTGGAGCAGATGAGTTTGTTACAAAACCATTTTCACCAAGAGTTCTGGTAGCCCGCGTTGAAGCTAACCTTCGCCGACAGGCCTTTACTACCGCAAAAGCCGAAGAAACAATCGAATTCGGCGAATATACACTTCTTCTTAATTCCTGTGTTCTGAAAAAAGGCACTGTAAAAATCCCTCTTTCTACAAAGGAATACGAAGTTCTGGAATATATGCTCAAAAATGCAAACGAAACACTTTCTCCGGAACAGATTTACAACAATGTATGGAAGGTTTCTTTTGGCGATCTGACCGCTGTTGCCGTATATATTCAGAGATTAAGAAAGAAAATCGAAAAAGATCCTATGAATCCTGATTTTCTGCAGACCGTTTATAGAAAAGGTTATATGCTGAAAAAATAAGGCAAGCCCCTTTATTCATAAGCTATGAAAATTCGAAATCAAATTACAGTTCTTGTCGCATTCATTATCGCAATTCCGGTTTTGTGCGCCCTTTATTTCCCTGTTTATCATTACTTTACTTCGCCTAACCGTTTTTTATTGGACGGTTATCAGGCTATTCCGAAATCAACAGGCCCAGACCTTTCAAAAAATGATTTGATAAAAATCGGCAACGAATTAAGATTTATGCCTCATAATGTTCAAACAGCAATTCTTTCTGACCATTTTGAAATTCTCGATTCCAGTATTCCAGAACTGAAGAATGTTGACTTCTTGTCTTACAATACATTCTTAAGCTTTATTGAAAATACCTCTGCTGATTATTTTTATCAGTTTTCTACACTAAAAACAGAAGAATCCCGTGTAATTATTCTGACCCGTGTACCGCGACAGACAGAAAAAACCCCTCCCGCACGAAATCGTAGTGCCCAGTATTTAATCTATCTGCTTTTTGTTCTTGTTTTTATATGTATCATCATTATTATTTTTATTTCCCGGACTATTTTCAAATCAATTTCCCTTATTGAAAAACAGACCCAGGGTATCGCCGACGGAAACCTGGACATAAAAATTGAAACCAACCAGAAAAACCAGAATGAAATAACCAGAATCACCGATTCTCTGGAACGCATGAGACTTTCTCTTGTAGACGCTCAAACCCGACGAAACAAATTCATCATGGGTATCAGTCATGACCTTCGAACTCCGGTTGCAATTATTAAAGGCTATACTGAAGCCATTAATGACGGAGTGGTTAAAGAAGAAGAAATGGGAAATACACTGAATCTGATCAGTGCCAAAACCTCGCAGCTGGAAACCATGATTAATACTCTGATCAATTTCATGAAGCTGGATACAAATGACTGGCGCCAGAATTTGAAAGAAGAAAACATTACGAAACTTATTGAAAACTTCGGTCATGATGCCTGCATCACAGGACCTCTTTTTAATAGAAATGTTACAGCTGATATTCAGTTTGACAATGAAGTTTTTGTTCCATTGGACAGTCAGCTTGTTACCCGGGTATTCGAAAACCTTCTCAGCAATGCAATTCGTTATACAAAGGACAATGATTCTATCTTTGTCTGGGCACGAGAGACAGAAGATTCAGTTGTTTTGAAAATAAAGGATACCGGAGACGGAATGAGCGAAGAAGATCTGAATCATATTTTTGATCTTTTTTATCGCGGAACTAATTCACGCCGCGAAGAAGGAATGGGCATTGGTCTTTCTGTTGTTAAAAGCATTATCACTACCTTAAACTGGCAAATCAGTGTAGAAAGCAAGCTGAATGAAGGCAGCGTATTTATAATTACAATTCCAAAAAATAACTAAAATTCCAGTTGCTGCAAGAATCTGTTCAGGAACAGAATACCCTTGCTGCCAAGGGAATATCTGGTATCCCCATTACAATTGTATATTTCGGCCAGTCCTTTTTTTTCCCATTGAACCATTAAATCAATAAAAGAAACAGGAAGACTCTGACTAAACAAATCCTGGAAACGTTTTTGGCTTATTCCTTTTATTGTCCTCAGTCCCATCATAAAGAACTCAAATATTTCTGTATCCCTTGAAAGCTCTTCACAGTCCTGCGGAATTAATGCATCAGGTTCCGGGACCGTATCAGAAAGCCAGAACTTTGTGTATTTTTCCAGATCACTTGAATTGGTCCATCTGAAAGCAGTTCCGTCTTTTTTATAAATGGTTCCGGTTGCTCCACTTCCAGCGCCTATATAAGATTCATGATTCCAATAAGTCATATTATGCCGGCTTTCATTACCAGGAAAAGAAAAATTTGAAACTTCATACTGAACATACCCATGAGCTGAAAGATAATCTCTTCCTGACAGCCAGAGTTCATCGGCTCTTTCATAATCATAACCCAGTTTTCCGGATTCAATCATCTGTCCCAAAGGAGTTTCTTCTTCGATTGTAAGTGCATAAAGCGAAATATGATCTGCACCGGTTTTTACTGCAGATTCAAGGCCTTTCACAAAGTCTCCCCCATTTTCAAGCGGAAGACCAGAAATAAAATCCAGGGAAAGTTTTCCATCCCAGTATTGCTTAAACAAATCGAAAGCTTTATGAATCTGTTCAGAATTTGCCCGGCGGTTACACAGTTTCAAAACCTTATCGTCGAAACTCTGAATCCCGCAGGAAATTCTGGTAACTCCTGCAGTTTTAAGAGAATCAAGCAAATCCTGGGTCACATCATCCGGGTTAACTTCACAGGTAAATTCTTCTATTGAAGAAAGGTTTATATAGGATGTGATTTCTAACAACTGTTTTCTTGAAAGGAGACTTGGTGTACCTCCCCCAATATAAACTGTTTTTAAAGGAACGTTGTCCCGCAGCCTGAAATCAAGTTCATTGCATAATGCCGAAACATAATCGTCAGGTACAGACAAAAAGGGCTTACTGAAAAAATCACAGTAAGCACATTTTGAAATGCAGAATGGAATATGAATATATAAACTCTGAACAGGTTCTGTCATTATTGAGCGTAAATCCGCATTTTTTTGAAAGGGAAATAGCAAAGTAAAGCTTTTGCCTTCATATCTTCTTTGGTAACGGGTCCCCAAAGTCTTGAATCATCGCAGGCCTTACGGTTATCTCCCAAAACAAAGTATTCATCTTCGCCCAGAATAATTTCATCAAAATTACCCTTTACCCCGATTTCATTGTCCCAGGTTGACGGAGCAGACATGAAAGTAACATTGTATGGACGGTATTTTTTTCGGAGCTGGGCAAACTCAAATTCTGTAAGAAAGTGCTTGTCTCCTGCAGGTTTTATATACATTACGTAATCGCGCATATAAATTGTATCACCCGGAACTCCTACAATACGACGGAATTTTTCACGGGTTCCCGGAAAATTACTTTTTTTGAAAATCGACAGCTGCTGTGCTGTAAACAGACGTACAAGACTGTCCCCAAAACGGGCAAAAGAAGAATGTTCTGTTTTCAGCTGAGGATTCAATAAAACCACATCACCTCGCTTTACACTTGCTGTAAGCGGAGTGACAAGAACCATTGAACCTTCATCCATATCAGGAGTCATTGATACCGAATTCTGTTTAACAGGAAAAACAAAAAAATCTACTATTACATTCAGGAAGAAAACAATAAAAACAATATTAAAAATAATCCAAAAAGCTTTTTTATATTTTTCTTTCTTCTGTGTTACAGAATATTTGAATACTTTATTAGGCATAATAATAGAATACCATAAAATCTGCAGAAAAAAAAGAATCGATGCAACTGATTATTTTTCAAACAGACGGTAAAAAGCCGGTTTTGCTTTTCCCTGTTTATCGAACAGAAGCGGTGCATCCCCACGGCCAGGAACCGGGAAATGATTCTTCCAGCTTGTATAATCGCTTACACCCCAGAGAATTACATCAGAAAGGTTTCCTTTTTTATTCTGACGCTTGAAGCATTCAAAAAGCTCATAATAGAAATCAGCTTGTTTTTTCAGATTTTCTTCACTAAGAATCAGAGGACTTTTGTCTTCATGCTCAAAGAAAGAAACATCAAGCTCCGTAACCAGAACATTCAGACCCAGGGATGCATACATTTCAATTGTTTCTTCCATCATTTCTACCGAAGAACTCTGCATATTTATATGACCCTGAATTCCAACTGCAGTTACAGGCACCTTCTTTGAAAGAAGGTCTTTTACAAAATCATATTCGGCCTGACGTTTCTGAGGAATTGTTTCCAGATTATAATCATTGATTACAAGTTCTGCTTCAGGATCTGCTTCATGAGCCCAGCGGAAAGCTTTTTCAACATAATCAGGGCCCATAACGTCTTTCCAGTATGAATGGTCTTCACGGTTTCGGAGAGTAAAATTCTTGTCAGAAATTACTTCGTTTACAACATCGTAAGAAACTATTCTTCCATGATATCGGTCACATACAGCCTGAATCCAGGCCTGAACACGTTTTTCAATCTGCTCAGAGGAAGCAAAATCTTTCGGGCATATTTTATTCTCAAAGAATGCCTTCATATCTGTCTTTGAAGGGTCCTTATAAAAAATCCATGGAGAACACTGTGCATGCCATACAAAGTTATGCCAGCGGGCACGAAGATTATTATCCCGGGCAAAATTCATAAACATATCCGCTTCATCCCAAAAGAACTGGTCAGGGCCTTTATAAACGTTCATCATTTTGCAGCAGTTTTCGGCAACAACTGTATTAAAGTGTTTTTTGATTAGTTCTGTTTCAAAGTTAGGTTCTGTCAGATCATATAAAGGAACACTGGTTCCAATATTAAAAGAAGATTCAAAAGCATCACGAAGAGAAGGAATATCCTTTTCAATTTCAATTCCCTGCATGCCTGCAAGGAACTTTTCAAACATTTCTTTCATATCCATAGTTATATTTATATAAAATGAACAGTTTTTATGCTATAACAATTTTATAGAGTTTTTTTTCTGATTTAATGGAGCCTCAAATGTATTTTGAAAACCAGACCTTCGAAAACCTTATTATTTCGGATGAAGATTTAGATGATTATGAATTCTACTACTGCACTTTCGTCAATTGCACTGTAGAAGATTCAAAGATATATGAATGCCAGTTTACGGAATGTCATTTCAAAAACTGTACAATAAGAAATCCTGACCTGGTCAATTCCATTTCGTTATTCTGTGATTTTGAAGAGTGCAACCTTCTTGGAATAGACTGGAATACTGTGACAGATGAAAACAACGTTTCACTTCCCTTTTCTTCTTTCAAGGACTGCCTGTTCAGGTACAATTCTTTTTTCCGTCTTCCGCTTATTAAATCTGATTTTTCCAGCTGCAAGATTTTCAGAAGTGATTTTACTGAATGTAACCTGAGCAATTCTGATTTCAATGGTGCAGAGCTTTCGGATACAACTTTTTCCAAATGTAATCTTTCAAAAGCTGATTTTGCAAATGCAGAAGGCTACCTGGTTGATGCAAAAACTTGCAACCTTAAAGATGCAATATTTTCCCTTCCTGATGCAGCAAGTCTCCTGACTTCACTGGGGATAAAATTAAGCTAAAAAAAAAGCACCCTTTCGGGTGCTTTTTAGTTTTGCGTAAGTATACGATAGTATACTTATGCGATACGGCATTGTAAAGGGACGCCTCCTTCGTCGGCTCAAGCCCTTGACAACGCCGTTTTGCATAGCTTTTATAGGGTTCTTTGCAATACGAAGCGTCAAGTCACGCTCGCGAAGCTCGCTCTTCGGACTTGACATCTTCGTTTTGCATAGCTAAAAAGTATTTTAGCTATGCAATCATAGAGAATACCATTGCGAAGAGGGCTACTGTTTCACAGAGACCTACTACCATGATGTACTGTGCAAAACCTTTTCCTGTTTCGCCGAGAGCATCAGAACCTGCAGCACCTGCTTTTCCCTGTGCAATTGCAGAGAAACACATAGCCAGACCTGAAGCAATTCCGAGACCAAGGTAGAAACCTGGGTTTGTTGCAGCTTTTCCCTTCATTGAGTTCATAAGAAGGAAACCGTAAATTGTCTGTGTAAGTGGAGCACCGGCAAAAACTGTAAGAATGAATGGAGCTGGTTTGTTATTTACATAACATCTTTTCCAAGCTCCGATAGCAGCCTGACCGGCAATTCCAATACCAATTGCTGAACCAATAGCAGCAATACCCATACATACAGCAGCACCTAACATTCCAAAATCCATAATTTTTCTCCTCGCCTTTCAAGGCGTTATTTAATATTTTTTATTCAGCCTTCTCACTGAAAGGCTCGTATTTGAATCCAGACCATGACATGCCTAAATGAGTTGAGAATTCCAACGTATTCAGACGAACACCATGAACAATAACTGAAAGAAGGTTCAAAATCATATTCAAACCATGACCAAATACCAGAAGCACAATAGCAGCAATAAACAGAATGAAGTGACCAAGCATTGGTCCCGCCATTTCGTTTACAGTCTGGCTGATTGCAGCTCCTGCAAGTCCTACAGCCCAAAGACGGATATAAGAAACGATATCAGAGAATACGTTTACTACGCCAAGCAGAACAGAAATAATATTCTTAACACTTGCCATTACGGATTCTCCAACGCTTCCTTCATAGTTTGCAAAGATAAAGCTCAGTACAAAACCTACTGCAACCAGACCAACACAAACTTTTCCTACAGGGATACCTGCGATTACAACATTCAGATTGAAGATTTTTCCATCAACAACCATCATGAGAACCACATAAAGCATACCCCAAAGCTGTATCATAGAACCGAAATCACCCAAAGCTTTCAAACTTTTGATATTCCGGATCATTGCTTTAATATGAGCAACAGAAAGTTGAACCAGAGCCAGTGCAAAACACCAGATCATCAGGAACTTATCTGTTGTAAGACCTTCGATTTCCGCTCCTTCTTCAACCCAGAAAGGAAGCCATGTCATGCCCTTACTTGCATTTGAAATCTGCGGAATTGAAAGTGCTTTCAGCCAGTCAGGAATATATTTCATATCCAGACCGAACCAGGTACAAGTTACCATGCCCCACAAGGCTGTAGCCACGCCAAGTAATATGGCCAGAGGATACAATGCAGGAACTTTCTTACCTTTTGATTTGCTTACAAATGAAAGAACAACAAAGGCAATTGTAACAAGAAGCCCGTAACCACCATCTCCGAAAATCATTCCGAAGAAGATTGTAAAGAATAACAGGAACCAGCCTGAAATATCGTATTCCGCATAACCAGGAACAGTTCCAAGGAAATCTGTAAGCGGATAAATCATGCTTACGATTTTATTATTCTTTAATTTTGTCGGAACTTCATCAGGATTCTCCGGTTCTGCCCAGGCAACAGCCCAATTATTCTTGCGGGCAAACTCCTTGAATTCTTCCATATTGAGTTCAGGAACATACCCCTGAATCCATGCAAGATCATTTTCAGCACTTTCTTCTTTTGAAGAATCTTTTTCCATTCCGGCATTTACATTTTCAAACTCAATGTCATATTCAAGAGTCTTTTTCAGAGCCTTGATTGCGGAAAGGTAGCCAGCTTTTTCAAGCTTGTATTCTTCAATAGATGCTATTTCTTTTTTATATGCTGCTATTTCATCAGCAAGTTCAACTGTCGAGCATCTTGGGAAAGGAACTTCAAAAGCTTCAGGAAGAAGATTTTCAGGACGTTTTTCACCAACCAGAAGGAACCGGACATTTTTCTTGTCATTATTAACAATAACAGTTTCGATATCAGATTCGATTTCCAGATATTTGTTTGCGGGAACTTCGAAAAGCTTCAATGGGATTCCTTTTTCTTTCAGATAATCGAAATCAGAAGGATTTACATCACCCCAGAAAGCAAAACGGTCAAGTTCTGCAACATCAGCCGAAATTTCATCCAGAAGATGCTTTTTTCTGTCTGCTTTCTGAACAACTTCAGCACAGATTTTCATCAGTTCTTCGTTTGAAATTGAACGCCCGGAATTCTTATTTTTTCCTTTTGGAAGCTTTACTTCACTCAAGATTGATTCTGAAGTTACTGCATTATTAAGAGCTTCTTTATAAGCCGTAAGCTTTTCACTTGAACCTTCAACAGGTACAAGGTGAACCAGTCCCAAACGGCGAAGATTTTTCAAAGCCTCTTCTCTTTCGCGATTCAAAACAACAACAGAGACTTTCTGCATTTTTTCAATCATTTTTCAGCCTCCTTTTTTGTTGAACGAACTTTCTTTTCTTTTATAGGTTCTGCAGCTTCAACTTTTTCATCAGCCACAGCCTGAAGTTTTTTCTTTGATATTTTACTTCGGACAACTGCCGCAACCTGTTCATCACCAAGATAAACAGAGATTTTTTTGATATTGGCTTTTGTCTCAGGAATCTTAACTTTTTCAAAAAGATTTACGCGCTGAGTTGTAGTGCGCAGTTCCTTTGAAAGCAGTCTGACCTGTTCATCAAGCACTTCGGCTTCAAGATCCAGGGAAAGTGTTTTTTCCATGCGGTCTGCAGCCATATCAATCCAAAGAGGAGCTTCATACAAATCGTAGTCTCCCCTTCCAAAATCGGCACCCTCGTAAACCGGAATTGTAACACCTGCAATATTTCCATAACCTTTTTTGATATTGCGTACTGTTACCATATCAGGTTTAAATGCATCGGCTTCACCGAATACCGAAATCCATTCTTTGAATTCGGCTTCCAGTTTTACACGCTGCTCACGAACCTCTTTGGCTTTGGCATCAATTGTGCGGATTTCTGTCTGAAGCTGTTGTTTTTTGAGCAAAAGAGTTGGAAGATAGCGCTGGTACATTTTCAGCGCATCTTTCTGAACCTTCTGCTCATTTTTTGTCAGCTTAATTTTTGCCATTTACAAGTCCTTACTTTGCAGGCCAGTATTTTTCTACCAGAGCAGTTTTGATACCAGTTTCTTTTGGTTCGAAACAGCTTGCCAGGATTTTCCATCCGAGATCCAGTGCATCTTCAAGTTTGATGTTCTTTGAAAGATCCATCATTTCGGCTTCAAACATAGCACCATAACGAAGGAGTTTTTCATCCCAGGCACTCATCATGAATCCCATGGATTTCTTTTCCAGAGTGTCTTTGTAAGAAGAATAAAGACGAATCATACCGTCCATAAGTGCACGATGGTCATCACGGGTAGAACCGTTAACATTCTGCTTAAGACGAGACAGAGAACCGAAAGGTTCAATGCGTCCACCCTTAAGGTAGTACTGTCCTTCTGTAATGTAACCTGTGTTATCAGGAACAGGGTGTGTAACGTCATCACCAGGCATTGTTGTAACTGCAAGAACTGTAACTGAACCGGCGTTATCAAAGTCTACGGCTTTTTCATAACGGGCAGCCAGCTGTGAGTACAGGTCTCCAGGGTAACCACGGTTAGATGGAACCTGTTCCTGTGTAATGGCGATTTCCTTCATGGAGTCGGCAAAGTTGGTCATGTCTGTAAGAAGAACCAGAACGTCTTTTCCTTTAAGAGCAAACTGTTCTGCAACTGCCAGGGAAAGATCAGGAATCTTCATACATTCTACAGTTGGGTCAGCAGCTGTATGCATGAACATAACTGTCTTGGAAAGAGCACCACCGTCTTCCAGAGTTTTCTTGAAGTACAGGTAGTCATCATATTTAAGACCCATACCACCAAGTACGATTACATCAACTTCAGCCTGCATGGCAATGCGAGCCAGGAGCTGGTTGTAAGGTTCACCTGAGATTGAGAAGATTGGAAGTTTCTGAGAAACAACCAGTGTATTGAACATATCAATCATTGGGATACCGGTACGAATCATACGGCGGGCCATAATACGTTTTGAAGGGTTTACTGAAGGACCACCGATTGTAACGAGAGAATCTGCAAGAGCTGGTCCCTTGTCACGTGGTTCTGCAGAACCGTTGAAGATACGTCCCAGAAGGTCATCAGAGAAAGAAACTTCCATCTGGTGTCCCAGGAATTTAATGTGGTCACCGGTTGAAACACCACGACCACCGGCAAATACCTGGAGGGAAACTGTATCATCATCAATTTTATTTACTTCGGCAAGTGATTTTCCGAAGCGTGTTTCAATTTCGGCAAGTTCACCGTAAGCAACACCAGTTGCCTTTACAGTAATAACGCTACCAGTGATGGATTCAATTTTGCTGTATACTTTACCCATAATTATTCACCATCCTTTAATACTGCTTTTGCTTCTGCACAAAGTTTGCCTTTTTTAGAAGCATAGTGTTCTTCAATTGCTTTTTCAGCAGCTTTGAATTCCTTGCTGTTCCATTTGGTGTAGTTCCAGTCGATGAAAAGCTGACGCATATCATTGAAGTAGTTGCGGGCTTCATCTTTTTCTTTCAGTTCGAAATCAGAACCAAGAACCTGAACAACTTTATTGAATACATATTTCTGGCGTTCAACTGAACATGCAGCATCAATTTCATCAAAGGAGTTCTGCTGGAAGTAAACTGAATCCAGGAAGTCACTCTTCATGTAGATAACGAAGTCATCAGTTGTTGTACCTTCTTCACCGATAACCTTCATCATGTTGTTAACTTCAACACCGGCTCTGAAAATAGCACGTGCGTAATTAACTTTATTTTCGTTAATAACTGACTTGTATTTTGACCAAGAGATGATTGGGTCGATTGCAGGATACTTACGTGCGTCTGAACGTTCACGTGAAAGTCCGTGGAATGATCCAACAACTTTAAGAGTTGCCTGTGTAACTGGTTCTTCAAAGTTACCGCCGGCAGGAGAAACTGTACCACCAATTGTTACAGATCCTGTTGATCCGTCACGGAGTTTTACAATACCTGCACGTTCATAGAATGCAGCGATGTAAGATTCCAGGTATGCTGGGAATGCTTCTTCTCCAGGGATTTCTTCCAGACGTCCTGACATTTCACGGAGAGCCTGTGCCCAGCGTGAGGTTGAGTCAGCAAGAAGAAGAACGTGAAGTCCCATCTGGCGGTAGTATTCAGCCAGAGTAACTGATGTGTAAACTGAAGCTTCGCGGGAAGCAACAGGCATTGATGAAGTGTTACAAATGATGATTGTACGTTTCATCAAAGATTCACCGGTACGAGGGTCTTTCAGTTCAGGGAATTCCTTAATTGTTTCTACAACTTCACCGGCGCGTTCACCACAGGCTGCAATGATTACAACGTCAACGTCGGCATTGCGGGATGTAGTGTGCTGAAGAACTGTTTTACCTGCACCGAAAGGTCCAGGAATACAATATGTACCACCCTTAGAAACAGGATAGAAGGTATCAATAAGACGAACCTGTGTTACCATTGGCTCACTTGGAGCAAGGCGTTCTGCGTAACAGTCAACTGCACGCTTAACAGGCCACTTGAATACCATTGAAAGTTTGTGTTCTTTGCCCTTTTCATCTGTTACAACTGCCATTGTATCTTCAATTGTGTAGCTTCCGGCTTTTGTAACCTTCTTTACTTTAAGCATTCCGTAAAGATCAAAAGGAACCAGGATTTTATGTGTGAAAGGTCCTTCAGGAACTGTACCAATTGCGTCACCGCGCATGATAACATCTCCAACTTCAACAGCAGGTGTCCAGTCCCATTTTACATCACGAGGAAGTGATTCAACATAAACACCTTTTTCCAGGAAGAAGCCTGCTTTTTCAGCAACCAGTGGAAGAGGATTCTGAAGTCCATCAAAAATCTGTCCAAGAAGACCAGGTCCAAGTTCGGCAGAAAGAAGGTCACCTGTAAGTTCAATCTTATCGCCTTTTTTGATACCCTGAGTCATTTCGTAGATCTGCATCTGGGCTTTGTTTCCGCGGATACGGATTACTTCACCCTTCAGTTTTTTGCCATCTACATTAACGTAGCCAACTTCGTTCATAGCAACATTTCCGTCGAATTCGATTGTTACCATGTTACCGTTGATGCCGACTACTTTTGCTTTTGTATCCGTCATTTATTTCTCCAATTAATAACTATTTAATCCTGTCCCAGAATAGAATTATAAATCTGATGATAAGCAGTAATTCCTTTTTCACCATCAAATTTCTTCATTCTGGAAACCAGCATAAGTCTGATTCCGTATGCATAAACTGCATCAGTTGAAAAACCGTCAATTGGTGTAAGTTCATCCAGAAGTTTCAGTCTGTATTCATACAAAAACTGCTCTGCAGATAAAGGACTGTCCATTCCAACAGCGGTTCGGGCAGTCTGCTGAATATCAGCAGTACAGCTTCCAGGCAGAATAAAGGCATCTTTCTTCATTTTCTGGGCACGAATCTGAGCCAGTGCAAGACGTAAATCCCTCTCTTTCTGATACCAGGTATTCAAAAATACTGAACCGGTGTCTTTTGTGTCACGAGGCGGTACAAGAGAAAGGTTCTGAAGAACAGACTTTTCTTTTTCGCTCATGTAACGTGAACAAAGCTCAATGAAAGCAGATTCACTCATTGGCATGGCTGATTTTTCACCAATATTTCCAAGAGAAGGCAGCTGTGATACCAAAAAATAATAACCAGCCACTACTTTTATTCTCCAGCTTCTTCAGTTTTTACTGCAGCTTCTTTAAGAATTGCTGCAACTTTTGGATTCAGATACAGAGCAAATAATTCGGCAACTGATTCTGCTGAATAATCATAGAATGCTGCACCTTTTTTTACGCCTACTCTGAAACCGGCATTAATTGTTTTGTCAGGTTTAATTTCAAGACCTTTTTTGATTTCAGCTTTAAGAGAAGTTTTGAAAGCTGATTCGAGTTTTTTAAGGTCTTTTTCAGACAGCAGAACAGAAAGTTCAGAAGCATCTGATTCTTTTGCCCATGCTTTTACTGTTTCAGGCACCAGTTTTTTGAGAACATCTTCAGTAACAGCTTTTTCTGTCTCAGATTTAATAAGACCATCCAGAGTACCTACGATAGCATCTCTGAATGACAGAAGAAGATTACGACTGGCCTGCATAACAGCATCTTCGCTTGATTTTTCCATGCGGGCAGTTTCTTTCTTTGCATCTTTGATAATGTCTGCAGCTTTTTCTTCTGCTTCCTTAACAATTGCATCTGCCTTTTTCTGAGCTTCTGCAATTATTTTGGCAGCTTCTTTTTCACTTGCAGCTACACCATCTTTCTTGATTTTATCAATCAGTTCCTGTAATTGAACATCCATTTATGAACCTCACAATATATAGTGTCGCTAATATAACTTCTATAATACCCAAAAATTAGTGTTTTTTCAAAAGAAATCTCTATTATATGGAGAATTTTAAGGAAAATGAGAAGTTTTAAAAATAAAAAAGGGACTCTTCCGAGCCCCTTTTTTTACTGAAAACCTTAATTATTCAAAGGAATAAACAGTTTTTGCCTTGTATTTCTGTCCAGGCTGAAGAATACAGCTTGGGAAATCCTTTTTATTAGGAGTATCAGGGAAAGCCTGAGTTTCAAGACAGAAAGCGTCATGACGGGCATAAACTGTACCATTTTTGCCAACGATTCCACCGATATAATTTCCTGTATAGAACTGACAGCCTTCAAGGTTTGTTGAAACTGTCATTTTGATTCCTGTTTCAGGAGAAACAACTTCACCAAACTTTACAACCTTGTTTTCATCCAGTGGATTTGCGCATCCGCCTTTAACGTAAGCCTGGGTTACATAACAGTGGTCGTATCCAACACCAGTATCTTTAATATCTTTTCCGATCTTCTTTTCTTTGTTGAAATCGAAGGCAGTACCTTTAACATCTACGAATTTTCCGTTTGGAATCAATTTTGAATCTACATCCAGAATATATTTTGAGAAGAATTTTGCTGTATGGTCTTCAATAGTTCCCTTTCCGGAAAGATTGAAATAAGCGTGGTTTGTAATATTGATTGGAGTTGCCTTGTCTGTTTCTGCAGTATATTTGCAGGTAAGATTATTGTCTTCATCCAAAAGGTAAGAAACTTCAATTTTACAGTTTCCAGGGAAACCCTGTTCTCCGTCAGGAGATACACGGGTAAATTTAACTCCTACCTGTTTTTTTGTTTCAACAGCTTTTCCTGTCCACATCATTTTATCGTAACCGTCAAAACCACCGTGAAGAGTATTAGGACCGTCATTTTTATCAAGAGGATATTTTACATCATTCAATGTGAAACATGCTTTTCCGATTCTGTTTGCAAAACGGCCGACAATCGCACCGAAACAGAATTTTGTATTCAGATAACCTTCAAGTGTTGAAAAACCAAGAAGACAGTCTGTCTTCTTACCGTTTTTATCATTTACTACGATACTGGTCAGGGTACATCCGTAATCAGTTACAGAAAAACTCATTTTATCATTTGAAACAGTCCAAAGATTTACTTTTGTTCCGTCACAAAGAATTCCCCATTTGTTTTTTGTTACATTCATATACACTCCTCAGAATTAATTCAAATCTATAACAAACTGAACTTCCACTTCGGAAAGCTTCAGATTTGATGCAATATCAGAAACGGAATAACCGTTATTAAACAAATACATAACCTGTTCATCAACAGATTTTTTAGGACTGATTACAGAAGCGGTTTTCGGACTATCACCGTCAGACGGTTTTTCTTCAAACATTTTTGTAGTAATCATCGGCACTTCTTTATAAGCGGCTCCCGAAGGAGTAACCACAATTTCATCTCTGTTTGTTTTCAACGGATGAACATCTGAAGAAAACAAATCTTTCTGAACAGGAGTTTTTACAGAATATGCTGCATTCGGATCAATACCTGCAGTAACAGGCTGACGTAAAGGCTGCTTTACCTGTTCCTGAATTTTATCTCTGAACTGAACCATTCCGGCTTCAGCATTCAAAAGTTCGATTTTTCTGTTTATTTCTTCGACTTTTCGTTCTGCAGCAATTTTTGCCTGTTCCAGTTTTTGAATGCTTTCATTAACAAGATTTACATTTTCAAAAGTATTCTTCTGCATACTCCTGAGCAGACGGTTCATACCCTCACGGGCTTTTTCAATCATTCCGTCAGGAGAAAAAATCTTTTTAAAACGAATTCCAAAGATAATCCACATTATCACGTTGAACACACATAAAGCTGCTACAAGATAAACCACAAATTACCCCACTATATCAATAATCGAACCCAGATATTTTGGACCCATTTTTACAGGAGGCTGGTCATTCTGATTATTATTTTCTTCGTTTTGATTTTCTTTCTTTTTAGAATAAGCGCCGTTTCCGCCACCGCTTTTTTCATTGTCTACCTGCGTATTTTTTGCCTTGTCATCATTTGCGCTGTGAACGCGGCGGGCATTTTCCAGATTCTGCTGAACAACTGTTGTCTGCTGCATAATGGAATCAGAAAGCTGTGCCGCCTGAACATTGCCGGCCATTTTGGAAACATTAGCGCTCTGCTGATACATTACCTGAAGATCAATTGGTTGAATACCCATCCATTTCCTCCCGGCTCAGAGAAGGCGGCTCATAGTTTCCGCGTTTAATGAAACTTCTGTCATAATAGAATGTAACACTTTTTACATCATTCTTTACTTCATCAAGAACATCGCGGACATAAACCTTAACGCCGGCATATACAGTACCTTCACACTTAACTTTTCCAACTGCTTTAAGTTCACGAAGGTGATCCTGAATCTTTTCAATCTGTTCGGCGATTTCTGAAAGCTGTTCATTGATTTCATCATCGCGCTTTTTGAATTTAATGAGGTTTTCGTTCTTTTCCTGAGAAATATTTCGGCGGATATTTTTCAGCTGTTCCAGGGTCTGAATATCAAGCTTCAGTTTTTCCTGTTCTTTCTGCAGGGAAGCCTGATTATTGATCAGAGTTTCAAGCTGCTTCTTTGCACGAGGGTCAATACCTACGTTAAGTACAGTTTCTGTACCACCACCAGGACTACCAATATTTCTTGCACAAATCTCTTCTGTGGCAAAAAGGTGTCCACCAGTAATCTGTGCTTTCTTTCCGCGAAGAATAATATTTTTCATTGCTGTGACTTCAGAGTTCATGATGCTGTCATAAACAATGATGTTGTTTTCAACTTCAACATGGGCAGCCTGAATGAATTTTGCCCAGAGAGATTTTCCGGCCCTGATATAACCTTCTTCTTTTCCGAAAACACCCTGACGGATAGTAACATCTCCATCCGCTTCGATGCGGCAGTTTCCAACAGAACCGTTGATTTCAATGCTTCCGGAAGCTTTAACATTGTATCCGTCATCAACAGAACCTTTAACAACAACGCTTCCAAGGAATGTAATATTACCGGTTTTAATATTTACGGCATCAAGATACTTAACAGGTTCAACAGTAATTTTTCCGTTAACCAGCATAACTTCGCCGTCACAGTCAGCAACAATTGTTACGCCGTCTTTATCAAAATGAGTATTAGCTCCAAGAGTTATCTGAATATCACGGCCGTTCTTTGCTTCCAGGTAACGTCCGCAAATTGTTTTTCCGCCCTTTCCTCTTTCAGGAAGAATTTTCGTAGCCAGAGCCTGACCGGTAACAACATTCTGAATCTGGTTCAATTCCTTAAAGTCAATATTTCCATCTTCAGATTCTTTGGCGCGAAGTTTTTTCGGATCTGTTTCAAAGTTATAGGCGATATAAGCATCATGTCCGTTAACCGGAAGAACAGCTGAAGCCACCTGATAAGGAATTCCGTAAACAGGGTTATCTACAAACTCAGAAATTTTCTGTTCATCAATTCCTGCAAGAACTCCCTGCTGTTTCAGCATGCGGACAATCATTTCGGAGCTGGCGTCAGCACCACTGGCACCAGGAGCAGTAACTGTAATAGTTGCGTACATTTCATCTTTTGCAACATCAACAGAAACCATAACATCACCGGCAGATACATGCTTGTAATCTCCGATTGAAACGTATTCCCCACCGGTTCCGTTTTTTACATATTTTTTTACAAGACTTTCATCAAGGGCAATTGTGTCTGAACGCTGGGCTTCATCCATGATTTCTCGAAGTTCAACAGGAACTCCATTTCCAACAGGAGGAATTACTTTCAGCCAGATTTGTGTACCAAAATGGCGGACATAATAAAGTCCGTCTGTATCTTTTACTGCCACTGATTCTTCTGCATATGTTGATGCAAAAAGGTCATCAGATGCCAGAACAGTTTCTTTTTTGATTGTTTCAGGGTTCTGATAAATTCTCAAAAGCCATGGTTTCTTTCCAAAACCAAGGAATCCATCCATACCGCGTTCGAGAACTTCATATTCGAGATTAACTGATTTAGTATCGAGCTGGACAGCTGCATCCTGAAGAGCTTCATCGATTGAATCTGCGCGAACATCTACACTGTGGAGCAGTTTATCCACAGAGAGACGTTTCTCCATTTCTTCTCGGAGAACATCCAGTGTAATCATAAAACTTAAATGATACCTCGTCTGATATTTGTAAGTTTTGCTCTGAGACGAAGATTAGCCTTTGTATGAAGCTGGGAAATACGTGATTCACTAACCTGAAGAACTTCACCAATTTCTTTGAAAGTAAGGTCTTCATGGTAATAAAGAACGATTACCATTTTTTCTTTTTCAGGAAGTTCCTGAATAGCTTCTGCAATTACTTTTTTAATTTCTTCTCTTTCAGCAATTTTGTCCGGTTCAAGGCTTGAAGGTGCTTCGATGTTATCACCAATAGCAACGTTGTCTCCGTCATCTCCTGAATACCATACATCATTCAAAGAAAGTACACTTGTTCCGCTTACTTTCATAATTGTACGGTGATATTCATCTTCTGACATCTTCAGGGAATCTGCAATTTCTGAATCTGTAGCAGAACGTCCCAGTTTAGCTTCCAGTGTAACGATTGCATCTTCAATTTCGCGGGACTTCTGACGGATACTTCTTGGAACCCAGTCCAGCTGACGAAGTTCATCAAAAATAGCACCACGAATACGAGTTACTGCGTAAGTTTTGAATTTTACATTTTTAATCGGATCGTATTTTTCAATAGCATCCAGAAGACCAAACTGACCAAAGCCGACAAGATCATCATATTCAACACAGTTCGGCATACCAACAGAAACTTTGCCTGCAACATATTTTACCAGAGGCATATACTGTCTGATAAATTTGTCACGCAAAGCTGGATCCTGTGTCTTGCGATATTGAGTCCAAAGGAGGTCTTCTTCTTTTGTGTCATTGACTGAATTTTCTTCAATTTCTGCCATTTTCTCTGCCACTCTTTTTCATCACTATGAATACATCTTTTGCTTATGATTCATTTGATAATATTGTACTAATTGCCTTTGCCATAAGCGGGGCATCTTTAATTATTACTTCGTCATTAAAATCATTCTGTTTGCGGTGACTCGATGAACCACTGGTTGCAAATTCAGATTCATTATTAATTCCGGCCTCTCCGAAAGAAGAAACAGAACCAGACTCAATTCCCATTCCATCCATTGATGGAAGAGTATCCAGCTCTTCATCTTCAGCCGTATACCTGACTTCATCTGTCCCTCCCAGGCTTACACCTGGAGATGCAGAACTATCAGCTGTTACTGCCTCCTTTCCAGAAACATTATAAAGTGTTTCCAGATTTCTGACAGGAACAAACTGTTTGTCGCCGGCAGCAGAATTATCAGAGAAACCTGATATAGCGTCAGGTTCAACTGCCTGCTTATTCTGACTTTTTACTGATTCGGCAACAGACTGCTGTTTCTGGTAAGCACGCTGAGCACCTGCAGGAGAAACTTCTGCAGTTCCCCTTACATCATCTGCTGTAAGCATATGATGTCCTGAACTAACCACATACTGTCCTGTTACTTCATCAGATGGCAGCTCTTCATCTTTAATGACAAGATCTACCACATGTCCCTTTTGATTTCCGGATTTTCCTTCACCTGAAATACCCTGACTCATATCAGAATCCGGTGAAAGAAATTTTCCATACAAAAAGGATACTCCAAAACCTAAAGCCGCAAAAACAATTGCAAAGATAATTGCAAGAATTATTACTCTGCCTGCTCCAGCTCCTGAAGAAATACTACATATAAGGGAAAGAAGAAAACCGCCGCCGGCAAAAATTCCGGCAAATTTAATGTCTTTAATTTTCCGCCTCCCTTATCCTACTATTATACATCTATTTACCTTTTCTTCCAATAAATTTCTTAAGGAAGCTTGATACACCCTCATTTGTTTCCGGTTCGGTTTTTTCAATTTTTCCGACGATGTGCTTAAGACACATTGCAGGTTTTGAAGAAGGACTTACTACGATAAAAGGTTTCTGTCTGATTACAGAAGTTGAAACTGTCTGATCTTCATAAACACAGCCAAGATATTCAACTTTATGGTTGAGGAACTGAGCTGCAATATTAATAATACGGTCAGAAATTCTCTTTCCTTCATCAGCAGAATGAACTCTGTTTACAATCAGTTTCAGATCAATCGGTCTGTCTACAACTTCAGTTACAATAACCTTTATCATTCCGTAGGCATCAGTAATTGCAGTTGGCTCCGGTGTTGTAACAACAAATACTTCATCAGCAGAAGCTACAAAGCGCTGAACGTTATCTGCAATTCCGGCACCTGTATCAATAATGATAATATCAGCACTTCCAAGCTGACTGAACTGAGCTGCAAAATCATCCAGTTCATCAACAGTAAGGTTTGCAATTTTTGAAAAACCATTTGCTCCGGCAATGAATTTAATTCCATATTCTGTATCCAGAATAATTTCTTTCATTGTCTTCTTGCGGTTGATAACATGCATCATGTTGTACTTTGGAACAACATTCAAAAGTACGTTTACGTTTGCCATTCCAAGGTCACCGTCAATCAGGATTACCTTTTTTCCAAGCTGGGCATAAGCAATTGCCATATTAACGGAAATATTTGTTTTGCCGACACCACCCTTTCCACTGGTTACGGCAATAATACGTGTATTTCTATTTGCTTTTTCAGGTCGCGGAATTGGAGTAATAACAGTCGGAGTTTCTTCATCTCTCATAAGTTCTTTAAGTTCTTCAGCCTGTTCTTCCATAATTATTTATCCTCACTGTTTGTAAAATGTTCTCTTATATGATTCATATCCACATTAAATCCTGTCAGTCTTTCAAGGAAATAAACGGGATCCGCTTTTTCAATATTTCTTGCAGCATTCTGTCCGTCTGTAATATAAGCTACTGATTTTTGTTTTTCGTACAGACTGCTGATAATATTTCCATAAACCTTTGATTCATCACACTTTGTGACAATTACAGATCCATAAGCAAAAGGATCATAATTATTCATGATGTTTTTCAAATCGCTGCATTTTGTTTTTGCATCAAATGCAAGGTAAATCTGAGGTGTAAGTCCCGGAACAGAAACAACTTCCTTAAGTTTTCCGATATGAACGCTGTCATTAGGACTATATCCACCAGTATCAATAAAGATTCCGTCACAATGAAGTCTGTATTCATCGTAAAGAACTTTCAAATCATCCACATTTTCTGCTTTATCAATTTTGCGGTGCAATGCTTCGCCGAAACGTTCCAGCTGTTCCAGAGCGCCAACCCTTGTATAGTCAGTTGTAATAATTCTGGCATCAAACTGACGGCCTTCTTTTCTGTAAGAAAGCATGTCTCTTGCAACAAGCTTAACCAGAGTTGTTGTTTTTCCAACTCCCGTTGGTCCGACAATAATTACTACTTTTGGAGGACGAATATGCTGTGCAGGTTCCACACGAATAGATTCACCAATCCAGTCGATTACTGTTTTTTCAACCAGATTAAAATCTTCAAGCTGTTCGAGAGAAAAAGTTTTTCTGATTTTATCAGTAATCATATTTATATAAGAAAATGAAAATTCGTTTTCTGAAAGGAGTTCTTCAATACGGGAAATAGTTTCGTTTTCTGTTCCGTTTCCTGAACTGAGTTTACGATTAATTGTTTCCTGCATCTGTTCAAGAGCTGCCTGAACCTGGTTCATCTGATTCATCTGAGCGTTTACAAGAACTGTTGTCTGAGAAGCCAGAATCTGTTCCCTGTTTTTACGGAGACGTTCATCTTCATCATCAGGAATCTGACTTTCAGCTACACGTCTGAGAAAATCACTGTTGGATGAAATATCCGAAGAAACCTGATTTACTGTCTGGGAAGCCCGAGGCTTTACCTTATACATGACACACATCTGTGGTTTTGAAAAAACTCCGAAAACTCCGGGTCTTTTCACTTCATAGTTACGGATTATTGTGTAATCGTAACCATAAGTATTGAAAAGTTCTTTTTTGCAATCATCCAGAGAATTTTTTACTAATTTTTGGATTCCTTCTTCGCCCACCATTTTTACATTCCCTCTTTAGATTCAGCAATTTCGCCAATTACTTCAACCTGAACTTTTTTACCTGCATTGAACAATTCATTTGTTGAAATTACAACTGTACCCGGCATATCAATTTCAACAAGAGATCTTACAAGCTGTCTTGCATCCGGAGCACATAAAATAATCGGTATCATATTCTGGAACTGTGCAAGAGCTGCCGAAATACAGCTCTTCCATTTTCTTCCGTCCACAGGATCCAGAGCTACCATCGGTTTGGAACCATCATTCTGATAAAGTGCATGATTCATAACCATTTCTGTAAGATTCTGAGAAAGAACCATTACATAAAGTTTATTATTTCTGTCTGCATACTGTTTACAAATCTGAAGTCCCAAAGCTTCTCTGACTTTCTGTGTAAGGAACCAGATATCTTTTGAAACTGGAGCATAATCGGAAATTGCAGAAAGAATTGTTTCGATTCCACGAATTGAAACCCGTTCTGCAAGAAGATTTTTAAGAATTCGTTCAATCTGGCCGTAAGACATTTTTGCATTGTCCAGAACTTCGCGAACAAGAACAGGATATCTTTCTGTTGCTTTATCCATCATCTTCTTTACTTCTTCGCTTCCAAGAATAATATCAGCATTAGCACGAATAAGTTCAGTAATATGAGTTGCCATTACTGTTGAAGGATCACAGAGTGTGTATCCTGCTTCTTCAGCATCAGCACGTTTCTCTTCACTTACCCATATTGCATCAAGTCCGAAAGTTGGATCGGTTGTTCTTTCTCCGGAAATATCAGCCAATGGCATTCCGCTTGTATTGATTGCCATGTAATAACCAAGTTTGATTGATGCACGGCCGGCTTCGATTCCATGAATCTTGAAAACATATTCATTAGGATCCAGGGTCATGTTATCCTGAATATGAATATTCGGAACAATAAGTCCCATATCATTGGCAGCTTCCATACGGATATTTGCAATACGTCCTGTAAGTTCTGCGCCTTTTTCTTTATCAACCAGAGGAATCAGAGCAAAACCAAGTTCAATTGAAAGAGGATCCAGCAAAGGATAATCCTGTTTTGCGGCAGAAGGTGTTCCGCTTTCTCCCGATTCTTTCTGGCTCTGGGCTTTTTTCTTTTCTTCTTTTTTCTGGTTGCTTTTGTTCATCTTTCCGCCCACAAAAATAAATGCAACACCGAAAATAACCAGCATGAAAAGAAGTGTATAATCTTTAGCCATAAGTCCGAGGCCGAATCCCAATGCAATAAGAACTCCGCCAAGAATCTGGTAGTTTCCTCCGGCACGGCTGAAATCGTTGATAACCTGCTGAGCAAGATTGTCGTCGGTTTTTGTACCGGTAACCAGAATACCTGTAGCGAAAGAAATCATCATAGCAGGCAGCTGGGACAAAAGTCCGTCACCAATTGTCAGTGATGAATATGAAGAAAGAGCTTTGTCAAAAGGCATTCCTTTCATTACCATTCCGATAATAAATCCACCAAGAAGGTTTACTACGGTAATGACGATACCAGCCTTTACGTTTCCGGAAACGAACTTCGACGCACCATCCATTGTTGAATAGAAGTCAATTTCACGACGAATCTGAGCTTTAAGTTCCTGTGCTTCCTCATCGGAAATTGCACCGGAATTCAAACGGTTGTCAACGTCGAATAATTTTGGCTGCATGGAATCCAGAGTAAATCGTGCAGAAACTTCGGAAATACGTGTAGCACCTTTTGTAATAACGATTACCTGAACAACAATCAGAATAACGAAAATTACGAAACCAATAACGATATTGTTTCCTGTAACGATTTTTGCGAAAGCCTGGACCATATTACTCTGTCCCGGCATTTCAATACGGTTACCGCGGGTAATAATATCTCCGGTAAGGATAAGTCGTGTTGAGGAAATATTTAATCCCAGACCAAACATTGTCTGAAACAGAATGATTCGGGGGAATGATTCAAAATCTGCGGCACGGGGGATTGTAATAACTGTCAGAAGGACAATGATACAAAGAGACAGGTTCAGAACCATCATGACGTCTACCAATACCTTTGGTACAGGTATAATCATAAAAATGATTATAAAGATGGCAGCGACGCCCATGTAACTCTGTTTTAAGAAATTTAAAATACGGTCAACGACTCGATTTTCGTTTGCCATTAAGCCCCCACCCAAAGCAAAACTTTTTCAAGTATTAGAAATTTTTGAGATATTAGTATTTAATTTTACCTTGATATCGATAAATTTTCAACAATTATCTTCTTATATATTTTAACCTTTATTTTTTTCAAGCTGAGAGTAAATGATTGCAATAGTATTCCAGTAAACTTCAGGAACCTCCTGTCCTACATCAATATTATGATAAAGGTCACGGGCCAGAGGTTTATTTTCTACAAGAGGAATATTATTTTCTGTTGCAATTCTTCGGATAACAAAAGCTTCGTTATCCATACCTTTTGCATTTACAACAGGAGCATCGTTTCCTGCGGCAGCATCATATTTCAGGGCGACAGAGAAATGGGTTGGGTTGGTAATAACTACATTGGATTCTTTTACGGCTTTCGGAATGTTCTGCTTAAGGATTTCCTGCTGCATGCTTCTGAGCTGAGCCTTTGTCTGAGGATCTCCTTCCATTTCCTTGATTTCTTCCTTTACTTCCTGTTTTGTCATTTTCATACTTTCCATGAATTCATGCTTCTGAACAAAATAATCAGGAATTGCGATACAGACAAAAATAACGGCAACGATAATAATCAGCTCTGCAGCTGTAACAGAAACTTTTTGCAGGGCATTAATAATGCTTCCCGTTGAAATTGTTTCGATAATATCCCACATATTTCTGCGGATAAGCATATAAGCAATCAGAACGATAATCGTAACTTTTCCAAGAGATTTGGCAATATTGAAAAGTCCCTGTAAGGAACCGATTGTACGGCGGAAATATTCCCCGAATTTCGGAAGTATTTTGGAAAATTTTGGTTCAATGGGTTTCCAGCTGAAAAGAAAACCTTTTGTCTGAATCAGGTTTCCCATTAAGGCACCAACCAGAGAAATAACTCCCATAGGCAGGACTATCCTGAGAAAGAAATTGATAAAAGCATAAAAAAGTGTACCGCCCTGTATTTCTTTATCTGCAGAATGACTGAAATAAAACTTCATTAACTCTGCACAGGACGAAAAAATAGATTTTCCCAGAACCAGGAGAAGCAGAACAGAAAGAAGCAGAACAAGGCTTCCCGCCAGTTCCTGGGTTTTTGCAACTCTTCCTTCTTTACGAGCCTTTTCAAGCTTGAACTCCGACGGTTCCTCGGTTCTTCCCTCTTCTTCTGCTGCCATCTGTCAGTCTCCTTACGGGGTAACCTTTCCTACTGAAGAGAAAAAGCCCATTAGGCTTGCAAATCCGTCATCAAAAGCACGAATAAAGAAATCTGTCATTGAAGGCAGCATGCTCAAAATGAGGAAAAAAGCCAGAAGAATCATAATCGGGAAACCTTCAGAAAGAAGGTTCATCTGCGGAGCGGCCTTACTTAAAAGACCGGTAGCAACCGAAACCAGCAAAAGTGTCCCCATTACAGGCAAAGCAATAATCAGGGCATCGGCAAAAAGATTTGAAAGCCCTTTCAGCATAAAACGTGCAATTGTTTCAGTACCGTTTACAATAGAAAGAGCATTTAAGGCTTCATAGCTTTTCATCAGGCCACCGATAAAAAGCTTCTGAAACCATTTATTCTGCATAAAAATAAGCATGGCGACAAAGTTCAAAAACTGTCCCATGAGCGGGTTTTCAACCTGACTCAAGGCATCATATGCCGAGGCCGCACTGAATCCCATCTGAAAAGCAAAAAACTGACCGGCGGTACTGAAGGCTGCAAAAATAATCTGGATATAAAACCCCATAATAATCCCGATAAGGCCTTCCCCAAGAATCAGCAATAAAAATAAAAGCGAAAAACTCTGGTCAGACCCGATTATTGCTGCATAAGCTGAACTGTCTGCCACAGGAAGCATCAGAAAGGCCATGTAAAAAGACAAAGCGAGTTTTGCCCTGCGCGGAACCGAACGCATAGAAAACAGAGGAAGAGTTAAAAGCAAAGTAAAACATCTGGCATATACCAGTAAGAAAAACGGTGCTCTGTCTAAAATAAAATCCAGCATATTTACTTTTTATTTTTTCTATTTTGCAAAATCCGGGATACGGGAAAACAAGTTGATCGTATACTGACCAAGATTTGAAAACATCAGTCCGCCCAAAAGAGCAAGAACAATAAGAATTGTTATCAGTTTCGGGAGAAAAGTTAATGTCTGTTCCTGAATTGAAGTAACTGCCTGGAAAATTGCTACTACAAGACCTACAATCAGAGCAGCTATAAGACATGGGGCTATAAGTTCAATAACCTGAGTAATTCCGCCCCGCATTAATCCAACAATTTGACCTGTACTCATTTACAACTCCTAGTGAATTACCGAAAGGAACAACTGGTTTGTAAGAAGACCCCATCCATCAACCAGAACAAAGAGAATCAGTTTAAACGGCATGGAAATCTGGACTGGAGGAAGCATCATCATTCCCATAGACATAAGGATACTTGCTACGACCATATCGATGATGATAAACGGAATATACAGAAGAATACCTATTTTGAAAGCTGCTGTCAGTTCATGAAGAATATAAGCAGGAATCAGAATATATGTTGGAACATCAGCCAGAGTCTGTGGTTTATCCATTTTGGCCATATTCATAAAAGTCCCGATATAGGTTGGATCTTCTGACATCTGGGAATACATAAACATTCTGACCGGTGCTTCTGCTTCCTTGAAAGCTTCTTCGATTCCGATCTGTCCATCGTTCAAAGGCTTATAAGACTTTTCATATATTGTGGTAAATGTAGGCCACATTACAAAAAGAGTCATGAAAAGAGCGATACCATTCAAAACTGCTGTAGGAGGAACCTGCTGCAGAGAAAGAGCACGTTTAATAAAGTCCAGGACAATAGAAAAACGGAGGAAACAGGTAACCAGAAGAAGAAGACTTGGTGCAATTGTAAGAACCGTAAGAATCAGAAGAAGTCTTACAGAGAAAGCCACCTCATTTCCTGTCTGTGGCTGGGTTATCTGAACAGAAACATTAGGAACAACGGGCTGTGTAACATTACGGCTCATTTCGGTAGTTCCACGGGTAGAGCCCTGAGGAAAACTCTGTGCCGAAAGATTTATTACGGTAAAAGCAAGAAGAAAAACAATAATAATTTTTTTCAAGTAATTCTTTTTCATCAGCTCACCTACTCATTCTCGTTCAAACGGTTTGCAGAGGCCTGGAACAACTGGTCCATATCCTGTTCACCGGCTGAAAAAACATTTGTTGAATTACGTCCGCTTTTTCTTTCAGATGCATTATTTTCTCTCGGTCCGCCAGGCATAAACAGGTCCAGTACATCAGCAAAGTTTTTAGGTTTTGATGAATTGCTTTTTTTGTCAGCATACAGATTCATTGCCTGAATCAGTTCTTCATCCTTAACTTCGGCAATAAGGTTTATTCCCCCTTCTGTTACCCCCAGAAGGTATGCTCCCCTGTCCACAAGAGTAACAACCTCAACAGACTTTCCCTGCCCCAGGTTCAAATAAGCAACCCTTCGCAGAAACTCATCTTCAGATTTAACACCATTACCACGGCGCTTAAGAAAATAAAGAAGTCCGTATATTGCAGCAACAACAAGAAGAAGGACGAGAATCATTTTAATAAATGGCCAGACAGAAGATTTGCTGCCGGTTTCAGAAAAAGCAAGGCTTGTTTCAGCATTCGAATCAGGAATAGAAAGAGTTATTTCAGTTTCGCTGGTCGAAGCAGAACCACCGGCAGAATTTAACGCATTCTGTCCAAAGAGAAATGAAAATGTTAATGAAAATAAAACAAAAAGAAAAAAACTTTTTTTTGAGAAAACCATTTTTCTATCCCACCCAGAAGAAAAATTTTTTGCTTTTTAAAGCTATATAAAAATACCGGGCAGAAGTCCCCACTTCGGCACCGGTATCTGTTTTAATTCAGATTAGTGAACATCTGAAACTCTTTCCATTGGAGAAAGAATTTCTGTTACACGAACACCAAAGTTTTCATCGATAACTACAACTTCCCCTTTGGCAATCTGTTTATGGTTTACAAGAATGTCTACAGGTTCACCGGCAAGTTTTTCAAGCTCGATGATTGTACCTTCACCCATTCCAAGAATTTCTTTGATTGATTTCTTTGTGCGTCCCAGTTCTACGGTCATTTCCATGAGAACGTCCATGATAAGACCGATATTTCCTGATTCGCTGGCACCGAAATTACCCTGAAGATTTGGATACTGCAGAGACTGAACATTAGGTACATTCATTCCCATATTCATACCCATGTTCATCTGTGGCTGCATACCCATACCCATCTGAGGCATTCCCATACCCATATTCATCTGTGGCTGCATGCCCATTCCCATCTGAGGCATTCCCATGCCCATGTTCATCTGTGGCTGCATGCCCATTCCGCCCATGGCCTGTGGATTCATCTGCTGGGCACCCATACCCATATTTGCACCACCTGCTGGAGCTCCCAATGAACCAAGATCGATAGAAGCAGTCAGATCATCACTTCCGCCACCGAGTGCATTGCACATTTTTTCAGCAATATCACCACCGATACATTCCCATAAAGTAAATGCTTCACCATTCAATGTGAGAGGATATGTACACAGTGCGAATTCGCCCTGTGGGAAACGAACCATAGCTTTTGGTTCATTTACACATTCAGGAGTTGCGTAAGCAAGACCAGGAAGTTTGCCTGTTGCATCAAGGCTGTTTATCTGAGCGCTAACATGTGTAGCGATAATTTCAGAAACAACAGAAAGAACCATATCATCAACTTCTGTTACTTCTTCAGAATTAACCAGAGAGAAAAGTTTCTGGGCAAATTCAGGAGCCAGAAGATAGAGGTGATCACCTTTCAGACCTTCGTTGTAGTCAGCCATAATACCGATAACAACTTCTGGAAGACGAGAAAGCACTCTGTCTCTGTCCAGAATTTCAACTACAGGATTATCTGCAGTGAAAGAAGAGTTAGTATACTGATTGATATTTGCTTCCAGTTTAGGCTTCAGTTCGTCTGCGAGCCCCTGAAGGGTTGGCACATCAATGTGAACTGAAGGCCCGCTTGAAACCTGGCCGGAAGAGTTCAATCCGTCCATTGAAACGCCCGAAAGCAGAGCGTCGATTTCGTCCTGTGAAATTGCACCATCACTCATATGTTCCATCTCCTTCTACGGAAAGTTCTTCAAACTCATCCGCATCAACATCTTCAATTTTACCGGTAATCTGAACGGCCATTTTCTTACCTACAACACCAGGCTGGCAGTAAAACTTTTTCCGGTCCCCGACAGAAAGGGATAAAGGATCACCCACTTTTATATTTGAAAGACGAACTACGTCCCCTACGCGGAGAGCAAGTACATCTCTAATCGGAAGATTAATTGTGCCGAAATCGGCAACCATATCCATATCAACATCATTAATCTGACCTTTGATTGTAGACAGATACTGTGTTGTTGAGCTTCTTCGAACAGATGAATACCAGAACTGTGAAGAAAGCTTTGAAATAATCGGTTCAATAGTAAGGTAAGGAATACAGAAGTTCATCATTCCTTCTTCTTCACCGACTTTTGTTTCAAGTGTAACAAGAACGACCATTTCGTTTGGAGGAACAATTGAAGCAAACTGAGGATTTGTTTCAATTGAAGCAAATCTTGGACGAAGGTCAATTACCTGAGTCCATGCTTCACGCATATTTGCCAGAATGCGTACGATAACGCCTTCCATTACTTCCTGTTCGATATCTGTAAGGTCACGGTTTTTGTTTCCGGCGATTGCACCGCGTCCACCAAAAAGACGGTCAATCATACAGAACGAAATAGTCGGATCGATTTCCAGAACAGCATTTCCCGGAAGAGGATCCATATTAATAACAGCCAGTGTAGTTGGTGTAGGAATAGAACGAATAAACTCTTCATAAGTTAATTCATCTACTGTAGCAACATGAACATGAACCATAGAACGAAGCTGTGCCGACAAACTTGTTGTAGTATTACGGGCAAAAGTTTCGTGCATATTCGAAATTGTACGAAGCTGTTCCTTTGAGAATTTACTAGGACGTTTAAAGTCGTAGATCTTTATTTTATGGGCACTGGATACCGGCTTAAAGTCATCAACTTCGGAATCACCCGAACTGATGGCAGTTAAGAGCTGGTCAATTTCATCCTGTGACAGAACGTCGTTCATGCCGAATCTTCCCCTAAGTTTTTACTTTTTTGTTACTGTTCAATAACGTCTTTCTGAAGGAAAACTACATCGCGAATCTTTGAGTTTGTGAGGTATTTATCATTAATTGCATTTCTAAGCTCAATCTTCAGTCTTTCTTCATTTGCTGTATTTTTCAATTCAGCAGCAGTTTTACTGTTAAAATATCGGCGCAAAAAGTCCTTGAGTTCAACAGTTCTTTGTGTAATTTCTGTTGATGTAGCTTTATCATCCTTTTTGTATCCAAGAACAACATCAACACGGACAGTTGCAGGAACATCATCGCATGTAGTGGTCTGAACAACACCAAGTGAAGTGTACCAGTCAAGAATTTCCCTCTGGGCAGAATAAGATGCAGAAACCGGCTGGCCGCCTGCAGGTCCTGAACTACCTTTTGTTGCAATTTTTACTGTTACAAAAACAACTACAACTATAAGAATGATTGCTGCGATTGCTATGATTATCCATTTGAGAAGACCGGGCAGAAGTCCGCCCATTTTACCTTTTTTTGCAGGTGCTGATGATGCATCATCCAGACCTAAATCGTCATTGTCTGCCATTTCCCCTCCAGCAAGCAACATTTTTTATGTCTAAATTTAGAATTTTTTTAAATTCTCTACATTTTACCATTAAAAATGTCCCTCGTCTAGAATAATTATATCTACACGTCTGTTATAAGCTCTTGCTTCAGGCGTATCATTTGAAAATTTTGGTCTTGTGTCTGCATATCCTGCAACAGAGAACTGATTTTCATTTACTCCGTAATCTGCAAGATAATGAAGAACATTTGTTGAACGTGCAGTTGAAAGTTCCCAGTTGCTTAAAAATTCTGATTCATAAGAAACCGGAGTATTATCAGTATGTCCTTCAATGCGGAATCTGCGTCCCTTCATTTCATCAGATTTGAAGAACTCTGAAAGGCGAAGCAGAGTATCTCTTGTCTGGTCAATATTGAGATTTGCACTACCCTCATCAAAGAAGGAATCTGATGCAAGAGTAATAACCAGACCGCGTTCATCACTTGTAATTGAAATTCTGTTTGATTTAATGTCCGGAGCAAAAAGACTTACAGCCTTTTTCTTTGCAATACTTAAAGAACGGCCTTTTTCTACAGAAGGCAGAGAGTTGATGTTATTTCCCAGGTCACAAAGACGTCCTGCAGAAAGAGACAGACCACCTGAAGTGGTTTCTGTTTCCTGCATCTGGAGACTCTGTGTAATAGTTGCAAGCTGAGTCGGATCAATTTCCGACGGATTGTAGAGCATAACGAAGAAACAGAGCATGAGGGTGATCATATCACCATAGGTACCCTGCCACGCGGTTGACGGTTTCTGCGGTTCTCTAGCTTTCTTTCCCATTTATAATTCCACCCGGTTAGCCTTAGTCCTTAAGAACATCAGCTTCAATTGCTTTTCTAGTTACTGGATCAAGATATGTAAGGAGTTTCTGTGCCATAATACGAGGGTTTTCACCGGCCTGAATAGCAAGAACGCCTTCAATTACCATTTCTTTAGAACGGATTTCTGTCTGGTTATGAAGCAGAAGTTTTGAAGCCATAGGTCCAATAATCCAGTTGGCAAGCATAGAACCGTACAAGGTTGTAATAAGGGCAACGGCCATGTTAGGACCAAGAGAAGACTTATCTTCCAGGTTCTGAAGCATACCAATCAGACCAAGAACGGTTCCCATCATACCAAAACCTGGTGCATATCCGGCCCAACCGTTCATAATACTGATCCATTCCATATGACGGGCTTCACACTGGTTCAGTTCATTTTCCATTACACTGCGAATAATATTTCCGTCAGTACCGTCGACAACAAGACGAAGTCCCATTTTCATAAAAGGATCTTCCAGGTCATCCAGTCCGTCTTCAAGGGCAAGAATACCTTCGCGGCGGGCTTTTTCAGAAAGAGCCTGCATGTTTACAACGATGTTTTTTTCACCAAAATCAGGAACCCTGAAACAACGGCCCATAATCTTAAATATACCAAGACTCTTTTTCAGAGGTGCTGAAATCATAATGGCAGCGAAAGAACCACCGATTGTCATGAAAACAGAAGGAATATCGATCATGTTTCCAATAGAACCGCCGGAAGTAAGGATAGACATTACAATACAGGCTGCACCACCAATAAGACCGATTAATGTTGAAAAATCCATTTATAAAACCTCTTGAGCTTCGATGCCGATTTTACGGCGATAAGCAATTATTTTTTCAATTATGTCCTGAGGAGAATTCTTTACGATGAGTTTTTTTCCCGACAACATTGTTAATGTTGTATCAGGCAGAGAGTCCATACTTTCAATCATGTGCGGATTCACCCAGTATTTTTCCCCATCCAAACGAATCACATCAATCATATAATTTTCCCAAACTAACTAAATTCCGTCAAGTATTATTTTTACTATAATACTACTCGTCTCTTACAAAATCGGCAGAATCTACATTTAGTTTAGTAAAACCTTTCAAAATTACTCCGAATAATCCCTTATATTGATAATCTTTTTTATTTAACATAAACTATAGGACAGTATCCTTTCTTATAAAGGAAATGAAATTTTAGAGGTAATCCCATGGTATCTTACAAAGATCTCGGCCTGGTAAACACAAAAGCAATGTTTAAAAAGGCTATTAAAGGTGGATATGCAATTCCTGCATTCAACTTCAACAATATGGAACAGATGCAGGCTATTATTCAGGCTTGTACTGAAGAACAGTCTCCTGTAATCCTGCAGGTTTCTAAAGGTGCCCGTGCATATGCTAACAAATACATTCTTCGCAACATGGCTCGCGGTGCAGTAGAATACGCAAAAGAACTGGCAAAAGAACTGTCAGCTAAAACAGGAAAAAAATACAAGGCTATCCCTATCGTTCTTCACCTGGATCACGGTCCAAACTTCGAAGTAGCTAAAGACTGTATCGATTCTGGATTCTCTTCAGTTATGATCGACGGTTCTGCTCTTTCTTACGATGAAAACGTAAAACTTACAAAAAAAGTAGTAAACTACGCTCACAAACACGATGTAACTGTAGAAGCTGAACTTGGTGTTCTCGGTGGTGTTGAAGACGATGTTGCTGCAGAAGAATCAAAATACACAAAACCAGAAGAAGTTGTAGACTTCGTAACAAAAACAGGTTGTGACTCACTTGCAATTTCTATTGGTACATCACACGGACGCTGTAAGTTCACTCCACAGCAGTGTACACGTACAAAGGACGGAGTTCTCGTTCCACCTCCACTGGCATTTGATGTTCTTAAAGCAATTGAAAAAGAACTTCCAGGATTCCCAATCGTTCTTCACGGATCTTCTTCAGTTTCTGTAGACGATGTAAGAACAATCGAAAAATTCGGTGGAAAAATCCCTGACTCAGTTGGTATTCCAGAAGAACAGCTCCGCAAGGCTGCTAAATCAGCAGTTTGCAAAATCAACATCGACTCTGACGGACGTCTTGCTATGACAGCAGCTGTTCGTAAGTTCCTTGCTGAAAACCCAGATGCATTCGACCCACGTCAGTACCTGACAGCTGCACGCGATGCTGCTAAAGCAATGTATGCACACAAATGTAAGGACGTTCTCGGTTCTTCTAACACACTGTAATAGAAAACTGAATAACAGGTTCAACGCCTGTTAAAGAAAAAAGCCCGCTTCGGAACTTTCCGGAACGGGTTTTTTTTATCTATATTTATCTCTCCGAAGACTTTTAATCTTCGAAATCATAATCGTATATAAATCACAATCAGTAAATACACAAAAAGGTAAAAAATGTCATTTGTCACCAACAGGACAAAGGCAATTTTCAATGTCCCCTGAAGGACATAGTTTTATTCTACAATAACCGATGCCTTGATTTTTTGAAGGGCTTCTGTTTCAACCCGTTTTTCAGAAAGATACTCTACCCCATGAAAGAATACCGGGTGATTTGAAAATTTTGCAAAAAAATCCAGTTTATCAGCACATCCGAAAAACTCAAAAATTTTTGAAGAACGTCTTTTGATAGTTCTTTCAGAAACTTTCAGACTTCTGGCGATCGAATCGTATTTTTCATTCTGCAGAATCTGGCACACAATAAGAACATCTTCATTATTTTCAATATACGGACATTCATCCAGAACAAAAGGAATCTCTGAAGCTTTTTTCATATGTGAATAATAAACATACAGAAGATAATAAAACGAAAGCATGAACATAACCCAGGTTGTAACCCAATGAGTCATGTATTCTATAAAATGTTCCCTGCCGTAGAAAAGCTGACAGAAAGCGAGCAAAAAGTAAAAGGCAATAAACATGCAGATTTTCTTAATCGTATTTCTTTTGAAAAATCCACGGGCAACTAATATTGAAATGCACAGAATTGTATGCATCAGACTGAAATAAAAGGAATCAGGTAAAATTGCCCAATAAATGGAATACAAGAAACTTTGTATTCCATAAAGCCCGAATTTCTGCGGATAAATCAAAATAAAAATGAAAGCTATAACTGTTGTTATCTTTAAAATCAGGAGAATCTGATTATAAGGAGAACCTTCCGGACTCTGGAAAATACGGCAGCCCGGTATACAGGTAATTGCTGTCAGAATAATACCCAGAATTGGGATGGAACGGCGGAGTATATTTGAATTTATAAAGCTTTCCAAGGGATCTTTGTTCATATTTTCATTGTAATACATTAAACAATAAAAAAAAATCCACCGAAGGATTCTCTCCGGTGGATTATCTGAGGTTTTCGTTTTATTACAGAATATATCTGCTCAAATCTTCATTACTTGCCACATCATTCAGTTTTGAATCAACATAAGCTGCATCAACAGTAATTGTTTCTCCGGAATGTTTGTCTGCATCAAAGCTGATTTCGTCCAGCACCTTTTCCATTATTGTATGAAGACGGCGTGCACCGATATTTTCAGCCTTTGCATTTACATCTTCTGCAATATAACTCATGCGGTCGATTGCGTCTTCCGTAATATTCAGAGTTACACCTTCTGTTTCCATAAGCTTTGTATACTGCATGGTAAGGGAATTCTTTGGTTCAGTAAGAATACGTTTGAATTCTTCTTTATGAAGACTTTCCAGTTCTACGCGCAGAGGAAAACGTCCCTGAAGTTCAGGAATAAGGTCGCTTGGCTTACTCATACTGAAAGCGCCTGCTGCGATAAAAAGAATATGAGTTGTATCAATAACGCCCCACTTTGTATTTACATTGGAACCTTCAACGATAGGAAGAATATCCCGCTGAACCCCTTCTCTTGAAACACTTCCGCCGTGACCTTCACTGTGAACCGCAATTTTATCAATTTCATCAATGAAAATAATGCCGCTCTGCTGAACCCGTTCTTTTGCAATATCCACAGCTTTATCCCGGTCAATCATGTTTTCCAGAGTTTCTTCTGTAAGGATTTTGCGGGCTTCACGAATAGTAACATTACGCTTTTTACTTCTGCCGCCACCATTAATCATATTAACAATGCCCTGCATGCTGTTTTCAAGGTCTTCAATATTTCCGCCGGCAATTATTTCCATATTCGGTGTTCCGGTCTGAGGTTTTATGGTTACCTCAACTTCACGGTCTTCCAGTTTTCCTTCCCGAAGCCACTGGCGGAATTTTTCTCTTGTTGAACGGTCGGCTTCATCTTTAGCATCCTGTTCTGCCTTTGATTCTGCAGATTCCGGCTGACCTGCTGAAGTTCCGTCTCCAAGCTGAATTACAGAACCATTTTGTTCTGCCTGAGGAGCTGAATTTCCGAAAATATTACCGAGAGTAAATCCGGCAGGCTTTTTTGCTTCCCGGGCTTTCTTCTTTTCATTTTCATTTGTTCCGGGAAGAAGAAGGTCCAGAAGTTTTTCTTCTACAACTTCAACTGATTTTTCCCGAAGCGCATCTTCCATTTCTGCCTTTACATCGTTGATTCCCACAGCCATAAGGTCACGAACCATTGATTCAACGTCACGGCCCACATAACCTACTTCTGTATATTTAGTAGCTTCGACTTTAAGAAATGGTGCACCGCAGAGCTTTGCCAGACGGCGGGCAATTTCAGTTTTTCCAACCCCTGTGGGTCCAATCATAAGAATGTTTTTTGGAGCACATTCATCCCGGATTTCTTCAGGAAGCTTCAATCTGCGGTAACGGTTACGAAGGGCTACTGCAACAGCACGTTTTGCCTTATTCTGCCCGATTATATACTGGTCCAGTTTTTCTACAATTTCACTTGGTGTAAGATCCTGCTGTTTTTCCATAAATTATAATTCCTCAACTGTAATATGACTGTTTGTATAAATACAAATATCTCCTGCAATACGAAGAGATTTTTCAGCTATTTCGGCTGCACTGTAATTTGAGCCGTCAAGATAAGCCAGAGCAGCTGAATAAGCATAATTACCACCGGAACCGATAGCAATTACATCATTTTCAGGTTCAATTACATTTCCGTCACCTGAAACAAGGAGTATTTTGTTTTTATCTGCAACAAGAAGCATGGCTTCCAGTTTTGAAAGAGTTCTGTCTGTTCTCCAGGCTTTTGCAAGTGCTACTGCAGAACGGGTCAAATCTCCGTTGAATTCCTTTACTCTTTCTTCGAAGCGGTCAAGCAGAGTAAAAGCATCTGCTACAGAACCGGCAAAACCTGTTAATATTTTTCCGTCATAGATTTTTCTGACTTTACGTGCATTACCTTTGCAAACAGTTTCTCCCAGAGTAACCTGTCCGTCACCTGCCATGGCAACTTTTCCATCTTTTTTTACGGCAAGAACCGTTGTACTTCGAATGCGCGGAAAATTTCCGTTATTTTTGCTCATTTTTATCTCCTGCATGTGGGTGCGCTTTATTATATGTTTCTATCAGTTTTTCAGTTGTTATATGTGTATACCTCTGTGTGGTACTTACACTGGAATGTCCAAGAAGTTCCTGTACCAGACGAACGTCAGCTCCGTTTCCCAGCATTGCTGTTGCAAAAGTATGGCGCAAAGCATGGGGTGAAATCTGATGATTTGTTCCTTCAGGACCTGAATAACGTGATAAAATCCAGCTGATTCCACGGACACTTAAATGTCCGCCCCGCTGGTTCACAAAGACATATTCACAATCATCTTCTTTTTTTAAATTTACAAAGATTTTTTCCCTGTCGTCAAGGTAATTCTTCAGGGCCGCCTGGGCATCATCTGCAAAATAAACATAACGATCCTTTTTCCCCTTACCACGGATAAGGGCCGCATGAAAACCGTCTGTAAAATCAGAAAATTTCAGATTTGAAAGTTCACTGACACGACAACCTGACGAATAAAGCATTTCAAAAATTGCTCTGTCCCGGTTTTCCCACAAAAGTTCCGTTTCTTTTGGAGCAATGCACAAATCGTCTACTTCTTTTTCTGTAAGAAATTTCGGAATACGTTTGGGAAGCTTCACGGTCTTCAGGTCAAGAGCAGGATTTTTTTCTATATAGCTCATTTTTTTGCAGTAAGCAAAAAGAGTTCGCACAGCTGCAATATAACGGTTAATTGAAGCTGCCGCCATTTTTTTCTGGGACATATACCCGATACTTGTGAGCAACTCTTCTTTCTTTATGGTTTCCAGTTCACGTTCTGTTCCCGTATAACTTGTCAAATGAACAAAATCATTTCTATACCCTGTTACAGTATTATCAGAAAGAGTCCGGACAGAAGAAAGATAAATTAGGAATTCGTCAATTGCATCCTGAAGAGTCATTGTTTTAGTATACTTCCCAAACCATTATTATTGCAATTTATTAATCTCTGACACAAAATCCTCAAATGTGAGGAGAACGTTTTTTTCTTCAAAAGTTCCGGCATCAGTAAGGTGGAGTTTAAAATCCTGCTCTCCAGGAAGAAGCTGCCATAAATATTTTTCCGGTGAAATTTTTGTCTGCAGATAAGCTTTTATGAATTCCCCTGCTATTTTTTGTTTTTTTGAAAGCTGCATATCTGTTTTCAATAATTCATCAAGTTCCTTTTTATACTCAGGAATCTGACCTACAAAATATTCAATCTCAGGGAACGGATTATAAAAACATTTTACATCACAGATTTTTACTGCATCACCGGAAGACACATCCATAAGACTCAACTTAATCTGAGACTGAAAGAAAACCCTTAGTTTTACGCTGACAGTTATAAGAATTTCCCAGGTAACATAAGTTCCGTTGTCAGTAGTTTTTACCGAAAGTTCAGGATGAGCCTTTTCGAATTTTTGAATTTCATTATTCACATCTGCAAGATCAAGCCGTTCTGCCCCAGGTCTTGTCATATTTCTGTGCTGGAAATCATTTATTTTTACTTTCCAGAAATCTGATTCTTTATCACCAATCATATGTGTCTCCTAAAAACACTGCCACATTTTCCTAAAACGGAAGATAAGTTGATTTATTTCCCGGAAGATTATTAATCCACTGACGGCATTTTTCAAAATCAAGTCTGTTTGAAATAATCCAGAGAATATTTACTCCGTTTCCTTTCATGACAGGAATCTGTCCCTGGCCGTCAGTAAAAATAATAAGTCCGTTATATTCAGTTTTATGTTCAAAGTAGAAATCAATTGCAGGCTGGAAGTTGGTTCCTCCCCTGCCTTTAATTTCATCAAGTTCAATTTTCTTTCTGAAAGTAACCGGCTTCAGATTTTTTAAAGTTGTATCAAAAAAAATCACATCGATTTTTTCGATAATTCCCAGAAAGAAAATATTTTTAATCGCCTTATAAAAATGATTAAAGCTTTCATCAGTAATTGAACCGCTGACATCAACTGCAATAAGAATATTTGCTTTCCTGTCATAACGGCTTCCCATAGCTTTGAAACCAAAACGACGGTTCGGTTTCATACGTGTCAGTTTACGGTTTGAACTGACGATGTTTGCACGGAACTTTGAAAGAGCACGTCTGTAGTCGAAAGAAAAATCTGTTTCTTCCGTAAGAGACCGGGCCAGCTCGCCACCTATTCCGCCCCATCCTTCATCCACTTCAGCCTTCTTAATTTCATCCTTCAATTTATTCTGAGCTTCTTCATTTTCTTCCCAAAGAGCCGCACTTTCATCTGCCTGGACCAGAAGGTTTTCCATGCTTTCATCACTGGCTCCTGCGTTCTGCCCTTTTGAAGATTCAGCAACAAGGTCATAGATTTTTTTATACCATTCTTCGAAGGAAAGATTTTCATACATAAAAACTCTTCCAGGGCTTTCCAGCGCACGGGCATAAGCAGAATCACGGCTTTTCAAATATTCAACTCCGGGCAGTATTACACCTTCAGGAATCCTGTGGAGCTGCGAAATAGTAACATCACTTGCCAGCATCAGTATCATTTTTTTTGCATTGTAAGGCTGGCGGGAATATGGATGCAGAAGAAGAATTCTGAAAACTTCAATCTTGAAATATTCTTCAAGAAGACTATCCGGAAATCCGTCCAGAATCTTCGAACTGAATTCTATATGCATGTTTCCCGATCTGAATGGAACAGAAAGCATAGGGTTTTCAACGAGTCTGTGTGTGCAGACTGCGGAAAACAGAAGCGGTTCCTTATAAAACCAGGATGAGACAATATCTTTCAGTTTTTTTTCAAGCTGTGTCATCAGTTATTTATTGAATCGAGAATCTTTTTATATAAAGAGCCGCAGCATTCTGTAATAAAAACAAGAGTCTTTGGATAAACCTGAGCCGAACAAAGGCTGATGAAATGCATCATGTATTCTTTTGAAAGCAAAGGAAGAAGATCAAAATATTTATTCAAGTTTTCAGAAATCTTTTTTACATCGACTTCGCTGCAGTTTTCAGAAAAACTTTCCAGATATTTGAAAACAGAATTATTAAGCTGAGTGATGCGGCTGATATCCATTTCACGAAGTTCAGGTTCAATGAATGCAAAATCAGAAGTGAGAACCTGTTTTACAGAAAGTTCCTTTTCGTTTTTTGCATATTCAAAAAACACGGAAGTTGCTTCAGAACCGATGATGCCGCTTACAAGAGGCTTTAATTCAAAAGTGATTTCAGAAAAGTTTCTTGTGATTTCACTTACACGTTCCCAGCTTCTGCGATCCGGAGTACGTTCCAGGTTTTCGGCTTCGCCGTTTTCAAAGCTGTCCAGATATTCAGGATTTTCAGAAATAAAAGAAATTACTCTTTCATCAATTCCGCTTGTCTTTGCCCAGTTGATCCAGTCTTCAACGCTTGGAGCAAACTCGTAAATATTAAAGCGGCTTACAAGTGCCGGGTCCAGGTCTGTAAGCTGATATTCATTTCCGTTGTTTACGGCAGAAATAATACGGCTTCCGTCCGGAAGTGATTTTCCCGCCAGCTTACGGTTCAAAGTTAAATCCATAATTGTCTGGAGGACTTCAGGACGTGCGCGGTTTAATTCATCCAGAAAGAGAACAATCGGTTTCCCGTCTGTAGGGAACCAGTAAGGAAGCATGAAATCTGTTTTTCCGATTTCTTCATTTTTTTCAGGAAGCCCGATAAGGTCTGAAGGGTCTGCCATCTGACCTAAAAAAAGTATGACAACCTTCTGTCCTTTCTTTGAAAAATAATCTTCCAGAATGCGGGACTTACCGATTCCGTGCTTTCCCATAAGCATAATATTCTGGCTGGCAGGAGTATTGTCTAAAATGAATTCAAGTTGTTTTGCGTTAATAGTCATTGCTGGTATTTTATCAGATTAAAATAAAAAAAGCGCCACACTGAATGGCGCCTTTTAACGGTTCTTCGATTATTGGCAAACCAGCAGGAGCTGGTTTGTGAGCCGTTTTCTCGATGAACCTAAAGCAACCCTTTCGGCTTGCTTTTTAACGGTTCTTGGCACGAAGCAAACTTGCTTCGTGGGTCGCAAAATGACATTCTGTCATTTTGCGTACTATTCTGTAGGTCTCTTCTTCAGGTTTTTGCTTTCAGTAATTGCCTGTCCTTCACCTACTTTCTGTTCCATCATAGCGCGAACTTTAAGTGGCAGACCTGCAAGAGTGATGAAGCCCTGTGCGTCTTTGTGGTTGTAAAGTTCACCAGTTGTGAATGAAGCAATATCTTCATTGTAAAGACTGTATTTTGAACCAGAACCTGCAGCACGGATAGCACCCTTAACAACTTTTACTTTTGCCCAACCTGTTACAGTTTCTTCTGCCTTGTCTACGAAAGCCATACAAGAATCCATAAGAGTTGTGAACCATTTTCCGTCGTAAATCAGTTCAGACATGCGGAGGGAAATCTGCTGTTTGAAGTGATATGTTTCGCGGTCCAGACAGATGTGATCCATCATTCTGTGAGCAAAGTAAAGAATTGCTCCGCCTGGTGTTTCGTAAACACCGCGTGATTTCATACCAACGAAACGGTTTTCACAGATGTCAACAAGACCAACACCGTTGCGTCCGCCGATTACATTCAGTTCTGTAAGAAGATCCAGTGCGTTCATTTTTTTGCCGTTGAGAGCTACTGGAACACCTTTTTCAAATTCGATTGTAACGTATTCACCGTCAGCTGGTGCTTCTTCAGGAACTACAGTATTTTTAAGCATGTGCTTGTAGTTTGGTTCGTTTTCTGTTTTTTCCAGTTCCAGACCTTCATGTGAAAGGTGCCAGATGTTTTCATCACGTGAGTATGACTGGTCTTTCTTCATTGGAACTTCAAGTCCGCGGTCTTCCAGGTATTTGATTTCAGCTTCACGGCTGTCCATGTTCCATTTGTCATCGCGCCATGCAGCAATAACCTGAAGGTCAGGAGCAAAAGCTTTGATACCGAATTCGAAACGAACCTGGTCGTTTCCTTTACCTGTAGCACCGTGACAGATTGCTACAGCGCCTTCCTGACGTGCATATTCAACCAGGATTTTTGCAATAAGAGGACGTGCTGTTGATGTACCAAGAAGGTATTCATCTTCGTAAACTGCATTTGCTTTAAGAGCAGGCCAGATGTATTCTTCAATATATTCCTGACGGGCATCTACAACGTAACAGGCTGTTGCACCGGTTTTAAGGGCGCGGCCTTTGATAGCTTCCCAGTCATCGCCCTGACCTACGTCAATACAAACGGCGATTACATCATAATCATAATTTTCTTTGAGCCATGGAATGATAACTGTTGTATCAAGTCCACCAGAATAAGCAAGAACTACTTTTCCTTTTGCCATAAAAAGGCCTCCATAAAATATGAAATTTAACTATTATGCATAAATATACAAAAAAATGTATAAATATACAAGAATCCCATCTTTTAAATCCATATAAAAAATCTTATTCTTCTCCACTTTCTCCAAATTTGGAATATAATTAACCTATATCCTTTTTTTTGGAGGAGAAAATTGAGTAAAACTATCAGCGTCACATTACAAAACAAAATTCTTTCAGTGGAAAAATCTTCCAGTCTCAAAGATTTTATTTACCAGTGCGGACTTCCGGAGGAACGGATTTTCGGTGCTCTGGTAAATAATGAAATCTGCGGTCTGAATCATAAAGTTGAATTCGATTGCACAGTTGAACCAATTATCGACAACAGCCATGAAGGCAGCAAAATTTACCGTCGTTCACTCTGCCTTCTGCTGGCCGCTGCTGCACATAAAATCTTCCCGGGAAAACGGCTTATTGTAGGTAATTCAATTGACCATGGATATTTTTATACTTTCGATGATGACAAGGAAATCGTTCAAAGTCAGATAGATATGCTTCTTTCCAAAATGAAAAACATGATAAAGCAGAATATTCCCTTTGAAACTGAACTTTTTTCTCACTCCCAGGCTTGCAGAATTCTTGAAGAAGAAAAACTTACGGAAACCCGCAAGATGCTGGAATTTACCTGTCCTCCGGGAATTATTCTTGATGAAATCGACGGATTTTACGATTTACATTACGGCCCGGTAGTTTTATCAACAGGAGTATTGAAAGCCTTTGACCTTATGAAATACAAAGACGGTTTTCTGCTCCGTTATCCGGAAAGCTACGACTGCTCAAAACTGAATACTTTCGTTGATCAGCCTGCTCTGTCCAAGGTTTTTTCTGAATACAAAGCCTGGGGCAAGCGCATCGGAGTGACAACAGTTGCTTCCCTCAATGAACTTTGCCTTTCAAAACACAGCACCCAGGATTTTGTTGATATTGCGGAAACTTTCCAGACAAAGAACATTTCAAAAATTGCTTCCCAGATTGCAGAAAAGAAAACTGCCAGGGTTGTTCTTATTGCAGGTCCTTCAAGCTCGGGAAAAACCACAACTTCTAAAAAACTGGCCCTTGAACTTCTGGCAATCGGAATTGTACCGAAAGTAATAAGTCTTGATGATTATTATGCAGGCATTGACCGAACTCCAAAAGATGAAAAAGGAAATCCTGATTTTGAATGTCTTGAAGCCCTGGATGTTGAACTTCTGAACCAGAACCTTCTGGATCTTTTTGCAGGAAAAGAAGTTCAGATTCCGTCTTACGATTTCCACACAAGTATCCCGTACTTTGAGGAAAGCAAGAAAATGGTTCTGAAAGAAAATGAAATCCTCATTATGGAAGGCATTCACGGTTTGAACCCTAAACTGACACCAAAAATTCCCGATGAGCTTAAATTCAAAATTTACCTTTCAGCCTTAACCCAGCTGAATCTGGACGACCATGCCCGCATTTCTACAACTGACAACCGTTTAATCCGCCGCATTGTTCGTGATTCCCGTTACCGTGGCCGCAGTGCCGCAGCTACCATTGCTTCCTGGGAAAGCGTAACAAAAGGAGAAAAACTTCATATTTTCCCTTTCCAGAATAATGCAGACGCGGTCCTGAATACTGCTCTGGATTATGAGCTGGCAGTTTTAAGAACTTACGCCGCTCCGCTTTTACGCTGTGTAAAACCTGAAGAAAAAGAATATGCAAAAGCCGCAGAGCTTCTGAACTTCCTGAACATGTTCAGCACAATTCCACCGAGTGTTGTTCCTCCGAGATCAATTATCCGCGAATTTATTGGTGGAAGTGATTTCAGATACTAAAAAATATGGCCGCTTTTCAAGCGGCCTTCATTTTTATAAATCAGTATTATTGAAGCGGATTGTATTGATTTCATCCGCCTGGTTATCTTCTTCCCGCTGACTCTCAACCTGAAAGCTTTTATATTCTTCTTCTTTCATTTTTTCCAGAGCCTGAACTTTCTGAAGAATTTCATTCAGAATTTTTCTTTTTTCTGCAGTTACAATATTTGCCTGGGCCATCTGTTTCAGAAGTTCTTCTTTCTGGTATTCCAGGAGTTTGTAAAACTGATTCGATGCAATATAATCAGCAGGATTCAAACTCCCCTGTACTCCGGCTTTTGTTGCCGCATATTGGGAAGCAATAATATTGAGATTGTTCTGTATTTCAGTTTCCACTGCCAGCGCTTTGGCTAGTTCAGCAGTAGCAGCATCTTCTTCGAACTTTCTTACTTCGAGAACATCCTGAAGTTCAAAGCGGAATTTTTTCATAAACTGCTACCTGTTAATTTCTTGAAGAATCATCCTGTTTTGGTTCATCAGTTTTCTGAACGGATGCGCCATTAGTTTCAGCAGGATTATCAGTGTATTCTTCTGAAGGAATTTCAATTCCGGAAAGAGCCGAAAGCTTATCCAGAGTTTCATTCATCGGACAAGTATCATATTCTTCCTGGCACAAAAACTCTTCAATTGCGTTATGCATTTCAATTGCTTCATCAATTTCTGCTGAACTTCCCTTCTGGTAAATACCTGTCGAAATCATTGTTTCACGGGTTTTATATGTATCCATCCATGAACGGACTTTTGCACAGGCTTTCTTTGTTTCCCTTCCCATTACACGGTTGGCACAGCGGGAAATGGAAGGCAGAACATCAATTGCAGGATAATGATGGGCAGCAGCAAGTTTACGGTCCAGAATAATATGGCCGTCCAGAGTACCGCGGACTTTATCAGCAATAGGTTCATTCATATCGTCACCATCTACAAGAACTGTGTAGAAGGCTGTAATAGAACCTTTATCATTTGTTCCGGTTCTTTCCAGAAGCTTTGGAATCATATCGAATACACTAGGAGGATAACCGCGCTGTGCTCCAGGTTCCCCTTTAGCAAGACCGATTTCGCGCTGGGCCTGGGCAAAACGTGTTACAGAATCCATCATAAGCATTACGTCTTTTCCCTGGTCGCGGAAATATTCAGCGATTGCAGTTGTAACATAAGCGGCACGAAGGCGGCAGATAGACGGTGTGTCTCCGGTAGCAAAAACCAGAACCGATTTTTTCAATCCTTCTTCACCAAGGTCACGTTTGATGAAATCAAGAACTTCACGTCCACGTTCCCCGATAAGACCGATAACATTTACGTCAGCATTTGTATTTCGGGCTATCATGGAAATAAGAGTTGATTTTCCGATTCCGGAACCGGCAAAAATACCCATACGCTGACCTTTACCAACAGTAAGCAGAGAGTCAATGGCGCGGACACCGGTTGTTATGCGGCGGTCAATCGGTTTTTTGGTCATTGGATTCGGAGGATCCGCTTCGGCCGGGTAGAAAGTTTCAGGAACCAGTTCTCCAAGATCATCAATTGGTTTTCCTGTAGCATCCAGGGTTCTTCCAAGAAGACTCATTCCAACTGGAACCTGAAGGACATTACCCGAAGCTACAACTTCACAGCCAACTTCAATTCCTTTTGTAGAACCAAAAGCCGCAAGTTTTACTTTCTTTTCTTCAAGACCAACAACTTCGGCCAGAAGTTTTGAACCGTCATTAAGTTTGATTGTACACATTTCGCCCATTACTGCACGGGGACCTTCGCTTTCAATGTCCAGTCCTTTTACAGCAGTAACACGGCCAATGTAAAGAATTGTTTCGGCGTCAATTACCGAAGAAAGATATTTTGTAAAGTTAAATTCTTTTGTATATGAAGAACGCATTTTCCCACCCTTTTTGCGTTCCGGGATTAAACTTCACCGGCAAATGAATCTGAACGCTTAATATTCTTAACCGGAGAAACTTCAATAATCTTGTTTTCGAGTTCTGTAAGCTGACTTGAAATGCGGGCATCAATAGCACCGAAGTCTGTTTCAACAATACATCCGCCCTTTTCAACAGAAGAATCTTCCATAACTGTAATACCCTGAACTTTTTCAACATGCTTAATAAATTCAGCTGTATGTTCCGATGTAAGTTTTACATCTTCCAGGTTTACACGGAGAGTTACCTCACCGCGGGTACGTACCTTTTTAAGGGCAGCCAGAACGTTTGCCATAATAACGTTCTTCTGGTTTTCAGAAATGATTTTAATAACTTTTCGGCTCATAAGAATTACGAGCTCAACAATCTGAGTTTCTGTTTCCTTGAGGATTTCATCACGGCGCTGCATTACTGCTTCAAGCATTTTGTGCATGCGGTCAACAAGGCGGTCAGCTTCTGCTTTTCCATCTTCGTAACCAGCCTTATGTCCCCGTTCATAACCTTTCTGACGGGCTTCTTCTTCCAGAGCATCACGGCGAACCTGAGCATCACTTACAACAAGGTCGGCTTCTGCTTTTGCACGTGCAATAATCTGTTCAGCCTCTTTTTCGGCAGCAGCTTTAATTTCGGCTGCAGCATCAGTCTGACGCTTGATTTCCTGGAAAGCAGCATCTTCGGCTTTCTTGATAATCTGGTCAGCCTGTCCACGGGCATTAGCTTCATAATTCTGTTTTTCAAGTTCCCACTGCTTTTTGAAAGCTTCAGCTTCACGACGAAGGTCGTCAGCTGTAGGACCTGTATATTCTTCCACAACTTCTTCAACAACCTCTTCTTCAGGCATAAAGTTGTGAACCAGTGGAAGCATTACTTTGTCTTCCTGAGTTTTCATTTCGCCGGGGCGAAAAACAGATTTTGCCATTTTCTATAAATCCTTTTATATATACGGGCTTTGATTTACGATACCAGTTCGTCCTCACCGCTACGGGCAATAACGATATCACCACTGTCTTCAAGACGTCTGATAATAGAAACGATTTTCTGCTGACTTTCTTCAACGTCCTTAAGACGAACAGGTCCCATGAATTCCATATCTTCCTTAAGCATAGAGGCGGCACGTTTTGACATATTGCGGAAGATTTTGTCCTGAACTTCGGTATCGACAGACTTGAGGGCTTTTGCCAGTTCCTGCTGATCGACGTCGCGAAGAACTTTCTGAATAGCACGGTCGTCCAGCATAACGATATCTTCGAAAACGAACATACGTTTCTTGATTTCTTCTGCCAGGTCCGGATCATCTTCTTCAAGAGATTCGATAATAGATTTTTCAGAAGAACGGTCAACAAGGTTGAGAATTTCAACGATTGATTCAACACCACCGGCAGCAGTGTAGTCTTCCGAAGAAAGAGTAGAAAGCTTCTTTTCAAGAACGCGTTCAACTTCACGGAGAACATCAGGAGATGTACGGTCCATTGTTGCAAGACGCTTGGAAACTTCAGCCTGCATTTCTTCCGGCAGGTTCTGAAGGATAACAGCTGCCTTTCCAGGTTCCAGGTAAGCCAGAATCAAAGCGATTGTCTGAGGATATTCCTGCTGGATAAAGTTCAACAGATGCGCAGGGTCTGTACGACGGATAAAGTCGAAAGGACGCACCTGAAGACTTGATGTAAGGCGGTTGATAATATCGATAGCTTTCTGAGAACCCAGAGATTTTTCCAGGAGTTCACGGGCATAATCAATACCACCAGTAGTGATAAAGTTCTGTGCATTCATCAGTTCCTGGAATTCTTCCAGAACTGCATCTTTAAAATCTGCATCAACTTTTTCCTGGCGGGCAATTTCAAATGTTAATGTTTCTACTTCATCTTCGCGAAGATGTTTCATGATTTCTGATGAAACATCCGGTCCAAGAGAAATAAGGAATATAGCGGCCTTCTGGCGCCCAGATAAACTCTTATAATCTTTTCCTTTGTTTTTTGAACTTGAAACAGGTTTCAGACTGCCTGGTTTTGGAACCGGTTTCGGATTACTTCCTGCGGCTTTTGATGAGCCTGTTGTTTCTTCTTCTGCCATTTTATTCCTCCATTAACCAGGTTCTGATGAGCATTGCAACATCTTCCGGATGTTCTTTTGCCATGGCGATAGCATTTTCCTGAAGTTCCAGTCTGCGACTTTCTTCGACAGACATTGAAACAACCTGTTCGTCGTCTTTTGCATTCCAGAGGTTTTCTTCTGTACGGCGTCTCTGTGCTTCCAGAAGTTCTGCTTCTCTCTGACGGCGGCGGCGTTCCAGTTCGCGGCTGATGATACGGAAGAAAATGAATCCAACAAGAACAACAGCAAGAGCAACCAGAATAAGAAGAATTGTTTTCTTACGCTGGATTGCAGCAAAGTAAGCTTCGTCCAGTTCATTGTGTTCAGCATCGCGGTCATAGGCAATGTTTGTTACAACAACCAGGTCTCCGCGGTCACGGTTATAACCAACAGCTGCTTTCAAAGCTCTTTCTGCTTCAGAAAGTTCATTAGGAGTAATAGCTGTGTAAGTCCATTTTCTGAAGCCTGCACGAGGGCCTTCCTCTTCGGTAATGTAATTTCTGGTTTTTGGATCCATTGCCAGATACCATTTACCGTCCAGGTTCAGAGAAACAGAGATTCTGTCAATTTTTGGAGCTGTTTCTTCGGAAACCTGTTTTGTATTGATTACGTTATTCTGAGTTACACCGGTTTCAACTGATTTACCAATAACATTAGACATATCAGAGTAAACCGGCGGGGTCTGGCCTTCTACTCCTGCAGGACCTTCAGGATTGTATCCTGTACCCTGCCATTCTTTTGTTACAGTCTGCTGTGAAATCGGCAGAACATCACGATATTCCGAATCATCATACGGTGTATCCGGGTTATCTTTTTTGATTTCGATTGGTGAATAAACTGTTGCCTCTGAACTTTTCTTTGACATGTCCATTTCAACAGTAATACGCATATCACGGCAGCGGTCTTCACCATAAGTACTCTGGAAAAGTTTAAGTACGCTGGCGCGGATGCGGGTTTCTTCTTTCTGAATCAGTTTCTGCTGTTTAGCAATTACATCGATACGGTCACTGTCTGCCATAGACTCAAAGTCATTAAGCACGTTTGCATCAATATCTGTAATAATCAGGTTTTCAGCAGTAAGTCCTTCTACAGCCGAAAGAACGATTTCCTGGATACCCATGATACGTTTCTTTTCTGTAGTAAGAGTACTGGTTGGAGTTGTCCGGAGAATAATACTTGCAGTAACAGGTTTCTGGTCAGCGACAAAAATCTTGGTTTCCGGAATAACAAGGATTACATCGGCCATTGTAATATCCGGATAGGATTCGATATGCTGCTTCAACTGTTTCTGAATGTTGATTTTCTTTTTCTGATTCTGGTCATCGTCAGTTGTTGACCAGCTGCGCTCAAAATATCCGGCCCACGGATCAATATTTGACGGAAGAAGTTTTTCTCCAATAAGTATGTCGCGGACACGGCGGGCAGTTGAATCATCTGCTACAGTAATATAACCGTCTTCATCAATTTCTGCCGAAATGTTTTCCTGATCCAGACGATTCGAAATAGCATAACGCTGGGTATCATCGGTTACCGGAGAACTGAACAATCGTACAGTAGTTGGTTTTGCAGAGACTCGTGCGGTTAAAACAATTGCTACTATTATAACCGCAATAATTCCAAATAATATGACTTTTTGGACAGGCTTCCATTTGGACCAAAGTTCCTTTACCTTGCCTATCACTTTTTTAAGCCATTCGTTCATCAGACCCCTCCCAGAACGAATTTCTAATATTTAATTTGAATATATAAATATAGGTAGATAGTTAATTATATCAAATAAGTATGATTATGCAAGAACTTATTAAGCGAGAATTTCTTCACCGCGTTCCAGAGCTGTAAGACCTGTTTTTACATATTCAAGAATTCCATATGGTTCAAGCAGACGGATAAGAGAAGAAATTTTATCTTCACTACCTGTGGCTTCAACAATTACAGAATTAATTCCAACATCAACAATATGAGCACGGAAGATATCGCAGGTTTCAATAATGATTCCGCGTTTTTCTCCTTCTGCCTTTACCTTAATAAGGGCTGTTTCACGCTGACAGGAAGAAGCTCTTTCGCACTTTTTGATTGAGATTACTTCCACCAGTTTTGAAAGCTGCTTCTGAATCTGATCCAGAATATATTCATCACCGCTTACAACAATTGTCATACGTGACTGTTCAGGATTGTTTGTTTCACAAACTGTAAGAGAATCAATATTGTAACCACGACGGCTGAAAAGTCCTGATACACGGCTCAAAACACCAGCATGGTTTTCTACCAGAACTGAAAGAACAAATTTATCCATAAAAGTAACCTCTATTTTAAATATGATAATAAATTATAACAGTAAAAGTTCTATTTTTCCACAGAAACAAAGCAGATTTCGTTTTTCCAGTTAAAAGTATTCCGGACTGCAGTTTCTCCAAGAAGATCCACTACCTTCTGCAGGTTTTCAATTCCTGCCGCCTCTGCCATGGCTTTTCCATAGGCCGAAGAAGTAGTATCGAACCACTTTTGAATTTCTACAGGCGAAATCCGTTTCTTTTCTGAAGTCTCAATTTTTTCAGCCTTTACAGAAAAACCTGCTTTCTCGAAAAACTCACGGATTATTTCCGAATCCCATGAAAACAAAGGATTGTTTTTATCTCCGAAAAAGTCCTTTTCAGCCTCATGCATTTTATCCAGCACCGGAGACATTTCAGTTTTTATCTCATCAGAATAATATGGAAGAACCTGATTCCTTACCAGTTCAGAAATTCTCATTCCCCCGGATGGAATTTTCTGCGAAATAACAAACCGCCAGTCTTTATCAAGACATCCCGGTTCTTGTTCCAGCAGATTTTTCAATCCGCCGGAAATTTCAGATATATCTTTTTCTGTTACAAAAGGATCAATGTAAAAGAGCCGGTCAAAAACTGTTCCCTTCCGGTAGTTTTCCAGAACAGAATCTTCAAAACCGGATTTCTTGAAGCTCAGCACAGGCCGGTCCAGGGTATCCAGAGTCTGACTGTACTGTTCGATTACTTTCATTCCGGCTTCAGTTTTACAGATACCGCAGGTTATTCCTTCCGGAGTCTTTCGGACAATTTCCCACAAAAGGAGCCCCGAATCAGCATTCCATACAAGACTTCTGTGATGACGCAGCAAACCTGCCATCTTTATCATTGAATCACGGATATCCAGCAGAATTTCTGCCCTGTTGGATTCCAGTCTCTGCTGCCAGAATTTATCTGCACGTGTAAGTTTATTTTCCTTCTGCTGGTCTTTGGGACTGAAGGTAAGATTTTCAGGTTTCTTTTCATCCCCGGCTTTAAAATGAAAATCAATCCACCAGTCAGAAATTCTTCCTGAACCTTCTATTTTATTCTCTTTACTGTCAGAAAGACCTGCTGCATTCTGTTCGAGAATTGATGAAATCTGAAGCTCACGGCGGCTCAGAACTTCACTGCGAATCTGACCTTCATACCCCTGAGTGGTCGGAGTATAGAAAACTCTTCCTGCCAGTTCTCCCGGCAAATACTGCTGTGCCACCCAATGGTCTCTGTATGCATGAGGATAAAGGTAACCAGAACCATGACCAAAACCTTCTGCATCTCTGTTGGCATCGCGGAGATGATTGGGAATATCCAAATCTTCTTTTTCTACAGAACTCATGGCATCAAAAAATGCCATTGCACTGTTTGATTTTGGTGCGGTTGAAAGGTAAAGGGCTGCATGAGCCAGAAAGTAGTTTCCTTCAGGGAACCCGACACGGTCGAACGCTGCAGCACAGCTTTCAACTACGCTGATTGCATGAGGATCTGCAAGGCCAGTGTCCTCGCAGGCCGAAATTAACATGCGGCGGAAAATAAAATGCGGATCTTCTCCTGCGCGGACCATTCGGGCCATCCAGTACATGGCAGCGTCAGGGTCCCTGCCCCGGAGAGATTTTATGAAGGCACTGATAATGTCGTAATGATAATCTCCATCCCGGTCATAAAGGACAACTTTTTTCTGGATTGATTCTTCCGCAGTTTCTTTGGAAATATAAATCTCAGTTCCATAAGCCGGAACCGGAGTCAGTGCTTTCGGATCCCATTTTTCAGGAGTAGTTTCAACTGCCAGTTCCAGGGCATTCAGTAAAGAACGGGCATCTCCGTTTGCTGTTTCAATCAGATGTTCCAGGGCGCCTTCTTCGAAAGTTACCTTCCAGTTGCCGTAACCACGGTCTTTATCGTTCAAAGCCTGTAAAGCCGCTTTTTTCAAATCTTCCTGAGTCAGACCCTTTAACTGGAAAACCCGGGAACGGCTTACAAGAGCCTTGTTTACTTCAAAAAAAGGATTTTCGGTTGTTGCACCGATAAGAATAATTGTTCCGTTTTCAACCCACGGAAGAAGTGCATCCTGCTGGCTTTTATTCCAGCGGTGAACTTCATCAACAAAAAGGATTGTCCGGCGCGAATAAAGATTTTTATATTCTTCTGCCTTTTTTATGGATTCACGGATATCTGCAACGCCCGTAAGAACAGCGTTCAGAGTAATGAAATTTGATTTTGTGTGGTTTGCAATTACACGGGCCAGGGTGGTTTTCCCGCTTCCAGGAGGACCATAAAAAATTACCGAAGTAAGCTGGTCGGCCTGGATAGCACGGCGAAGAAGTCTTCCCTTTCCTACAATATGATCCTGACCAATATATTCATCAAGATTTCGCGGTCTCATGCGGGCCGCAAGAGGTTCTGAATTTACTGAAGCCTGTGCGAATAATGTATCAGACAAAAAGTTATTTTCCTGTTTCTATTCACGATTCCAGTTTCCATTAACTGGATAATAAGCCCATAATCCGATATTTTCAAAGGAAACCGAAATTGAAACACCTGTTGATTTGAAAACCAGAGATGAATACATATTTGTTTCAGCTTCTTTTGCCTCAGGATTTTCTACAAGGAATGCCCTGATTTCATAAGACGAAGTCATTACAGCAGAAGCATTTGTGCTGAATGAATCTGAGCCCGAAAGAGGATATTCCGCATCAGCAGCATTAATTCTGTCTAATTTAACATGATAGATTCCGCCGTCATTTGCATAACTTGCATTGCTTTCTCCGCAGGTAAAAATAAGATAATCGCTTGTTACTGACAGAGTGCTGATTTTGTTGGAAGCAGAAAAAATCTTTTCTTCACCTTTTTTATAAATATTACTTCCTACGGCATAATAATAAGTATCTCCGGCAGCAACAGCAGCTTTTCCACGGAAGAATAAATCCTGACCACCAAAGTTGATTACAGACTGAACAGGATCTGTTTCACTTCCTCCAATTGCGCTGGCTTCAGGGCTGATTTTTGAAAGTGAAGTTCCGAGTTTGTAATATTCATAAGCTTCATTATTATATGCTCTCAAATAAGCAGAACGGCCGGCCTTTTCTACTGCATTGGAAGAAAAAACTGCAACCTTTCCAATCATTTTATCACCGCTTCTTTCGAAAACTTCCTTAAGAACACCAGTTTCGCCTGAATCTGCACCTTCTACCAGAGTCCAGTCTTCTCCTGTTACGCTTGAAGTGTAATAAATTTCATAATTGCAGGGTTCGTTTTCCCCTTCCGAGTTAATGACGATTTCACAGGTAAGTGCATAAATTTTTTCTGCATCTGCAGCAAGATTTATGATTCGTTTTCCTATGTATTTATTATCACTATAGCTGTACTTAACCGGGTTAAATGTCTCATTCCCGCGTGCTGTCCAGATACAATGGTCATCAGTCCGCTGAATTCCCGCTTCCTTGTAATAAACGTCTGAACCATTACTCAGAACAATCCAGTCTCCGTCTGCATCTGTAAAACGCAGAATTGAGTTTATAGTCCCGGGAACATTTCCTGAAGTAAGAGCAACTTCCTTTTCAATATTTGCAAAAACAGAATTAAAACATCCTGTCAAAACAAGAACTGCGGCACAAATTGTAATCAATGTCAGTTTTTTCATCTTCTGCTCCTAGAAATGGTATCTGGCACAAATAACTGCACAGGCAAAGAATTTGTTTCTGTTATCCGACGAATCTTTGCACCACTGCGGAATCCAGAGGAATTTACCTTCACCACCAAAAGACCACATTTCTGAGAATCTGTAAAAAGCGCCTGCTTCGGCATTTACGACGAGACTTGGAAAATATGAAACATTCTGTACAGTTTCATAACCGATTCCAGCCCCTGCAGAAAGAGGCACTTCGATATTTCCGAAAGTCGGCTGGTACATAACGTTAAATGTAATAGGAATCATTGTTAAGGCGTTTTTTCCGATTGTAGCATTGAAAGAAGCACAAACTTCCCCGCCTAATGCAACATTATTGGAAATGAAACGGAAAAATCCCAGTTCTGCAGCAGCACCTGTTTTCAGTTTATCTCCGAAATTAAGAGGGATAACAGGCATAAGGGCGATTTTCAGAAGCTGGTCTCCCTTACCGTTTGTTTCGTACACATATCCGTCATCATATTCATCAGCTGATTCATCAGCAAAAATAAAACCACAGGAAAGAAAGAGCACGCATAAAAGTGCAACAATTTTTTTCATATTTAATCCTTTTTAAGTATCTGATTTTACAATTTTTAACACTTGTTTTCAATAAAACAAACAGAAATGAAATCTGGTTACGGAACTGTTTCTGAAACCATCAAAAATCAGTATATTTATAATTATGGAATCAATTACTGAATTTTGGAAAAGCTTTCTGGAAAACCTGAATCTGCCGGATTCTACTCCTTTCGGAGGAGAACTTAGCTATGCAAATGACGAACAGGACTATGCGCCGGTTCTGGCACTGATTCTTTGCGGAAAGAAAACGGCTAACTTTTCGGCACTGGCCGGATATCACATAGACAATGAACCACTTCCCCACAAAAGCGAATACTATGTTCTGAACGACTGGAAAGGAGACCACGTTGCCGTAATCAAAACAGTTAATGTCCAGGTGCTGCCTTTTGATGAAATCCCCTGGGAAATGGCACAAAAAGAAGGCGCCGATGAAAACCTGCAGGATTTCCGTCAGCGCTATACCGAGTTTTTCCGGGACGATGCAGACATAATGGGATACGATTTTTCCGAAACTATGCCTGTTGTCTTTGAAGAATTCGAAATAGTTTACAAAAACGTATAAATACAACAAACAGTTGTTTCTACAGGCTGAACCACCGTTCGAGATCAGAAACCCTTTGCTTCATAAAAAAGGCGGGTCTTTCAAGATCCGCCTTCATTTTTTAGTGATTTGTTTCTTCCTGCAGGATGTTGCGCCACAAAGCCTTTGGCGTTTTAGGGTCAACACCGCATTTTTCAAAGATTTCAGGGACAGTTACGAATTCAAATCCCTTTTCTTTCAGAAGCGGGATTAATTTGTCTACAGCTTCAACAGAAGCTTCATTTCCTGTCATATCATGAAGCAGGTAAATTACTCCGTCATAAGCCATATCAAGCATACGTTTTACGCGTTCATCAGCCGAAACCTCAGGAACCCAGTCTTCACAACCCATTCCGCAGATAAACGGAAGACCTACTGTTTCATACATCAGGTCATTTACTGCAATGAAAGGAGGACGGAAGAATTTCGGACTTACTCCGATTTTTTCTTCAATAAGCTTTGTTGTCCGTGAAATTTCATCCTTTATCTGTTCTGCTGTCATCTGATTCATAAAAGGATGTGTCCAGCTGTGATTTTCAATGTCACAGCCGTATTCGGCACAGGCTTTCATGGCTTTTTCTGATTCAGGAGTTACATTCTGTCCGATGATGAAAAACGAAGCTTTTACACCGTGTTTTTTCAACACATCCAGCATGTGATAAGTAGTAGTTGTATTCGGGCCATCGTCAAAAGAAAGTGCGCAGTACATATTGATTCCTTAAACTGTTTTTACTCCGTCTCCGCTCGAGCATGAGAAGAATCCGCCGTCATGACCAATAGCCTTTGTGTAGGCAACATTCATTTTTCCCATAAATGCGTCGGCACGGTTTGCTTTTACCAGAGCAATAGCACATCCGCCAAAACCGGCACCTGTCATACGGGCACCGATACAGCCGTCCATTTCTGAAGCCATTGAAACCAGAACATCCAGTTCTTCACAGGAAACTTCATAATCATTTTTGAGAGATTCATGAGAAGCATAAAGCAGTTTTCCGAGTGTTTCCAGATCGTCCTTTTTAAGGGCTTCAACTGCATCTTTTACGCGCTGATTTTCTGTAACAACATGGCGGACACGTTTAAGAATTGTTTCATCTGTAATTGCCGATTTATTTGCTTCGAACTGTTCTACAGAAAGGGCGCAAAGATTTGGAACATCAAGTCCTGCAGCCTTAAGCATTTCAAGACCTTTTTCGCATTCTTCGCGGCGTTCATTGTATTTTGAATCTGCCAGAGTACGCTTCTTTTTTGTGTTCATTACTACAAATTTGTAGTCTCCGAGATTCAGAGGAACATATTCGCTTTCGATTTTTGCACAATCCAGAAGTTCTGCTGTATTTGCTTTGGCAGTAGCAATAATATACTGGTCCATAATGCCGCATTTTACGTTCATGAACTCATGTTCACTCTGCTGTCCCATAAGAGCAATATCTTTGCGGCTGATTCCAAAACCGTAAAGTTCATTTACAGCCCAGGCAAAACCACATTCCAGGGCAGAACTTGAAGAAATTCCTCCTGCCGAAGGAATATTTGAAGCAATCATCATTTCAAAACCGCAAGGGAATGAATATCCTCTGCGTTTCATGATTGTCAGAACCCCATTCAGGTAGTTTCCGTAATGGTATTCTTCGCTATAAGAAAGATCATCATTGATATCAAATTCGTAGGCATCGTGATAAAAAAGATCTTTATAGAAGATTTTGTTATCATTGCGCTTTCTGATTGCTACATAAAGATAGCGGTCAATAGCAGCAGGGAAAACAAAGCCCCCGTTATAGTCAATGTGTTCTCCGATAATGTTGATTCTTGCCGGAGCCGAAGCTATCAGAATAGGATTTTCAGATTCATGATAGATTTTTAAATATTCTTCTTTTAATTCTTCAGGTGTTATCATAATGTTTAAATAATACTTCTTATTTTCCCCATCGACAAGAAAAAAAGGGATTTTTTACTATTACATAAAGCTTTTTTATTCTATATAATCCCTCCATTATGGATAAAAATCTTTCGGCTTCGGAAAACAAAATGGGCACAATGCCTATCTTCCCTCTGATTATGAGCATGTCTCTCCCTATGATGTTCTCTATGCTCGTTCAGGCTTTTTATAATGTTGTTGACAGCTATTTCGTAGCAAAAATCTCTGAAAATGCAATTACTGCCGTTTCTCTCGCTTTCCCGGTTCAAAACCTGATGATTTCTTTCGGTGTGGGAACTTCAGTCGGTGTAAATGCACTTCTTTCTCTCCGCCTGGGACAGAAACGACAGGAAGATGTAAATAAAGCTGCTATGAACGGCCTTTTCCTGGCTCTTGCAACCTATGCGGTATTCGCAGTTCTGGGACTTTTCCTTCTGAAACCATACTTTTTTTCACAGGTTAACCTGGAAGAAATCCGGAATTACGGTTTGACTTACACAAGAATTATACTTTTTGCCGGCTTCGGCTGTTACGGGGCAATGATGTGTGAAAAACTCCTTCAGAGTACCGGAAAATCCATGCTTTCTATGTGGAGTCAACTGGCAGGTGCCCTTACAAATATTATTATGGACCCTGTTTTGATTTTCGGCATTGGACCGTTCCCTGAAATGGGCATCGCAGGCGCTGCATGGGCTACTGTTCTTGGACAGATTATTGCCATGATTATTGCCTTCACCCTGAACCTTAAATACAACAAGGAAATCCACTTCAACTTCAAATATTTCTTCCGTCCTGATATCAAAATCATCGGACAGATTTATCGTGTTGGAATTCCTTCCATTATCTTGAGTTCAATTACCTCCTTCACAACTGCCCTTATCAATAAAATCCTGGCAGGCTTCTCAACAACCGCAATTGCTGTATACGGAATCTACTTCAAGCTGAACAGTATTATCTTTATGCCTGTCTTCGGCTTGAACAGCGGAATCGTTCCGATTATTGCTTATAACTACGGAGCCCAGAATTATAAACGCCTTACTTCTTCAATTAAAACAGGACTTACCATTGCAGCAGGCATTATGGCTTTTGGAACTGCCATTTTTGAAATATTCCCGGCACAGCTTTTAAGAATCTTCAATGCCAGCGAAGAAATGCTTTCAATCGGAATTCCGGCAATGCGTATTATTGCTTCTTCCTTTATCGGAGCCGCCATTGCCATTGTTCTGGGTTCTGTTTTCCAGAGCCTCCAGAGTGCTATACTCAGTATGATTGTTTCAGTATGCCGTCAGGTTCTGGTTCTGGCACCTTCCGCATACTTCCTTTCCCTGACCGGAAATGTAGACAATATCTGGTTCTGCTTCCCTATTGCTGAAATCATGTCCATCGGCTTAAGCCTTATTTTCTACAGCAAGGTTTACAAACAGAAAATTCTGCCGCTGAAAGCAATAAACTAAATTTTACGCACCCTTTTTCATGAATACAAAAGTTGATAAACTGTATTTATGGAAAAGAAAACTTACATTATCGGCCACAAGAATCCGGACACAGACTGTGTTGTTTCTGCCGTGGCCTATGCAAAACTTAAGGAACTTTTAGGATTCAAAAATCATGTTGCCGCCCGTGCCGGACATTTGAATCCTCAGACCGACTACATTTTCAAAAAATTCAATGTTCCAAGTCCTGAATACCTCCCGAACCTTATGCCTAAAGTTGAACACTTTATGCCGGATCTGGAATATTCTGTAAAAGATGATGCTTCAGTCTGGAGTGCCATCGGTAAAATGGAAGACTTTGAAAAAGTTCGGGTTATTCCTGTAACAGATGCTGAAGGACATTATCATTCAATTCTTCACTACACTCACTTTACAAAAAATCTTCTTTCCCTTTTGAACCCGGTTAAACGTACTCCGATTACAACTTCAATCGGAGGCATTGCAAAAACCCTGAATGCACAGCCTATCGTTTTGCGCGATGAAGATGAAATTTTCAAAGCTTCGATTCTGGTTGGTGCTGCCCACGCCGATTCTTTTGCCCAGAAAATCAAAGAACATGCCAGCGAAAACATCGTTGTAATTGCTTCTGACCGCGAAAGCATCCATGAGCTCTGTATAAATGCCAAAATCAAACTGCTTATTCTTTCTTCAAACTATGTAATGGGTAAAGAACTGCGTCAGAAAGCAGAAGAAAACGGAGTTTCGGTTATCATCAGTCCTTACCCTGTAGCTGCAACTTCCATGATGCTTGCCTACTCTACCCCGGTTTCTGTAATGAGTGACAAATCAATTCCTGCCGTTCATAAGGAAGATACTATCACCAAAATCAGACCGGCACTTAAAGCTTCCACCTGTCACTGTCTTCCGGTTGTAGATGATGACAACAAGCTTATTGGTCTGATTTCTGAACATGACATCAACATGGAACCAAAGGTTGATGCAATTCTTGTAGACCACAATGAGCTTACTCAGGCTTGTGACGGCATTGAAAATATCCGTATTCAGGAAATCATTGACCACCACAGACTGGGAAATATGCCTACAAAGTACCCTATTACCTTTGTAAACAAACCGATCGGATCTACTTCAACCCTTATTACTATGCTTTATCAGGAAAATAAAATCTCTATTCCAAAGGAAATAGCAAGCCTTCTCCTTTGCGGAATCATGAGCGATACCCTTATTCTCCAGTCTACCACTACAACAGACAAAGACCGTGATATTGCTGAATACCTTTCAAACATTACAAATCTGGACTGGCAGGATCTGGGAAAAGAAATCCTTGAAGCCGGAAGCCGCATTGCAGGCCGTACTCCGGAAAGTGTTGTTCATCAGGATATGAAAGAATACACAGAAGGAAAACTGGTTTATACAATCAGTCAGATTGAAGTTGGAAATACAAATGAAATCCTCAGCCGCAAAACAGAATACTTCGAACAGCTGGCTATGGAAAGAAAAAGCCGCAAAGGACTTTTTGCTGCCCTTCTGGTCACAGACATTACAAGGCTTTCAAGCATTCTCCTGATTGATGCAGATGATAAATTCCAGGATTCTATTTCCTTCCAGCGAATGGAAAACAAAATCTACTATCTCAAAGATGTTGTTTCCCGCAAAAAGCAGCTTGTTCCGATGATTACTGAACAGATTGCAAATGCCGGATTGTAAAATAAAATTTATCTCCAATTTCTCTATAAAAAATATTGCTTTACCCTTATTTGGAGAGTATAATAAAACTAGTTTTCATTCACGGAGGATTATAATGAAAAAATTATTCGCAGCTATGATTCTGGCTGTTCTTTGTGTATCTGCTGTTTCAGCTTTTGAAGTTGACCTTACAAAACCAGCAACAGAAATTACTCTTCCTGCAGACTGGTCTGCCGGAAAATGGTTTGATGCAAAATGGGATGCTTACTGGGAAATCGGTAACAACACAATCAGACTTTACAAAGGTGAAGACCTGATTATTGACTTTGCTGGAAAAGTAAAAAACTTTTCTTTAAAAACTGATACTAAAGGTGTTCACCTTGCTTGGGATTGTGATGAAACAAACCGTTCATACTCAATCACAAAACCAATCACTCTTGGTACAGACCTTCAGCTGATTGTTGACCGCCATGATGTTCCTGATACAGATCCAAACAAACACATGGATGTAAACATCATTAAACACGCAGAATAATTGAAGCTGTATTAAAATCTTTTCAGATTTTGAAAACCCGGTTATTGCATATGCAGAACCGGGTTTTTAATTTTTGTAACAGGAATGGTTAATCCTTTCGAAACTCCCCTTATTCGCACTATAACAATACTTTAATAATCCTTTTGTTTTCAATAAAATAAAGTTTATGAACGCACACGGAACTCAGACAAATGACAATCACGCAGCTCTGTGGCACGGACGTTTTCAGGACGGACCGGATGCCGAAGCAGTTGCATTCGAAACCTCAATTCACGTTGATGAACGCATGGCACTGGATGACATTAAAGGCAGTATTGCCCATGCCCAGATGCTTGCTCACGTAAAACTTATTTCTGACGATGAAGCAGACCAGATTGTAAAAGGACTGGAATCTATCAGGACTGACCTGGAATCAGGCAAACTTGCAATCGACTACTCTGCTGAAGATATTCATTCTTTTGTTGAAGCAACCCTTACTGACCGCATCGGCGAAGCCGGTAAAAAAGTCCACACAGGACGCAGCCGCAATGACCAGGTTTGTCTGGATGAACACCTTTACCTTAAGCGCATTGTTCCGGAACTTCAGGACTCACTTAAAACACTCATTGCAGCTCTTGTAAAAATTGCAGAAGAAAACCTGAATACCCTTATGCCGGGCTTTACCCACATGCAGCACGCTCAGCCTGTAACTCTGGCTCACCATGTTTGTGCCTGGGCCTGGATGCTGGTCCGTGACATTGACCGTCTTTCAGACTGTCTTAAGCGCATTGACTACTCTCCTATCGGGGCCTGTGCTCTGGCAGGAAGCGGACTTCCTCTGGATCGCCGCTACGAAGCCGATTTACTTGGTTTTGCAAACGTAACACAGAACTCTCTGGATACAGTTTCTGACAAGGACTTTTTCCTGGAAACAGCAAACTGTCTTTCTATTATACAGATGCATCTTTCCCGCTTCAGCGAAGAAGTTGTTCTCTGGAACACTGTAGAATTCGGATTCATTGAACTTTCTGAAAAATGGTCTACAGGTTCTTCAATTATGCCTCAGAAGAAAAACCCGGACTTTGCAGAACTGATTCGCGGAAGAACAGGAAAAGTATACGGAAACCAGTTTGCCCTTCTTACAATGATGAAAGGACTTCCTCTGGCTTATGACCGCGACATGCAGGAAGATAAGGAACCTTTGTTCGATTCAATCGACACCGTTCTTTCATGTGTAAGAGTATTTACATACATGATTTCAACAGCCACATGGAACAAGGAACGCATGGCAAGTCTCTGTGACGGCGGATACCTGAACGCAACAGACATTGCAGACTACCTGGTTCGTAAAGGAATGCCTTTCCGCACAGCACACGGAGTTTCTGCCCGCTGTGTCCGCCGCGCCATCGACAAAAACTGCCGGCTTGATGACCTTAGTCTTGAAGAAATGCGTGCTGAATCTGAACTGATTGAAGAAGACATTTTTGAAAAAATCACACCGGAAGGCTGTGTAAAAATCCGCAAAACAATCGGCGGCCCAGCCCCTGAAAAGGTAATGGAACAGATTGCGGAACTGAAGAAAATCATTTAATTAAGGAATATATTTTTTAAGGAGATATATAAATGAAAAAAACACTTTTAGTAGTTTGTGCAATCGCTATGGCACTTTCAACAATCGGATGTTCAAAAAAGAACAGTAAAGCTGCTGCTGATCCTGCTCCAAAAGATGCAGTTTCAGCTCTCAAAGCCCGCGGAGCATTTGTTCTCGGACTGGATGCTTCTTTCCCACCACTGGGATACACAGACGACGATGGAACAATTGTTGGTTACGACATTGACCTGGCAAAAGAAGTTTCAAAGCGTATGGGAGTTGCTTTCAAAGCTCAGCCAATTGACTGGGATGCAAAAGAAATGGAACTTAACACAAACAAGATTGACTGTATCTGGAACGGATTCACAATCACAGATGAACGCAAAGAAGCCCTTGCCTTCACTCCTGCTTACCTGAACAATGAACAGGTTCTTATCGTTCGTGCTGATTCCGGAATTAAAACTCTGGCAGACATGAAAGGAAAAATCGTAGGACTTCAGTCTGGTTCTTCAGCTCAGGAAGCTGTTGAAGCAAACAAAACATTTGCTGATGCTCTGAAAGAAACAGTTTACTACAAAGAAAATGTTTCTGCCCTCAACGACCTGGACATTGGTGGAATTGACGGTGTTGTAATGGATTCTGTTGTAGGTGCTTATGCAATCAAAACAACAGGAAAGAATTTCGTAATCGTTTCTGAACCTCTTGCCAACGAAGAATACGGAATTGGTTTCAGAAAGTCTGAACCAGAACTTCGTGATGCTGTATGGAAGATTCTTAAAGACATGCAGGCTGACGGAACTGTTGCAAACATTTGTTCAAAATGGTTCTCACAGGATATTTCTGTAATCAAATAATAATTCAGTAAATAATTGATTTTTTACAAAAGGGTTTCTGCATTGCAGAAACCTTTTTTTTTTACAATTTCACTAATTTATTATCTGAAGAAAATCCAACTGACGATGAAATTTTCGTTCCGCTGATAATTACAGTATGCGAATAAATATTTACTATTAATTATTCACTATTACCTATATACTAAACCTTATGTCACCTCGTTATATAAAAATGCTCCAGGCTATGTTCAGAGGCTGCGGAGTTTCACTTGAAGTATTCTTTTTAACACTTTTATTTTCCATTCCTCTTGCACTTCCAATTGCTTACGGCCGAATGTCAAAAAATAAAATCGCCTCCGGGACTACCAATGTTTTCCTTCTGATAATCCGCGGAACACCTCTTATGCTCCAGCTGCTTATCGTTTATTTTGGTCCGGGACTTTTCATCAACTGGCTGAACAAAACCTTTAGTCTGGGCATTATTTTCAGATGGCCTCGCTTTGTAGCTGCCATTGTTGCCCTCTCCATCAACTACGCCTGCTATTTTTCAGAAATTTACCGTGGCGGGATTGAATCTATTCCCAAAGGACAGTATGAAGCTTCAAAAGTTCTGGGCTACACTCCAAGCCAAACCTTCTTCTGCATTGTTCTGCCACAAGTTGTAAAACGAATTATTCCTGCCATGGGAAATGAAGTTATTACCCTGGTAAAAGATACAGCTCTGGTTTCTGTAATCGGAGTTATGGAACTTCTGATGGTTGCCAAAGAAAGACAGAGCGCCCTTTTCTCTTTCTGGCCATTATTCATCGCTGGTATTTTCTATTTCGTAATGAACTGGGTTGTTGCATTTGTATTCCAGAAAATCGAAAAGAAACTGGATTACTACAAATAATTTCATCAGCGAAATCCCGGGAGATACATAAATGAATGAAATAATCAAAGTTGAAAACCTGAAAAAAACTTTTGGAAACACAGAAGTTATAAAAGATGTTTCTTTTTCTGTCGAAAAAGGTGAAGTTCTGGGAATTATCGGGCCTTCAGGATCCGGAAAATCTACAATTCTTCGCTGTGTTTCAAACCTTGAAACAGTTACAGACGGTTCCATAAGCATCTGCGGAAATTATCTGGTTCAAAATGGAATTTATGCGCCTAAAAAAGCAATTCCATCCATTATGCTGAACGCAGGTCTTGTTTTCCAGAATTTCAACCTGTTTCCTCATTATTCGGTTCTTAAAAATGTGACAGATCCTCAGATTCGTGTCCTGAAACGCTCAAAAGAAGAAGCTGAAGCTGTTGCACACGAACTTTTAGTCCGCATGGGACTTTCTGCAAAAGAAAACAACTACCCTTGTGAGCTTTCCGGAGGCCAGCAGCAGCGTGTTTCCATTGCCCGTGCCCTGGCACTGAAACCTGAAGTTCTGCTCTTTGATGAACCAACATCAGCCCTGGACCCTGAGCTTACAGGAGAAATTCTTGCTGTAATCAAAGACCTGGCTTCTGAAAAAATGACTATGGTTGTTGTTACCCACGAAATGTCTTTCGCCCGTGACACATCTAACCACATCATCTTTATGGATGGTGGTGTTATTGTTGAAGAAGGCGCCCCGGAAGATGTTATCAACACACCAAAAGAAGAAAGAACAAAACAGTTCCTTTCAAGGTTTAATAACTAAAACAAGGGGCTTTTCCCTTGAAACACACCCCACATTTCAATATAATTGTTATTCACATTCACTATGGACTTATTATATCCATGTGACACACATGCAAAATTCAGGACTCGAAAGAGCCCTGTGGAGGAATAAATGGTCAAAATCAGACTTAAGAGATTTGGTACTAAAAAACGTCCTTTCTACCGTGTTGTAGTTATGGATGCACGTGAACCACGTGACGGACGTTGTATCGAAGAACTGGGAACTTACCAGCCAATCGCTGCTGAAGGTTCACAGGTAAAAATCGATGCAGAACGTGCTAAGTACTGGATCAGCGTAGGCGCACAGCCAACTGACATCGTTGCCAAATTGCTTACAAAACAGGCAAAATAAGTTTTCAGGAGTAGCTAAATGGAAAAAGACCTGATTGAGTACATCGCTAAATCTTTAGTTGATGATCCATCAGCTGTCTCTGTTAACGAAACTGAAGGCGAACGCGGCATGGTTCTGCAGCTGAAAGTTGCAGAAAACGACATCGGTAAAGTAATCGGGAAATACGGACGCATTGCAAAAGCAATGAGAACTGTATTGAGTGCTTCTGCAGTAAAAGACGGTAAACATTACAGTCTTGATATTCTGGACTAGTACGCGATGAAAAAAGAACAGCTGGTTGTTGGGTTCGTTCGCGGTTCTCACGGATACGCGGGTGAATGTAAAATTGAGAGTAGCTCCGGCGAATACGAGCATCTGCTCCATTTGGAAGAAGTTACTTTGCGGCATGGTGAAGACGAACGCAAGTGTAAGGTAGAAAATGCCTCTGGCGGCGCTCATGTTGCTTATTTGAAATTTTCGGGCATCAATTCTGATGAAGAAGTACGAAAGTACAACGGATGGGAAATTGTGGTACCCCGAAAGTATGCCCACCCTCTTGCAAAAGATGAGTGGTACATCGAAGACTTGAAAAACTGTTCAGTGGTTTATGAACCAAAGGACAGCAAAGTTTCGGCAGCGTCTGCTGCACCTGCAAACAATATTGTAGGAACTATCACAGACGTATTGGAAGGCGGAGCTGGTTACCTTTTAGAGGTTTCTCTCTCCGAGAGTTGCAGCTGTATTGATGAAAGCATCAAATACGATTCCAAAGGCAACGTTAGAACGGTACTTGTACCTTTCAAAGACCAGTTTATTGGAAAAGTTGATGTTGATAATCAGACAGTACAATTGATGCACCTCTGGATTCTGGAGTAATTCCATGAAATTTACTGTGCTGACCTTATTTCCTGATATTGTAAGGGCTTATTTTGAAAACTCAATCATGGCCCGAGCGGTAAAAAAGGATATTATTGCCTACGATTTGGTGAACATCAGGGATTTTGCCCACGATAAGCACCAAACTTGTGATGACGGAACTTACGGTGGCGGAGCCGGGCAGTTAATGCTTTGTGAACCACTGGGAGAAGCTTTGGACAGTGTTGGTGCCAAACGCAAGACTGTTATTTACTTAACACCGAGCGGAAAGCAGTTTACACAGGCTAAGGCTAAAGAATTAAGCTGCAAAGACGAACTGATTTTTATTTGCGGCCGTTACGAAGGTATCGACCAGCGAATAATCGACACTTACGTTGATGAGGAAATCTCCATTGGAGATTACGTAATGTCCAGCGGTGAAGTAGCTGCAACCGTAGTAATTGATACTGTTTACAGATTGATTGACGGTGTAATAAACAGCGAATCACTGGAAGAAGAAAGTTATTGTGGCGGGCTTCTGGAATATCCGCAGTATACAAGACCTCCTGTATACAAAGGACTTGAGGTACCTGAAGTATTACTTTCAGGGAATCATGAAGAAATCCGGAAATGGCGTCTCAGAAAACGCATTCTGAAGACTTTCAGAAACAGACCTGATATGATCGTTTCTGCAAGATTGAACGGACAACTTTCTGAAGAAGCCGAAAAGATGATTGAGGAAATTACAGAGCAGACTTCGGTTAAGTACAACAAGCCTAAGCGAAGAAAAAAGAAGCCTGCAAATCCTAATCCTAAGGAAGACTAAAATGGATCTTATTAAGACAATTGAAGAAACACAGAAACGTCCTGGAGCTCAGGACTTCAATGTTGGTGACACAGTAAAAGTTTACTTCAAAATTATTGAAGGTAAAACAGAACGTGTTCAGGTATACGAAGGTCTGGTTATCTGCAAAAAGAACGAAGGTGCACGCCAGACATTCACAGTACGTAAAATTTCTTACGGTGTAGGTGTAGAACGTGTATTCCCATACAACTCACCACGTATCGTAAAAGTTGATATCGTACGCCCAGGTAAAGTTCGCCGCGCTAAACTTTATTACATCCGTGACAAAGTTGGTAAAGGAGCTAAAGTTAAGACTCTGGTTGGTGCAAAAGTTAATGCAGCTCTCGAAGCTCGTAACGCAGCAGC
>DCHR01000001.1:2275-5134 GCA_002315375.1 Treponema sp. UBA1747 | reverse complement strand
AATAAAAGATTGCAAGTATACTAATTCGTAGAAACTTATGAAATCACTATCCACTTTCCGCCGTTTTTTCCACCATCGCGTTTGAGTTTATTCTGTTTCTTTAAGTTCTTGATATGATAATCAATAGTATCTATTACAACATCACATTTTTCGGCAAGTTCAGCTGTTGTTATTTCAGGGTTTTCAGCTACCAATTCAAGAATTTTTTCCGTAGTCTTGAGTTTTTCCGTAGTTTTTTCCGTAGTTTTTTCCGTAGTTTTTACGGAAAAATCAGCTTCTTCAAAGAATAATGTAATACGAGTTCTATCAGGTTCAAAAGTCTCTTCAACTAAAGGAGAAGCAAAACCTGCATCATTCCAGGTCATAAAAATTCCAGGAACACCGCTTCCTGCTCTTTCTCCAACATCGATAAGGTTAAACATCTTCATAAGAGCTTTATTTCTTGGATCTGATACTCCCCCCTTTAACATCTGCTGTTTCCCAGTTCTGATGTATCCAGGATTTTCAAAACAAATCTTTGAATTGTCCTTTCTGATTACAACGCCTCTTGGTTCATAATAATCTGCATTTATGAGACAGTTAGCCAAAGCTTCTCGGATTGCCTTGTGAACCGGTGTATCATCAACTCTGAAGACTCCTTCCAATTTAAAAGGCTTTTTAATATCCATTACAATTTTATTGTAAACCCGGAAGAAAAAATCATACAGATTTCCAGACCAGTCTCCAGAACTGGATTGAAGTCTGTCTGTCCACCGAATTGATGAATCAAGTTCTTCTCTATAGTCAAGGAAGTATTCAGGATATTCTCTGACAATCTTATATTCATTCCCGAACATTAACAAACCAGCTGCTGTTGGATGATATATTCCATCTTTTTTACATACAGCAGCTCCAAGATTTTCAAGAAACTCATTATCTGGAAGTTCTGCCCAAGGATGACCTATCCTGCCGTTATTAAAATAATTTCGATATGATCTAATTGAATCCTGATTCAAATCCTTTAGTGTAAATTCTTCGAGAACCTTCATATCAGAAGTTGCTTCAGGTTCATCTCTGAGCATTGCTTTTACAGCCGCTGGTGAACATTTAAAATCACCTTCGTGGTTTCGGCGATAAGTTCCTTTAAACATATCTCCATTTATATAAATCGGTTTCTGCTCGCGGGTTGCTTTTGGAACATTTATAACAAGAATGACATCACCATCTTTTTCATAAGTCTGAACATCACTATCAGTAAGAAGATTTTCACTGACTTTATTCTGATTATTGATAATATCCCAGAACGATTTTAAAAGAGTTCTTTCATCCTTAAGACCTGAAGTTTCCCAGGTACCATCAGATTTCTCTTTTACTCCAAGGATGATTACACCCCCTGAAGTATTTGCAAAAGCTGAATACGAGTCCCACATATTATTTGGAAGCCCCCCGTTTGCTTTTTTTACTTCTCTGCGATTATCCTCTTTATAACTGTCGAACTGTGCTAAATCAAAAAGTTCCATAACTATTATATTCTACCATATTTTTTTCATAAAGACTGAATAAAAAAAGCAACCTTTTTTTCTTGTCAGCCTTCCAGAGATTCTAAACTGCTCAGATTACATTGCCGAACATTGCCAATTCGGCAATGTTTTATAATACGAATTTCAAATTTCTTTTAACAAAGCCTTACATACCCTCTTATCTTACCCCTTTAACTAAGGGATAAGATAAAACTCATAAATAAAATTACGAAACAGTTTCGTAAAATATTTCCGTAAAATTATTTATTTTCGTAATTTATGAGATCCTCTTTTTTGTTTCTGAATCATAAAGGATCATAGTTGTCGCGGAAGTGTTAATAGGCTTTTGACATCCTGTCATGAGCCTCTCCTTCTCCGTATTTTTCAATTGCTTCATAGTTGAAGGGATTGTTCTCACAGCGGCTGCACTTCATGTCATTAAAGGCGTTGCGGCATTCGTCCATGTAAGGACACTGATCATTTGCTTCGAGTTCACTCATTTTCATCTCCTGATTTTCTGAATTTAATTTCTATATATAATATGGCCTCAAATGTTACAAAAACTGCAATTAAAATGAAAAATTTTTAAAAAAAGTTGAAAAAAATTTTCATATTCATAAAATTAAAAAAAATATGAATATCGAAGAAATTAAAACACAGATTTCAAAAATCATTAATGACTTACTCAATGATCATCCGCAGAAGAAAGGATCTGTATTTGTTATCGGATGTTCCTCAAGTGAAATCGCCGGAGGAAAAATGGGTAAAGATTCATCTGAGGAAATTGGAAAAGCCGTTTTTGAAACTGCAAATTCCATTCTTTCTGAAAAAGAAATTTTCCTGGCCTGTCAATGCTGCGAACATTTAAACCGTGCACTTGTTGTTGAAGAAGAATGTGCTGAAAAATACGGATATGAAGAAGTCTGCGTAAAACCATGGCTTCATGCCGGTGGTTCATTTGCAACAGCTGCATGTACGGGATTTAAGAAAGCTGTTGTAGTTGAACACGTAAAAGCCAGTGCCGGAATCGATATCGGTGATGTGCTGATTGGAATGCATTTAAAGGACGTTGCAGTTCCTGTACACCCTGAACAGAATTCAGTGGGTGAAGCTCACGTTGTTGCGGCATGGTGCAGACCAAAGCTTATTGGCGGGGAACGAGCTAGATATTAAAATTTTATTTTTTAATACGTGGAATGAAGGGCTTGAACCTTCGACCCTCTGCTTAACAGGCAGATGCTCTGACCGACTGAGCTAATTCCACAAAATGACGGAAGCGACAGGACTTGAACCTGCAAGGAGATGCTATCTGCCGCCGGTTTTCAGGACCGGTGCCTTACCATTAGGCTACACTTCCATA
>DCHR01000001.1:1593-2154 GCA_002315375.1 Treponema sp. UBA1747 | reverse complement strand
CGTCTGGATTACTCCGGAAACAGCTTAGCAAGCTGCCGCATTCAACCGCTCTGCCATCTCTCCAGAATAAAGTCGATGTGAGACTCGAACTCAACATTGGTAGAATGAAAATCTACTGTGCTGACCTTTGCACTAATCGACCATGAAGGGTATTACCTGAGAATCGAACTCAGAATTTCTGCTCCACAGGCAGATGTGTTAACCTTTACACCAGTAACACCATAAAACGAGACCTCGGTTGGAATCGAACCAACGATGATAGTTTTGCAGACTACTGCCTTACCACTTGGCTACGAGGTCATAAGCAGGCCCTGAGGGAATCGAACCCCCGTCATTGGTTTTGGAGACCAAGGTTCTGCCACTGAACTAAGGGCCTAAAAATCATGCGCTGAGAACTTCCACGCCCTCCGCATCATCAATCTCAACCTCAACCATTTTAGTCACGATAAGGCTGTCCATGCTTACACCGAGAACCTGTGCCAGAACAACAAGGTTGTCTATCGTAGGCATGTTCTTTCCTGCAAACCAGTTGTATACAGTCTGCACGTAAGGAAAGTCGAG
>DCHR01000001.1:991-1436 GCA_002315375.1 Treponema sp. UBA1747 | reverse complement strand
TGAAACTCCGTTTACAAAAATTGACTTTCTGCAATTCGACGAATTGCTTTCATGATTCTCACACCAAGAATGTTCAGATGATCTGCATTCCGACCAGGAACTGCATTCACAACTATGTTCGAGAAAATTAAGACTGTAATTATTACTGTTCATAGCGTTCATCTCTGAACCTCCTTATAAGTGTAAGCCGGCAAAAGCCAACTTCTGCGTCGTTTCAACGCGTTATTTTCGGGCAGCCTTTCCGCTGCCTGATGTCTTTAATATAACCGTTATTAAGATAACTGTCATTAAAGACGCTATATAAAATAAATAAGAGAAAGGATCCGAGACGCCAGGGACGGTACGTCATTCCATCCGGTAGTCTGGCTCCCCAAGGGTTATCAGCCCTCTTATAATCAGAACCTTTCACGCCAGCAGCTTTTCAGTGAAAGCCGGGAAGTGGGCT
>DCHR01000001.1:0-815 GCA_002315375.1 Treponema sp. UBA1747 | reverse complement strand
AGTCTGGCACTTTCTTTCCATCCGGATTCCTTAAATCTTTCCACTGAAGGAAGCCACATGTGAACCTCAACGTTATTAAAAAGGTCTCCGGCTTTTACTGAAAGTGAAGTTCCGTCCAACCCGAGATTACTGCCCATTTCAAAAAAGACTTTCTGGTAATTGCATTCAAGAATCTTATTCAGGATTTCCTTCACCTTCTTTGAGTCAGTCTTCTTCTTTTTGTGACCGTCAGAACTAATCTCTACATTCTCTTTTCCTGAAGGTTCAATATCAAATGAAAGACAGTCATCATAAACTTTATCACCATAAACCGGTGTCAGACCTCTGTCATAACGAATTTCAATTTTCATACGTTCCTCCTTATACATTCAGAAGTGCTTCAAGAAACAGTTCACATCTTTCATCCTGATAAAAACAGTCTTTTGAAGAAGCCCTTAATTCCTCGAAGTTATTCTGCATCTGGGCATTACCTCTTTCATATACGAATGACTCTGTGACATTCCAGAGTGTCTGGCCTTTTCTCCATGAAGGATTTTCCTTCATGACAGCTTCACTGACCTTTTTGATTTCTTCAATTTCTTCTGTCTTCATGATGAACCTCCTTGTGTTTTTTTCTGTTTTCAATATGAGTATAAGAGGGAAGATGTCTCATTTAACGATACAACCATCAAAAAAAATTATGTCACAGTTTTGTTATCAAGTAATTTTTCCACGTAAAATATACGTAACAGTTTGGTTATCCAAATATGGTGTATATCTTCAAAAAGAGGCACTATATGTAACAGTTTTGTTATCCAAACGCGGAAACTGCCTCT
>DCHR01000039.1 GCA_002315375.1 Treponema sp. UBA1747 | reverse complement strand
TCTACCACTGAGCTATTTCCGCAGAATTCAAGTTATGCGAGAGGAGGGACTTGAACCCTCAAGCCGAAGCGCCAGATCCTAAGTCTGGTGTGTATGCCAATTTCACCACTCTCGCTTTGGTAGTTGGCCTCTTCAGCCACAGAAGACAACGTAATGTCTCCAATGAATGTTAAAATCTTATACAAATAGGAAAAAAATGTCAATAAAAGAAATGTAATTAAATGTTGATTTCTTCAAAAATATGTCATTATTTTCATATATCTCCTTTTATAGTCTTGACCAAAAGTTATATAAAATGGTATATTTCAACAACTTGGTTAACTAAGTAACCATGGTGCCTGTAGTTCAGTGGTAGAGCGCCAGATTGTGGATCTGGTTGTCGTGGGTTCAATCCCCACCAGGCACCCTTTTTTATTTTAAATACCTTTTGGTGTTGAGATAGAATGTATGGGCCTGTAGCTCATCTGGATTAGAGCACCGGACTTCGAATCCGGTGGTAGCAGGTTCGAATCCTGTCAGACCCATTTCCCGGCTTCTTCTGCCGGGATTTTTTTTGTCTTCTTTTTCCTTTTTCACCATAAAAAATCAATACTATCTGTGATGGTCACTTTTCTATTTGAATTGAAGCAGAAACTGATTCTTATATTCCGGTTTATTTTTGTAAATCTTTCGGGAGGTGAAGAATGCCTGGTTTGCGGAAGTTACTGCAATATTATGCCTTTGTGCAGGGATTGCTGCAGCGTTTATTATAAGGTTGAAGACCGGTTCGGTATGAGGCGATGTTCCGTCTGTGGAAAATACCTTGTTTCAGAAAAGGAGAAATGTCTGGAATGCAGGAAAGAAACAGTCTACAAACATACGGATGTTGTTTTCCCTTTGTTTGAATACCGTTTATGGAATAAGGAACTTCTGTTCACCTGGAAAATACAGGAAATCAGGAGTCTTTCACCTTTTTTTGCTGCCCGGATTCAGAAGGCACTGGAATTACACAAATGGGAAATTGTGGTGCCGGTTCCGCCACGAAAAGGGAAGATTGCTAAAAAGGGCTGGGATCAGATAGAAGAAATCAGTTGTTTTCTTGAAAAAAGGTATCACAGGGTAGTGCTCAGGATTTTACAGAGAAACAGCGGCACCGTTGAACAGAAAACCCTGGACAGATCAGGCCGCCTTGAGACAATCGGAAAATCATTTTCTCTGGCTTCTCCTGAAATAATCAGGAAACAATTGAAAAAGAACAAAGAGATTCTGCCGGAGGAGGTTTGTCTTCTTGATGATATTCTGACTACCGGCTCAACAGCAGAAAGCTGTGCAACTGTATTAAAGGAAGGAGGAATAAAAAAAGTAGACGTTTTAGCACTTTTTACTGCGTCTTAATAGTTTACATTGCATATTTTGGAGATTCGGAGTAAAATTATTACAATATTACTAGCGAGGTATTGATATGGCAGAAGAAGTTCAGTTTCAGCTTGTTACATTCAAACTTGGAGAAGAATTATATGGCGTTGACATCATGGATGTTAAGGAAATTGTAAAGCTCCAGGAAGTTCGTCTGATTCCTAATGCTCCTTTTTATGTAGAAGGAATTATCAATCTTCGTGGAGAAATTATTCCAATTATTGACCTTCATAAACGTTTCAGAATCCAGAAATCTGTTGTATCAGAAGATGACCTTCAGGACGCCGGTTTCATTATTCTGAATATTGAAAACAACAAAATCGGAATTATCATCGACAAAATTGCCCGTGTAGTAACTGTGAAAGGCGAAGAAGTTCGTGAACCACCTCAGATGGTAAGCGGAATTGGAACAGAATACATCGAAGGTGTTGTTCGCCAGGATTCCGGATATCTTATTATGCTGAACAGCCGTAAACTGTTTAATGCAAAAGAACTTCAGAAAATCGTAGATTTCCAGTAGAATAGTTACAAATGATTCAGACTTACAGTACAACAATCCGCAGAAAAGAAATGGACGCTGTGCTTACATGCATGGTTGACGAGAAAATTGGTCCTGGTGAATTAAACTCACGTTTAACATCCCAGGTAAAAGAATTTTTTAAATGTGACGGTTCCGTCGCATTCAGAAGTCCTTCAATTGCCCTTAAATATGCCCTTAAGGTTCTTGAAGTTGCGCCTCAATCCAAAATTGCAGTATCAGCACTGGCTCCTGCATGGCAGTATCAGGCTCTTGAAGCAATGGATATGATTCCTGTTGTTCTGGATGTAAAGGAAGAAACAGGCCTTGTTTCTTCGGAAGAACTTCAGAAAGCTGTTACCAATGGAGTAAAGATTATTCTTTACCATGAATCAGAAGGTATTCTTCCTGAACCGGCAGAAATGGATGCGATTTTGAAAATCGGGGTTCCTGTAATCGAAGATATTTCTATGAGTGCCGGCAGTTCTTTTGCTCAGGTTTCAGAAGATGGTGCTGAACTTCCGGGAAAGAAAGCAGGACTTATGGGGGTATTTACAATTCTTGGTCTTGAAGAGCGGGATGTTATTACTGCCGGCGGTGGAGCTGTTCTTATGGCACCTGGACGCCGTGACTGGATTGTTCTCAAGAAATTCTGTGAAGAAGCTCCATTAACTGATTTGCTGCCTGATATCAATGCTGCACTTGCATGGGTTCAACTGAAGGAATTCAACAGAAATGAAGCTTCCAGAAAGGAAATCTATAATCTTTATCATCATTCCTGCATGATCGGAAGACATAAAATGCTGGTCCGTGATATTGATGAAGGCTCAACAAAGAGCTGTTTCCCTCTGGTTCTTTCTTCTCCTTTTAAGGATGTAAAGCAGTACGCTGCAAAGAAAGACATCGAAATCAGGCAGGCCTTTGAAGGTTCCGTTATTGATCATCTGGTAAAGCTTTCAAATAATGAAGACCTGGATGAGGAAACCGCCGGAAAGTATAAAGAACAGGCAGATAAGTGTATAAAGGCAAAATCACTTCTTCTCAGAACTGCTCATTTCCCTTTGTATCCTCGTCTTACACATTCTGAAAGTGCAAAAATTTCAAAAGTTCTGGGAACTTTACCATAATCTTTTGAATCTGAATTAAACCATTCTCCCGGAGTATAGACTGCGAAGTATAGACGAAGGGGGAATAAACGTATACTTTTTAAATCAAATGAAAAAAGTTCTTGTTGTAGTAAACACGAAAAAAGAAAAATCCACCAGCCTGGCAAAAGATGTTTCGGCTTACCTTGAAGAAAGGGGGTATGAGCCATGTCTTTTTCATTTTGACGGATTTTCAAAAAAGAATCCTGTAAAGGGCTGTGAATTCGTTATAACACTTGGTGGAGACGGAACAGTTCTTTTTGCTGCCCGATGCTGTTCAAAATACGGGATTCCAGTATTTCCGGTAAATCTCGGTGAATTCGGTTTTATTGCCGGTGTTCAGCCTGCAAAATGGAAAAAATGTCTTGATGCATATTTATCCGGTAAAGCTCCTGTGGCAGAAAGAAGTCTTGTAAAGGCAGAAGTAATCAGAGACGGTAAATCAGTTGCAGATTGTATCGGATTGAATGATATTGTTGTCTCTGCAAAGGAATCTGTCAGCACCATTTCTATGGAAGTGTATTACAACAAACAGAGATTGACCCAGCTTAAAAGCGACGGTGTAATTTTCAGTACTCCGACAGGTTCTACCGGTTATTCCTGTTCTGCCGGTGGACCGATTATCGATCCAGACCTGGATGCCTTTATTTTTACTCCAATCAATGCTTTTTCTCTTTCTGCCAGACCAATAGTTTTGAATCCGGAAGGAGAAATCAGTGTTTTGATTCAGGAAAGCCGTACAAAAGAAATAGTTCTTTCTGCAGACGGCCAGAGTGTTTATAAGCTTATGGCTGGTGATGCAGTAAAGGTTGTCCGAAGCGAAAATAAAGTCAGCCTGGTTTACTGTACAACAGAAAACTTCTATAAAGCACTTCTTTCAAAGAGAAACTGGTCAGGAGGTCCAAATGCTTGAGGATTTATCGGTAAAAGATTTTGCACTTATTGACCAGAATTACCTTGAATTCAACAAGGGGTTTACAGTTCTTTCGGGAGAAACCGGAGCTGGTAAGTCTATTTTGATCGGTGCCCTCAGTTTTCTTCTTGGAGGAAAAGCCGAAACCGGCCAGATTCGGGCAGGTTGTCATGAAGCAAGTGTAACAGGTACTTTTTACCTTCCGGAACTGGCTTCTTTTGTTCCTGGAGAGGCAGAAAATAACGATTCCGGGGAAATCGAAGCGGAAAGTGCAGCAGAATGGCTTTACCTGCACGGAATTGAAACAGAAAATAACCGGGTAATTCTCAGGCGGTTTATAAGAGATAACGGTAAATCCGGGGCTTTTATAGGTTCAACTCCTGTAACCCGTGCCGATTTGAGTCAGTTTTCATCATTCCTTGTAGATATTCACGGTCAGCATGAACATCAGTCCCTGATGAAGGTTGCCGAACACCGGAAATTTCTTGATGCTAAAGCCGGAATCAAGGCGGAAGTGGCAGAATTTACAGCAATGTATGCAGATCTTGTTTCAAAAAGAAAAGTTCTGGCTGAATTGCTTTCAGATGACGGGGAAAGGGCCCGGAATCTTGATATGTACAATTTTGCGGTAAACGAAATTGAAAATGCAAAATTAAAGGAAAGGGAAGATGAACTTCTTGAAGAAGAACAGAGCCGCCTTTCTTCCTTTGAAAAACTCTATTCAGGAGTAACAGAACTGAATCAGATGCTTTCTGAAAGCGAAGGCTCTGTAGTTTCCGTGCTGAAAAAAATCAGAAGGGAAAGTGCAGCTTTAACAGATCTGGATAAAAGCCTGAAATGCCTGGATGAAAGAGTTGAAGCCGGATTTTATGAACTTTCAGATATTGCAGATGAGTTTTCTTCTTATGCTCAGAGTCTGGTATTTGATCCGGAACGGCTTATGCAGGTTCAGGACAGATTAAGCCTTATTTATAACCTGAAGAAAAAATATGCCTCATCAATAAATGGACCTCTTTCTGAAGTTCTGGATTATGCGGAAAAAGCTTCTGAATATATCAGCCTGAATTCTGATTCAGATAACCGTAAAGAAAAAATGAAGGCTGAAATATCAGCCCTGGAAAAAAATGTTCTTCAGAAAGCTGCAGTTCTGTCAAAGAAAAGGAAAGCTGCTGCTGAAACTCTTTCCAGAGACGTTGAATCAATTCTTTCGGAACTGGGTATGAAAAATACCAGATTCTGTGTAAATGTGTCAGAAAAAGAGGGCAGTGAAGTTACACAGAAATGCGGACCATACGGAATTGATAATATCGAATTCCTTATTTCTGCAAACCCTGGAAGTCCTGTACAGCCTCTGGCAAAAATTGCTTCGGGCGGTGAATTATCCCGCGTAATGCTTGCTTTGAAGACCATTTTTGCTGAAAGTGACAGTACAGAAACCCTTATTTTTGATGAAATTGATACAGGAATTGGTGGTGAAGTAGCCGTAAGCGTAGGAAAACATATAAAAAATCTTTCAAAAAATCGTCAGATTTTTTGTATAACACATCTAGCGAGTATCGCAGTTTATGCCGATAATCAAATAAAGATAGAGAAAGGTGTGTCCGACGGCATTACATCATCACATGTTCATCCTATTTCCGGCGAGGAAAGAGTCCGGGAAATTGCTCGTATGCTTTCGGGAGACGCAGACACAGAACAGAGTATTGAACACGCACGTTCTCTTTTGCTGAAATATTCCGGAGGAAATTAATGGCCAAGATTTCAGAGCAGACCAGGCTTCAGTTTAAAGATGCAATCCGCCCTTATGAAGAGAAAATAACAGCAACTCTCGAAAAAGAAAAAACAATTCTTAATACAATTCACCCGGGAGATCTGGGAACAGAATACAAGAAACTTTCCCTCTGTGAAGACGTAATTTACGTTTCAACTCTTTATATGGCTCAGAACAGTCTTTCCCTCAAACTGATGGAAGTAAAAAACAATGATGCTTTGAATGATGCCAGAAAAATGCTTTATAAAGCAGTTATTTATCTGGAAGAAATTGTCAGCGGTAATATCGATGTTCCTTACAGTGATTTAACTCCATATCATGAAAATATAAAGAATACACCTTTGGTTCAGCGCTATTCCCTGGTAAGAAAACTGGGACTGGCAATTACAATGCTGAAGGAAGCTTTTGGTGACAACAGTAAATGGAAATGGTCTTTTGTAGAACTGGACGGACGTTTTGCTACAGTAACCAAAAATCTTATTGATACGAAAGCGGCTTTGAAGGATTATTTTGACCCAAGGGCTCAGGATTATGAAACTACAGTAATGTACATACGTCTGGTAATGAAGCTTCTGGAACAGAGTGCTTCAAGCTACCGTGATAAATACGAACTTTCTTCCCGCCGTATCGATGATATGCGAAACGGAATCAAATATCTTCTTGCCCTCCACAGACTTTATATCGTTCTTGGAAAGTCTCAGGATGCAGAAGAAATCAAGAAAAAGGCTATGGTCTGGCGTGACAAAATGGATGCCGACCAGAAGTCCGGAAGCTCAAATTAACATCAACTTTTATATCCGGTTCCTCAAATTAAAACCGGTTATACCGCATTATCGGGAAATACTATGAACAAAACACTTGCACTTAAAATATTCGAAGGATTTTCAATTCAGCGCTGGAACGATCTGGTCCGTCCATTTGAGCTTGTAGAAATGGATAAAGCCGGGGAAAAAATGGTTCTGGCCTATATAATCGGTAAATATGAGGAACATAAGGGCAATTATGTAGACTGGAAATGGATCATTTACGCATCTCTTTTTGATCTTCTTAAAAAAATCGCTCTCTGTGATATAAAAGCTCCTGTTCAGAAAATGCTTATGCGGGAATATCCTGCAGAATATATGCGCCTTAATGAATGGGTTTTGAACCAGTACCGTTCACTCATAAATGATGAAGATCTCTTTTCCGCTTTCACCATTTATATCGGCCAGAAGGCAGGTTCCATTCCGCTTCCTAAAGATAAAGAACTTTCGATGAAAATCTACCAGGCTGCACATCAGTTTTCTACAACCCGTGAACTGGAAATGCTTTCCATGGTGAATGAAAGAGTCCGTGTAGAAAAAATCGAAACTGAATTGAAGGCTGACCTGCAGAAATCTCTGGATCTGGAAGGGGTTCAGATGTTAATGACACATCAGAAGGTTTTTGATTTTCTGCTTAAAATTGAACAGCTCCGTTTCCAGACCAGATGGAATCAGACTCCTCGTGTTCCTGCCACTTCTGTTCTGGGTCACAGTTATTTCGTTGCAATTATGACTCTTCTTCTTGGACGGGAAATCGGGGTTGATATGTGCGAACGGAGAGTAATAAATAATTTCTTTTCGGGGCTTTTTCACGATTTACCAGAAGCTGTTACTCGTGACATCATTTCGCCTGTAAAACAGGCAACGGATGATCTTCCGAATATCGTTAAAAAAATTGAAGATGAAATTGTAAGCAAGGAACTGGTTCCCCTTATGGAAGATTTCTTCAAGGATGAAATTATTTTTTATACCTCAGATGAATTTTCTGACAGAGTGCTCTGTAAAAACGGAGTTGTTGTGAAAGTTTCCTGGGAAGATCTGAATAACCGCTACAATTCCAACGATTTTAATCCGGTTGATGGAAGACTTGTTCGTATCGCTGATCATCTTTCTGCCCTTATGGAAGCCGATATTTCAATCAAACACGGAATCACTTCAAAGCATCTTTCTTCGGGACGTGAAGGAATGCTTGGACTTTATAAAAAAGGTGAAATCATTTCCGGAATTGATGTAAATACACTGTTTTCAGAAATCTGCGGATAAGTCATTAAAAATATTAACTCTATGGTCTAATATGCTTCTTTCTACTATAATGTAGTTATGCTTGAAGACTTTAAAATTCCAATCGAAGAATTAAAATCCGAAATCTTAAACGTTTGGGGGCGTCTTTGACTCTGACGCCATCTATAAAAATATCGAAGAAAAAAACAAATTAACAGAAACTCCCGGCTTCTGGGATGATCACCAGAAAGCCGAAGCGGTTATGTCTCAAATCCGTAAACTTCGCAAACGGGTTGAACCATGGAAAGACCTTATGAGTCAGATGGATGACCTGGAAGCAATGTATGAACTGGCTGAAGAAACAGGTGAAGCTTCAGAAGAAGCAGAAGTTCAGTCTATGTACGAAGCCTGTAAGGCTGAATTTGAAAACCTGAATGTTCTGAATCTTCTTTCCGGCGAAGTTGACGGTAACGATGCCTTTATTTCCATTCATGCCGGAGCCGGTGGAACAGAAGCCTGTGATTGGGCTTTCATGCTTTCCCGCATGTATACCCGCTGGGCCGAAAGACACAATTATAAACTTGAAGTGGTTGATGAACTGGAAGCTGAAGGGGGCCTTAAATCCATCACAATGCAGATTTCCGGTGACTTTGTTTACGGATATCTGAAAGGGGAATCGGGTATTCATCGCCTGGTCAGAATCAGTCCTTTTGATGCAAATGCAAGACGTCATACTTCCTTTGCTTCAGTTTATGTTTTCCCGGTTCTTGATGACTCCATCGAAGTTGATATTAATCCTGCTGATCTCAGGGTTGATACATACAGAGCCGGAGGAAAGGGCGGTCAGCATGTTAACAAAACTGATTCGGCAGTCCGCTTTACACATATTCCAACAGGTATCGTAGTTGCCTGCCAGAGTGAACGTTCTCAGCTTATGAATCGTGCAACCTGTATGAGCATTTTGAAGTCAAAGCTCTATGAATATTACCGGGCTGAAAAAGAAAAGGAGAACGAGAAATTTGCTGCTGAAAAGAAGGACAATTCTTTCGGAAGTCAGATCCGTTCCTATGTTTTCTGTCCATATACAATGGTCAAAGATCACAGAACAAAATTCAATGTCGGAAATGTTCAGGCTGTAATGGACGGTGATCTTGATGAGTTCATGAATTCATATCTTGTTGCCAAATGGAATGGTACAACATCAGACGGTCTTGATGATGATGACGAGGAAATGTAACAGTTTCAGAAATATTTTTATTTTCCTCTTTTTCTGTCTTTTTATGCAGGAAACTTTGTTTTGTGCAGATAAAAACAACTGGGTTATTGCCTGTGAGTTTTTTACTGCAGAAGGCAAAAGTTCCTCTGTTTCAAAAGCACTGGGAGAAATGATTCCGGCCCAGATTCTGGACAGTCTGGTTTTGGGAAAGGCCCGTGTTATTTCTGCTGAAGAATCTTTATCCAGAACAGCTTTTGAATTGAAGAATCAGAGAATCTCACTTTTTCTTCAGCTTGATGCCGCTTTGAAAACAAGGGACAGCCTTGTACTCCAGAATCTTTCAGAACAGTCTTTGAAAACCAAAATAAAAGCAGAAGATGCAAAGATTGACGAATTAAGAAAAAAGATAGATGACAATATTCAGCAAATGAAGGAAGCCGAAGAAAAAGCAGAAAAGGCTTCTCCTTTTGCCGAAGATAGAAAGCAGCTTTCTGAAAAAGAAAAATACCTGAATCTTTTTAAAGGCCTTATTACAACCGATGACAGTTCAACTAAAGAAGAAACAGTGAAAATTTATGGAAACGGGGACAATCCTTTTTTCAAGCTGAGTGCTTCGGAAGAAGAAAAGTTTTCTGCTCCTGAAAAATATACTGACCGTGACTTTGTAAAGAAAGTTCAGAATGCGGGAATAAAAGCTCTTCTTGAAGGAAAAATCAGAATCAGCGGAGATTTTGTTTTCGTTACAAGTGACCTTTATATTTTTCCTGCAGGAAAATGCATAGCAACCGTAACAGAAGTCGGAAATATAAAAGATATAGATTTTATTTCCAGAAGTATTGCACGGTCACTTTCTCCGGTAATTGCATCGTCCCTTCCTGTTACTGTTTCATTCAAAATTTCACCGCCTGCTGCAGAAAAAAATATTTCCTTTGTAATTGATGATGTTGTTTACAACGATATTTCCCATGAATACGTTCTGGATTCCGGTGTACATTCATTAAGATTTGATGCACCGGGATTCCGCACAGTTTCAACAGGTTATTTCTTTGAAGGAAATGAAGCTTATAAAATCGAAGTTGAAATGAAAGAAAACCGGAAACAGGAACTGAACATCAGGATACCTGTTGAAGTTCCAGGATCTTTATTGATAAACGGAGAGCCTTCCGGTTACCTGGAAGAAGGAAAAGATACAGCTGTTGTTTCCATTAATGATACCAGACTTCTTGGAATCTTTGTTGGTGATGAAACGGGACAAGGCTTTTTTTCTGTTTCAGAAAAGCTGATAAACAGTCAGGATACAGTAACAGTAAAACCAGTGCTTTTTGACAGAAGTGAATATATCGATAACTGCAGAAAGAAAATGTATACCTCATACAGCGTTCTGCTTGTTTCTCTTATGTGTACAATGTTCACTCAGGGTAATTATAAATCAAGGTATAATGCACTTGCCGGTTCAGTTTCATCAGACAAACTTTCTACGGAAGCTCAAATATGGCGGATTGCTTCGTGGGCTTGTACGGGGATTTCTGTATGTGCCGGCGGCTGGTTCGGATATGAAATGACAAAATATTTTATGGCAGCAGATTCAGTTCTGCCTGCGGAAGCAAAATAAAAATACAGGATACAAAATGGGACTTGGAGCAAAATTAAAAGCGCTTTTCGGCGGAAAACAGATTGATGAAAACTTTTTTGAAGATTTAACAGATGTTCTTGTAGAAACAGATATGGGGGCAAAAACTTCATATGAAATTACAGAAGAACTGGAAAAAATCTGCAAAAAAGAAAAAATCACAAATCAGGATGAAATTACAAAAAAACTGCAGGAACTTCTTCTGGCAAATGTGAAGGAAACAAAACTTCAGATTGTTCCTGATAAAGTAAATGTCTGGATGGTTCTGGGCGTAAACGGAGTTGGCAAAACAACAAGCGTTGCTAAAATGGCAAAACTGTACAAGGAACAGGGAATTGAAAATCTTGTTCTTGCTTCCTGTGATACATTCCGTGCAGCAGCCATTGAACAGCTGAATTATCACGGAGAAAAAGTGGGAGTCCGTGTTGTAAGTCACCAGCACGGAAGCGATCCGTCGGCTGTTGTTTTTGATGCCTGTGATGCAGTCCGTGCAAAAGGTCCTGGTCTTGTTCTCGCTGATACTGCAGGCCGTCTTCACAATAAAGAAAACCTTGTGAAGGAACTTCAGAAAATCGACAGAATATGTCAGAGTAAAGCGGATGAAGGCTGCTACAAAAAAATAATTGTCCTTGACTGTACAACGGGACAGAATGCACTTCGCCAGGCAGAGGTTTTCAATGAAGCCGTAAAAGTTGATGCAATCATTCTTACAAAATATGATTCCACAGCAAAAGGCGGTGTTGCTGTATCCATCGGCCGTGAACTTGGTTTACCTGTTGCACTTGTCTGTACAGGTGAGCATTACGATGATATTGCTGAATTTGATGCAGAAAAATATGTAAAGGAATTAACCGCAAATTAAAACAATGTTCAGAAAAAAAATTGTTTCCTTATTCATTTCGTTTTTTTCTCTTTCATTTGTTTTTGCCGTGGAAAGTGAACCTGTTGAAAAAGCAGATTTGAATGAAGATGAGGCAGTAATTGAAAAAATAAGTGAAGCCGTCGATTCAAAAAATCTTTTGAGAAATCTTTCTCTCGACGGCGAAATTTTTATTCCGGAAACAAGAGATTCTGAAACTGTTTTGATTCACAGTACAGAAAAAGAAACTTCACGGACTTTTTATGATTCCCTGAACAGAGTGGTTCGAAAGGAAATATGGAAAATTACTTCGGCAAAAGATTCTAAAAGAATCCGAATTGAATATTATGAATACAACGGAAATTCGAATCTGTTAAAGGGAAAAACAATAATCACAGAAGATTCCGAAGAAAATTTTATTTATTCGAATGCAGGTTTTCTGATTCTCAATGAACTTTTTAATTTTGTTGAAACTTCGGGATCAGAAAAAAATGAAAAAGAAAAACTGCAGTATGCAGTTTCAAAGAAAGCCTGGAAATATGATTCTGAAAACAGAGTTGTTTCAGAAACTCAGGTTAATTATGTTTATAAAAACAATGATTATAAAAAGGCTGCCGAAAAAAAATCCAGCAGAAAAAAATATTTTTATCATGAAGATTCTGAAATTCCACCTGATACCGAAACCTATGAAAATGGAATCATTCAGAAAAGAGTTCTTTATGAAACTGCAGGGGATTATACTGCAGAAATATTTTTTGACCATGGTTACGTAGTAAAATCTTATTACGAAAATAACCAGAGAAAAAAAGATGAGTTTTTTCAGGACGGAAGTTTTGTCCGTTCCAAGGAATATTGATTGAATGAAAGATCCGGAAAATAAATTTAGCATGAATCGCATCAGATGGATTTTCTCTGTTTCTTCCAGATTTTCCAGAGTGGACCGGAAAGGACGCAGCCGCGTTACTACCACTCTTGCCACACTTGGAATCTGTTTTGGAGTAATGACTCTGATTGTTGTCATGAGTATTATGAATGGTTTTCAGTTGAAGTTCATTGATTCCATTATGGAAGTTTCTTCATACCATATCCGGATATCTGATTTCGATTCTGAAACAGAAGCAAAGATTCGTGCTTTCTGTGATGACTCAAAAAAAATAAAAACTGTTTCAGGTTTTTACGAAGCACAGTCTCTTGTAACTACATCAAAAATTAAACAAAGCGTTGCACTGATTCGCGCAATTGACCAGGATGTTTACAGTAAGGATCCTGGCTTTATGAAGGAAGTTGTAATGCTGGCCGGTGATTTTGACCTGACAGCTCCTGATTCAATTATAATCGGAAGCGGCATGGCCAGAGATCTTGGGTGCAGAATTAATTCTACAATCAATCTTTTTGCCTTGAGTGGTGGAAATGATGTTCAGCTTTTAAGTTCGGACCGCATTTTCAAAGTAACGGGTGTATTCAAAACCGGCTATGCGGATATTAATTCCAGTTTTGTTTTTATAAATTCTGAAGCCGGTGAAAAATATTTTGGTAAGGATGCACGAAAAGTTCTCGGATTGAAACTAACCAATTCCAATGATGACCAGCTGGTTATAAACCGGCTGAAAAAAGAATTTCCTGACGTGAAGATTCTTTCATGGCGTGAATACAACAAAACTTTTTTCGGTGCTCTTCGTATCGAAAAAAATATGCTCCTCATGCTTGTTGCCATGATATTCCTTGTTGTAGGAATTAATATTTATAACGGAATGAGACGTCTCGTTTTTGAACGCCGCAGTGAGATTTCCATCCTTTCTGCTATGGGTGGAAAAGCGGACGAAATCAAATTCATTTTTATTCTTCAGGGTTTCCTTACCGGAATAAAAGGCGCTTTCCCTGGCATGGTTCTGGGGCTTCTTCTCAGCGTGAATTCAAAAACAGTTTTTACTGTGGCTTCAAGAATTATGTACGGATTTTCATATGCCGTTACCGCGGTTACTAATCCTGAAAATCTGGTTTATGTAACCGAAAATCCTATGTATGCGATTTATGGAAATATTCCCTGCAGGATTTTCTTCGGGGAAGTTTTATGGATAACTCTCTTCGGCGTTGTGGCTCCTTTAATTGCTTCGTGGGCTGCCAGCCGGAATGTATTGAAAATGACAGTTGCGGAGGTTCTGCACAATGAATGAGATAATTAAAATTTCCGGAGTTGAAAAAACTTATATTTCGGACGGAGAAAAACTAACGGTTTTAAGAAATCTTGATCTGGTAATCAAGAGTGGAACAAAAAATGTTATTGTTGGTGAATCCGGAAGCGGAAAATCAACTCTGCTGAATATTATTGGCGGAATTGATTCTGTAACTGCCGGGACTGTTCTTGCAGGAGACGGGAAGTGGAATGTTACAGGACTTTCAGAAAGTGAAGTAAGCGATTACCGTTCCAAATTCCTCGGTCTTATTTTTCAGTTTCATTATCTTTTGAAAGATTTCTCGGCCCTTGAAAATGTTTATCTTCCTCTTTATATGACCGGTGTTCCCAAAAAAGTTGCTGTTGAAAAAGCAGAAAAACTTTTGCAGGATGTGGGTGTTTACGAAAGAAGAAATCATCTTCCAAGCCAGCTTTCAGGCGGTGAACGTCAGAGAGTTGCTGTTGCCCGAAGCCTTATAAATGATCCGGAACTTATTCTTGCAGATGAACCTACGGGGAACCTGGATCCTGCAAATGCATTAGCCATCGGGGATCTTCTTTTCAATATGGTTGAACAATACAATAAAACCCTTGTTCTGGTTACACATGATATGAACCTTGCAAAGAAAGGGGATTTTATTTTTTCAATTAAAGACGGAAAATTAGAGAGAAAATAATGAAAATAAAAGCTTCTTTCATGTTTGCGCGGTCTCTCATTTTTCCTAAAGCAGAAAAAAAATCTTCTGCAAGACGAAGCATGATAGGTGCGCTTCTTTGTATTGGCCTTTCCATTGTTCCTCTGGTTGTTGTTTTGACCGTAACAAATGGAATGATTGAAGGAATGACAGAAAGACTTATAGGACTTTCTTCAAGTCATCTCGAAGCCCTTATTGCAAAAAACTCCAAGTATATTGTTTCAGAACCGGCTTTTTCAAATTTTGCTGAAGAGGTAAAAAAAGTTGACGGCATAACAAATGCTTACCCTCAGGTTTCTCTGACTGCCTTAGCCGGCGGAAAAAAAGAAAGAACGGGAGCTCAGGTTCGCGCACTTCCTGCAGATATTTTTATAAAGAATAAAGCCTTTTCTTCTCTTTTTACCACAATTGAAGGGAACCTTTCTGATTTTGTTGCCGGCGAAAAAAATGCTGTGATTGGTCAGAAGCTTGCAGAAATTCTTGAACTTCATCCGGGAGATACCTTCAGACTTATTACAACAAAAACCGGAGCAAACAATACTCTGACTCCTAAATTGACTTCATTCAAAGTTTCAGCAATTGTAAGTTCAGGTTATCAGGAACTTGATGCCTTATGGGTTTTTGTTCCTATAGATGTTGCTTATAAAAATATTCCCTTGAATACTGCAGGCTTTTCCCTGATGATGGAAACTGAAGATGCGTTCTCTCCTTATCTCAGTAAAATCCAGAGTGATGTAGAAAAGGTAATTGGACGTCATGCAAATGTTTATACCTGGAACGAAATGAATGCTTCGGAATTTGAAAACTTTTCTTCAACCAGAGTAATGCTTGTTTTCATTATGCTTCTTATTGTTCTGGTAGCCTCAGTAAATATTTCATCGGCTATCGTTATGCTTGTAATGGAACGCAGAAAAGAAATTGCCATTCTGAAAAGTACCGGGGCTTCAAACAGCGGTATTACAATGTCTTTTCTTCTTACAGGAGTTGCCTGCGGAATGGGCGGAGTAATGATCGGACTTCCTGTTGGATTGCTTTTTGCTGTTAATGCTAACAGTCTTGTCAGTGGAGCAGAAAAGGTAGTCAACTGGTTTGGTAAACTTCTGAACCTGATAAAAGGAGTTCCGGTTTCAGAAATCCGGGAGATACATCTTATGGATCCCGCCTATTATCTTTCTGAAATCCCTGTTGATATTCCATTCGGACAGATATTCGGAATTGTTCTTGCAACCCTGGTATTGTCTCTCTTAGTCAGTTTTATTCCGTCCTATAAAGCGGGAAAAGAAAAACCTATTGTTCTTCTTACAAAAAATTAGGAGTAATTATGAAAAAAAAGATCTGTATTCTTATTTTATTATCGTTGATTTTTTCTTCAGTTACTTTATCTGCAGAATCAAAAAATGGTGATTTTAATCTCTGGGGATCCGGGGAAGTTTTTAAACTTACACCAATGACAGAAGGTCTTCTCATAGGCGGGGGAACTCTTCTTTATGGAACCGAGCTGATTCTGGATAAAGGCCTGAAGCTTGGTGAACTTAAATACGAAAACCAGAAATATAATCTGGAAAATCTGAATCCGCTGGATAGAAAATTAGCTCAGCCTTACAATCATACAGTTGATAAAATAAGCGATGTTCTTCTTATCAGTTCCTTTGCTCTTCCATTGTGTCTTCTTCCTGCAGAGAATTCTGAATGGATGACAGTTGCCACAATGTATGCAGAAACAATGCTCCTGGCTCAGGGCATCAAAGAATCAATTAAACTTGGAGTGTTCCGCCCAAGACCATATATGTATTTCGACGGCTGGCCTGAGAAGGATGTATTAAAGGAAAATGACTGGTGCAATTCTTTTGTTTCAGGCCATTCAACAATGAGTTTTACCGCAGCAACCTTTACCGCTTATACTTTCTGGAAATATTTTCCTGATTCTCCATGGAGGTTTGCAGTAGCCGGCGGATGCTATGCTTTATCTACTACAATCGCTCTTTTAAGAGTAGGAGCCGGATGTCATTTTCCGACTGATATTTTAAGCGGTGCAGTTCTTGGAACCGTTTGCGGATTTGTTGTTCCATGGCTTCACACTCTGAATGCAGGTAAAAACAATGAAGGAAAAGGAGATATATCTCTGAATGCTCTGCCTTTGGGAATATCCTTTACGATAGGACTTTAATTTTTATCTGTGGCAAGTCCTGTTTTTTCTATAAGATCAGAAGCCCCAGACTAAAACCTTTTATTCATTTAAATAAAAAAAAACGGAAGCAGATGCTTCCGTTTTTTTTGACGCTTGCCTGACTCGAACAGGCGACCCTGTGCTTAGAAGGCACATGCTCTAATCCAGCTGAGCTAAAGCGCCAAGTGATATTTATATTATACTAAATATCTTTTTGTTTCAAGATGGGAGAAATCGGGTTATTTTACACCCAGCATTTCTTTCATTGTGCGCCAGCCCAGCATTGCACATTTTACACGGGCAGGCATGTGCGAAATATCCTGGAGGGCTGCAGCTTCATCCAGGTTTTCAAGTTCTTCATCGGATACAGTGCCTTTAATCATTCTGTCAAAAATATCAGCAAGTTTTAAAGCTTCTTCCTTTGATTTCCCGATAATCAGTTCTGCCATCATATCAACGGATGCCTGACTGATAGCACAGCCGCTTCCTGTGAAACTTGCATCAACTACTTTTTCCTGTTTTTCATCGAATCTGATGTTTAGGGTAATTTCGTCACCGCAGCTTGGGTTTATGCCGTTACAGGTAAGTGAAGGGGAATCCATATCCTTTTTATGAATTGGATTAATGTTATGTTCGTTGAGGATCTCACGATAAAGTTCTTTTGTATCCATAATCTGATTTTATCCTTTAGTCTTTGTATCCGCTCCATTTGCGGACCTGTGCAATTTTTTCCAGGAAGTATGCAACTTCATCTTCTGTATTATAAAGATACATGCTGGCACGTGCCGAAGATTGAACTCCAAGGTATTTTCCCAAAGGCTGTGCACAATGGTGGCCTGCACGGATTGCAATATTTTCATCACTTAAAAGGCTGGCAATATCGTGAGGATGAACTCCGTCCAGAGTAAAGGTTACAATACCTGAATGTTTTGAAGGATCCTCATTTCCCAGAAGATTGACGTGAGGAATATTTTTCATTCCTTCCATCATCATTTTTGCCAGATTGTCACAATGCTTTTCAATGTTATCAAGACCGATTGAAGTAATGTAACGGATTGCTGCAGACATTCCTACAGCCCCTGATGCGTTTACTGTTCCGGCTTCAAATTTGTGAGGAACTTCAGCCCAGGTTGCGCCTTCGCGGGTAACATATTCAATCATTTCACCGCCGCGAAGAAATGGACTCATGTTATCAAGGATTTCATAACGTCCGTAAAGAGCACCGATTCCCATTGGGCCACCGAATTTATGGGCAGAAACTGCATAGAAATCTGCTCCTAAATCCTGAACGTTGATGCTGAAATGTGGGGCACTCTGTGCTCCGTCTATTACCATTATTGCTCCGTTTTTGTGGGCAATTTCGGCAAGCTTTTTTACAGGGTTAGTAATTCCCAGAACATTTGAAACATGACCGCATGAAACGATTTTTGTATTTGGTGTGATTTTTTCAAACTCTGACTCAGGCAGGTTCCCGAACTTATCACATTCCATGAACTTAAGTACGGCTCCCTTTGCTTTGCAGAGCATCTGCCATGGACAGATATTTGAATGATGTTCCATGATTGAAACAACGATTTCATCACCTTCGTGAATATTATCCATTCCCCAGGTATAAGCTACCAGGTTCAGACTTTCAGATGCATTTCTTGTAAAAATAATTTCTTCAGAGCGGGCGGCTCCAAGAAAAGAGGCAACTGTAGACCGGGCATCTTCATATGCTTTTGTTGCCCGTTCACTCAGGGTATAAAGACCTCGAAGCGGGTTTGCATTCTGTGTTGCATGAAAATGTGTCATAGCATCAATAACCAGATAAGGTCTGTGTGTTGTTGCTGCATTGTCAAAATAAACCAGTCCACGTTCCGGATTCTGTGAAAAAAATGGAAAATCTTTTCTGTATTTGTTTTCTGTTGCCATACCTAAACTATACTATTTATTTTAATAAAAAGGAATATTGGGGATTTATGAAAATAAAACGTTTTAAATAATTTGAAATTAAATATTTCCATGTTAAAATATAAGAATGAGTGTTTCCGTTGTTGGCGGATTTTATAAAAAAGACGAAGAACCGGGGTTCTGTTTCAGTCATCCCCACGTGTCTACAAAATATACTTTTCTCCATTTCTATTGTCCTGTGATAGTTGAGTTAAATGGTATACGGTCTGAAACTGAAGAACACTCCTGCATTATTTATAAATCCGGAACTCCACAGTTTTATAAAGCTGTTGAAGGGGAACTGGTTTACGATTACATAAAATTTGAAGCCGATGAAGATTTTTTCTTCAATATTGATCTTCCTTTTGATGAAATCTTCTATATTAATGTTTCTTCCTCTTACAAAACTCAGATGAAGTTTATTACCTGGGCTCTGACCGAAAAACTTACGGATCAGAGCACTTCCATAGGTTTGGCCTGTGCAAACATTATGAGTGAGCTTTCTGAAATCAGACGGTTTCCAAGCAGCAAAATCAAGCGGGAAAATGAAGTTAATTTCAGACTGTCAGTTTTAAGAAAAAAAATTGAGCTTAATCCGGAACAATGGAATGTTAACCTTATGGCTGATGACTTTGGATTAACCAGAAGTCATTTCACCAATCTTTATAAAGATCATTTCGGAGTTTCTCCCGCAGACGATATTCACAGAATACTGGATGAAAAAGCCCGTAAACTGCTTGAATCCTCATCCCTTTCTGTTAATGAAATTGCTGAAGCCTGCGGGTATACTGCCTGTGAAAACTTTATCAGGTCTTTCAAAAAAGCAAACGGAGTTTCTCCTTTACAGTACCGGAGACAAAAAAATCCGGATACCTGATGATACCCGGATTAATGACATGATGTTTTTGAACAGGCTTTTCAGCCTGTTTTTTTTATACTGAGGTCTTATTCTTTCTTGAAAGAACCAGACTCTGTACCAGAAGGAAGATACAAATCATTGAAGCAACAGTGATATTTGTCCACCAGGCTTCATCAAGACCAAGAGATGAAACAATGTTCTTGATTGTTGAGAGGGAAAGTACACCGAAGAAAGTTCCGATGATATTTCCTACACCACCAGTAAGAAGTGTTCCGCCGATAATTGAAGATGCAATTGCGTTCATTTCAGCTCCGGCCGCATGGCTTGGAGAACCTGAACCAACGTGCATAAAGTATACCCATCCGCCTACTGCTGCCAGAAGGGAACAGATAACATGAGAGTGGAATTTAGTAAGCTTTACGTTGATTCCAAGCATGTTTGCACTCTGAATGTTTCCACCTACGGCATAGAAGCTGCGTCCCATCTTTGTCCATTTAAGCATAATGAAAAGAAGGATAACAGCCATAAGTGCAATTATTACACCTATTTCCACATAGGCCGGAACATATACTCCAAGCTTGTTTACTGAGCCCATAAACGGAACATAAATGCGGGTTGCTTTAAGAGCCTGGAATCCTGCATGTTCAACATTGAACTGTGTTGCGTTTACGATTGTGGTCATACCTTTTGCAAAGAACATACCGGCAAGAGTTACAATAAACGGCTGGATATCAAGGTAGGCAACCAGGTAGCCCTGAACAATTCCGAAAGAAAGACCAATCATCAGAGTGATGAGGATTGCAGTTCCGATGTTTCCGCCCTGGCGGTCAAGGTTTACTGCACAGCTCATACAAACCAGAGCAGTCATGGTTCCAACAGAAATATCAATTCCGCCTGTAATCATAACAAGACTTAATGAACAGGAAAGAATAATAAGTGCTGCATTTTCATTCAGAAGGTTGAAGAAAGCCTGTGGCTTACGGAATCCTTTTCCCAGGAAAGCAATGGCAAAAATGTACATTGCAACAAAAACACAGATTGTAATCAGAAGCAGAAGGTTTGAATCTGATTTTAATTTGTCTTTAATCAGTCCAAAAAAGTTTTTGTTTTTATTTGTCGAACTCATTATTTTGCCTCCTGTACGGCTGGAGTTTTGTTCATCTTGAGAGAAATCTGTTTCCATACCTGAGAGAGTTTTTCACGAACAATTGGAGCACTCAGTACAACAAGGATGATAACAACAACTGCTTTGTAAGCAGGAAGGGCTGCTGCATTTACATCGAACTTGTAAAGGGTTGTTGTAAGGAACTGAATTACATAGGCACCAAGGATTGAAGCCCACATGTTGAACTTACCGCCTGAAAGTGCATTTCCACCAAGGGCAACTGCAAGGATGGCGTCCATTTCAATGTCCAGGGCAACAACGGAATAGTTGATTGTCTGGATACGTGAAACTTTGATAAGTCCTGCAACTGCAACACAGGCTCCCATGATTACGTAAGTAATGAGTTTGATAAGTTCCGGATTGATACCGTTCAATCTTGAAGAAGCATTGTTTATACCAACAGACTGAGCGTAAAGTCCCAGAGTTGTAAACTTCAGGACTAGCCAGATAATCAGCATACAGGCTGCGGCAATAAATACCGGAGTTGGAATTGGGATTCCAGGAATGAAGTTTCCGAAGTATCCGAATGCTGCATCTTTGATGATTGGAAGTTCGTTGTGGTTGATCCAGGCTGCGATTGAACGTCCTGCAGTAAACAGGATGAGGGTTGCAATCATTGGCTGAATCTTGAAGTAAGCAACCAGAACACCGTTGAAGGCTCCGAAGGCCATTGAAACAATCAGGGCCAGAAGGAATGCCAGAATAATAGGATTCTGCATTGTTTCCGGGTGAGCTCCAGCGTTTCCGCAGAGAACACGAAGGATAACAGAACCGGCAATAGCAATACATGAACCTACGGAAATGTCCTGTCCGCCGGAAGCTGCTGTAACCAGAGTCATACCGATAGCAAGAATTGCAAGTTCAGATGCATAGTCCAGAATAGTTATCAGATATCCTGAGAGAACAGGGAATCCGTCGCTTGTGTGACCAAGTGTAATCTTAAAGAAACTTGGGTCAGCAATCAGGTTTACAATAATCAGGATGAGGAGGGCTGCAAGAGGAATAATGATCTGGTTTCTGAGCAGACCTTTGAAAAAATCTCCTGCTTTATTCTTTTTAATTTCTTTTTCCATTATTTTGAACCTCCCGCAATTGTTTCCATAATTTTGTCCTGTGTAAGGTCTTCGCCTTTAAGTTCACCTACAACTTTAAGGTCTCTCATAACTGTAAGACGTGAGCAGGTGCGGAGCATTTCATCAATTTCAGAAGAAATGAAGGTAACTGATTTGCCTTCTTTTGCAAGTTTCAGAACCAGGTCCTGGATTTCCAGTTTTGTACCAATATCGATACCGCGTGTAGGTTCATCCAGAATAAGGTACTGTGGATTTGCCAGAAGCCAGCGGGCAAGAATTACTTTCTGCTGGTTACCACCTGAAAGACTCTTGATTGGAGTTTCAGTTGAAGCGGTTTTGATACTGAGAAGTTTGATGTATTCTTCAGTAAACTTTTTAGCCTGAGCTTTTGAAATAGGGCGGAATGGACCTTTCAGTACCTGGAGAGCCAGAATGATGTTTTCGCGGACTGAAAGATCTCCGACAATACCATCTCTCTTGCGGTCTTCAGCAAGGTAAGAAATTCCGTTTTTCATTGCATCAATAGGTTTGTTGATTTTTACATCTTTTCCATTGATTTTAACTTTTCCTGAAGTAACTTTATCTGCACCAAAAATAGCGCGTACACATTCTGAACGGCCTGAACCAAGCAAACCGGTAAATCCGTTTACTTCGCCCTTGTAAATATTAATGTCAAAAGGTTTGATTCGTGATGCACTTGAAAGTCCTTCTGCATGGTAAACAGGAACTTCATCGGGACTGTGTTCAACAACTTCATCAGATTTTTTGATCTTTGAAAGTCCGTCCAGTTCTTTTCCCAGCATTTTCGAAACAAGTACAACTTTAGGACAATCGGCGATAAGGTATTCATCAACCAGTTTTCCGTCACGAAGAACTGTGATTCTGTCACATACTTCATATACCTGTTCCAGGAAGTGTGTAACGAAGATGATACCTACGCCTTTTGATTTCAGGTTCAGCATAAGCTTGAAAAGCTTTGCAACTTCCTGTTCATCAAGTGATGATGTTGGTTCGTCAAGAATAAGGATCTTACATTCCATATCAACTGCACGTGCAATTGCAACCATCTGCTGGACTGCAATTGAACAGCTTGAAAGCTGCTGGTCAGGTTTACATGGAATCTGAAGGTCTTCAAGGATTTTTCCGGCGCCTTCATTCATCTTTTTCCAGTTTGTAAAGGCACCTTTGGTTCTTCCGATATATATATTTTCTGCAACTGTAAGGTTATTGCAGAGTGTAATTTCCTGGTAAACAGTACTGATACCCGCAATCTGGGCATCTTGTGGAGAACGAATTAAAACAGGTTTGTCTTCTATTTTAACTTCACCTGCGTCTTTTTGATAAACACCTGTAAGTACTTTAATAAGGGTAGATTTTCCTGCTCCATTTTCTCCCATAAGAGCATGAATTTCACCTTTGCGAAGTGTAAAATCAACATTTTCCAGAGCTTTAACACCTGGGAAGAATTTTGAAATACCACGCATTGTCAAAATAACATCATTCTGCATCGGTATTTTCCTCCAAAAAAATAAAAAGGATAAAAAAATGGCTGCCCTCAATATAAAATTTATGGGCAGCCCCAAGTTTTCAAAGGTTTACGATAAATTAGATACCGTAGCTTTCTACATCATCAGCTGTGATTGTTGATGCATCGAATCCTTTTTCTTTCATGATGATTGTTTTGTTAGCAATTGACTGGCCTTTTTCCAGCTGGTCGATGATGCTTACGATGTAAGAAGCCTGGAATGGGTTACACTGTCCGTCGTAGTTCCAGTTTCCTGCTTTGAGTTCCTGAAGAGCCCATTTGTTGCAGTCGAATCCCATAACGATTACGTCTTTTCCAACACCATGTGAAATGTTTGCTTTGTCGAGAGCAGCAACTGCACCCTTAGCCATGTCATCGTTTTCAGCATAGATTACATTGAATGATTTTTTAGCATCGATTGCAGCCTGTACGATCTGCTGTGCTTTTTCAGCGTTCCATTCAGCTGTCTGCTGTGAAACCATGTTCCAGTTTGCTTCTGCAGCAACTTCTTTATCAAGAGCACCTGTACGTCCGATCTGAGCAGCAGATCCCATTACACCCTGAAGGTGAATGATGTTGTATTCTGGGAGTTTCTGCTGAACGAGCCATGCAACAGCTGTTGCACCTTCCTGAGCCATGTCAGAAACGATAGATGCAGCGTAAAGTGATGGATCAGCATCGATTGTGCGGTCGAAAAGAATAACTTTTACACCAGCAGCTTTTGCATCTTTGAGAACTGAATCCCATCCTGATGTACCGGCAGCTGAAAGAAGAAGATAGTCTACTTCATCCTGGATGAATTTCTGAGCAGCAGCAATCTGTTCATCATTCTTCAGTGAGTATGCGAATGATGCATCATAACCTGCAGCTTTTGTGAATGTGTTCTTCATGTCTCTGTCGTTAGCTGTACGGTAACCTGATTCGTTAGGGTCATTGTTGATGATACCAACTTTAATCAGTTTTTTTTCAGTTGCAGCTGAAGAACTTGGTTTTGCTTCTTTTTTAGAACAGCCTGTGAATGCTACAGCAGCCAGAGCGAGAGCTGCAAAAACAACTTTAATTGATTTTTTCATTACTTCCTCCTTGAAAAAATAACCATAATAAATGTTTTTTTTATTCCAATGTTTTTGGATTTTCTAATATTATTGTGCGTCAGGTTTGGAATTTTTCAAATAGTTAATTTGTTACAAAATGATAGGAATTTTGTTAAACGTTTTAAGAAAATCACACAAAATGATAGTTTTTTTGTGGATCAATATGTGAAAGGATAAAAAAAACTGCTTCGGAAATTTTTTGTTCCAAAGCAGTTTCTTTTTTTTTTACAACTTATGTTTTGTTCTGGTTATGCGTTGAAAAAACTGTCAACTGTCTCACGGGTTCCTTCATCCGGAATTCTTGCGTTGACTGCATTGATTTTTGCACGGGCCATAAGTGCACAGGCTTCATCTTTGGAAATACCATGGCTTTCCATGTAGAAAAGCATGTCATCATTGAGGCGGCCGATAGTAGCTCCGTGTTCTCCTTCAACATCTTCTTCATCACAAAGAATAATCGGAACTGAACGGTTGACTGCTTTTGGAGAGAGGAGGAGAGTTTCTTCTGTTTCATTTCCCTTTGCACCGGAACAGCCCCGTTTGAAATCGATAGTTCCACGGTAAGTCTTCATTGCTTCATCCACAAGTGTTCCTGCAACCGCCATAGAACATTCTGTTTTTCTGCCTTTTGGTCCGTGGGCACAAATATAGTTCATGTCTATTTTTTGATTTCCCTTACGGTAATAAGCAGTATTGCTTTTGTAGGCTGCCTTGTATTTAGAAAGGTTTGTGTGAACTCCTGTGTAAACGGAAGCAGCTCCCAGCTGAAGTTCTGTGAATTCAACCTTAGCGTTTTCACCGCAGACATTTTCTGTTGAATCTACATGATAGAAGCCTTCCGAAAGCAGCTGAACCTTACAGAGATGGATTTTAGAGTTTTCTTCAGCGATGCATTTTGTCCTCATGAGATTTACTCCGGAACCTTTTTCGCTTTTTGAAACAAAAATTACAGTTACTTCAGAATCAGGAAGTGCGTGAATAATCTGAGTTGAAGAAGTATTTCCTTCCGGTTCAAGGTGAATTACAACAGGTTCTGTTTCTTTTTTTGAAACTTCAAGTATAAGTTTTTCTGCATCTGTAAAAATATTTTCAGATTCTTTTTCGTTTACTTCTTTATACTGTATTCCAAGTTCAGAAGTTTTTGCAAAAACCGCAGATATAGTTTCCGGAAGTGAAGTTTTCATTTCATTTTCGGAAATGATTTTTACAGTTTCAGGCTTTGAAATAATTTTGTATTCAGCAGTTTTGAAACAAAGGTTGTTTTCGAGTTTTTCATCAACCAAAGACTTGTTCATTTTGAGCCATGTCCAGGTTTCTGCAGGTATTCTATTTAAAGTTAAATTGCTCATTACATAGCCCCCTTCATTTCAAGACGAATAAGGTTGTTCATTTCGACTGCATATTCCAGCGGCAGTTCCTTGCTTACAGGATTTGCGAAGCCTGAAACAATCATGCTCTTTGCTTCGTCTTCAGGAATTCCGCGGCTCATAAGATAGAAAACAGCATCATTTGAAATGCGTCCGATTTTTGCTTCGTGGCCTACGTCGCTGGAATCGTTCATTACCTGCATTGCAGGAATTGTGTCTGAACGGCTTTCACTGTCCAGCATAAGGCTCTGGCAGCTTACGGAAGCTTTTGAGTTTTCAGCCTGTTTTGCTATATAAACAGCTGAACGATAAATGGAGGTTCCGCCGCCTTTTGAAATTGATTTTGTTGTGATGACAGATTTTGTGTTTGGTGCCAGGTGAACCATTTTTGCCCCTGTATCCAGATTCTGTCCGTTTCCGGCAAAGGTAACTCCGGTAAATTCTGAACGGGCATTTTTGCCAACCAGGTCACTTTCCGGATAAAGATATGAAACGTGGGATCCGAAGCTTCCTGAAACCCATTCAATGGCGGCATCTTCTTCGATTTTTGCACGCTTTGTGTTCAGGTTGTACATGTTCTTTGACCAGTTTTCAATTGTTGAATAGCGCAGGTGAGCGCCTTTCTTTACAAAAAGTTCAACACAACCGGCGTGAAGGTTTGCAACATTATATTTTGGAGCGGAACAGCCTTCAATAAAGTGAAGGTCTGCACCTTCATCTACTATAATAAGGGTATGTTCAAACTGTCCGGCTCCCTTTGCGTTCAGGCGGAAGTATGACTGAAGAGGGAATGAAAGTTTTACTCCTTTTGGAACATAAACAAAACTTCCTCCTGACCATACGGCGCCGTGAAGGGCAGCAAATTTGTGGTCTTTCGGGAGTAACAAGAGTCATAAAATACTCTTTTACCATTGGCCCCCATTCTTCACTTTTAAGGGCTTCTTCGAAACCCAAGGTAAATTACGCCCTGTTTCAGAACTTCATCCTGAACATTGTGGTAAACAAGTTCCGAGTCATACTGTGCACCAACTCCGGCCAGGCTTTTACGTTCTGCTTCAGGAATACCAAGTTTTTCGAAAGGAATCCTTGATGTCATCAGGAACTTCTTCCCAGGTATTTGCCATATCGGTTTTTGGTTTTACGTATGTGGCAATGTTTTCCATATGGAGTTCTGAAATATCAGGTCCCCAGTCAGGAGTTCTCAGACTGATTGTATACTTCCAGTGACTTTAAGGCGGAATTCCCGCATCCATTCAGGGTCACCTTTTTCTTCCGAAAGCTTCATTACGATGTCAGGAGTAAGGCCACTTTCCATGCGGTAAAAGTCTTTTTCGCTTTCTTCGTAACGGAAATCGTAAAGGGAATGATCTATATCTTTAACCTCTGTTTTTTCTTTTTCTGCCATATTATTTGCCTAAGTAAGCTTCAAATCCTTTTTCGTTGATTTCTTTTACAAGGCTTCCGTCGCCTGTTTTGATAATCTGTCCTTTTACCAGAATATGAGTGTAATCAACATTCAAGGCTTTCAAGAATCTTTGTGGAGTGGGTGATAATCAGAAGGGAACCGCCAACCGATTTCATGTATTCTTCGATTCCTTTTGAAACAGTGCGCACTGCATCAACATCAAGGCCAGAGTCTGTTTCGTCCAGGATTGCCAGTTTTGGCTTGAGCATAAGAAGCTGGAGGATTTCGCTCTTTTTGCGTTCACCGCCGGAAAAACCTACATTCAGGTCGCGTTTTGCATAGGATTCATCCATGTTCAGGATTTCCATGCAGCGTTTAAGTTCTTTCTGGAACTGGAAAAGTTTTACATGTTCTCCGGTTTTGTTCTGGATTGAAGCACGGATAAAGCTTTCAAGAGAGATTCCCGGTACTTCAAGAGGTGCCTGGAAACTCATGAAAAGACCTGCTTTTGCACGTTTGTCTGTTGAGTAATCTGAAATGTCTTCTCCATCAAAAAGAATTTTTCCGGAAGTCATTTTGTAAACAGGATTTCCCATAAGGGTGTTTCCCAGGGAAGATTTTCCGGCTCCGTTTGGGCCCATAAGAACATGAACTTCTCCCTGATTAATCTGCAGATTCAGTCCGCGAAGAATTTCTTTTTCTTCAACACCTGAATAAACGTTCTGAACATCAAGCAATGCCATATATACTCCAATTCACAACTCACAATGAATAATTCACAATAGAAATGATAAAAGTGAAATACACTGTGTCAGAAGTTGGTCTTCTGTTTGTGCTATATTTTAAAGATATTAAAACAAGATGATTTTATCAAATTTTGTATTCATTCTCAATTAGTAGGAATATATGGTAATTAAATGGTATTGGAAATTAAATGTTGACAAATAAACGTAATATATGCAAAATAACGTAAAGATTTCAAAAGGTTTACATTATAAGGTGGTAATGACATGGATGGCGATATCCTTACAATAGAAGAAGTAGCAAAATATCTGCGTGTTTCAGAAAGAACAGTTTATGACTGGGCACAGAAAGGGGAAATTCCTGCCGGAAAAATCGGAACAGTATGGCGTTTCAAGAAAACAGAAGTTGAAAACTGGGTAAATGCACGTCTTTCATCTGATTTCCAGAAACAGAATGAAACTGTTGTTCAGGTAAAGAATATTTTATCTCCTGACCGCTGTGTTTTTATCAATCATACTTCAAAACACGATGCACTTGTTCAGCTGTCTGATGTCCTTGCAACAGCTCCTCAGGTTAAAAATGCCCAGGAACTTACACAGGAAATCATGAACCGCGAAGAACTCATGTCTACTGCCATCGGCCGTGGAATCGCAATTCCTCATGTTCGCCTTTCTTCAGTTACTGATCTGGTTATGGCAGTAGGAGTTTGTAAAAAGCATGTTGAAGACTATCAGTCTATCGATGATGTACCGGTTCAGCTCCTCTTTATGATTGCTGCAGCTTACAACCAGCATTCGTACTATCTTAAGACTATTTCGCATTTCTCAGGAATGCTTAAAAGCCAGGAACTTCGTGATAAGCTCGTAAATGCTCAGACAGAAAGAGAAATCTACGAACTTCTCCTGGGATAATTAAAAAATGTAAAATCCTCCTCCTAATGAAAAAACTCTGACTGGAAGTTTTCCAGCCAGAGTTTTTTTTTGTTTCAGGAGTTTTTAATCAACAACTATCCATTTGCTTCTATCCTGGTGGTCAGCTGCAATCATTCCAGGAGTAACAGGGGCAGTGGTTTCACACATCAAATAGCTTCCGTAAGCCGTATCGAATCTTTGTCCCATGCCGTCAATATCAAATGCACAAAGGGCATGACTGAATTCCCTGGAAATCAAAAGGATTGAATCGATTCCTGATTTCTGCATGATGCAGCAGAGGAGAAGACTTCTTGAATCACAGTCGTTTCCGTCACCGCATACTGCCATTACAGGTGGTGTCAGGTCTGAAGAGGTTGAAGTCTGTCTTCTTTCATACTGAAATCCTTGAGTCCAGGCAAGAAGTCTTGTAACGTATTCTGTTTTTGGATCATCTTTTCTTTCCTTCAGGCAGACAGGGAAGAGTTTTGTGTAAATATCATCAGAAACCTGCGAAAGTCTTCCATAATTATCTCTGAATACAAGCCTGTAATAACGCTGCCATGCTTCTTTCCATAAAGGATGCTTTGCGTAAAGCTTCAGGACTCCGAATTCCAGGTCTACCAGGAACTGGCTGGCTTCTTCATCACTTGAATCAATTGTTGAACTGATTTTCTGTTTTCCGATATTGAGGGTGATTTTCTTATTTCCGGTTTTTGGAAAGGCATAGGCCATAAAAAGTCCCGGATTTTCAGAAGTCTGAGTTGAAACTGTCAGGGAATTCAAAAGGGAAATCATGAACTGCTGGCAGGCGGGAGCCTGTTCTTTGTTTGCAAAACAAATGACTGAGACAAAGTGATTTTCTTTTTCCAGAGGTGCACATTCGGCCCATCCTGAATAATCAGTTCCTGCAAGTTTCATGTCAAAGGAGGAAACTGTACAGGCAAGACTTTCCCATGAAACCTGGTCATAACTTGCCTTTGCGCCAAGCTTTGTCATGGCGGTTTCCAGAATGTCAAAACTTGAAGAATTTTCTTTTTCGTAAACTTTCAGAATGAATTGAACCGGAATGTTCGGATGCTCGAAATGATATGAGTTGTGTTCTTCATCGGCCTGAACTACATTGAATCCTTCCGGAATATCAAGTGAATAATTCAGCTTCCTGTCTGCCATTATTTCTGCAGAAAGAAAAGTGCAAAAAAGGAAAAGTGATATAAAAAAAGCAGATATTTTCTTCATTAAATTGTCCTTATCTAGTAAAATTATCGTATGACTCAAGTTCCTGTTTTATATGAAAATGATGAAATCTATATAATAAACAAGCCAGCCGGCGTTCCGGTACAGGGTGGAGCGGGAATTTCCCATTCCCTGGATGAAGAATTTGCAAAGCAGGTAGGGCAGAAGGTTCACCTTGTTCATCGTCTTGATAAGGATACTGCAGGCCTTATGATTGTGGCAAAAACACCTCAGGCCGCTTCAAAATGGATTAAACTTATTTCTTCCAAACAGGTTCAGAAAACCTACACAGCCTATTGTTTTGGAACTCTTGCCCGAAAAAAGGGTGTCATCAATGATACTGTCATTCAGCATGGTGAACAGAAAAGCGCAGTGACAAATTACCGCATTCTTGAAGAAACAGAGGTTCAGTGTGAAGAAGAAATGCTTCATGTTTCAAAGATTCAGCTTGAACTTCAGACTGGCCGTATGCATCAGATCCGAATACACCTTTCAAAGAATAATTGTCCTATTATTGGAGACGATACTCACGGGAATTTCAAGTTGAACAAGCTGCTTAAAAAGCTTTACAAAGTAAAATCTCTTCAGCTTTACTCCACAAGACTTGCTGTTCCTATTGACGGAAGAAACAAGGTGTTCGAAGTGCCTGATTTATTTCCTTTATTTGATAAGTCTTCTGAATCAGCTGTTGCCGGAAATAATTCCAAATCTGATTAAAAATCAAAAAAATCGTTTTACATTAGGGTATTATTCTTATAGAATATTTCCTAAAGGTAGGTTAAACGTTTTACTATGAAAAAATTACTTTTTCTTACATCTATTTTAACTGTACTGACACTTTTTTCCTGTGCAAGTGCAGATAAAAATGAATCAAAGGTGGATCCTTATATGATTGAAACTGTTTCAAATCTGGTATCAAAAAGAACTGTGGATAACAATCCTCTTCTTCCGAATTTTTATTGTGCCGACCCGACTGCTGTTGTCTACGAAGGAAGACTTTATGTAATCGGAACAAACGACCATCAGATGTATCAGAATCTGAAGGCAGATGAAGATGTAAACTACGGTTATATTAATACACTTGCTGTTATGTCTACAGATGATATGGCAAACTGGACCTTCCATGGCGAAATTAAAGTAAACCAGATTGCACGCTGGGCCGGAAACAGCTGGGCTCCTTCAATTGCTTCACGTAAGGAAGATGACGGACTTACACATTTCTACCTTTATTTTGCAAATGGCGGAAATGGAATCGGTGTTCTTACAGCTACTTCACCACTGGGACCATGGAAAGATCCTCTGGGAAAAGCACTTATCAGCCGCGGAGTAAAAGGTCTTGGAAAATGTGACTGGCTTTTTGACCCGGGTGTTGTAATTGATGAAAAAGGTGAAGGATACATTGCTTTCGGCGGTGGTCCTGGACATGACAACTGTAAGATTGCCAAACTGGGAAAAGATATGATTAGTCTTGATATGGAAACCGGAATTGTTGCACTGCCGGAAACTCCTAATCATTTTGAAGCAAATGAACTGAATTATGTAAACGGAACATATATTCTTTCTTACTGTTCAGCCTGGGATCAGCAGCCTGCCGCAGAAATGTGCTATATGACAAGCAAAACTCCACTGGATGCCGGTTCCTGGGTAAATGGAGGTTCCTTCTTCCAGAATACAGGTGTTTTCGGAATGGGTTACGGAAACAACCATTCACATATTGAAAAATTCCAGGGTAAATATTACCAGATATATCAGGCACACGACCTGCATACAGTTTTCAATGTAAAAGGGGATTGCCGTAACATTAATATCGATGTTCTTGAACTGGATGAAGCTACCGGAAAAATTTCAAAATGCAAGGGAACAAAAAAAGGTGTTCCTCAGACAGCAAATCCATCAGTATCTGTAAAAACAGGTTTTGAAACTCTGGCAACAGGTTCAGGATTCAGATACAAAACCCTTCAGGGAAGCGGGGATATTGTAGTTCAGGCAACTACACAGGAAACAATCGGCGGATGGACAATGCTTAAACAGGCTGACCTGAAAGAAAGTCTTGAAAAGATTACTGTGCGTGCAAAAGGACAGGGCACTCTGAAGGTTTACCTTGATACAAATAAAGTGTCTGATGCAACTCCTCTGGCTTCAATGAAAATTGATGAAGAAAACTTCGCAGAGATTTCTTCAAAACTTACTGATTATGAAGCAGGTCTTCATGACGTTTATTTTGTATTCAGTAACGGACTGGAACTTGACTGGTGGGTAATGGAATAAAAGACATTAAGTCATAAAAAAAAATTGTAGAAGGACTGACTGGAAAATACCGAATGGTCAGTCCTTTTTTTATTGTTTCTTTGATTTCTTCTATAAAATATAGTGTATCTTTATTCTTTTTATGAAATCCGTTAAAATATCTTAATTTTATACAATTAAGGCGGTTTTGTTGCCGAATGTTCGCGGTCATTCAAAACTGCCCAAGGGGAACTACATGATTACTTTAAAATTTGGCGGAACATCAATGGGAAATGCCCGCCGTATCCTGGACTCAAGTGACATTATTATCAAACGTGCAGAAGAAGACAGACTTTCTGTTGTTGTTTCTGCTGTAGCCGGAGTTTCAAATTCTCTTCAGGCTGCTATCGATGCAAGTGTAACCGGGACCCCTTCAACCAAATTCACTCTCGAACTTAAGAACATTCATTCTGAAATCTGTTCTGAAATCCAGTCAAAACTTCCTGGATTCTCTGCAGACAAAGTAATGGCAAAACTTGAACCATACTTCGAAGAAATCCAGAAACTCCTGGACGGTGTTGCAGCTTTCGGCGAATGTCCTGACACAATTTACTGCCGCATCATGGGTATGGGTGAACTGATGTCTTCTCCAATTATGGAAGGTGTTCTTCTTGCAAAAGGCATGAGTGTAATGCTTATGGATTCACGCAAGTTTGTATTCACAACAGGTAACCAGAAAGAAGGTGAAGCTGATTATGCAAAATGTGCAGATGCCTGCCGTCCATTCCGTGACGGTGAACGTGATACACAGACACGCATTCTTCTTTTCCAGGGATTCATCTGTTCATGGACAAAGGGAACTGGTTGTGAACCAATCATGGGACTTCTTGGTCGTAATGGTTCAGACTTCTCTGCTGCAATCATCGGTGCTTCTCTCCGCGTAAAACGCGTTGAATTCTGGACAGACGTTGACGGTGTTTTCACTGCAGACCCTCGCATCGTAAAGGACGCAGTTCTTGTTGATGATATGACTTATGAAGAAGCAATGGAACTTTCATTCTTCGGATCAAAAGTTCTTCATCCAAAAACTCTGGCACCTCTTCAGGCAAAGGGAATTGAAGCATGGAGCCTGAATTCTCATAATCCGGCTGCCCGCGGAACAAGAATCGGAAAGGGACCTTACAAACGTGAAAGCCCAATCTGTGGTATTTCTTGTCTCAAAAATGTTTCAATGATTTCTGTTTCAGGAACAGGAATGAAAGGCCGTAAAGGAATGGCTTCCCGCATTTTCGCAGCAGTTGGCCAGGCTGGCATTTCAATTCTTCTCATTACACAGTCTTCTTCAGAATACACAATTACATTCTGTGTACGTGACTCTGAAGCAAATAAAGTTCAGGACGTTCTCAGCCGTGAACTGGAACTTGAAATCAACGAAGGACTTATCAATGCAATTGATGTTCAGAATGGATGTGCAGTAGTTTCAATCGTTGGTGACGGAATGATTCAGAACCGTGGTATTGCCGGAAAATTCCTTGATGCTCTTGCTTCACAGGATATCAATAACCTGGCTATTGCACAGGGAAGTTCAGAACGCTGTATTTCAAGCGTTATTCAGGGAGACATGGGCGATACAGCAGTCCGCGTAATCAACCGTTTCTTCTTCAACGCAAAACAGTCAATCGAAGTATTTGCATTCGGGGCAGGAACAATCGGTGGAACTCTTATCGATCAGATTGCTTCACAGCACGACAAGCTTCTTGCAAAGAACGTTGATATCAAAGTTATGTGTATCACAACAATCGACGGTATGTATATGAATGAAGAGGGAATCGATCTTTCTACATGGCGTGAAATTATGAAGAACCCTCCAATCAAATTCTCTACTTCAGATAAAAACGTAAATGAAATCATCGAATTCGTAAAACGCGTTAAGCCACTGAATCCAGTATTCGTTGACTGTACAGCTTCTTATGATCTTCCGGAACGTTACCTTGACCTTCTTAATGCAGGAATGAGTATTGCAACTCCTAACAAACGTGCAAACTCTATGAACATCGAGTTCTACAGAAAACTCCGTGAAACTGCAAACAAGATGAACCGCCGTTTCCTTTACGAAACAAACGTTGGTGCCGGACTTCCAATTATCGATACACTGCAGAACCTGTTCAAATCTGGTGATGCTCTTTCGGAATTCAACGGAATTATGTCTGGTTCTCTTTCATACATTTTCGGAAAACTGGATGAAGGTGTTTCATTCTCAGAAGCAGTTCTTGGTGCTCGTGAACTCCGTTACACAGAACCGGACCCACGCGATGACCTGAACGGAATGGACGTTGCACGCAAAGCCCTTATCATTGCCCGTGAAAGCGGAATGGATATTGAACTTTCAGACATCGAAATGCACAAAGTATTCCCTGATTCTTTCAACTCTGAAGGAACTGTTGAGGAATTCCTTAAAAATCTTCCACAGGTTGATGAATACTTTGCAAAGAAAATTGCAGACCTTAAGAAGGAAAATAAAGTTCTCCGTATGGGAGCAACCATCAAAAACGGAAAAGTTTCTGTTGGTATGATGGAAGTTACTCAGGACGATCCTTTATATGGAGTTCGCGGTGGTGAAAACGCATTTGTATTCTATACAGAACGCTACCAGCCAATTCCTCTTACAGTTCGCGGTTACGGTGCAGGCGCTGGTGTAACAGCTGCTGGTGTATTCGGAGATATTCTCCGTACTGTAAGTTTCAACTAAAAAAATAACAGACAAAGGTAATCTGGATGAAAGGTTTTGATCAGATTCTTGCAGTTTATAATATTATCAGACCTATACTTGATGTTGGAATCTTAACCTTCATCCTGTATAAGACTTATCTGCTTTTGACTAAAACCAACGGTATCCAGATTATTAAAGCCGTTGTAATTATTGCCATTGCTTATGCAGTGGCACAGATTTTTAAACTTCAGACCTTGCTCTGGCTTATGGATATAATCGCACCGGGACTCCTGATGTGTTTTGCGGTTATTTTCCAGCCGGAAATCCGAAAGCTTTTTCTTAAGCTTGGCCAGAGCAAATGGTTTGCCTTTGGTTCCCGTTCAAAACATTCCTATGTTGATGCAGTTCTTACTGCTGCAGAAATGCTTTCAAAACAGCGCCGCGGAATGCTTGCAGTTTTTCTTCGCCAGACAAAGCATGATGATATTATGTCTACCGGAACAATTCTGAATGCAGATGTTTCTTCGGCTCTTCTTGTGACAATTTATAGTTACGATACTGCTTTACATGATGCAGCCTGTTTTATTCAGGGTGGAAAAATCCTTGCCGCAGGCTGCTTCCTTCCTTTGTCTGAACAGTTTGATATTAAGAAAACCTTCGGAACAAGACATAGAGCCGGACTTGGACTTTCAGAAATTTCTGATGCTGTTGTTCTTATCGTTTCAGAAGAAACAGGGGCTATGAGTCTTGCTTATGATTCTGAACTTCATTATGACCTTACTATTCCGGAACTTAAAAAGACGCTGGAATATCTTCTCGAATTACCTCCTGATTCAATTAATATGGTGGATACAGTAGATGAGAGCAAACTTTAATCTAAATAAAATCACAGAGAACTGGGGCGTTAAAGTTCTGTGTTTTGTAGTTGCCCTTTTTCTCTATCTTTTTTACCAGATGGAACTGGTTGAAAAACAGACTGTTGTTGTTCCAATTACACTGGAACAGAATGGCGGCGTTGAATTAAAGGAAGCTATTCAGCCTTCAGTAAAAGTTTTCATCAGAACAAAAACTTCAACAACCGTTCATCCTGATGATTTCAAGGCTATTGTAAATCTTGATTATCTTTCCAAGACCGGAGTTTATGATATTCCTGTTTCTCTGATTGTTTCAGATGATCTGATGGCAATTGATCCTATGGAAATTAAAATCAAACCGGAAACTGTAAAAGTAAATGTGGAAAGAAGAATATCCGGATCTGCTTTTGTTTTTCCTGAGACAACCGGTGAAGTTAATCATGGATACAGAGTTGCAGGAATTTCTGTTGACCCTGAAATTGTTCAGATTACAGGTCCGGAATCTATTGTACAAACTGAAAACGCTTTTAAGACAGAAGTTATTTCTCTTAACGGTTTGTCAGCAGACAGGAATTTCCTTGTAAGACTTCAGAAACCGAATAAAAAACTTTATTATGAAGATGCCCAGAGTTATCTGGTTACTGTAAAGGTTGATCCGATTATTGAAGAAAAAACTGTAACTGGAATTGAACCTGTATTCAAAAACCTCCCTGAAAATTTTGAAATTGAATCTCTGTCCCAGCCGGTAACAGCTTCCTTTAGGGGACCGGTTTTAAGACTTGAAAGAATGAATTCTTCATCTCTCGCTTTCAGTATCGATTTGTCATCTGTTTCGGAAGACGGAGAAATGGAATTCCCAGTATCTCTGAAGCTTTCTTCTGATGTGGAACTTGAAAATATCTCTGATACAGTCTGGAAAGTAAAAGTAACAAAAAAAGAAATTGTAATTCCGGAAGAAACAGAACCGTCTGAAAATCTTCAGGAAGAAACTTCAGTATCAGAAACTAATGGAAACGGAAGTTTATGATATACGGTGTCGGAACAGATATTTCGGAAGTAAAGCGTTTCAAAAAATGGATTGAAAATCCAGGGCTTTTGAACCGTTTTTTCAATCAGTCTGAAATCATCAAAGGTTATCCTGAAAGTAAAGCTCTTGAATATTATTCTTCCAGATTTTCCTGCAAGGAAGCTTTTGCCAAAGCTCTTGGCACCGGTTTTACTTCCTTCAGTCTTTCAGAAATTTCAGTTGTAAAAGATGAAAACGGAAAACCTTTTATGAAACTTTCAGGAAATGCCGAAAAATTATTTAGAGAGCGTTGCGGAGATTCTGCTGTAATTCATGTCAGTTTGAGTCATGAAAAAGAATATTCTGCTGCTTTTGTAGTCATTGAAAATTAGAATGGGGGATTTATGGCCGTAACAGGAGTAAAGACAAAATCAGAAACAAAAAAACCGGTTATTTCTTATTGGGCAAAGGATAAATGTACTTGTCCTATTTGTAAGAAAGCCTTTGATCACGAAATAATGATGAGTGGTCAGGGACGTATGATTGCCGGAAGCCTTACTGATGAACTCCACAGAAATTTTGAACCTTCAAAAAAATATGGTCTTGTTTATCCTTTGATTTACGAAGTAGGGGCCTGTCCAAACTGCTATTCTGCTTTTTTCTGGGGTGATTTCAAAGAATTCAAAAACCGTGAAGCAGAAGATAAAATTTTTGAGCACATGGAAAAAAGAAAGGCAGCCGTCAACGAAATATTTCCTTATTTTAACTTGAAAAAAGAACGCACCTTGTTTGACGGTGCTGCAATGTATTATCTGGCGCTCCTTACTTACAATGATGTCGGAGTTGAAATGCTGCCTACAATGAAACAGGCAATCATATCTCTTCGCCTGGCCTGGCTTTGCAATGAACTTAACCAGCGTTGCGCAGAACATAATTATGACTACGTTTCACAGGTTTTCTACAGAAAGGCACTTTTCTTTTACCAGCAGGCAGTAATCAACGAAACCGCCCGTGTAGAAAAAAGTTCAACTCTTGCCAACATGGGACCTGATATGGATAAAAACTATGGATGGGATGGAGTAATTTATCTCTGCGGTCTTCTTGAATATAAATATGGTCAGAAGGATGATGTTCAGCTTCGTTTGAAAAAACTTTCAGAAAGTAAAACTGCCATTGCCCGAATCTTCGGATTGGGAAAATCATCAAAAAATAAACCGGGACCTCTTCTTGAACATGCCCGCAACTTATACGACAACCTTTCCAAAGTTGTAGCGGATGATGATATCTAATGCGTAACATTTTACTTACTGTCTCTTACGATGGTACTGATTTTTGCGGATGGCAGCGGCAGGACCGGGCGGAAAACGGAAAGCCCATGCGGACTGTTCAGGCCGAAATAGAACTGGCCCTTGAAAAAATTCATAAAACGAAAATAAATCTTTACGGGTCAGGCCGTACTGATTCCGGTGTACATGCTTACGGACAGGCAGCAAATTTTTTCAGTCCTATTGATTCAATTCCTGTTCAGAATTATGTAAGGGCTTTGAATGCCTTTCTTCCCGAAGATATCCGGATTGTTTCCGCTGAAGAAAAGGATGATGATTTTAATGCCCGCTTCTCAGCCACCTCAAGAGTTTACCGTTATTTCATAAATTATTCGGAAGGTTTATCTGCCAGTCAGACCAGATATGTCTGGGATGTAAAAAATTATGTTCCGGATCTGGAAAGACTTAATGCGATTTCTGCCTGTCTTCGGGGTGAACTGGATTGTGCAAGTTTTGCTGCAAGCGGAGACCAGAGTGTTTCAACCTGTCGGTATCTTGATAATGCCCATTTCTTTTTTCAAAAAGATTTGTTTGGTAAAGAACTGCTGGTATTTGAAATCGAAGCAAATGCTTTTTTGTGGCGCATGGTCAGAACTCTGACCGGAACAATAATTAATCTTGATAAAAACAAGGAACCTGTGAATTCTTTGAAAAAAATTCTTGATGCAAGGGACCGGACTTTTGCAGGAGTAACTGCGCCTTCCACAGGTTTATTTTTGTGGGAAATAAAGTTTGACGGAATCCGCCGCCATATTTAATTCAGAAAACTTTTCAGGATTTTACTGTCTGTCCCAGCTGACCACAGGCTCCGCCGATTTTTCTTCCGCGCTTTGTTCTTAACGTTACATTGAGTCCTGCTTTTTCAAGACGTTCAACAAATCTCCGGACTTCATTTGAGCCTGGTTCTGTGAATGGAAGAGAAGCAACCGGGTTCCATGGAATCAGGTTTATATTCACATCAATTCCTTTCGAAAAATTAATCATATTCCGGGCACTTTCTTCTGTAGTATTTTTATCATGAAGTAAGGCTGCTTCCAGAGTTACACGCTTTCCGCTTTTTTCAGCATAATAAGAAATTGCTTCACGAAGGTCTTTCAGACTGTTTCCGTTTGTAACAGGCATTAATTCTTTCCGCAATTCTTCATCAGCAGTGGTAAGGGAAACTGCAAGTCTGATGTGAGGTCCATTGTCGGCAAGGTCATAAATTCCTTTGATGATTCCCGAGGTTGAGAGGGTGATGCGTTTTTTTGAAAGTGCCCGGCCGTCTGAATTGCATAGAATTTCGATTGCTTTGCGAATGCCTTCCAGATTCTGCATCGGTTCACCCATTCCCATGAAGACGATATTGTCCAGAGGTCCTGCCTTTTCTTCCAGGTACAGAAACTGTTCTACAATTTCGGCCGCAGTCAGGTTTCGCGAAAGACCCAGGGTCCCTGTCTGACAGAAGGCACATCTCATTGCGCAGCCTGCCTGACAGGAAACACAGGCAGTTTTGCGGTCTTCTTTATCTGTAAGTAAAACTGTTTCAACGGCATTTCCGTCGAAGAGTGTAATTTGAAGTTTAATTGTACCGTCAGGATCTTCAAGAATATTTGAGACGGTTGAGGTTCTTAAAACTGCTTTTTCGGAAAGTTCTTCCCTGAGTGATTTTCCAAGGTTGGTCATTTCGTCAAAAGTTTTTACACCCTGACCAACCCATTTGAAAATCTGTTTGCCACGGAATTTTTCTTTTAATCCCAGCTGTTCAGTTATTTCTGCCGGGAGCAGACCTGTGAGTACAATTTTATTTTCCATATTGGTTATCTGATTCTATCCAGTAAGTCGTTTACAACCTGACTCTTTATTCCGCATTTCTGAAAATCTTCCAGAGCTGCAATGGCGTCAGCTTTTCTATTCATTTTAAGGTAACAGTCGGCCAGGTCGACATAAAGACGGTAATTTTTTCTGTCGCCGCGAATGAGATTAAGGAGACGTTCAACTGCTTCATCCAGCTTTCCTTCATCTTTGCAGAGAAGAGCAAGCCCCAGTGCAGCATAAATATCGAAGTCTATATCCAGCGCTTTGTTGTAATATTCCTTTGCTTTTTCAAATTCTCGGATATTTCTGTATGCATCTCCTGCGCGGGTTAAAATAACTTTGTTTTCCGGGTCAATGTCCAGAATCTTATTCCAGAAGTAAATTGATTCTTTCTGGCGGTTCAATCCGCGGTAACAGTCTGCCATTCCGAAAAGTGCATAGAAGTTTACAGGATCCCGTTCCAAAGCTTTGTTGAAGTATGGAATTCCGTCTGCATAAGTCTTCAGTTTTCTGTGGCAGTTTCCCAGAGAAGTAAGAACTCTGATATCGCAGGATTCCTGGTTCTGGTTATACATGCGTGTCCAGTAGTGAAGGGCTTCTTTATATTCTTTGTAGTCGTAGTGCAGGTGTCCGAGTCCGATAAGAGCATAAGGATTTGTGTTTTCCAGTTCCAGTACTCTGAGGTAGATTTCCTTTGAGCGCTTAAAGATTCTGATTTTTCTGTATGCATCGGCAACTCGTGTGAGAACAGTGATGTTTTTATCATCGTGTTTCAGATACTGTTCCCAGATCTGAATTGCTTTTGTAAACTGGTTCAGTGCTTTGTAACAGTCGGCCAGTCCGAAAAGAGCGTAATTATTGTTTTCGTGGAATTCGAGACATTTGTTGTAGAATTCGATGGCTTTCTGGTAATCATGGTTTTTGCGCATGGCATCGCCAAGTCCAACCAGGGCGTAGTTGTTGTCCGGGTCAATACTCAGAACTTCTTCGAAGGAATTGATTGAATCTTCAACGTTTCCTTCCTTCAGGAACTGGTAACCAAGTTTGGAAAGTTCTGCGATTTTTTCATTGAGCTCAGAATCCCCCGTGTCAGCCGCTTTAATTTCATCAGGAAGATAAATTTCCTGAATATCAGGTGTTTCGTTTTCTTCTTCAATTGGCATTGGTGATGGTTCACTTTTTTTAATTCCAAACATTTTTTTTATCTCCTTCAGTTTTTTAATTAATTATTTTCATTTTTTAATAAGGCTGAAATAACAGAAGCAATATCTTTATAGATGGGTTCTGCTTTCCGGCTGTTATGGGCCAGGGTATATTGCTTCAAAGCTTTCAGGCTTTGATTTTTATCCATATAGTGGTCCCCGATTCTGGTTAAGCCGTCTGAATAACCTGTGGTAATGTAGATTCGTCTTGCATCTTCAATATTCCCGTTGTTGAACATTATGTTGGCTTTTCTGTTCAAAATCGCTTTCTGTTCAGAGGTCAGGCCGGCAACAGGATTGTCTGTGACTTTAATGAAACCTTCAGGAACTGTATTCTGTTTTTCAGAAATCAGTTCTTTTACATCAGCTTTTTTATCACGCATCAGCATTTTCTCCAGCTTCGGTTCCTGTCTCTGAAGCAATTTTTACATAAGTATAAAAATCAACAATTGACCGTCCGTAAATACGCTGGTCGGTCCTTGTTAATCTCCCGATTGTATCCGGCATAAAATGTTCTTCAGGCCTGTGAACCATTATGGTTCCTGTTTCTTTCAGAATATTGTTCTGATCTGCCTGCAGAATAATCTGTTCATGAAACTTGTAGGGGAAAGGAGGGTCGAAGAAAATATAATCGAACTGTGTTTTACACCTTTTGATAAAATATTCAACAGGCATAAAATGACAGCGGATTTTTACACCGCATTCCTTTTCTGTTACTGCAACGTTATCAAGAACAGTATTTACTTTTATTTTATCTTTTTCGCAAAGCTCAACAGGATTTGCTCCTCTTGAAACTGCTTCAATTGCAATTGTACCTGAGCCTGAAAACAGATCGAGCCAGGATTTTCCGGATAAATCGCCTAAAATAGAGAATACGGATTCCCGCATACGATCCATTGCAGGTCTGATTACTCCGTCCGGACATTTTATCTGACGTCCTTTTAATTTCCCACCAGTTATTCTCATTCTAATTATCCACGCTTTTATCTTTTGTTGAGGGACCAGTATATTTCATCTTTTGGCAATGCTTTATTACCCTGTGCATAATCAAATGCCGTTTTTCCCTCTGTAGAACGGACATTTACAGCTGCGTTTTTATCAAGTAAAAGTTTAATTACTTTTGTAGAAGTACAATATTTACAGGTATACATTAACGGTGTTTTTCCTTCGTAATAGGAATTAACCGGGAATCCGAAGTCCAGGAAAATCTTCACTTTGGAAACCAGGGCAAAGTTATCTGACTGCTGGGTTGATACCAGCTGAACAAAAGCTTTCTGAACTTCTTTGTCTGCAGGAGAGTAATAAGAGAGAAGCTTTTTGATTACGTCCGGGTTGTCATTGAAGCAGGCGGCAATAATAAGAGGGGAGAGCCCATAATTGTTTACTGCTTTCGGGTCTGCTTTTTCGGAAAGAATCAGTTCCAGTACTGTAAGGTTGCTCTGGTATCTGGCAGCATACATGAGAGGTGTCCAGCCTTCCTTGTCTTTTGCGTTTACATCAGCCTTTGAACGGATTAAAGTCCGGATTTTCCAGTCATTTCCTTCCTTCACTGCTTTCATTAAGGCAGTGACACCGTTGCTGTCGGCCTCGTTTGCTTCTTCTATGAAATCTTCTTCGATATTTGAGGAGTCGTTTTCAGGAATACCAAAAATATCGTTGGAAATGAAATCTGAAAGATATGGTCTGTTCAGTCTGTTTTCTTTATTTGTGCTTTCTGTTTCAGAGAATTTGATTTCAGGAATGGAAGTACTTGTGCTGTCTTCATTCTTCTCAGGTTTTGTTTCCTCTGTGAGAGGAACTTCAAATGGAGAATATTTTGTTTTTTCGCTGGTTTCTTTACCTGTTGTTTTTGAAACCTCCTGCTTTTTATCAGCAGGTGAAGCATCTTTTTTTACTTCAGCAGGTGGTTCCATAGTGGTGGTGCCTTTATTAATCCTGATTTGTTTCAGTAATTCTTCAGGTACCATTCCCGGTTCCTGAGGTAAAGCTTTAATTTGAATCTCTTCCGGCTCAATAACTTCAGGTATTTCCGGAGTTTCGGTTACTTCGGCATCAGTTTTTTCAGAAACCTGATTTTCATCAGCTGCGGGTTCAGGAATTTCTGCGTTTTCTTCCTGATCCCCGTTTTTATTCTTTTTCTTCTTTTTTTCTTCCTTTAATTTGGCTTTTTCTTCTTTCTCTTTTGCCTTTTTTTCTGCTTTTTCAGCCTTTTCTTTTTCTTTCAGCTGTTTTTTTGTTAAAACAACTTCTTCTTCCGGTACGGCGGAAACTTCTTCAGAAACAGATGCAGTTTCTTTTGCCTCAGAGACAGTTTTTTCAGGATCAGAAACAGGTTCTTCAGAGATATTTTTTGTTTCTTCAGTTAATTCCTGATTTTCTTCCTGGATTTCTTTTTTCTTCTTGTCTTTTTTAGAAGATTTTTTTGTTTCCTGTTCTTGTTTCTGTTCGTTTGCCAGCTCAGCCGCTTTCTTTTCTTCAACAGCTTTTTGTACTGCTTCAAACTTTCTGCGGTAATAAGTTTCAGGAGTATTTGTGAAAAGTCTTTTGTCGCGCCCGATGTAATATTTTGCCCCGGATTTTACCTTTTTGCTCGTAATCCAGGCTTCAAGAGCTTCTTCTACTGTATCAAAAGGACCTGCAAAAACTGTTTTTTCATTCTTGTAGAAAATACACCATTCGTGTTTTTTTATTCCATTTTCAGTATTTTCAGTTTCCTGAAGCTGAAGTTCTTCTTCAATCTGGAGTTGAGAATCTTCAGCTGGAACTGTTTTTTTTGCAGCAGGCAGGGGAGAAGTCAGTAATAAGAGAATAAAAGCAAAAAAAGAAAATCGAAATTTCATAATTTATTTTTAAATATTGTTTATTAAATAAAGTGGAGAACCTGTATTTCCATACAGGCATTTATGTCGGGTAAATATTATCCTATAACATCAACTCCTGCACCAGAAATGGCAGCGTTAATTGCGTCTTCCACACCGGCTCCTTCATCAAAATCAACAAGAACTTGTGATTTGTCAACATTTGCAACAACATTTGTTACACCTGCAACTGCTGAAACGGCGGTCTGTACTTTTGATGCTGTTCCGTCATCGAACATACCTACAACATATATTTTTTTCTGCATGGAAGAACTCCGTATATTAAATTTATTAATTTCATTATAGGTGACAATCACCCATTTTTCAAGTTTATTTCTATTATATGCTTTCTTATTTTTTTACTTAGAAAAGTTAAAATGTTCATTATTTATTAGCTTTTTTTTTGAAATATCGGGTCTTAGTGTCTATGCAATTGAGCGGTTTATAGTGTAATATGTTAGAATGTACAAATAATAGGCTTTAAAAGGTCTATATAGGAAAAACAATGAACAAAACTTTACGTATCACAATCATCGTAGTTGCGGTTCTTGCAGTAATTGGTATTGCTCTGGGGCTTCGAGGCAACACGAATTTCCGCGAAAAGTATGAAGGTTTTGATCTGTCTGCTTCATCAAGCAGTATTGTCCGTGAAAATACCTACAAAGGGTATCTTTCATCACATGCTGCACGGTATCCTGCCCAGGATATCCCTGTTGATATTTTCAACTATGATGATGCGGGACAAGCCGGAGTACGGATTGAGACAGGTTACAAAGGCGTTGACCGCGCACTTGTAACAGATGACGGTTCTTCAGTTACATGGAATGTCTATGTTGCTGAGGAAGGCTTTTATAACCTTCAATTCGATTACATTGCAGTTCCATCCCGCAATGTAAACATGGAAAGAATCATTAAAATCAATGGTGAAATACCTTTCACAGGTGCTGATATTGTTTCTTTCCGCCGCCTCTGGAAAGATGCCGGTGAAATCCGTACTGATAACCAGGGTCGTCAGATTCGCCCTTCACAGAAAGAAGTATTTCAGTGGCAGTCTGTTCTTGCAAAGAGCGATTCCGGATATGAAATCGAACCTTATAAGTTCTATTTCGTAAAAGGATTCAATACAATCACTCTTGAAGCAACCAATGAACCAATGGTTTTCTCAGCTGTAACATTGAAAAAAGTTGAAAAGGTTGTTGATTATGCAACTTACCTTGCTTCTTTCAAGAATAAACCTTCAAAAGACAATAAAGATATGGAACCTATCATCATTCAGGGTGAATCTTCTACTCTGCGTTCAGAACCATCTCTTTTTGCCCGTTATGATCGTTCTTCTCCTATTACACAGCCATATAATATTGCCAAAACAACCTTCAACTACATTGGTAGTGAAGCCTGGAAAACACCAGGACAGTGGATTGAATGGACTATGGATATTCCGGAAGACGGATTCTATCAGATTTCTGTAGAAGGCCGCCAGCTTTACCAGCGTGGTTATGTTTCAACCCGTACTCTCAGTATTGATGGAGCTACTCCTTTTGCTGAAGCAAGTTCAGTTGAATTCGGTTACTCTTCTGACTGGAAACTTGTTACTCCTTCTAATCCGGAAACAAAAGAACCATATCAGTTCTACCTGACAAAAGGTGAACATAAAGTTCGTCTTGAAGTTACTCTTGGAAAAATGGGTGACATCATCAGTGATCTTGAAGATTCTGTTTTCCGTCTGAACAAGATTTACCGTACAATCCTGGTTCTGACAGGTGCTTATCCTGACCAGTATCGTGATTACGAAATCCATAAGGTATATCCTGAAGAAGTTGAAGCAATGAATATCGAATCAAAACGTCTTTACAAGATGGTTGATGACTTCGTTGAAATTACTGGACAGAAATCTGACCTTATTGCTTCTGCACAGACTCTCGCAGTTCAGCTTGAACGTTTCTATAAACATCCAAACAAGATTACAGAAGACTTTGCTACATTCAAGGCAAATATTACTTCTCTCGGTTCTTCACTTCTTACTCTTACAGAAGGAAAACTGGATATTGACTACCTTGTTGTTACAGGAGCAGGAGCTGTTCCAAAAACTCCTAAATCAAACTTTGTTCTGAAGTTTGTACACGAAATCCGTTCATTCTTTATTTCATTCTTTGTTGATACGACACAGCTTGGTGACGTTTATGACAAAGATGATGAACATCTTATTGAAGTTTGGGTTACAACAGGTCGTGATCAGTCAGAAATTCTTAAGACAATGGTCGATGACAGCTTCATTCCTATGTCAGGTATTCATGCAAACGTTAAACTTATTAATGCGGATGCTCTTCTGAATGCCGTTGTTGCCGGAAACGGTCCTGATGTTGTTCTTACAATCGGTAACACACTTCCAGTTGACTACGCACTGCGTAATGCCAACGTAAACCTGATGAAGTTCCCTGACTGTGAAGAAGTTCTTTCACAGTTCCATCCTTCAGCATACGAAGGATACAAGTATGATGGTGGTGTTTATGCTCTTCCTGAACAGGAAACCTTCAACCTTATGTTCTACAGAAAAGATATTCTCGAACAGCTTGGTGTTGAACCTCCTCAGACATGGGATGACCTCATCGCTATTCTCCCAACTCTCCAGGGAAATAACCTTGAAGTAGGTATTCCTTACCCAAGTATTCAGGCTCCTGATATGACCGCTTTCTATTCTATGATTTTCCAGAATGAAGGCCGTATCTACAATGATAAGGGTACAAAAACTGAAATTGACTCGGAAGCTGGTATTGCAGCCTTCAAGACATACACAAGTTTCTACAACAGCTACAACCTTCCTACAATCTACGACTTTACAAGCCGTTTCCGTTCAGGTGAAATGCCAATCGGTATTGCAAACTACTCTCTGTACAACACACTGGCAGTTGCTGCTCCTGAAATCCGCGGTCTCTGGGAATTCACATATCTTCCTGGAACTGAAAAGGTTGATGGAAATGGAAATACATACATTGACCGTTCAACCGGTGTTGGCGGTATGTGTTGTATGATGATCAGTAAGGGTAGTACAGACTTCGTTACAACTGAAGCTTTGAACACCTTCTACGGAGATAGTTCTGAAGAAGATAAGGCTGAACTTCTTAAAGACAGAAATAAGAAAGTTCTCAGAAATATTCAGCGTCAGGCTGATTCATGGGAATTCATGAAATGGTGGGTATCATCAGATACTCAGGTTCGTTTCGGACGTGAAATGGAAGCTATCCTTGGTGCATCAGGACGTTACACAACTGCTAACATCGAAGCACTTAAACAGCTTTCATGGAGTTCAAAACAGCTGAATGTTCTTCTTGGTTCATTGGAAGATACAGTCGGAGTTCCTGAAGTTCCTGGTTCTTACTATACATCACGCCATGTAATCAACGGTATCCGTAAGGTTATCAACTCTAAAGAAGATCCTCGTGAAACTCTCATTGACTATGCACGCAAAATCAATGATGAGCTTACCCGTAAACGTCAGGAATTCAACCTGCCGGTGGAGGAATAGAAAAATGAGTGAAAAATTCAATAAATTAATCAATAAAAAGAAGATGCAGTTCCATGATGGAATCCGTCATGCAAAACAGATGAAATTCTGTTATGCATTCGTGGCTCCATTTGCAATTCTCTTCATTACTTTTACAATTCTTCCTATTCTGACTTCTGTTTATTACAGTTTCACAAACTTTAATATTCTGGAAAAACCGGAATGGATTGGTATCAGAAACTATCTGAATCTGTTCCTTCAGGATGAAGTAAATACAATCGCCATTAAGAATACATTCCTTATGGCTCTTATCATTGGTCCGGTAGGATACATTCTTGCTTTCGTTGTTGCATGGTTGATTAACGAACTTCCAAAATGGCTTCGTTCTATTTTCGTTCTTTTCTTCTATGCACCTTCTATTGCAGGTTCTGCTATCGGTATTTTCGCAATTCTCTTCCGTGATGACTCTCAGGGTTGGGTTAATGCAATCCTTATTCGTCTGGGATTAATTACAACACCACTTTCATTCTTTACAAATCCTACAGTTGGTTTGAAAATCATCATTCCAATCTGTCTGTGGGCTAGTATGGGTGCCGGATTCCTTTCTTTCGTAGCCGGTCTTAAAGGTATTGAACAGTCTCAGTACGAAGCCGGATATATTGATGGTATCCAGAACCGCTGGCAGGAATTGTGGTACATTACACTTCCAAACATGAAACCTATGCTTCTGTTCGGAGCTGTTATGTCTATTACTTCTGCTTTCTCTGTTGGTGATATTCCACGTGCTCTTGCAGGTTATCCATCTACAGACTATTACGCACGTACAGTTCTTACTCACTTGTTCGACTATGGTTATCAGCGTTTTGAAATGGGTTACGCTTCTGCAATTGCAGCTTTGCTGTTTATCGTAATGCTCCTTTGTAATAAGGTAATTCAGTCTCTTTTGAGCAGAGTTGGACAGTAGGGAGGCGCAGGAAATGAAAAATAAATACAGACCTTATGGTGAACATGATATTCACCACTATAAACATCGCCGTCGTCCAAACCGCTCCGTAACCGGTGACGTTCTGCTTTACATTTTTATCGGACTTTTGGGACTTACATTCGTTTTCCCTCTGTTCTTTACTGTTGCAAACGCATTCAAACCATTGGATGAACTTTTGAAGTTCCCTCCGGATGTGCTTCCACGTAACCCTACAACAGACAACTTCTCAGATTTGTTTGTAGTAATGAGTACTTTCTCTGTACCGTTCTCAAGATATCTGTTCAATACACTGTTTGTTACTGTTGTTGGTACAGTAGGACATATTCTGATCGGATCAATGGCTGCTTATGCACTGGCTAAATATGCATTCCCGGGTTCAAGACTGTTATTCAATATGGTTGTTAAAGGAATGATGTTTACCGGTTGGGTTACAGCTATTCCTAACTATTTGATTATGTGTCGCCTTCATATGGTTGATACTTACTGGTCATTGATTCTGCCTGCTTTTGCAGCATCTACTTCAATGTTCCTTATGAAACAGTTCATGGAAGGATTCCCAACTTCAATTATTGAAGCTGCAAAGATTGACGGTGCTCATGAATGGACAATTTTCATGAGACTGGTTATGCCTAATGTAAAACCTGCATGGCTTACAATGACAATCTTCTCTGTAAATGCATTGTGGAACAGCTGGGCTACAAACGTTATTTACACAGAAAGTAAAAAAATGCTTGCCTACGCTTTGAACCAGGTTCAGGCCGGTGGTATTGCACGTATGGGTCCAGCAGCAGCCGTAATGGTTGTTATGATTATCCCACCAATTGCATTGTTCATCTTCTCACAGAGTCAGATCATGGAAACAATGGCAACATCGGGACTTAAAGACTAAGGCAGGAGGATGAGAAAAATGAAGAAACGTATTGCATTATTTGTAATTTCAACATTGTTCATCTGTGCAGGTCTTTTTGCAAAAGGTGACAGTTATATTTATGACTATTGGGGAGAAATTGAAAAATCTCCTGATATGTATCGTGTTTCAAGCGTATTTTATGCTTCAGACCTTGGTCTTGAAGTTGCATTGAAAAATCCGTCTGGTTTGTTCTGCTATCAGGATCGCGTATTCATCATCGATACTGATAACAACAGAATTATTGAACTTCGTTATACAGCTGATAAAACACTGGAATTTACCCGTATCATCGACAGATTTTATGCTAATGGTCAGGATGTGGTAGAAACCTTTAGTTCTCCAAATGACCTTTACATCAATCCTACAGATGAAACAATTTTCATTGCTGATACAAACAACAGCCGTGTTGTAAAGCTTGATAAAGATTTGAATTATATTCTTTCTTTTGTAGAACCAGATGATCCTACATACGAAAAAGGAAAGACATTTATGCCGGTTAAAGTCGTAACAGACGTTAAAGGCCGTGCTTATGTTCTTGCTAAAAACGTAAACAAAGGTTTCATCAAATACGAATACGACGGAACATTCACAGCTTTCTATGGTGCCAGTGAAGTAACTTACAACCTGGCTGACCTTTTCTGGAAGAAATTCTCTACACGTGCACAGCGAGAACAGATGGAACAGTTTGTTCCAACAGAATACTCAAACGCATATATTGATTCGTCAGGATTCATTTTTGCAGTATTGAGAACCTTCAGTGAATGGGAACTTCGTTCAGACAAAGCAAAACCAATCCGCCGCCTGAATGCACTTGGAAAAGACATTCTGGTAAAAAATGGTATCGGAAGTAATGGTGGTAACCTGCCAATCGGTGACCTTATGTGGGGTAACGCTGCCGGTATCAAAGGACCTGCTCGTTTCAGCGACGTTACAGTTCTTGAAAATGAAGTATACGTTGTAATCGATGAAACTCGTGGACGTCTTTTCGGATACAACAACCAGGGATATCTGCTCTTTGCCTTCGGTAATAAAGGTAATATTCAGGGATACTTCAGATCTCCATCAGCCATTGAACATAGTGGAAGAGACCTTTTTGTTCTTGACTCACAGGGTTGTTCTCTGACCGTTTTCGCACCAACAGATTTGGGTAATCTTGTTTACGATGCAACAGAAATGTATGCAGAAGGTGAATACGATGAAGCCGCAAGAATCTGGGAAGAAGTTCTGAAAATCAATGGTACATATGACCTGGCTTATATCGGAATGGGTAAAGCTTACATGCGTCAGGAAAAATACCATGATGCAATGGATGCTTTCGGACTTAAACGTGATAAGAAAAACTATTCAAAAGCATTCCAGTACTTCAGAAAAGAATGGATTGAAACAAATATCGGCTGGATTATGGGACTGTTAATCGCTGTTGTTGTTATCTGGCTTGTTTCAGTTATCGTAAAAAGAATTAAATGGGAGATGGCAGATCTATGAGTTATATAACAAAGAAATTTGAGAAATTAGCAAAGAAAGAAACTTATCTGCATTTCCTTAATACACTTAAGTATTCTCTTTATGTAATTTTCCATCCGGCAGACGGATTCTGGGATCTTACACACGCAAAACGCGGTTCCTATGGTGCAGCAAACTTCATCGTATTTGCAACTTTGCTTACACACATTTGGAAACTTCGTTTTACAGGAATGCTTTTCCTGGATAATCAGTGGCAGAAAGTAAATATCTTCCTTGAGTTTGCTACAATTCTTCTTCCTCTGGTTATTTTCTGTATCTGTAACTGGGGTGTTACAACACTGTTCGACGGAAAAGGTCGTCTTGGTGAAATCTACATGGGTACAGCCTATGCATTGACACCTTATGTACTTATTCAGATTCCAATGATTATTCTCAGTAACTTTGTTACTGTTGAAGAAGGTGCTTTCTATACAGTTTTCAACGACCTTTCACTTATGTGGTGTTTGTTGTTGATTTATATGGCAATGATGATGATTCATGCTTACAGTGCAGGAAAAACACTCCTGTTTATGATCATTACTGTATTTGGTATGCTTGTTTTCATTTTCATTATGCTGCTGTTCTTCAGTATGATTTCTCAGGGTGTTGCTTACTTCGTATCACTCGCAAAAGAAATTATGTTCCGACTGAACTGATGAGCTTTTAGGAGAACTTAATGGAAACTAAAGAACCAAAAACCAAAAAGGTTAAAGAAATAAAAGAAAAAAAGGTTAAGGAACCAAAACCTGCAAAAGAGCCTAAAGCCCCAAAAGAGCCTAAAGCTCCAAAGGCAAAGAAAGCCAAGAAGCAGATGCCGGAAGGTTATATCGGTCGTCCAAAACCAATGAAAGTAAAGAAACAGATTTTCCACAAACCAACAACAAAGAATTACGTTGAACTCGTTGTTGTTCTGCTGATTGTGGGATTCATTACTTACCTCGGTATCAGACTGGCAAATGTATCTTCGGTAAATCTTACAAATGTTGTTCGCTATGACTTTGTAGCAGATAAAGCTCCTGCAAGTTATGTTCTGGAAAACCAGAAACTGAAGATGGAACTTGATCCTCTTACAACAACATTTACCATTACTCAGAAAGATACAGGAAAAGTCTGGTATTCAAATCCTGTTGGCGCAAAGAATGATAAACTTGCTCTTTTGAAAGAACGCCAGAATATGCAGTCTCCATTCCTGCTTAAGTATTCAACAGAAAACGGTGTTGATACACTGTACGATTTTTATTCTTCTTCTATTGAAAAGAAAGTTTATGAAATCGAACAGAAGGGAAATGAACTTACTGTAAATTATTCTATTGGTGAAATTGAAACTGTTTACATTTATCCAATGGCAATTACAGAAAAAGACATGGATGTATGGCTCGAAAAGATGTCTAAATCTGAACAGCGTTCGGTTAAATCTAACTACCGTCGCCTTGAAGACGGTACATTCCTTCCATCAGATGACGTAAATCAGCTGATGAAAGATTACCCTATGCTGAAAGATGAAGCTATTTACCTCATTCGTGATAACGTTCAGGTTTACCTTAAAGAAAAAGCTCAGACTATTTTCGAAAAAGCCGGATACACAATGGAAGATTTCCAGAAAGACCTGGAAATGTATGCAGGAGCCAAAGCTAAAAATGTTCCTGGATTCAATGTTTCAGTTACATATAAACTTGACGGAAATAATCTTATAGTTGATGTTCCTTTTGATAAAATCTCTTACAAGACTGACTTCCCGATTATCCGTCTTTCAATTCTTCCTTACTTCGGTGCAGGTGGATTTGAAGACAACGGATTCCTGCTGATTCCAGAAGGTGGCGGATCTATTATTAATTTCAATAATGGAAAAACTAAACAGAACAGTTACTTCGCAGATATTTACGGATGGGACTATGCTACAGACCGTAAAGCTGTTATGACAGAAACTCGTGCTGCTTTCCCTGTTTTCGGTATTTCAAACGGAGATTCAAGCTTCATTTCAATTATCAATCAGGGAGCTGAATATGCCGGTATCAATGCTGATATTTCAGGCCGTATGAGTTCTTATAACTACGCTTATGCTGAATATAAAATGATTCATGGAGAACAGTATGAAGCTTCTTCAAGAAACATTAACACTCAGTATGCTTACGAAAAAGGTCTTCCAAAAGGTGAATCAATCAACCAGATTTATACTTTCGTAGACGGTAATTCTTACGTTGATATGGCTAAGGCTTACAGAACTTATCTTTTCGGAAACAAGAACGAAGTAAAAGATAAAGATGTTCCTGTAGCAGTTGAAATTGTAGGTGCCGTAGATAAAGTTCAGCAGGTTCTTGGTATTCCAAAAACAAGACCTTACAAACTTACTTCATATAAAGAAACATCTGAAATTATCAACAGAATAGAAGAAAAGGGTATTAAAAATACTTCTTACAAACTGACAGGATTTATTAATGGTGGTGTTCGCCAGCAGTTCCTGAAAAAGGTAAAATATATCAGTCAGCTTGGTGGTAAATCAGGTTTCAATAAACTTGCAAAAGAAGTAGGGGATAAAGAATCTAAACTTTACCTGGACGCAACTGTTCAGTATTCAAACAGAACAGGATTTGCTGGTGGTTTCAACCGCTTCAAGGATCCTGCACGTTTTGCAAGTACTGAAGTATGTGAAATCAGTGAATACTCACCTGTATTCTACGCAAAACTTGATACACGTGATACTTACTATCTTCTGAAACCTTCTCTTACCCAGAAAATTGTTGACAGACTTACTAAGGATGTTGCTAAAACAGGAATTGATGGTATCTCTTTCCATGACAATGGATATCAGCTTTCTTCTGATTACAACGTAAGAAACAAGGTTAGCCGTTCAGCTTCAAAAAATATGCAGGTTGCTGAGTTCGAGAGTGTAAAAGAAAAGGGGCTTGGTGTAATGGTTAATGCCGGTAATGCTTATTCTCTTTCAACCGCCGATTTCATTACCAATATGGTAATGCACGGAAATGAATATGCACTTATCGACAAATCGGTTCCTTTCTATCAGATTGCACTTCATGGAAACGTAAACTTTACTGGTATTCCTATCAACCTTTCTCCAGAAAACAAGCAGACTCTTCTTGAAGCTGCTGAATCTGGTGCAGGTCTTTCATTCACATTTATGAAAGCACAGGAAAAAGCCCTGCAGGATACTTTCTATTCTGAATACTATGCAGCTAACTATGATAACTGGGAAGAAAGACTTGCTCAGATGTATTCTGAATACAATGCCAGCCTTGGAAAAGTAGTAGGATCTAGAATTGATAACCACGAATATCTTTCTGATGTTGTTACTTGTACTACTTTCGAAAATGGAATTAAGGTTTATGTAAACTTCGGCTACACAGACTTTACAACTTCCGGCGGCCTTAAAGTTCCTGCCCGTGATTATAAAGTGGAGGCTAAATAATGAAACTTAAGATTTTCAAGAAAAAGAAGATCGGACTTATGGGCCACCGTGCACTTATCGGTTATGCCTTTATTTGTCCATTTATTATTGGTTTTTTGTTCTTCATGATAAAGCCTCTGGCTCAGTCTCTTTACATGAGTCTTTGTAATGTTGAACTTACACCACATGGATTTACCATGGAATTGAATAAGTTCGGACACTATGTTCGTGCTTTAACTATTGACCCTGAATTCAACCGTATGCTTACAGAAACTATCGGAACTATGTTCTTCCAGTCTCTGGCAACAATCGTTTTCAGTTTCTTCGTAGCACTTATTTTGAATCAGGAATTCAAGGGACGCGCAGCTGTTCGTTCTATCTTCTTCCTTTGTGTTATTCTTTCTTCAGGTGTTCTTGTTGGTCTTGAATACAACAACTCACTTCTGTCATCCCTCAAGGATACAATTGAAGAATCAGGAAGGTCGAATACAATTACTGATGTTCTTGAAAAAATCCTTGTATCTAATACAGGTGGTGTAAACGGTATTTCCGGAAAAGTTTTCAAGAAAGTTTTCGAAATTATTGACGGTATCTACGACGTAGCAATGGCATCTGGTATTCAGATTATCATCTTCCTTTCGGGACTTCAGAATATTTCACCAAGTATGTATGAAGCTGCCTCTATGGAAGGTTGTACTTCTTGGGAAAGCCTCTGGAAAGTAACTGTTCCAATGGTTAGCCCTCTGATGCTGGTTTGTTGGGTTTACACAATCGTTGACTTCTTCATGAAAACCGATAACGTGATAATGTCAAAGATCAATGATCAGATGATTATTTATCTTAACTATGGTTACAGTTCTGCTTTGGCCTGGATTTACTTCCTTGTTGTTATGGTTTTCATCGGCCTCAGTTCTCTGATTATTTCAAAGGTGGTGTACAAAAATGAGTAGAGATAAAAAAGCTAAAACTAAGGTTGCTGCAGTTCAGAAGCGTTCTTTCTGGGAAAGAAATGAAGCTTCTGGTGGTGTTCTGTTAAAAGAAACAAGCAAGAAATACATTATTTCGATTTTCCGTGCCATTCTTCTGTTTGGTATGTGTTTCATGATTCTTCAGCCAATTCTGAATAAAATTTCATTCAGTTTTATGGCTGAAAAGGACCTTTACGATACAACAATCATCGTTCTTCCAAAGAACTGGTCTGTATTGAACTGGAAAATTGCTGCTGCAGTTATGGGGTATAAGGAAGCTCTCTTCAATACAATCTGGGTTTCTGTTCTTGTATCTGTAATTCAGGTATTGGTATGTTCCCTTGTTGGATACGGATTCTCTCGTTTTGACTTTCCGTTCAAGAAGTTCTGGTTCTTCTGTGTTATTCTGGTAATTGTTATTCCACCACAGACAATTTCAACTTCTTTGTTCCTTCATTTCCGCTTTTTCAAGTTCTTCGGTGCAACACTGAACCTGCGAAACTCTATGGTGCCTTATCTTCTGATGTGTTTTACCTGTATGGGTCTTAAAGACGGACTTTACATCTTTATGATTCGTCAGTATTTCCAGGGATTCCCATTCGAACTGGAAGAAGCAGCTTATGTTGACGGATGTAACTCTTTTGTTACCTTCTTCAAGATTATGATTCCAGGAGCAAAACCAATTCTTACATCTTGTTTCCTGTTCTCTTTTGTATGGCAGTGGACAGACAGTTTCTACACAGAATTGTTCCTTGGAAAAATCAAGATGCTTTCAATTCAGGTTGCATCTCTTGGTGACCGTTTTGCACAGTACATGTCAAACGTTTACGCAATGCCAACTGTAACAACAGGTTATACAAATGCAGTAGTTTCAACTGGTGTTCTTCTTACACTTATTCCTCTGCTTATTCTGTACCTGTTCGCACAGAACCTCTTCGTAGAAAGCCTTACAGCTTCTGGTATGAAGGAATAAAAATAATAGTTTTCCCCGGAAAAGGGGATTGTTAAACGATAAACTAACCGCTTTTCTTTGGAAAAGCGGTTTTTTTTTGTGGATTTTTTGTAACTTTTATAGGGGAATTCTATTAATTTGATAGTTTCAAAAAGCGAAAGTTTTTGCTTTATAGAGATTTGATGGTATAATTATACAATCAAATAAGTTTGTTATGTGTAAATTCATAGGAGGAAAATGATGCTTACAACAACAAAAAAAATAGTAGCAATGGGACTTGCAACACTTATGCTTGGTTCTGTTGTTTCAGCAAAACCAAAACTTTCTAAAGAACAGAAAGCTCTTTCAAAACAGCTCGAAGCACAGTTCAAAAAAGCAGGATACAAAGTTCAGAAAGATGCAAAAGGCAAAGTTTATGACTTTGAAGGAAGAGTAGTTCGCGTAGCTGACTGGTGGTCAAGTGCTAACGGTCTTCAGGGGGAAGAAGCACATTCTCCAGCTGAAGAAGATGGAAAAAAATTCCGTCAGTATGGAATGCTGACATATAACTACGACTGTGATCAGTTCGGTATTGGTGGATGGGGTTCTCACCCACAGACAGTTGCAAACTTCTGTACAACTGGTGGTGATGAAGACTACGTTTTCGTAATCGACGGACGCTCAATTTCTGCCGGTATGAAAGCAAATCTTTTCTATGACCTTGCTACAATCAGCGATGTTGACTGGAATAACAGCAAATGGGCTAAATCAATCAGAGACAAGACAACAAAAGGAAATTCATTCTACGGATGTCGTCCTATCCCTCCAGAACCACGTGGAGGTATCTTCTTCAATAAACGTCTTCTTAAAGAAGCAAATATTGACCCAGAAACAATCTATGATATGCAGGCTGCAGGAACATGGAACTGGGATGCATTTGAAAAAATGCTGAAAGCAACAACACGTGACCTTGATAACGATGGTATCCCTGATACATACGGTATGGCTAACCTTTCAACAGAATTCTGTCACCTTGCAGTTATGTCAAACGGATCTTCATGGATAGGAAAAGATGCAAACGGAAAATACTACTCAATGTGTGGTAGCGAAAAAACAATTGAAGCTATGAACTGGGCAACAAACATGTGTGTAAACTATGAAAAACCAGCTCCTGAAGGTGCAAACTGGGACTGGATGTATGCTTCATTCATCAACGGTGAAGTTGCTTTCCAGGCTGACCAGGAATACCGTGTTGGTAACATTGCTGACATGCGTGATGACTGGGGATTTGTATGTTTCCCACTGGGACCAAACGGTGACGGAAAATACAAGACACTTCATGATGACAACACATACGTAATTCCAGGTTGTTACAAGAAAGACCGTGCAGAAGCAATCGCAAAAATCTTCGACCTGTGGTCTGACCCAACACCAGGATACGGTGATGATGCATGGAAAGAAGATTACTACACACGTTTCCGTGATGAACGCGCTGTTGATGAAACACTTCAGCACATGAAAGACAATGGTATCGTACGTTTCGATACACTGGTTTCTGGTCTTAACCTCGGAAACATCATCTGGAACGTATATCCAGGATACAAAACAATGCAGGAAGCTGTAGAAGAAACAGCTAACGCATTCCAGGCTCTTATTGACGAAGCTAACCGCTAATAGTTAATTAGTCTGAAAAAAGCGCTTCACATTAATGTGAAGCGCTTTTTTTTTACATAATGGAAAATCTTTCAGTATAATAAATGCATAAGGAATTAATATGAGATTTTTACAGACAAGCGACTGGCATTTGGGAAAAAGTTTTCATGAAATGAGCCTCCAGAAAGATCAGGAATTTTTTCTGGATCAGATTTATATGGAATTAAAAAAGGGAAAAGATGATGGTAATCCTTATAAGGGACTTCTTGTTCCCGGTGATATTTACGACAGACCCATTCCACCATCGGAGGCAGTAACGCTTCTCAGTTCTTTTCTTGCAAAACTGCATAATGAATTTCCTGAACTGGAAATATTTATGCTGTCCGGAAATCATGACAGTGCAGACCGTTTGTCGTTTTTAAAAGATATTCTTTCTAAAATGAAAATTCATATTGCTACGGATGTAAAGGATTTCACAGAGCCTGTTATTTTGGAGGATGGAAATGATTCCTGTGCTGTATACCAGCTTCCATTTTTATATTCCGGCAGTTTTTTTGATGAAAATGGAAATTCTATTAAAAAACAGGATGATCTTTACAAGTTTTCCACAGAAAAAATCGTAAATTGTCATAAAGAAAATTATTCAGATTCCAGCAGTATTTTATGTGTTCACCTTATGACAGTAAAATCCTTCGTTTCCGATTCGGAAAGAAGCTTTGTGGGAACAGCTGAAGAAGTTAATGCTTCATATTTTGATTCTTTTGATCATATTGCTGCCGGACATCTTCATTCCTTTCAAAAAGCGGGAGAATTAAAAAAAGTAGTTTATTCAGGTTCTCCCTTAGCTTATTCCTTTGATGACAAAGGTGTACGGGTAATGTTGAGCATTGAAGTAAAAAAGAATAAAAAAACAAAAATTACTCCTTTGGAAATTAAACCTCTGCATCCGGTTTGTCGTTTGAAAGGTCCTTTTGAGAAATTCTATGGTCCGAATAAAGATAAGGGTTTGGTTGAGAGTCATGCAGAAGACTATGTTGAAATCTTCCTTACTGACTCTGTAGTGCCGGAAGGCGCAGTATCCTTATTGAGAAGTTCCTTCAAAAATCTGTTAAGTCTCAGACAGGAATCCAAAGAAGACAGTGTCCTGAATCCTGAAATGTCTAAACGGTCAGAGGCTGTAAAATCCAATAATCCGGAAAAGATTTTTGAAGGCTTTTTTAGAGAAGTTTATGGAAATTCCGATTCAGAAGAATACAGTATTGAAAAAAAATTATTTTTACAGACCGCAAAAGAAAATGATTGGGAGGCATCGGAATAATGAAACCATTGAAATTAGTTCTTAAAAATTTTGGTCCATACAGAAATGAAACAATTGACTTTGAACAGCTCGATGATATGTTCCTGATTACTGGTCCGACCGGTTCCGGAAAAACCTTTATTTTTGATGCCATGACTTTTGCGTTGTATGGACAGGCAAATGGAAGTCGCGGCGAAAAATCCCTTAAATCTACTTTTACAGACAATGAAGATGAAGCTTTTGTTACATTTGATTTTTCAATGAATGGTGAAGTTTTCAGAGTTTACAGATCTTTGCCATATGATCATGTTACAAAAACTGGCAAAACAAACTATAAGCAAAGCGAAATCGAAGTTTATCAGAAAGACGAGAATAATGAATTCAAACCCTTGTGGGCTGGGGAAAAGCTTCAGGAAATAAATAAAAAACTGGAAGCTTTGATTGGACTTAAGGCAAAAGAGTTTTCTATGGTTGTTGTTCTTCCGCAGGGAGAGTTTGCAGAGTTTTTAAGAGAAAATTCAACAGAAAGAACAAAAACTCTTTCAAAACTCTTTCCTGTAGAGCTTTATTCAAACATTATGGCTCAGGTAAAACAAAAATATGAAGCTGCCAATACCGAACTAGCAGGAGTTGTAAATGCTTTGACTCAGTTCGGAAGTGATGTTTCAGCAGAGGATTTAGAAAAACAGATTTCTGGATATAAGGAAAAAATTAAAATCAATAGCGAAAAAGAAGCTTCATATGAGAAGGTTTTACAGGATCTTACTGCACAAATTCAAGTTCTTGAAAAATCTTTTCAGGAAGCACTGAAACATGAAAGGAATGTCATCAGTCTGGAAAATCTGTGTCTCCAGAAAGACCAGATTGATGAAAAAAGAGAAAGGGTTATTCGTGCAAGAAAGGCCTTAAAAATATTTCCTCTTTTGAATAATCGTATTGAATCAGAATCAAAAATCAGAAGACTGGAAAAAAGACTCGCTGATATTTCTTCAGAAATCGAAAAAACTCAAAAAATCAAACAGGAACTTGAAAAACAGGAAAATGAAATTTCTGAAATTAAAGGAAACCTTTTTTCTGAAAAGGAAAGATTAAATAATCTGAAACTGGCTTCTGATTTATTATCCATAATTGAAGAACTGGAACATCAGGAATCCTCTTGTAAGGAAAATATCGCAAGTTATGAAGTACAGGTTGCAAACCTGGAATTAATGGTAAATGAACTTGAAATTCAGAAGAAGCAGAATGAGTTACAGAATCTAGCTTCTACAATTTCTGTGGAATTAAAAGAAGGTGTTCCATGTCCTGTTTGTGGTTCAGTGCATCATCCTCATCCTGCAGAAAAGTCTGAAAGGGTTCTTTCAGTTACTGACAAACTTTCTACCGTTAAAAACTCGCTCAAACAATTTACTGAAAAATTGGGTGATTTGAAAACAGAACTGAAAGTGTGTCAGAGTTCTTTGGATTATAACAGGGAAAGCTTTGCTAAAACCGGATATAAGCTGCCGCTGCCTGATTATTCTGAACTTGAAAAAAGATACAAGGAAAATGAAAGAAGAGTAAACGATTTTGAAAATAAAAAATATGAGGTAAACACTGATATAGAATCGAAAACCGGCATTGTTCAGACTCTTAAGGATAATCTGGCAGATGAAGAAAGAAATTTCGAAAATAATAAAAGAAATTTTGCTGCTGCTTTTGCTGAAAGCGGATTTGCTGATGAAAAGGAAATCCAGGAATTTTATATAGATGATGTAAAAATTTCTTCTCTGGAAAAAGAAATTAAAACCTGGTCTGATAATTTTGCGGCATTGTCAGCCCTGGTTAATGCTTCAGAGAAAACTGAAAAATCGGCTGAAATTAATATAAAAAGAAATGAGGCTGGAGAAAAATGGAGAATCAAGAATAATGAATATTCACAGCTGAAGCAGGAGAATGATGGTTTCAAGTCCAGATTAGCGGCTTCTGAAAGTGACCTTGAAAGAATTGTTCAGCTTGAAAAACAGAGAAACCTTCTGGAGAAGGAAGTAAAACCATTGAAACTTCTTTATGCGGACCTTAATGGTGACAATCCGAAGAAACTTAAATTTGATTCATGGGCTCTTGGTGTTTATTTTAATCAGGTGCTTGAGCGGGCCAGTGAAAGGTTCTGGGATATTTCTGACCGGCGTTATTACTTCAAAATGAAAAATACAATTTCCGGCGGAGCAAAGCAGGGACTTGATTTCCTGGTTTGTGACACCTACAACGGAACTGAACGGGAAATAGGAACATTAAGCGGTGGCGAAACCTTTATGGCTTCAATCAGTCTTGCACTGGCCATGACGGATTTTGTTGGAGGACGAAACTGCGGACTTCAGATGGATTCACTTTTTATAGATGAAGGCTTTGGCACACTTGATGCTGAAACCCAGGATCTTGCAATGGAAATATTGAGCAGACTTGGGGAAGGAAATAAGAAAATCGGAATTATTTCTCATGTTGAAAACCTGAAGCAAAGAATAAGCAGTCGAATCACTGTTACAAAAACTTCTTCCGGGTCGCATATCAGTCTGTAATCCGCTATAATTACCGTTATGAATGATGTAAGTTTACCTGAAGATTTGAATGGAGTTCATATTCATTTTGTTGGAATAAAAGGGACAGGAATGGCCGCCCTTGTGGAGATTTTCTTTCACAAAGGTGCAGTTATTACAGGAAGTGATGTTGCTGAACATTTTTATACAGATGAGATTCTTTCAAAACTCAATCTGAAAGCGCTTCCTTTTAGCGGGGATAATATAACGGATGAAATTCAATATGTTGTTTATTCATCTGCATATAAACTTGATGTGAATCCGGATTTGATTGCTGCTGTAAAGAAAGGAATTCCTTGTCTTCTGTACACACAGGCTCTGGGATTTTATTCTTCTCTTGCTTATTCCTGCGGCATTTGTGGTGTTCATGGAAAAACTTCTACCACAGGATTAACCGGAACAATTCTTAAAGAGCTTCCAATTCCAAGTCAGACTTTGGCCGGATCAATCATTAAAAGTTTCGGAGATACTTGTACTTATACATCGCCGCTTGTTTCAAGCGAAAAAAAAGGAAACAGTTTTTTTGTAGCAGAAACCTGTGAATATCAGCGGCATTTTATGAGTTTCCATCCGCAGAAAATTATTTTAACTTCCGTTGAACCGGATCACCAGGATTATTATCCAACCTATGAAGACATAAGAACCGCTTTTGTTGATTATGTCTGCCTTCTTCCTGAAAACGGAGATCTGATTTATTGCGCTGATGATAAAGGTGCACTGGATGTTGTAAGTATTGTTGAAAAAATGCGTCCAGATTTGCATATGATTCCTTATGGAACAATGGCTGAAGGGGATTTCCATCTTGTATACAAGGAAGTTTCTGACGAAGAAAATCGTTTCGCCCTTGATGGATTCGGTGATTTTTATCTGAAAGTTCCGGGAAAACATGAAGTTATGGATGCCTGTGCTGCAGTAGCTTTATGTGTATGTCTTTTGAAAGAAGCCGGAAAAGATCCTCTTTCTTTCAAAAAAGAAATTTCTGCAGGACTTGCTAATTTTGCTGGTGGTAAAAGAAGAAGCGAGGTAATCGGCGAATTCAAAAATAAACATGGAAAATCAGTTCTTGTTATCGATGATTATGGTCATCATCCGACTGCTGTAAAGACCACTTTGGCAGGCTTCAGGGAATTCTATGCGGGAAGAAAGATTATCGTTGATTTTATGAGTCACACATATTCGCGGACTCAGGCTTTATTAAAGGAATTTTCTGAAAGCTTTTCTGATGTTGACGGAGTTATTCTTCATAAAATTTATTCTTCTGCCCGCGAAAATCCAAAAGATTTTTCCATTACCGGAAGAACTTTATTTGAAGAAACTTTAAAATCTAAAAAAGAAGGTGTAGTTTATTTTGAAGAAATAATGGATGCACTTGATTATGCAAAAGAAGAATTGAATAAGGAACTTGATTCTGCTTACCCTGACGGTTATCTCTTTGTTACAATGGGCGCCGGGGATAACTGGAAAATAGGAAAGGCCTTGCTGGATTAGTATTCGAAATTGAAATTATGCGGTATTTATGAAATAAATACCGCTTTAAGATTAATTAAACAGCTACAGAAACTGCTTCTTTGATTTCTGTAAGATATCCTGTTCTGATGCAGCTTTCAAATAATTCTTTGCTGATGTAGTCTGTTTTAACGTCTTCGTAACCGTCCAGGTCGCGGATGATTCTTACAACATAACCGTCATCCATTTCGCGAACAATAGTGAGAAAATCCTGTTTGTTACCGATACTTTTGAGTGCAAAACTTTTCATATACGCCTCCCGTATATTAATATGAGTTTAGTTTTATATTTATTTTTCGGCTTAAAATAAAAAAATGTTAGAAAATATTTGCTTTTTTGATTCACATTTTCACCTGAAGGATTTCCTTGAAATATCCGGTAAAAACATTGATGAGATTCAGGGAATCGGAGGATGCATTTCCTGTCATTCAGAAGATGATTTTAATATTCTTCAAGAAAAAAAAGGTTTTATAAAATCCTTTGGAATTCATCCCCAGAATCCGGAAAAATCCTGGCTGGATTATCTTGAAAACCTGGCAAAAAGCGGAATGATTAAAGCTGTGGGGGAGTTCGGTTTTGATTTTTATACCCCTGAATTAAAGAAAATAAAGGATATTCAAAAAGAAATATTTGAAAACCAGCTGGAAATCGCTTTGAGTAATTCTCTTCCTGTGGTTATCCATTGCAGAAAGGCAAATGAAATCCTTTTTTCATATTCCAGAGAGCTTTCTTTGCTTCCGGGAGTTCAGTTTCATTCTTTTATGGGCAGTTTTGTTGAAGCCGAATCTTTTATCAGGAAAGGAATAAACTGCTGTTTTAGTTTTGGGAAACAGATTTTTAATAATAACAAGAAGGTTCTGGAACTTGTTTTGAAACTTCCTTCAAATAATCTTCTTTTTGAAACTGATGCTCCTTACCAGAAATTGAAAAATGAGGATTATACAAGTCCTCTGGAAATTAAGAAAATATATGAAGAAGGTTTCAGAATAAAAAAAGAAAACCTGTCCGAATCAAAACTGATTGAACAGGATTTTATGAGTTTTTGTGAAACAATAAACAGGAATTTCAGTAATTTATATGGAATTGACTGAAATCAAAACTAAAGTTTATTTCTATATTCCTTGATGAAGGAAATGGTTTTAGAGTAAACAAAACTTGCGTTTTTTGACAGGGCCTTTACATCGGCTGTCATGTTACCTTTTAATGAGTCTTCAAGGTACTGAAGCGCAAAGGTAAGTTGTTCAGCCCCAATCTGGCTTGCAGATCCTTTAATTTTGTGTGAATAAGCACGGGCTTCTTCGTTTTTTCCTTCGTCAATTAAGTTATCGATTGAATCCAGGTTGTTAGGACTGTCAGAAATGAATGCGTCGATGAGCATTTTGTATAAATCTTTCTCTCCAGAAAGCATTTCAAGAGCAGCTTCGGTGTTAAGTATTTCTTTTTGCATATAATTAATTCTAGTTTATTCACTGAATTTTTGCTATATTTAATATATGCAAAAAATTAAGTATTCAAAACTTTTTTCAGTTTTTCTTCTGATTGAACTGATTCTTTCCGTATTTTTCACTTTTAGTACAATAAGTTTCAAATGTGATATTTCTCTTCTGGCTTTTCCGCTTTCTGCTGTTTTTACGGGCTTTTTTATCTGGTTCGGTTTTTTTAAGGTGGTGAAAGGAAAAAAACAGAAATATTTCTTCCATACTCTTAAATTCGTTCAGTATGTTCCTACTGTTTTCCTTTTGACTTTCATTATTCAAAGGGCAGGTGCTACAGGGAAACCTTACTGGCTTGATGTAATCTGCGGCCTTTTATGGGTATTTGTTTTTATTTTTTCATTTGTCCTTCAGTATTATATGTCTGACAAGCGGGTATCCAGGCTGGATGATTTCTGGCTGGAAACCTGTGAAAAAAGAAAGAAGCCTATCGGGCTTGGGCGCCTTGTTTATGAAATTGTTGACTGGATTGACGCACTTCTTCAGGTAGTTTTCCTTGTTTTCATTTTTCAGGTTTTCTTCTTCGAGCTTTATGTAATTCCATCGGAATCTATGGTTCCTGAATTTCTTATAAAGGATCGTGTCGTTGTTGAAAAAATAGGCAGCGGTCCAAAATTTCCTTTGAGCGATGCAGGTCTGGACGATTTTTCAGATTATAAAAGAGGAGATATAGTTGTTATAAGAAACCCTCATTACACTCTGGATCATCAGTCTGAAGTAAAAACTGTAGTAGCCCAGTTGATTTATAAGCTTACCTTTATGGGTGTAAACCTGAATAAAGATGAAAATGGCGAAATGAAGGCTGATCCTCTTGTAAAACGAATTGCCGGTCTGCAGGGGGAACAGCTGGTTATGCAGGATGGTATTCTGTACACGCGTACAAATAAGAGCGATGTCTTTAAACCAATTCCTGGTAACGAAGATTATGCCTGCTGGAATTTGAATGATACTCAGAAAAATGTAAAATCAAAAATCGAAACATTCCCTCTTTCTCAGTCCGAATATGAAGGTATGCTTAGTTTTGAAGAAGAAAGGAGAAATTACGACCTGGATGCTGCGGCTTTCCGTGTAAAGGAAATCTCAGAAAAATTAAGCCGGTATGTTAATGAAACAAAAGCCGGTGATTTTTCTGAACCAAATCTTCTTCTCCATACCTTATTCAAAGGCAGATATGAACTGGCTATCAAAATCATGACACAGAAGGGTGGTGAAGAATGGTTCTCTGATTTCATTTCTTCCTGGATTTCCGAAAAAGACAAGATTCGTGACCCTTACGATGAAAGTAATTTCCGCCTGAATGTAATGGCAAAAGTTACTCTCGGAAATATTGTCTTGAAAAATGCAGAAATGATAAAAGCCGGGGTTTCATCTTTGAACTGGTCAACAGATACTGAACTTCTTGAATATGAATCTCTTGCAGAAAAAATTCTCTGGTATGTTCAAGGCAATGAATACAATTCCATTCAGGTTCCTGGATATCTGGATATGAGAAATATGCCTGTTTTCCCTGCAAATGACAGTAATGGAAATGCAGTTTATATTCCTGAGAACTGTTATTTCATGATGGGAGATAACCGGTTTAATTCTCTGGATTTAAGACATGCTTATGAACCTTCAGCCAAAGTTTTGACAAAATCAGATTCTAAATCAATTAAATATGTTTCCTATATGGAACCTCAGTATCTGAATAAGAAATATATTCTTGGAAAACCTTTTTACCGTTTCCTTCCTTTGAATCGCGTAGGATGTGTCGGAAAGAAAAAGAAATAAGGATTTAATCAAATGACAAGCATGACAGGGTATGCATATACCGAAAAAACTAATGAAAAAGCACAGATTTCAGTAGAGTTGAAATCTGTTAATTCGCGGTTTCTGGATTTGTCTATTAATCTTCCACCGTTTTTGAATCCTCTGGAGAGTTTTTTCAGAAGTCTGGTTTCTGAAAAAATTACACGCGGAAAAGTTGATGTTTATATCAAAGTAAGGGAACTGCAGTCTTCAAACGTTGTTGTTGCTGATACACAGGCTGCAGTCTCATATATGGAAGCCTTGAAAAAAATATCCGAAGCCTGTGGCTATGAAAAGGAAGTTCCTCTTTCTCTTATAGTTTCACAGCCTGGAGTTTTGAACATTACTTCCGGTTATGATGTAGAATTATATAAGGAAATGATTCTTCCTGTTTTTAATGAATCATTGGATAAATACCTTGCTGATTGTGTCCGCGAAGGCGCAAATCTTTCTGAAGATTTATTCCGGAAACTTTCAAAACTTGATGAATGTGCTGAATGTTTTGCAAAATGGCAGCCAGAAATGGAAAGCCATTTTAAAGAAATGATTCTTTCAAAATTCAAGGAGCTTCTTGGAGATCAGGTTGATGAAAACCGGGTTATGACAGAAACTGCTGCACTGGTGGTTAAGTATACAATCAATGAAGAGATTGTCAGATTAAAGAGTCATTTGAAAGCCATGCGTCAGGAAATGACAGACAATCCTTATCCCGGAAAAAAACTGGATTTCTTGTGTCAGGAAATAAACCGTGAAATAAATACAATCGGAAGCAAGAACCAGAGTGCTGAAGTCGGAGCAATGGTTATTACAGCAAAGGATTCGATTGAAAATATCCGTGAACAGGCTAAAAATGTAGCTTAGAAAAAGCAATGAAAAGAAAAAAGGGGTTGATTCGAAGGGGAAGTTAGACGAACCTTGAGTCAGCTCCTTTTTTATTTATCCATTTGAGCTTTGAATGAATCCAGCATGCTCTGGAAAAAATCATGTCCTGTTTCTTCCGATACAGGTTCCGAAGCTGTACTGTATTCAACCAGGTTTGGCGGTATTTCATCCAGAAATCTTGAAGGTTCAGAGTCTACAATCATCTGCTGCCTTCTGCGTTTCATACAGGAAGTAAGAAAAAGCTTGTTACGGGCTCTTGTAATTGCAACGTAGAAAAGGCGTCGTTCTTCTTCTACATTTCCACCATTTTCTTCAACACTTCGGGCATGAGGAATAAGGCCTTCTTCGCAACCAGCAATAAAAACAACAGGGAATTCCAGACCTTTTGAAGCATGAATTGTCATCAGGTTCACTTTTCCTTTGTCATTTTCATCATTCATATCATCACGGGAAATCAAAGTAATTCTGTTCAGGTAATTATAGAGACTTGGAGAAGTGTTTTCCGGGTTATTTTCCCAGGTTTCCATAGAGCTTAAAAGAAATTCGATGTTTTTTAATTTAAAGGCAAAGGCTTTTTCGCTTTTTTGATTTTCAAGCATCAGAAAGTCTTTGTAATTGATTTCATCAATTAAAGACCGGACTTTCTGATGAAGTCCGCGACCGCTTAAAAGCTTAGTTCTGTTTGTTTCGATGATATTTACAAAGCCCTGAAGGTCTTCTTTTACTGCGTCATTGGCAGGAGACCCCTGTGCTTCAATCAGGTATTTGATCGAATTCCAGAGAGTGCAGCCGAAGGTTTCAGAGGCATCGTTCATCATTTGGATTGTTGCACGGCCGATTCCTCGTCGTGGAGTATTAATGATTCGGAGAAGGTTAATGTCGTCATCGTGATTAGAAATAACTCTTAAATAACTGATAACGTCTTTGATTTCTTTTCTTTCAAAGAAAGAAGTTCCGCCGCTCATTGTATAAGGAATATTGTTTTCAAGGAATGCTTCTTCAATAAATCGGGACTGAGTATTTGCGCGGATTAAAACCCCGAACTCATCATATTTTCTTTTTTCTTCCATTGAAATTGAAAGAATCTGTTCAGCAATAAAATCAGCTTCATCGGTTTCGTTTTGAGGCATGAAAATTTCAATTGGTTTACCGCCTCCGTTTCCGCTCCAGAGTTTTTTATCTTTTCTGTTAGTATTGTGGCTGATTACGCCGTTTGCGGCTTCCAGAATTGTTTCAGTAGACCTGTAATTCTGTTCAAGACGAATTTCCTGCACATTTGGAAAATCCTTTTCAAAGGAAACTATATTCTGATAATCAGCACCACGCCAGGAATAGATACTCTGGTCATCATCTCCAACAACTGCAACATTGTCCTGAGCCAGAAGGTGCATTAATTCATACTGCTGGTGACTTGTGTCCTGGAATTCATCAACCATAATGTACTTGAAACGTTCTTTATATCTTGCAAGAACTTCCGGGTGTTCCTTGAAAAGACGGATAGGGAGAACTATAAGATCATCAAAATCTACTGCGTTATAAAGTTTTAAGCCTTCCTGATAACACTCATAGAGAGGTTTATACATATCGCTGGCGGTTTCCCAGTTTTTTCTGCCTGTCTTGATGTTGGAAAAAAGGTTCCCGATCATGTAGGTGTCCATGGCATCAGGACTGAATTTCAATTCCCGTCCGCATTCTTTAATCAGGGCAGTGCGGTCAGTTTCATCATAGATAGAAAAGTTATCGCGGAATCCAAGCTTATCAATATCATGGCGCAGCACCTGAACTCCAAATGCATGGAAAGTAGAAACGGTCAGGTTCTGAAGTTTTTTACCTGTAAGCTCCTTGATACGGGTTTCCATTTCTTTTGCTGCTTTATTTGTAAAAGTAAGGGCTAAGATCTGGCTCTGAGGAATACCGGAATCCAGCATATGTGCAATTCTGTAAGTAATTACACGGGTTTTTCCGCTTCCGGCACCCGCGATAATGAGAATAGGTCCATTTATTGTGCTGACAGCTCTGAATTGTTCCGGATTGAGCTGTTTCCTGAGTTCTTCCAAATCTATCATATTGTAAGAATGATTATACTGAAAAAAGGGATAAATGTGTGATTTTTAACAGGTTAAAATAAGGAATCAGTTATTTTGTTTTGGAAATGTTTTCTTCGGCTTCCGAAACCCGCAGATAAACAGGACCGTCATATTCTGCAAGTGGTGCTTTGCCTTCAGAAATCATTTTTTCTGTTATTGCAAAAAGAGCGTCTGTTGCAGGTGGAACAGCTTTGGGAACATTTACTGTTTTCCCGTTAAGAAGGGGAGCAACATTTTCGCAGAAAACCTTGCAGTCAGGGAGAGGACCTGCAAGAACAAAAGAAGTTTCTTCGCATTTATTTAAAAGTTCTGCCAGTTTTTCATAAGGATAATCATCTTCAGAAAAAAGTTCGGTACCGTTTTTATAGGCAGTGGCGTAAAATCTATCTTTTTTTGCATCAATAACGGAAACAACAAGGGTACTGAGATTTTCCAGAGCCCATGCATTGGCTTTGAGTGTTGAAATTCCATAAAGAGTTTTTTTTACAGCACATTCAAAAGCTTTTACAGCTGCAAATCCAAGGCGAAGACCTGTAAAACTTCCGGGCCCCTGGCAAATACAGGTATAATCCAGATCCTGAGGAGTAAGACCTGCTTTTTCAAGAACATAACCAATGGCTGGAAGGAGAGTCTCAGACTGTTTCATTCCTATGTCATAGGATGCAGTTACAGTATAATCATCATTTTTTGCAGCAATTGAAATCTTTGTGATGCTTGAATCAACAGCAAGTCCTTTCATTATGAAATATCTCCGTTCTGCCAGTTTTGAATTGTAATTATTCTTGAGCCGTCGTCCTGTGGTTCAAGTTTAAGAATGATAGTTTTTTTAGGAAGGGCATCCATTATTTTTTCAGACCACTCGATGATGGAAATCCCTTCTCCATAAAGCATGTCATCAGTTCCCAGGTTTTCAAAGTCATCAGTTCCTTCCAGGCGATAAACATCCATATGATAAAGGGGCATTTTACCTTCGTATTCAGAAATGAGACAGAAAGTCGGACTTGTAATTGTGTCTGTTACACCAAGAGATTCTGCTATACCTTTTGTGATTGTTGTTTTACCCGCAGCAAGTGTTCCCTGCATTGCAAGGATATCACCTTTCTTCAGAAGCCGCCCGATTTTGCGGCCCAGATCAATTGTCTCATCCGGGGTTTTTGTAATGAATGTCAGCACGGTAAGTGGCCTTCTTTATCCTGCTGAAGAATAAAATCTTTCAGTGCTTTTTTTACCGGTAAAATCGGGTAGTTGAGAGGTTCAGGAAAAGTAATGTTAACCATTCTTTCACCGAGAGGAGACATTTCAATTGAGAAATTCACTTTGGATTCAAGGACAGAAGTTGGCAGTTCAAATACTGCATCGCAACTGTATTTTCTCATATAGAAAATCTGTCCTTCTTCTCTTGCTAAGTTTCTGAATTCAAGAACCTTCATACTTATGAATATTATACCTAAAAATCTCTATTATTTCCACTAGAAAAACTGAAATGGGGAATCCTACTGACAGCTGGTAGAAAGAGAGGTTGCCATTTCATGAAGGCGGGGACAGATTTCATATTCACAGAGATCGCCAACCAGGACAGTATCATTTGATGCCAGAGCATTTTCAAAGTCAGTCAGAATAGGAGAGAAATCTTCGAAGAACTGTGTGAAGTTTTTGTCTCCGATTTTTGTTGTATTGAAAGTTTCCGGGAAGAGGGAAGCCAGGGCTGCAACATGACAAAACTGGTCAATTGCATCAGCGAGCTTCTTTATGGAGTTATTGGCTTCATTTCCTTTTCCGTTGATAAAGAGGGAAGGAACTTCTTCGATTTCTTCAGCAAGTGTCTGAAGGTAACCTGCAAGGTTTGCAAAAGATTCTTTTATTGCTGTTTCAGTCACCACATTAAAGTCAAATTTTGTGTTTTCTGAAAGTTCTTTTTTTGAAACTTCGTCGAACATATCGGCGGTTACTGATTCATTGTTTATTCTAATTCCGATAACTGCTGCTTTGTTGTTTTCACATTCCTGGGCAAAAGAATGCAGGACATCTCCAATAGTTTTTTCACCTTCAATCTGAACATCGACTTTATCGCCGTTAATGTAAAATTCCATGGTAGTCTCCTGGTTGCTGATTATTTGTTATTATTTTGCTGTTGTTTTGTGAAATTTGAAATTGTAGTCTGCTGGTTTTCAAGACTGCTTAAAGAGCCTTCCATCTGACTGTACTTGTTTCTGAGATTTGCCTCTTTTGTTTCAAGCTGACTTTCGAGGGTAGCGATTCTCTTTTCTGAATCCTTTATCTTTGAGTCCAGGGATGAAGTTTTTAATGCAAGAATCCCGCCTGTCTGGGTGTAAGCTCCAATCTGTTTATCCATTTTGTAGGCAATGCCGGAATCAATAATCAGGTCACCGTCTGAATCGTAACCGAAGATTCCTTTTATATCATCAAGATGGTTTTCCAGTGCTTCATCAAGTTTTTTCTCATCAATTTCAAGATAACCGCGGAGTTTTGACTGGGAATAGCTTCCTGAAAATCCGGAAGCATTTGTTGCGATTCCAATATCTGCAAGCATTGTAACGATTGCTTCATCAGAATAACGGTAACTTGAAGTAATGATATTGGACATGTTTGATTTAATCGAAGTCAAAGAGAATTCTGTCTGGAAAATACCAAGTTTTTCCATTTCCTTTTCTTTTTCTTCATCAGAAAGGTAATCAAGCTCATTGATGATTTCCCGCTTGTCCTGGGAAAGAATGTTTATTTCAGCAACAGTCTGATTATATTTTCCTACAAAATCGATAAGTGCATTTTTAGAAGCTTCTGTATCAGGTTTTATGGAAATTGTTGCAGCCTTTTCTGTTTTTTCATGAACGTGAAGAGTGATTTCAGGTACTACATCATCAATATCATTTGAAGGACGCGTAATAGTAATACCTTCATATTTAATGATTGCATCCCCTGCAGTTGTAATTGCGTTGTTTGGTTTATAACCTGTTTTGATTTGAGGATTGTAAGTTTCTATTTTGCTGACTGTAATGTTGTGACCTGTGTTTCTGTTTCGGACAACAAGAGCAGTAATGTTTTCATATTCATTGAGAGCAATATCAAGTTCAGAATCTTTTGTGAGAACGTCTCTTGTTGGAATAAGTTTTTCTGAACCGTCTCTCATTAAAGCATAAATAATTCGTTCTGATTCAATTTTTTCAAGTGGCTCTGGAGGTGTGTCTGGAACCTTCAGAAGAGAATCTGATCCGAAGTTCTGGATTTCGATTCCGCCGAATTCGGCCATGTTGCCTTCAGGAATTTCAGGGAAAGCCGGAGTTTCGTTCAGTGGAATTGTAATATCATTTGTTTTGTCTGCATGCAAGGAAAGTTTAATATGCAGGTTGTTATTCTGTTTTAAGGAATCCGGAAGATCAATTTTGAAAGCGCCTCGTGGCTCAAGAACAAAGGATTCCGCTTCTTTTGAGAAAGATACTTTTGTTCTTGAAAGGGAAGGCATTCTCTGTCCGTCGCCAAAGTCCTTCTGTGGGGCAGCAGAGGTTTCTTCCATCTTCTTTCCGAATTCAATTATGTTGTCTCTGACAGGAGAAATCATTCCGATTTCTTCTGCAAATTTCTTTGAATCATCTTCGAAAATAAGCTGATTTTCTTTACCTGTCTGTAAACCTTCAATAAGAAGCGTCTTTTTTCCGGCACTTGCTCCGACAATCATTGTTTTTACTATGTTTTTACCGCGTTTATTTACAGCTTCGGAAAAGTCTTTTAAAAGACCGCCTTTCCAGTTAAAAGTAAGCTGTTTTTCGCCTGTTTTGAAAGTGTAAGTTCCTGCAGGAACCTTGTAGTTGTTTTCAAGCTCACCTGAAAGAAATTTGTCTGAAGTTGCAGGCTGGATTACATCTATTTTGAAGGACTGGAATTCTGCACTTCGGTTTGCATCTGCAGTAATGGCATATTCATCTGTTGAAGATGTGATTTTATTGTTAAACGGATTTTCATAAGAGTACAGGGTTTTTGTACTGTCGCGAAGAGAAGTTAATAATCTGTTTACATCTCTCCAGGCGTCTCGTTGTGCATTAAAAGTATCAAGAGATTTCTGCTCCCTTGTGAGCGGAATCCTTTCAACCTGCATCAGTTTTTCAACTGTTTCGTTTGTATTGTACTTGTCTGTGACGCCCGGGATACTAAGTCCGGCCATATTTTTGTAATTTGATGTTTATAAAAAATCAAATCATTTTGTCATACATGGAACCTATTGCTTTCCGGATTCTGGTTTTGAGTTTAACCATATCTTCCGAAGGAATCTGTTTTACAACCTGATTGGTGTTAGAATCCACAATACGTACAATGACAGTATTTAATTCCTTATTAACATTAAACTGTAATTTTCTGCCTGAAGTAACTTCTGACATTTTTTCAAGCTGCTGAATATCAGCTTTAAAGTCTGCCAGGTTTTTTTCGATACTTTGGGCAACTTCTGCTCCTGATTGTATAACAGGAGATTTTACAACCGGCTTAGGGCTTTCGGCCTTAGCGGCGTATATTTTCTGACCTTCCATGGTCAGTGATGAAACCGACGAATTGATTGTGTTCATAGGTTCCTCCTGCTCGAATTTCCCATCCTTGGGAAATGTTTTCTTAAAAAAGATAAACCAAGAGGGGGGCGCACCCCTCCTGATCTATTTTGTCAAAAAGATGACATCCAGAAATCTCTTTGACTTTGATTACTACTGAAGCAGAGCAAGAACGTTCTGTGACTGAGCGTTTGCCTGTGCCAGCATAGCTGTTCCGGCCTGTGTAAGGATGGCGTTCTTAGTGTAGTCAACCATCTGTGAAGCCATGTCTGTATCACGGATACGTGATTCAGAAGCCTGTGTGTTTTCAGCAGCAATGTTAATGCCTTTAGCAGCCAGTTCGAAGCGGTTCTGGTAAGCACCGAGGTCAGCTCTCTGTTTGTTTACATTTTTAAGAGCTTCGTCAATTGTACCAAGTACCAGGTTTGCATCTTCTGGTGTTGAAATAGCGATCTGTGAATCATCACCCTGTGCGCCTTTAAGACCAAGAGCTGTTGCACTCATTGTTCCTACGTATACACGAGTATTCTGATCCATGTTTGCACCAATCTGGAACATCATTACTTCGTCTGTTCCTGAAGCGAAACGACCTGTAAGCATGTTCATACCGTTGAACTGAGCGTGTGAAGCAACGCGGTCAACTTCAGCTACAAGCTGTGAAACTTCTACCTGAATCTGCATGCGGTCTTCGTCGCTGTAAATACCGTTTGCTGACTGTACAGCCAGTTCGCGGATGCGCTGGAGAATATCTGTTGTTTCGTTCAGGTATCCTTCAGTTGTCTGAATGAAAGAAATTCCATTCTGAATGTTCTGGCTAGCCTGGTTCAGACCGCGAATCTGGCTTCTCATTTTTTCTGATACTGCCAGTCCTGAAGCGTCGTCACCTGCGCGATTGATGCGTTCGCCAGATGAGAGTTTTTCCATGTTTTTCATGATTGAATCATTAGAAATGTTCAATACACGATCAGCATAGAGCGAACTCATATTGTGATTAATAATCATAGTTGTGCCCTCCATGTTTACTTAAAAACGGAAACATCATGTTTCGGTTTCCTGCAGGAAAAGGCTGCCCTGGTTTTGCGCCCCCAAAGCAGTTTCAGACCTGATTCGGCAGGAAAAATATGTCTGTAATAAATATACTAAAAACAGTATAAACTGACATATTTTTCCTGCCGTCTCCTGCAGTAACAGAAAGACACAGATATCAAAGAACAAGACACATCTGAAAGCGTGTCATTTTTTTCAATTTTACGGGTGTTTGTATGTAAAAAAAATAGGGTAGAGAAACACCGTGCAATATCAAAAGCACGGAAATATATCAAATATCTCCATGCTTCTGATATTATATAATACTAATTCATCTAATACAAGAATGAAAACGCTTTTGTTTAGCGAAGCAGACTCAGTACATTCTGGCTCTGGCTGTTTGCCTGAGCGAGCATTGCTGTTCCTGCCTGCTGAAGGATAGAGTTCTTTGTGAAATCTACCATCATTCCGGCCATGTCTGTGTCACGGATACGTGATTCAGAAGCCTGCATGTTTTCTGAAGCGATGTTCAATCCTTTTACAGTGAATTCGAGGCGGTTCTGGTAAGCACCAAGATCAGCTCTCTGTTTGTTGATCTTTTTAAGTCCTTCGTCGATAACGCCGATTGCACGGTTGGCATCTTCCGGTGTTTCGAGATTCAGTTTTTCTTCACCTGCAATGAGTCCAAGTGCTGTAGCACTCATTGTACCGATGAAAACCTGAGTTCTCTGATCCATGTTTGCACCAATATGGAACCACATAGATGAAGTTACTGTGTTTTCTCCAATTGACTGTGCAAAACGACCTGTGAGCATATTCATACCGTTGAACTGAGCTGAAGAAGCAATGCGGTCAACTTCAGATACAAGTGAAGAAATTTCAACCTGAATCTGCATACGATCTTCAGAAGAGTAGATACCGTTTGAAGACTGAACTGCAAGTTCGCGGATACGCTGGAGGATATCTGTTGTTTCATTCAGATAACCTTCTGTTGTCTGGATGAAGCTGATACCGTTAGAAGCGTTCTGTGAAGCCTGATTCAGACCTCTGATCTGGCTGCGCATCTTTTCAGATACTGCGAGTCCTGATGCATCGTCTCCTGCACGATTGATTCTCTGACCGGAAGACAGTTTCTCCATGTTTTTGTCGAGATCGAGTCCTGTAACTCCCAGCTGGCGGTTGGCAAAAATAGCCGACATGTTGTGGTTGATAACCATAGTATTCCTCCTTGGAATATGTAGAAGGGAAAATCCGTTTTCCCAAAAGATTGCAAAAATGTGCAAATGTTTACAAGGCTACATCTACACATCTTTGCGAGAAACGCTGACCGCTGCTTCAGCGAAGTCGACACAGTCATTACGATTCTGATTATTTATCGGCGAAATCTTAATAAAACTTTAATATTTTTTTTAGAAAAATTAAAAAAATATGATTTATTTATGGGAATATGGTAGCTTCGGTAATCAAGAATAACCCTTATTCAGTCAATAAAAAAGGGCGGTGTCTACCGCCCTTTGTGTTGAAGGAAGATTAAGAAAGGTTGTTTATTATTCCTTTCATTGCAAGGACTGCTTTTCCCCGGTGGGAAATTGCGTTTTTTTCATCAGCAGTTATCTGTGCTACTGTTTTTTTATATTCCGGAAGGTAGACAATCGGATCATATCCGAAACCTCCGTTTCCAGCCTGCATAGAAATATCTTCTATTAATGTTCCTTCGAATGTTTCCTGGACTACATATAAACGGTCTCCACCTAAATAGAGAACAAATGCACAGGTGTAATGACAGGAGCGGGGACCATGAACGTAATTTTCATGTTTTGGATCTGGATTTTTTAAGGCTTCGTTTAATTCTTCAATAAGGAATACATTCTGTTCTTCCTGACTGATTTTGGTGCCGTCTGGCTTCCCCTGGGGAAAATCAGGACCTGCATAGCGTGATGAATAGATTCCCGGGCGTCCGTTAAGGGCATCGACACAAATGCCTGAATCATCTGCTATAACAGGAGCATGTACAATATCATATAAAGCTTTTGCTTTAATAATCGAGTTTTCGTAAAAAGTTGTTCCTGTTTCATCCGGGTCAAATGCAATTCCTTCGTCGCTTGGAATTACAATTTCATGGTCGGGAAGTAGTTCCGCCATTTCCTTTTTTTTATGTTTGTTTCCGGTTGCTAAATAAATCTTCATATAAAAAATATAACAGTTTTCTTCCAGGCTTTCCACTAGGGAAAAACTGAAGATCCTTTTGAAAGCAAGCCTGGTTTGACTTTTCAAAAGGACCTGTTTTTTTTATTCTTCTTCGGCCTGACCGAACAGTTCTTTTGCACGGGAAATATAATATCCCACCTGACGCGGACAAATACCCAGTTTTTCAGCAATCATTTCATTGGAAGGGAAGTAATGAAATTTACCTTTTTTAAGTGATGCATTTCTTTTTATCCATAATTCAGTGCTGTGTTCATATCTTGCTTTATAGGTTTCCTGCAGGTTTTCCGTAGATTCCTCGTAATCCGCTATATCAGGACTGTAACGGCGTCTATTGGAAAAGGCTTCGTTTCGGGAAAGAATCAGTTCCTTGTGACGCTGGAACAGTTCATAGCGGCTGTTTTTAAGATCCTGAATATCTTTATAAACTATGTCTGAGTTCAGATTGTATTCACTGCAGATTGTTTCAATCATTGTGTCGGTAATATCAAAGCAGGAGCGGAGTGCGATGACAAGGGTAGGTTTTGCAAAAACATTTGAGGTGCGTATCTGCATGAATTCTTTTGGTGTAAGGATTTTTTTAGGCTTAAAGATTTCTACTGATTCCGGAGCTTCGTAAGGTAACAGGCGGTTATTTTCCACCGCAATTGAAAAACTGTATTTTTGACTTTCTGTAGAATAATTTTCCTGGGAATAAATAAAATCTACTTTTTCCCTGATTTTTTCAATGGCCTGCATTTTCTTTTCCGTAAGTGCCAGACCTTTTACAAAGGAAATAACGTAGTTATGAAAAGTACTTCCGTATTCAAAATCGAAACGTTCAAACAGGCTGTAACCGTTTTTTAGAAAAGCCAGAACCACAGAAGACCTTATATCTTCATCATATCTTTGTAGTTTGAACAATGGAAAGTCCGTTTGTATTGCGACAGCGATTTGTTCCACAGCGTAATCCGTTGTAATTTCCTTTCTGGAAACCTTCTCGTAAAGTTCATCAATGTAGAGCCTCATGTCCATATTGAATCCTCCTTTATTATACATTTTTAAATCAACCGCAGGTTGTATTTATTCTGTATTTCGGAAGGATAAAAAAACAGGTAAAGAAAAATGTTTGATTTTTTCAAAATTAAAGGGAAAATCCCTTAGCGATTACATGATTCTGGCAAACTCTTTTATAATCTGAGGAATAAGGTTTTCGACACGGCCTTCACAACTCATGCCTGAAGCGTTTTTATGACCGCCTCCGCCGAATTTTGAAGCGACGATACTTACATCAATTTTATCCTGGCTGCGGAAACCACCGGTGCAGGAATTATCGCTTTCCTGTCTGAGAAATACTGCAGCTTCAATTCCTTCAGATGATAAAAGGAGCTGGTAAAGTGCATCAGAATCACGGCCTTCCTGACCATACTGTTTTGTGTCATTCATAGTTTCATAGGTAATAACCAGTTTCCCGTCCAGGTAACGTTCTGCTCTGGACAGAAGAATTCCCAGAAGTTTTCTTGTAGAGTAAGGTTTTCCGGAATTTATTTTCTGATAGGTTTTCTTTGGGTTTGCTCCATATTCAACCAGTCGTGAAGCACAGCTTATGCTTTCGCTTTGTGTGTCATCTATGAATCTGAAATATCCGGTGTCTGTACAAAAACCAAAAAAAATTGTTTCTGCCAGGTCTTTTGGAAGAGGGCCGACCAGTTTTTCATAAAACTGTTGGATTATAATGGCACATGCAGGAGATTGAGAATCCACGAATGAAAGCTTGTTTTCTGCATCATCCTGAGTATCTGAGGTTTTGTGATGGTCGATGATAAATGTATCAAAGCCTTTGAGGTCTCCGTCTATTTCTCCAAGGCGTGAAATTTCAGAACAGTCAGTAATAATCAGACCAGTTTTATCTCTTTCGTTTTGAGTCTGAAATTCCATGGTATCTGAAAAAAGAGGTTCAAATTCTTTTATTTCATTTCGTTTGAAAGGACCTGCAGAAAGAAGCTGGTAAGGTTTCTTAAAATGGTCCAGAATAGATGCTATTCCAACGCAGGAAGCCATACAGTCTCCATCCGGTTCCTTATGACCTGCTACGAAAAAGAAATCGTGGTTTTGGATGAAATTCAGAAGATTATCAGTGTCTTTTTGCTGGATGATTTTCATTGTTTTTCCCTTAAAAAAAATAGTTAAATAAAAAAGGAACTGCAGTGCAGTTCCTGTATTTTAATTGTTTTTGGATTTAGTTACTAGAGTTTGATGTCATCCAGATTTGTTTTATCCAGACCTTCTTTTATTTCTTTTAAGCTTCCCCAGACAGTATTTGTTTTACTTGTAGGAAGATTCAGAATAACACGATGGAATTCACCGTCTTTTTTAATAACAGTCATGTAAGGTTTTACAATTCCTGATTTAAGGTTTCTGAACTTAAGTTTTCTTGGTTCATCAGGATTTCCTTTTGCCCATGATTTAGGAATAACAGTACTTCCAACACCAATTTTATTTTTCTGGTAGATAATTACATATCCTTCACGGCTTTCCATTACTTTTAAAACAGGAATATTTTCGTAAGATAAAGAAGACCAGCCTTCTTCCGGGGTTTCAGATCTTGTTCCAGCAAAGCCGCACAGACAGACAGAAGAAATCAAAATCAAAACCAGAAACATTTTTTTCATAATTAACCTCAATATTTCGATTATAGTTTCTTTTACCTCTTTTAACAACACTTTTTTTTATGTAACAAAATCGGTAAAATAGGATTATTATATTGAAACTTATTGAAAGGGAAAAATAAATGAAATGTATAAAAAAAGTGGTTTTTGTAACCGCATTATCACTGGTTCTGGCATCCTGTGCATCTTCTAAAAATGAACCTGTAAAAAGTTCAGAAAATGAAGATTCTTATGAAATTCCAGCTTTTGAAGATACTTATAGCGATGATAATGACGATTATGATTCTTCAACCGAAATTTCGAATAAAAATATAAAGAAAAAATCTTCAGGAAATTTTTTCAAAGATTTGTTTTCTTCAAATTTCATCGTAATGGGTGACGGTTCTCTTTTTACAACCAAAGTTTTCGGCGGCTTGAATCAGACTGCCTGTGATTTTGTGCTTTATCCTAAAAAAGATACAGCAGGTTTTGGAAGCCAGTATATGGCCGCCTATTATTACATTACTTTTGACGATCAGAACCGGATTAATTATACCGGGGCAATGAACAGATATTTCAAAGATTTTGAAAATAAAAAACTTTCCCGTGATGACAGAAAATCTTTCAAGGCATACGGAAAAGTTAATGCCTATATCCGCTGGGGCGGAATAAAATCAAATACTCCATACTTTGCACAGAAAGTTCCTGTTTTACTCGGATATAAATTTGTGGACAATTCTCCTTACTTTACAATTACAATTGACTCTGTTCCAAATGAAAGTGTTACAGAGGGAATCAATGATGTAAGTGATGTTGTATTCTCTACACGTCTTAATTATTTCTTTACAAAAGCCCAGTGCCGCATGGCAATAGATGCACTCTCAAAAGATTCAATCGAAAACTTCTACCAGCAGTATGAACGTGAACTTTATGGTGAATACCAGAGTGAAGATGAATATTTTGACGATTCAGAGGATGAAGAAGTAGAGGATGTTTCTGACGAAGAATAAAAGAGATTTTAGTTAGTTTATATTCAGTTTTGTTACAAGGCAGGTCCTTCGGGAACTGCTTTTTTTTGTTATAGAGAATGGTGCGGAGTCCTGTTGTTTTGTTTGTTTTAAAAAACGGGTTAAATAAAAAAAACCGGAAACTTAAGTTTCCGGTTAGTAGTGCCTGTGGGGATTGAACCTACGACATCACGGATATGAGCCGTGTGCTCTACCGACTGAGCTAAGGCACCGAAAGTGTTATTAGATTATCATTTTCGCTTTTTTGTGTCAATACCGAATTATTTGTTTTTGTAAATATTTTCGGAGATTCCCTGAGGTTTCCTTGTCAGCGCAGGGCGGCTCCGGGAATCAAACTTTGAGCATATTCAATCAGCTCGTTTACCTGACTGTCCAGATAGGGTGGAAGGTTATTGTAAGCTTCATTCAGACAGTTTTTGTTTCGGAATCCTGCAAACTGCCAGGAGGCATCTTCCGGAAGAATTTCCGCAATATTCTTAATATCCTCTTTTGTTACCAGGTTTGGAACCAGAACCGTTCTGTATTCCCTGGAATCGGTTGGATACGATGCTATAAGGTTTGCAGAACGCTTCAGAGCTTCTGCCATAACCTGTTTTTCTGAAGGCATCGGTTTGGCAAGCATTTCTTCTGCGTAACGGTCCGGACTTGTTTTTATGTCCATTGCAATGAAATCAGGTCTCAGATTTTCGTCCTTTATGAAAGCTTCAAGTCTGTCTGGGAGCATTCCGTTTGTATCCATTTTGATTTTTAATCCCATGGACTTTGCTTTCTGGATGATGTCTTTCAGATATGGATTTACCAGTGGTTCTCCACCTGAAATTGCCAGGGCAGAAATTACATTTTTTCTCTTTTCCAGGTGTTCGAAAAGATCATTTACTGAGGACAGGTTTTCGACAGGTTCGTTATTAAAAACAAGGCCCGTATTGTAACAATACGGGCATCTCAGATTGCAGCCTGTCAGAAAGATGGCTGCAGCTACGTGCCCCGGAAAATCTACAAGTGTAGTTTTTACCAGAACACCAGCTGGTTTATTTAAATCATGCATGAAGCTTGAACTTATGCTGTTACGGCTACTTTTTCGAATACAGCCTGAAGTTCTTCAACATTGTGACAGCGTGCTGTTTCGTTTCCGTTTGAATCGTAGCAGATTACTGTAGGAGCTGCGAATACACCTTTCTTTGCAGCTTCTGCAAGACCTTCTTCTGAGTCTACATCGATTGAACGTCCAAGAACCTGAACATCAGCCATGTATGCTTTTACAGGAGGGCAGTTTGGACATGTTTTGCGAACAAAAAGTTCATATGCAGCAACAGTTCCATTTGCTGTTTCTTCTACTCTCATATTTGCAGGAGCTGCACAAGTACATCCTGAATCTGCAGCTGTCAGTTCATAAGCTCTTGTTTCAAGATTGCTGTCTTCAAGAGTGAAATGTTTGCGCAGGTCAAATTCGTCGCGCTTACCTTTGTTCCAGTTGCGTACTGAACGGTAGTATCCTACGATACGTGCATAAACTTCTGTTTCAGAACCCTGTACATTTTCCAGAGCTGCCTTTGTTTCAGCGATTTCTTTTTCAATCTGTTCAAGTGTTTTTGCTTCTGCCATTTTTTATTCCCCTTTTTCGATAAATGATATTTTTTGATTTAGTTGAAATAGGAATGATTCCTATATTTACCGCACCCACACTAAATATAGTGTATGATTGGTTATTTTGTCAACTGAATACACTATAAATTTCGTACTTTTTATACAAAATCTTTAGTGTTTGCCCGGAAAAAACGGGCATTTTTACTTTTATTTCTTCTGTGCAAGAAGTTTTGCTCTTTCTTCTTCCAGATTTTTCAGAACCTGGCGAAGTTCAGCTTCACGTTCTGCCTTACATTTAGGACATTCGAACTGTTCTCCGTTCAAATAACCGTGGATGCGGCAGATTGAGTAAACCGGTGAAATAGTAAAGAACGGAATGCGGTATTTACCTGCAATTGTTCTGACAAGGTCACGGCAGCTTTTCCAGTCTTTTACCTGTTCGCCCATGAATACATGGAACATTGTACCACCTGTGTATTTTGTCTGGAGTGATTCCTGCATATCCAGAGCTTCAAATACGTCAGCAGTGTAATCAACAGGGAGCTGAGAAGAGTTTGTATAGAATGGTTCGTTCTTTCCGCTTGTAATGATGTCTGGGTACTGTTCTTTGTCGTGGCGGGCCAGACGGTAAGAAGTACTTTCTGCAGGTGTAGCTTCCAGGTTGAAAAGGTCACCTGTCTGTTCCTGGTAATCAGCAAGTCTGTCTCTCATGTGTGTAAGAACTTTTTCTGCAAAAGCTTTTCCTCTTGGTTCTGTAATGTCCACTCCAAGGAAGTTGAGACAACATTCGTTCATACCACAAAGACCGATGGTGCTGAAGTGGTTTACGAGAGTTTTCAGGTAACGTTTTGTGTAAGGGAAGAGGCCACCGTCATAAAGGCGCTGGATTACCTTACGTTTTGCAATAAGGCTTTCTTTTGCCAGATCCATAAGGTGATCAAGGCGTGCAAAGAACTGTTCTTCTGTTTTAGCCAGATATCCGATCTGAGGAAGGTTCAGTGTAACAACACCAATAGAACCTGTGAATTCATCAGCACCGAAAAGTCCACCACCACGGCGGCGGAGTTCACGCTTGTCCAGCTGAAGACGACAGCACATAGAACGAACGTCGTTAGGGTTCAGGTCTGAATTAACGAAGTTCTGGAAGTTTGGAGTACCGTACTGTGCAGTCATTTTAAACAGAAGCTGTGATATTTCTGAATCCCAGTCAAAGTCGCGGGTAATATTGTATGTTGGAATTGGATATGCGAATCCGCGTCCGTTGGCATCACCTTCGATAAGGAGCTGGATGAATGTTTTATTGATAAGATCCATTTCCTTCTGACAGTCACCATAGGTGAAATCCTGTTCTTTTCCGCCAACAATGGCTTTTTTGTCCTTAAGGTCACCTGGACAGTTCAGATCCAGAGTAACGTTTGTGAAAGGAGCCTGTGAACCCCAGCGGCTTGGTGTATTTACGCCGTAAAGGAAGCTCTGGATGCACTGGCGGACTTCTTTATCTGAAAGATGGTCTTTTTTGATGAATGGAGCAAGGTAAGTATCAAAACTTGAGAAAGCCTGAGCTCCGGCCCATTCGTTCTGAAGGATTCCCAGGAAGTTTACCATCTGGTTTACAAGTGTAGAAAGGTGAGTAGCAGGTGTAGAGGTAATTTTATCAGGGACTCCACCAAGACCTTCTGCAATCAGCTGGCGCAGAGACCAACCGGCACAATATCCTGAGAACATTGAAAGGTCATGAATATGGAATGCACATGTTTTATGAGCTTCAGCAACTTCAGGTGAGTAAATGTTGTTAAGCCAGTAGTTTGCAGTAATTGTTCCTGAGTTGTGGAGGATAAGTCCTCCGAGAGAGAAGTTTACGTTTGCGTTTTCGTTTACACGCCAGTCGCTCTGACCAAGGTAACCGTCCATAGTTTTGTTGATGTCAACCATAAGGCTTTTTGCATCACGAACTGCTTCACGGCTTGCACGGTAAAGAATGTATGCTTTTGCGATTTCAACTTCTTTGTTTTCGATAAGTACTGTTTCAACGATGTCCTGGATTTCTTCAATAGCAGGAATAGAGTGTGCACGGTTTCCGGCCATCTGTACACGAAGTTTTTCTTCAACAAGGTCAGTTAATCTGGCGGCTTTTGCATCATCAGGACTCTTTGTTACTGCTTCAACTGCTTTGTTTATGGCATTTTCGATTTTTGTGCGGTCATATTCCGCAATTTCACCTGAACGTTTTACAACGTTTTTCAGAACACCCTTTGTTTCGGCGTCTGAACTCTTTCCTAGAAAGCTCCGCCACTGCGGAAATACTGTCTGGTCACTCATTTGTCCCACCTTATATTTTTTTATTTATTTTATTTTTACTGAAATAAATTACTTTCGGTTCTCAATAGACTTGATTTCATTAAGAAATTCCTCAATATTTTCAAATCTTTTGTAAACCGATGCAAAGCGGATATAAGCCACTTTGTCTACTTCGTAGAGTTTCTGAAGCACAATTTCGCCCAGTTCTACGGTTCCGATTTCACGGTCTTCGCGTCCCTGACGTACTGCAGCGTCCTCTATGTCCGTTACAATCTGTTCTACCTGAACAGGGGAGAAAGGTCTCTTTTCCAGAGCACGGTCAATACCTTTTTCCAGTTTTGCACGGTCAAAAGGCTGGCGTCTGCCGTCTTTTTTGACTACAAAGAAAGGTTTTTCATCGATACGTTCGTAACTTGTGAATCTGTACCCGCATGAGTTGCATTCACGGCGGCGACGGATTGATTCTCCGTTTACCATAGTGCGTGATTCGAGTACTTTGTCATCAAGGCTACCGCAATTTGGACAGCGCATTTCCCACCCTTTTTTTACATAACAACTAGTGTTTTTTGTTATTTTTGAATATCTTATACCACTATATATTGTGTGACAAGTGGAAAAAGTTAAATAAATTTGCAAATTCAGAAACTTTTTTTCTTGACAAAAAATGAATTCACAAATTCTCCGTGGAAATATTCTTTGGTTGACATTTTTTCTTTAGTCTTACATCATTTAGGTATGAAAATCGGTATAGATACTTGTGGTTGCAACCAGGCTGCTGGTGGTGCAGGTTCGTATATTCGTTCAATAATCAAAAATCTGCCCAAGTCAGGTGAATTTACTTTTGAACTTTTTGGCCTTGAAGCAGAACGTTTTGAATATACCTCCGGAATTGATATTCCCTTTACAGCGATTCCTGATTTTAAGAATCTGAAAGAAGTACAGAAATGGCATAAATATAAAGCTGCAAAGTTTATTCAGAGAAACAAGTATGATGCAGTTCTTTTCCCAAATCCTGAAAAAATTCATCCCGTAACAGGAAAATTTACTTCTGTTGCTGTAATTAATTCTCAGGTTTCAGGAATTCATGACAGGAAAGTCCGGAAAAATCTGGGGAAAGCCCTTAAGAATGTCTCAAAAATAATCGCGGTAAGTGAGTTTATTGAAAAAGATCTTATTTCGAACGGTTTCGATAAAGAAAAAATAAACGTAGTCCACAACGGAATAGACCATACAGTTTTTTATCCGGTTATGGATCTTGATGATGATATCCTTGATATAAAACCTTTTGCCATTAAAAGACCATATTTTCTTTCCTGTACCTCTTTGTCAGGCCCTCAGAAAAAACATATTGAACTTATAAAGGCCTTTGAGATTTTCAAGGCAAAGAACCAGACAGCACATCGTCTTGTAATTGCAGGATATGGCGGAGAATACGCAGAGAAAGTTCAGAAAGCGGCTTACAATTCAGAATTCGCAGAAGATATCTTTATCACAGGCTTTTATCCTTTTGAAAGCCTTGCAAAGCTTTATGCCGGAAGTGACGGCTGCGTAGTAACTGCTGTAAATGAAGGAGCAGGGCTTCCAGTTCTTGAGGCAATGGCTTGTGGTGTTCCTGTCATGTGTTCTGACAGCGGAGCCTTGCCTGAGGTTGGCGGTTTAGTTCCTTTGTATTTTAACTCGGAAAAACCGGATGAAATTGCCGTTTCCATGGAAAAAGTGATTTCTGATAAAGAATTGTGCTCAAAAATGGTCGATTCTGGAATAAAACGTGCATCAGAGTTTAACTGGAAGGCAACAGTTGCCGAAACTCTGAATGTACTAAAATGAAATTTTCACGACTAAAAAGAAATCTATTTCTCGTTTTATCTTTTTTCTCATTTTTAATGCCTTTGAAAGGTGAAATTCCTGAAAATATTGAAGGAATCTGGGAAGGAAAAGACCGTTATGTGTTTTTTGAACGGGTTCCTTCCAGAGATTCAGAAAATGAATTCGAAGATCGGATTGTAATCGTTCTTAAAGATTATTACGGATGGTATCTGGACCGTGTAGTGGAACATGAAGACTACAGTAAGGCTTTCAAGAGAGACCGTAATGCTGCCACTACAAAAGATCCTGTGAAGGTTCTTGTGGATTCTGAAAAGCTTTGGGAAAGCGAAGAAACAGAGCCTGATAAATCCGGAGCTTATGAATTGATTCTTACCTACGGGAAATTCGAGAAAAACCGTGTTCCTGTATCCGTAATAGACGGGAAAATGTACCTGGAATTCTGGGTGAAAAGCGATTTGAATCCTGAGTTCTGGATGGAAAATGCAGTGACAGAGGGAATTAAGGTTTCTCCCCAGGTTGAACCCGAAAATCTTTATTCCTGGTATATAGATTCTGAAAATACTGATGAAATATACAGAATCCGTTTCTGGAAATCGGATATGGAATATGATCCGAGTCTTGAAGCCGTAATTGAAAGTACCAGAATTGAAGATGCGGAATACAATATAAACAAACATCTTTTGTCTGCCGGAAATGTTTATGCCTGTGTTCCGGGGCGCAGAATTATTGTAAGAAATCTTGATAAAAACCCTGCTGAAAAGGCTTTTGATGGAAAACCGGTAGTCTATAACAGAGAAAATACCATAGCAGCGTCAGATAATGTGTATCTTAAGCAGCTTCTGGATAAAAAATCCTTTGAAGAACTGATGGAAATAGTCCGGGTTCAGAATTCCAAACGGAAACCGGACCCGCCGCCACTTTTCCCTCCGGAAGACCTTGATTACCACTGGGATATGATCGATTTACTTGAAAAAGACAACGTTCTTATCCAGACCGTCCGTAAACGCCAGGAATCTTTTGGCGTTAGAGGAAAGGAACTGGGGCGCTGATTTCTATAATATATGAAAATAAACTCTAAACATTTCTATTTTTCTCCCGATTATATGAATAAGATACTCCCATTTGGGACGGAAGTTTTCCGTAGGGAGTGCTGATTCATATACTAGGGTGGTAATTTATGATCAGAGGATGGTACACAGGGGCTAGCGGCATGAATGCTCAGCAGAACCGCCTGGATGCTATTTCAAACAATCTTGCAAACGTGGATACAGCCGGTTATAAACGGGATATTACTGTAAGCAAGAATTTCAGTGAGCTTTTACTCCGTCGCACAAGTTTCGACGGTCAGTATGAAACTCCATTTGGTTCAGCAGATGCTGCACCGGTTATCGGGAAACTTGGTCTTGGTGTAGAAACAAACGAAAATTTCATCGATTTTGCACAGGGCTCTTTCAAATCGACAAATACTAAAACAGATACAGCACTTGCCGGAAAAGGATTCTATGTAATTGAGACTCCAAACGGTGAACGCTATACAAGAAACGGAAACTTCTTTATTGGGAAAGAAGGAATCCTTGAAACAAAAGACGGATATCCTGTTCTTGGGGAAAATGGATATATCCGTGTTACAGACGATAAATTTAAAGTAAATGAAGACGGAATTATCTTTTCTGAAACCGAAGACCGTGAAATTGACCGCTTCCAGGTTGTAAGATTCGATAATGAACGTTATCTGAAAAAGATGGGTAACAGCTTCTATGCTGCCAACGATATTTCGGGACCTGCTCATATTGCAGAAGGATCTGAACGTCCAACATTCATGCAGGGATACACAGAAACTTCAAATGTAAACGTAGTAAATGAAATGGTTCAGATGATTGAAGTAAACCGTGCTTATGAAGCAAACCAGAAGTCAATTTCCAGTGAAGACAGCATGATGGACACTCTCTGGAGTAAAGTTGCGGTTTACAAGTAGGAGATAGAAAATGGTAAGAAGTTTATGGACAGCAGCTACCGGTATGAACGGTCAGCAGTCAAATATTGATGCAATTTCAAACAACCTTTCAAACGTTAATACAACAGGTTACAAACAGCAGCGTGTTGAATTTGAAGACCTTATTTATCAGAACCTTAAGCTTGCAGGGACACCTGCAACAGAAGATACAGTAACTCCAGTCGGAATCCAGCAGGGTGCCGGTGTAAAAGTTGCTGCAACACAGCGCATTATGAACCAGGGATCACTTCAGAATACAGGTGTAGACACAGATGTAGCCATCGTAGGTGAAGGTTTCTTCCGTGTTCAGCAGTATGACGGAAGCTATGCTTACACCCGTGACGGTTCTTTCAAAGTTGATATGAACGGTCAGCTGGTTACTTCAAATGGTCTTCGCGTTATGCCTGAAATCATTCTTCCTGAAGGATATGATGTTTCAACTTTGAATATTTCACAGGGCGGTATCGTTTCTGTAAAGGTAAATGGCGGAGTTGAACCTGTAGAAGTTGGACAGATGGAACTTTTCCGCTTTCCAAATGCTGTAGGTCTTCAGGCTGAAGGTGACAACCTGTTTACAGTTACAAATGCTTCCGGGGCACCTGTTGCAGGGCGTCCTGGATATGAAGGATTCGGTCAGACACGCCACAAATTCCTTGAAATGTCTAACGTTTCAGTTGTAAATGAAATGGTTCAGATGATTACAGCCCAGCGTGCTTATGAATTCAACTCTAAGACAGTACAGACAAGCGATTCAATGCTTTCTACAGCCGTAAACCTTAAGAGATAAGTCCTTTGACACTCTAAAGTAAAATAATTCAGTAAAATCTTAGAATCCTGCAGAAAATCTGCAGGATTTTTTTTATATGTATCACTAAATGATACAGTCATCCTCCTAAAATAAGGTATAAAAAGGAGAATGATATGAGAGATGTAAGCGCTTATGAAATGTATTTGAAATCCATGAAGGATGTGGTTTACCTTTCTGCTGAAGAAGAAAAAGAACTTTTTGCAAAAGCCAGAAACGGGGATAAAAAAGCGAGGGATAAAATCATTTCTTCTGCTCTTCATTTTGTAATCAAAATCGCTAAGGGCTTTAAGGTTTCGGGCAGTCTTTCTCTGGATGATCTTATCGGGTATGGAAATATCGGTCTTGTAAATGCTTTTGAAAAATACCAGGAAAATAAAGGAACCCGTTTTATTACCTATGCTTGTTTCTGGATCCGCAAGGAAATTTCAGATGCAGTAGGAAAATATGCACGAACTGTCCGTCTTCCCCAGAATTGTGAAGAAGATCTTTCAAGAATTTATAATATTATAGAAGAATCGGAGGAAAAGTCTTCTGAAAAGGCCAGAATTGAAGAGGTTGCCGAAAGACTCGGGATGAAAGAATCTTATGTCATGAATCTGATCAATATTTCAGGAACTGTCGATTCTCTTGATAAACCTTTGACCGATTCATCAACAGAAATCTTTACTCTTGGTGATAAAATTCCGGATTATTCTGCAGCTAAACCTTCGGATCTGGCGGAGTATGAAGAACTTAATGATTATCTGTCTGATATGCTTGATTCCCTTCCGGAAGATGAACGATATGTTCTGATTGCAAGAAACGGATATGACAGAAAAGGTGTCCGGTCTTATGTTAGTCTGGGAAATGAACTTGGAGTTTCAAAAGAAACAGTCAGGACAATCGAAAGAAGGGCACTGGCACACTGCCGTGCTTACCGGAATATGAAGGATTTTTCTATCTATGTGGCTGCATAATGCAAAAAAACAGAATTAATTATTGCTAAACGTTCATAATAAAAGACCGATAAATGAAATAATAGAAGTTATTTAGTTTTTTTGGAGTGTTTTATGAACGTTTCAGCAATCAGTACTTATACAGGTCTTACAGGGGGCGCTTCTGCAGTTCAGGCAGCAAGTCAGAATGCAGATAAAGCAAGATTTTCTGAACTTCTTGATAAACTGCGTTCTTCAAACGAAAAAAATAACTTCAATTCTGAAAATTCTACTTTGTCATCTTCCCAGATCGTACAGAAAGGACGATTGAACGGGGAATATACCACTGGATTTGCAGGAATCTATACTTCTGAAAGCGATAAAGCTGCAATGCCCACTGGTGCTGCCGCAAATCAGGCAAATCCTAATGTAAAGACAAAGACAATCGATAAAACCAGTGAACTTTACCAGAAAGCTCAGGAACTTGAAAACTATTTTGTGAAACAGATGCTTTCACAGATGAGAAAATCCATAAATAAAGCGACGGAATCGGATTTTGCTACCGGAATGTATGAAGACATGCTTTGGGATGAATATTCTGAAGCCATGACGAAGAATGCAGGTTTTGGTCTTGCAGATCAGATTTACAGCCAGCTGGCATAAAAAAATCAAAAAAATACTAAACTAAGTTTTTTTCTCACCGATACTCGTAATAGAAGACTACTATTGGAGTATTTAAATGACAGCAGATCAGATCAGTCAGTTTGAAATCATCCTTGGAAATGAAGAAGTAATTATTTCCAATATTTCAGAAATTCAGAAAAAACTTCGCTCAGCCGTTCTGGAAAAGAACTGGGAAAAGCTTACATCTTTGATTAATGAAATGAATGAAGCTTCAGATGCTTTTTCACGCATTGATTCTGAACGGGATGCCCTGCAGAACGAAATGACCTCTGCCGAAGTAAAACAATTCTCCAAAAAACTTTCTCTTCTCCGCACAAAACTTGCACAGTCAAAAATTGAAAACAAGGTTTTGAATGATTACATCGCTATAACACGTGGTTTTATAAACGGGGTTATTGATAAAGCTTCAGCCAAGACTTATTCACGCTATGGACAGATTGTTCAGAAGCAGCCGGTAAGCGTTCTTGTCAGCGCAAATCTTTAAGGAAGGTGGAATAATATGGGATCAACATTTTCTGGAATCGAACTTGGTAAACGCAGCATCATGGCAAATACAGATGCCATCACAACTGCAGGTCACAATATTTCAAACGCAAATACAGAAGGGTATTCTCGTCAGAGAGTAAAAATCAAGGAATTTGATCCTCTCTACAAACCTGATTTAAGCCGTCCTGAACGTCCCGGACTTATCGGTCAGGGAGTTGATGCACAGTCTGTTGAACGCCTTCGTGATGAATTTCTTGATACACGCATTGTTTCACAGGCAAACCAGGAAACTTACTGGGGAACAAGATCTGATTATTACACAATGCTGGAACAGATTTATAACGAACCATATGACATCTCTATCCGTTCGAATATGGATAAATTCTGGGAAGGATGGCAGGAACTGGCTATGAATCCTGAAAGCCAGGCTGCACGCCAGGCAATTGTAACAAGGGGACAGACCCTTACTGATTCAATCAACCAGAGATGGGAAAGTCTGGAAGGAATCCAGAATATCCTTAATTCAGATATCGAAGCAACAGTTCGTCAGGTAAATGACCTTGCACGTCAGATTGCTGCTACAAACGACCAGATTGTTGAAAGTCGCGGCCTTGGAGACAATCCTAACGATCTTCTTGACCGCCGTGACCTTCTTGTAGACAAACTTTCGCAGCTTATAAATATTACCCGTGATACAAGAGACCCTGATGAATTTATGATTCATGTTGACGGTCAGATTCTGGTTCAGGGACACATTGCCCGTGAATTTGCTCTTGAAACCCGTCAGGATGATTCAGGTCTTAACAAAGTTGTTTGGGCAGATACAGACCTTGATGCAACTTTCAAAGGCGGAAAGCTGGGTGCTCTGATTGAACTCCGTGATGTTGATGTACGCAATGAAATCCAGTCTCTGAATACAATGACAATGAACTTCAGCGACCTGGTAAACGATGTTCACCGCAATGCAAGCGGTGCAAATAAAGTAACAGGACTTGATTTCTTTGTTCAGCACGATTTCGTAGAAAACGCTAACGGTAACTTCGACCGTAACGGTGACGGAGAACTTGATTCTTCTTACATTTTCCGCTTCACAGGAACAAATGCTCTGACACTTACAGAACAGGTTGGACTTGAAGGTGTTATGACTCTGAACGGAGCTTCTGGAAATGTTCAGATTGCTTACCACGCAACAGATACAGTTGAAACAGTTATCAACCGCATCAACGATTCAACTTCAGAAGTAAAAGCTTATCTGGACCGCAATAATCGTCTGGTACTTAAAGCAACTACTTCACAGGCTATGGAAAATCCTGATTTTGTTATACGCCATGTTGAAGATTCAGGATTCTTCCTTGCAGGTTACTCAGGAATCCTTAATGGAATCGGCGAAGAAAATGCCTATGACTTTGCACAGGCAGATGCAGTTGAGGCACTGGCTGGTGGACAGTTCGCTGTAAGCCCTGTAGCAAATCCCTCGGCTTATGTTGCAGTAAACAAGGCCCTTGTAAATGATGTTCTCAGTGTAGGTGCTGCTTTCATTGATCCTAATGGAAATGTAAATGCAGGTGACGGTCGTGCAGCAGTTGAAATTGCTTCGATCAGAAATACAAAAATAATGATTGGTTCAGAAAGAACTCTGGATGATTTCTTTGCTGATTCAGTTACAAATGTTGGTCTTAAAGGCGAACAGGCTGAAATGAATCACCTGAGCCAGTCTTCAATTATGGAAGATCTTAGAAATACCCGTGATTCAATCAGCGGTGTAAATATTGATGAAGAACTTGCAGAAATCATGAAGTTCCAGCACGGCTATGCTGCTGCTGCGAAATTCATAACTGTATGGGATAACCTGGTTGATACAATCATCAACCGTCTGGGTGTTTAATATAATTTAAGGAATAAACTGGAGGCTTAAAATGCAGAGAATTAGTTCAAAAATGTACAATAACGATACACAGGCTAACCTGAGACTTCAGGAAGGCCGCATGAATAAAATAAACAACCAGATCGGAAGCCAGCAGAAAATCCAGCGCCTTCGCGATGATCCTCTTGCTGCCGGACATCTTGTTCGTTACGAATCTTTCAAAAATCGTGTTAATCAGTTTGAAAAAAATGCAGCAACTTTAACAGACGAATTTGCTCTCCGTGAAGGATACATGCAGGATTCCCTGGACATTATGCAGAGAATTCGTGAACTGGCTGTAACTGGCGCCAACGGAATCTATACAAAAGAAGACCTTTCAAATATGGCAACTGAAGTTGATGAACTTCTGGCTCAGCTTGTTCAGAATGCAAATGCGGTAAGCTCTGACGGTAATGCACTTTTTGCAGGAACCAACACAAAGGCTACTGCTTTTGAAATTGAAATGGGAAATGTTGAAGGTTCAGGTGTTCCACTTGTTCAGAACGTAAAATACAACGGTAACATCGATGTAAACATGATTGAAATTGACGAGCATAAATACATGGCAAATGATAATGCCGGAAACAAAACTTTCTGGGCAGAAAACCAGCAGGTTTACGGAGCCCGTGATGTTTCTTCATGGCAGGCTTCAGGAGACAGCGTTATTTCCATTGACGGAGTGGAAATCAAAGTTTCTGCCGGTGACAATGCCTATGCACTTGTTTCAAAAATCAATAACAGTAATGCTGCAGTAAAGGCAAGTATTGACCCTGTAACAAACAGTCTTAATCTCGCAACAACAGATGCAAGACAGTTGTGGGTTAGCGATGTTAATGGATCTGCAATGAATGAACTTGGAATTGTAAATGATGCTTCACAGAAACCACCATACAATTTCGCAAAGGGTGTTCGTGTTGCCGGCGGTTCAATGTTCGATACAGTAATTGCCTTCAGAAATGCTCTTCTTGCAGGAGACAATGAATCAATCGGTGGCAGAGTTCTTGGTTCACTTGATATGGGAATCGGTTCTCTTGTAAACCGTCTTGCAAAAAGCGGAAGTGAATATGAAAGAGCCCAGATGAATGTTCAGCGTTCTTCAAAGCTTGCTCTCGATGTAACTCAGCAGATTTCCCGTGAAGGTGATCTTGATTACACAAAAGCAATTACAGATTTGAAAATGCTTGATTACGCAAACCAGGCTACTTTGAGTCAGGCCGGAAAAATGTATTCAAGTACACTTTTGAATTATATGAAATAAAAAGGGGACAGACCCCGGAACACAAAACAGGATATGCCTGTATAAATAAATCCGCAATAAGCGGAATATAATCTGTACACAAGGATTTTTATATGACAGTAAACACAAAATCAAAAGGAATGGTTGAAGTATCTGAAGATCACATCCTTAATATACCTGAAGGAATCTTCGGGTTTGAAGATTATACAAAATATGCATTGATTGATTCTGAGTATGATCCTTTCATCTGGCTGCAGAGTACAGACAGTATTGATGTATCATTCCTTATTGTAGATCCTTTTCTGATTTGTTCCAGTTATGAAACTGATATAGATGATGAATCTCTGAAAAAAATCGGAATCGAAAAACCGGAAGACATTATCATCATGACTATTGTGACAGTTCCATCAAGCGGTTCTCCGATTACAGCAAACTTTGCAGGACCTCTGGTTATCAATAAAAATACAAGAGACTGTATGCAGGTTATTTTGAGTGATAACCGCTGGTCCACAAAAGTTGATATTATGAGAATGCTTCAGGAAAATGGGGGAGGAAACTAATGCTTATTCTCGCCCGCAAAATCGATGAGAAAATAAAAATCGGGAATGACATTACACTGACAATTATCAGTGTACAGGGAGACCAGGTAAAAATCGGTGTTGAAGCTCCAAAGCATGTAAAGGTTTTCCGCCAGGAAGTTTTTGATGCCATTCAGGAAGAAAACAAGGCGGCCCTTGCTCCTTCAGAACCGAATCCAACTGCCGTTACTGCTCTTTCCAAACTTTTCAAAAAAAATGGTTAGTATTGACCTGATTTTTAATTTGTGAGATAATATTTTCACTTTATAAAGTTATTTTAATTAAGGAGCTCTATTCATGCCTTGTGGTAAGAAAAGAAAGCGCCAGAAGATGGCCACACATAAGCGTAAGAAGATGCTTAGACGCAACAGACACAAGAAATAATTTGTGACCGTTGTGGTGTCAAATAAGACCGTGAAAGTCACACAATGGCTTACGCGGTCTTTTTTTTTAGTGAGTCATTATGTATCTGGAAAAAATCAGTTCACCTGAAGATGTAAAGAAAATTCCTCAAAAAGAGATTCCAAAACTGGCTGCAGAACTCCGCGAAGAAATTATTTCTGTAGTTGGTCATAATGGCGGACACCTGGCAAGTAATCTGGGCGCCGTCGAATTAACTCTTGCTCTTCACCGGGTTTTTCAGACTCCCCAGGATGCAATTGTTTTTGATGTAAGTCATCAGTGCTATGCACACAAACTTCTTACGGGCCGGTATTCAGATTTCGATTCCATAAGAACCTGCGAAGGTCTTTCCGGATTTACAAATGTCGAAGAAAGTGAACATGACTTTTTTACAAGCGGGCATGCTTCAACTTCAATTTCATCTTCTCTCGGTCTTCTGACTGCCTGGGAACAGACCGGGCACGAAGGAAAGGTCGTTGCCGTTATTGGAGACGGCGCATTAACCGGAGGACTGGCTTTTGAAGGTCTGGAACATGCAGGTCAGCTTTCCAAAAACCTGATTGTTGTTCTGAATGATAACCAGATGTCTATCGATCACAATACTGGTTCAGTTTCCCGTTATCTTTCACGACTTACAGTTTCTGCACGTTATCAGTCCTTCCGGTACAAAATAGACCGGGCTGTGGATAGAATTCCATACATTAACAAAGCACTCGAAAAAATCATTTTCCGTTTCAAACGTTCAATAAAAGGTCTTATGCTTACAAATAATCTTTTTGTTGATTTGGGCTTTGAATATGTGGGGCCTTTGAACGGACATAATGAAAACAATCTTGAACAGGTTTTGCGCCGTGTAAAAAAACTTCACCGACCTGTTGTTGTACATGTAGTTACTAAAAAAGGGAAGGGATATGAACCGGCAGAATCAAATCCCGAAAATTTCCATGGAGTAGGTCCTTTTGATACTGAAACAGGGGAATGTTCTGGAAGCAGCAGACTTACTTTTACCGATAGCTTCAGTAATTCCATAGTAAGTCTTGGCCGGAAAAACGAAAAAATTGTTGCAATAACCGCCGCAATGGCAAAAGGAACCGGACTTTCAAAATTTGAAAGAAAGTTCCCGAAACGCTTTTTTGATGTTGGTATTGCGGAAGAACATGCCGTAACTTTTGCCGGAGGCCTTGCAAAAGGCGGAATGATACCTGTCTGCTGCATTTATTCAACTTTCATCCAGCGTTCCGTGGACCAGATTCTTCATGATATTTCACTTCAGAAGCTTCATGGTGTTTTTGTTCTGGACAGAGCCGGCGCTGTTCCCGGAGACGGAGCAACTCATCAGGGAATTTTTGATATTGCTTTGTTCCGTCCTGTACCGGATGCAGTAATTCTGAGCCCTGTCAGTGATGTGGATCTGCATTTATGTCTCCGCTGGGCAGTAAATCAGGCAACAACAGCTGTTTTTATACGTTATCCTAAACTGGCCTGTCCGGAAGAACTTGATGTATTCCGCCAGCCTGTAAATATTGGAAAAGGAATCCTGGTTTCAGCAACTGATTTTTCTAAAATCAGTGAAACGGATTATTCTTCAGGGAATGTTAGAAAACTTATTGTCACAACAGGCGGTATGTATTCGGAAGTAAAGGATGCTGCTCTTAAATATATCGAAAAAGGCGGCTTTGCTGATATTTTTGTAATGCGCTTTATAAAACCGCTGGATGAAAATTATTTCAAGGAACTTGCTTTCCGCTATAATGAAGTAATTTTTGTGGAAGACGGGGTAAAAACAGGAGGAATTTCAGAATATCTTGAAACTTTCCTTTTGAAGAATGACTTCAGAAATACCAAGATTCTTGCATTTTCTGAGAAATTCTATTCCCATGGAACCAGAAATGATGTTTTGAAAGAGGCAGGTCTGGATGTGGATTCCATATTCAATGCCCTTTCAGAAAATTAAACAGGAAAATAAAGGGGTGATGAACGGAACCCCTGAAATTGGAGGAATATATGATTATTGCAATTGACGGACCAGCAGGAACCGGAAAATCAACAATCGCTTCACGTGTAGCTGAACATTTTAATATTACGAATTTGAATTCAGGCAGTTTTTACAGAGCCTTGACCATGGCCATTCTGGATAACAATATCAATTTTTCAGACCAGAAGCTGGCAGCTGACTTTGCAAGAAAACAGAAACTGGAATACGTTAATTCCCGCCTTATTCTCAATGGAGTAGATGTAAATGATCACCTCCATGATGACCGTATTTCAGCAAATGCATCTCCTGTTTCAGCAAATGTTGAAATCCGTCATTACGTAAACGAGGTTATGCGGGAAATAACAAAAAGCCTTTCAATTGTCTGTGAAGGCCGCGATATGACAACTGTAGTATTTCCTGATGCTGAATATAAGTTTTATCTGGACGCAAGCCTTGATGTTCAGGCTCAGCGCCGATTTGACCAGGGAGTTTCAAAACTTTCCCTTGAAGAAATCAAAGAATCTATCAGAAAACGTGATGAAATAGATAAAAACAAGGCAGAGGGCAGTCTGAAAATCGCTCCCGATGCAATCTATATCGATACTTCAAACTTGACGATAGAGCAGGTTTGTGAGATAATATTTAAACAAATTTCATAACATAAAGGGTTTACAATGGAAGAAATGGAAGTGGAAAAAGAAAACTCTCAGAACTCCAGAGATGTTTTCCAGACACAGTTAGAAGAATCACTTAAGGAGTTTAATGCACCACAGGCTGGACAGCTTGTAGAAGGAATCGTTGTATCAGTTGCCAATGATTATGTTTACGTAGACATTGGAGACAAGTCTGAAGGTTTGATTCCTGTACAGGAATTTATGGGCGAACTGCCAAAAGAAGGCGAAACAGTTCAGGCATTGCTTACAGGTCATGATAAAAATGGTCCTGTTCTTTCTAAGAGACGCGCAGATTCAAAACGCTTCTCAAAAGAAGTTAGTCAGGCTTTCAAAGACGGTGTACCTGTTGATGGTGTAATTGTAAAATTAGTAAAAAGTGGTTACGAAGTAGATTTGGGCATTGAACGTGCCGCATTCCTTCCAATCAGCCAGTCAGATGCAGATAAAGTAGAAAAACCAGAAAGTCTGCTCGGTGTAAAATCAAAATTCTATATCGAACGTCTTTACTCTGATAAAAAACTTAATCCTGTGGTTAACCGCAGAAAGTATCTTGAAGAACAGATCAACGAAAAACGTGATGCTTTCTTCAACACTGCAAAAATCGGTGATTCAGTAAAAGGAACTGTAAAATCATTTACAAGTTTCGGTGCTTTCATCGACCTGGGCGGATTCGACGGACTTCTTCATATCAATGATATGAGCTGGGGACATGTTGCTCGTCCAAAAGACTTTGTTAAAAAAGGTCAGGAAATCGAACTTAAAGTTATCCGTCTTGATCCAGCAGAAAAGAGAATTAATCTTTCTCTGAAACATTTCTCTGAAGATCCATGGATGCACTTTGAAACAAAATACAATGTAAATGACATTGTAAAAGGAAAAGTAACAAAACTTACAGACTTCGGTGCTTTTGTTGAACTGGAAGAAGGAATTGAAGGTCTTGTTCATATCAGTGAATTCTCTTGGACAAAGAAAATCAACAAACCTTCTGATGTTGTAGCAAAAGATCAGGAAGTTGAAGTAATGATCCTTGGTTATGATATCCAGGCTGGTCGTGTTTCACTTGGTCTCAAACAGACAACAGAAAATCCATGGGATTCAATTGCTGACAAATATGCAGTTGGAACAAAAGTAGCTGGTAAAGTTGTAAAACTTACAAATGTTGGTGCTTTCATTTCTCTCGCAGACGGAATTGACGGATTCCTCCATGCAGATGATATTTCATGGACAAAGAAAGTTAAGCATCCTGGAAGCGAACTGAAAGTTGACCAGGAAGTTGAAGCTGTTGTAATCGAATGTGATCCAGAACAGCACAGAATCCGTGTTGGTCTTAAACAGCTTACAGATGATCCTTGGAAGGCATTTGCTGAAGAATACAAACCAGGTTCTACACTTGAAGGTGAAATCACTTCAATTACAGACTTTGGTCTTTTTGTAAAAGCTCCAAACGGAATCGAAGGTCTTGTAAACAAAGCTAACCTTAGCGATGACAAAGACGTTCCTTTTGAAGAAGCTGTAACAAAATACAATGTTGGTGACAAACTCAACGTATTTGTTGTAGACGTAAATGTTGAAAAAGAAAAGGTTGCATTCTCTGTTCGTGAATACAAGAGAAAGCAGCAGCGTGATGAAATCTCTCAGTACATGTCTTCTTCTGGAAATGATGATGACGGTGCTTTTACAATCGGAGATTTGCTCAACTCTAAAAGTGAATAATTTACACCTTTAGATAAAAAAAGCAGAAAACGCATTGTATGTTTTAATAGAACTGCAATGCGTTTTTTGTGATTATGCGGAAACTACCGGGAATGACAGAAAAAGACAATTTATTCTTAAAGAGAATCGGTTTTCTGGCAAATGATAATTCCTATTTCGGTGAATTAGTCGGAATAGCAAAAGATTTTGCGTCTCAGAACCTTTGTGTTCTGGTTGTTTCGCAGGATCCGGTGCTTCGAACTGTCTTTCTTGAAACAGTTGCTTTATTCAGATTCAAAACCTTAAAGTCATTTGTAGATTTTAATGTAAAACAGTCTGGTTCTGATAAACTTATTTCTGTTATCAGTACTCTTGATTCTGATTCTGTTTTTTTTCTGGATAATATTGATTGTCTTTCGCTTGATTTTCAGGATGAACTTCTTGGTTTGATTGAAAAAGGTTTTTTCGAAGAAAGAAAAATCCTGCTTGCAGCCGGAACTGATAAAAATCTTGATGAGCTTGCCGAAGAAGGAAAATTTTCCGCTAAACTTGCTTTCAGACTTGGTTTGTTGAAGACAAATATTCTTTCAATAAATGAGATTAAGTCTGGGGTAAAATCATTAACCTGGGTTCTTCTGGATATGGCAAATGCAGTTTCCGGAAAACAGGTAGAAGGCTTCACAAAGTCTGCACTTGATAAGATCGAAAATCACTTCTGGAAGAACGGGATTTTCGAATTGAAATCAGTTGTTGATTTTGCCGTAGCTTCGTGTGAAACTGAAACTATTCCGGAGTCAAATCTTCCGTTTGTCAATTCAGTTTCGAAAGACACAAATTCTGTTGTTTTTCAGACTCTTGGAGATGACAAGACAATGAAAACAGCGCTGGATTCTTTTAAACGTTATTATGTTATAAAGATCCTTGAAGAAAATGGAAATAATCAGACTCAGGCTGCAAAAGTCCTTGGTCTTCAGCGAACTTATGTTTCCCGTTTGTTGAATGAGCTTCATATCCGCTGATAATGATTGATAAAACGAGGTAATAAAATGTCAGATGTTAAAGAAAAAACAAGTGTTTCAGAAAAATTGAATCGTTTTCTTGAAAAAAACAGAATTGTTCTTTTTTCTGTACTTGGTGCACTTGTTGTTGCCGTAATTGCATATGCAGTGATTGTAACTGTTTCTGCTAAAGGAACAGAAAAGAATCTTTCAGTTATTGATGAAATTTCTTATGCTCTCACCAATGGTGCTGAAGGTCTTGAAGAAAGTGAACTGGCAGGTCGCCGTTCGACAGCAATGGAATCTGTAACACCACTTCTTAAAAAAGGCGGGGTAGTTGGAGTTCGTGCAAATATGCTTGCTGCAGATGTTGCTTACCAGAATAAAGATTACGCAGCATCCCTTGATTATTGGAAAGCCGCAGCTGAAAAAGGAAAAAAATCATATACAGCTCCACTGGCTTACTACAATGTTGGTGTTTGTGCAGAACAGACAGGTGACCTTGCAGTTGCTGCTGAAAACTTCAAGAAAGCAGCAGATGTTTCTGATTTCGTTCTTAAATCACATGCTCAGTTCTCTCTGGGACGTGTATATGAAAAACAGAATGACTACGCAAAGGCTGCTGAAGCTTACAATGTTCTCATCAATGCATCACCTGATGAATCATGGGCAAAAATGGCAAAAACACGCGTTCTTGATATGAAAATTAAAGGAAATATTCAGTAATCAATAATTATTGAATACCGGCGATTTATGAAAACATCCTTCAGGAAAATAGAGAATATGTTTCTTTTTCTTCTGACAGGATGTTTTTTGTTTTTAACAATATCCTGTGGTCTTGATGTAGTTTACTTTATTGATCCGCCAAATTATCCTACCCATAAACCAGAATATAACAGTGAATTTGCTGAAAGGTATTTTGAGTTCAAAACAAATGAATCAAATTCCAGTGATGATTTCAATTTTATGGGTACAGAAATTTATTACAAAATTTATTCACGTTATGATGATTCTTCGGTAAGTACAGATTTAGTTTCTGAAAGAGATTCTTTATATTCTCTTTCTGTTTCTGATAATACTACTACTGCCTATACAAAAATGACGGAAACTTATGGATATCAGAAACTTTGGTGTTATGATGAAGAGTCAAAATCTTATAAAGACTGCCGTGTTCCTTATACCGAAGATTCAAAACAGGTAAAAATCAGGCTAACAGATTATCAGGATGTTTTTCCATCTTATATTTCCTATGGAGATGAGAAGTTTTTACCTGTAAGGGTAAATAAAAAATCTTTCGACTTTGGACGTAACGGGGAAAATGATGCAAAACCCGAAAAGGGTGGAACAGATTCAGATCTTTCCTATACTGATTTTGATTCCGGGTATGAGAATACCTTTTATGTTGCATTATTTGCGGTTGCTGTTGGCCGAGATATTTCATATACACTGTATTATTCTAATATTGTTTATCTGGGCTGTGTTCCTGTTAATTCTCTTGAGGAAGACAACTAGTTTGGATTATTGCATAACCTTTTGTAATATGGTATTATTTTCTATTGTAATTAATCAGTATACTAATTTTAAAGGAGTTCCTAATGTCAGGACATAGTAAATGGGCCACCATTAAACATGCAAAGGGTCTGGCCGATGCAAAACGTGGTAAAATCTTTACAAAATTTATCAAAGAAATTTCTATCGCAGCTCGCATGGGTGGTGGAGATCCTAACTCTAACCCACGCCTCCGTACAGTAATTCTTAAAGCTCGCGCAGCTAACATGCCTAAAGATAACATCGAACGTGCTATCAAAAAAGGTACTG
>DCHR01000027.1:46683-62713 GCA_002315375.1 Treponema sp. UBA1747 | reverse complement strand
CTGGGCTACGGCTTCATGTGGAACAACCCTGGAGTTGGCCGCGCCAGCTTCGGAAAGAACCTTACAGAATGGTTCAGCGAATCTACAAAAGAAATGGACTACTGGATTGTTGCCGGTGACACACCTGCAGAAATCATTGAAAAATACACCGCCTGCGTTGGACGCGCTCCTGTAATGACAAAAGATTACCTGGGCTTCTGGCAGTGCAAACTGCGCTACCGCACACAGGAAGAAGTTCTTACAGTTGCACGCAAATACAAGGAAATGGGAATCCACCTGGATGTAATCGTTATCGACTTCTTCCACTGGATCCGCCAGGGCGACTGGGGCTTTGACTCAGAATACTGGCCTGATCCAAAAGCCATGTGTGACGAACTTCACGCCATGGGCACAAAGGTTATGATTTCCATCTGGCCAAGCGTTGATAAAAAATCTATCCACTACTACGACATGCTGAACAAAGGTCTCCTGGTTCGCACAGAACGGGGAACAAACCAGACTTACGACTTCATGGGTGACTGTGTAACATTTGACGCCACAAATCCTGAAGCCCGTAAATACATCTGGGAAGTTGCAAAAAAATCTTACGTTGAATACGGCATCGATATGTTCTGGCTGGACAATGCCGAACCAGACTACAATATCTATGACTGGGAAAATTACCGCTATCAAATGGGACCAGCCATTGCCTGTACAAACATTTATCCAAAATGCTACAACCAGGCTTTCTACGAAGGCATGGTTGAAATGGGCAAAAAAAGCATCGTAAACCTGACACGTTCAGGCTGGTTCGGAAGCCAGAAATACGGCGCTGTTCTCTGGAACGGTGACGTTCAGTCAACCTGGGAATGTCTTGAAGATTCCATCGCTCAGGGACTGAGCATGGGTATTGCAGGTTTCCCTTGGTGGAACACAGACATCGGCGGATTCATGTACGGAAACCCTGAAGATCCAGCCTTCGTTGAACTTCTGGAACGCTGGGCTCAGTTCGCTGTATTCAGCCCGATTATGCGTCTCCACGGTGACCGCGATCCTCACGATACACCACCACTTTGCAAAGACCCACAGCAGGATTACGGCGGAGGCTACCTTTACACTGGCCGCCCTAACGAAATCTGGAGCTATGGTCCTGATGCACAGAAAATACTTGAGTCCCAGATCAAACTCCGCCAGAGCCTGGTTCCATACATTTCAAAGCTTTCAAAAGAAGCTGCAAAAACCGGTGCACCTGTAATGCGCACAATGTTCTACGAATTCCCACAGGACGAAAAATGCTGGGACCTTCGTGACCAGTACATGTTCGGTGATGAATACCTGGTTGCTCCTGTTCTCAAAGCAGGCATTAAGTCGCGCAAAGTTTACCTGCCGGCCGGAAAGTGGACCGACATCCGCGACGACAAAGTTTACGACGGCGGACAGGTTATCGAAGCTGCCACACCTATTGAAAGTATTCCGGTATTCAAAAGAGGATAATTATCGGGCGTCGTACGGCGCTTCCGGGTTTCCCTACGGTCAGTCCTCACTACCGTTCGGACCCGCTTCGCGGCCCTCCAGTGCCTGACGCAAAAAGCAACCTGGTAAATCCAGGTTGCTTTTTTTATTTCCACTCCCTTTCCAAGTTGCTATACTGTCCCCATGGACGATTCAGAATACTACGCAATGATGCGCCGGCAATATTCACATACTGCCGGAATAAAAATAAAACCCGCTGCAAAAAAAACTGACATCATAAAATCAGAAACGGAAACACCGACAGAACCTGCCAGCCAGACCCCAGGCTCCTTCACCGAGCTGACAAACAAATACGGTCATGAAGACGCAGAAATGTTTTACGAAAGAAACAACGAAAATCAGGAGAATGAAGAATAATGGACCTTTCACCTTTTTTCAAATCAATAATCGACCAGGACCAGGCTTCCGTTGTTATCTGCGACCTGAATCATAAAATCATCTACATGAACCCTGCTTCAATAAAGAACTACCACAAATGGGGCGGAGACTCGCTTATAGGAAAATCTCTCTTAAACTGCCACAATTCTCACTCTCAGGAATTAATTCATAACGTTATTAACTGGTTCAAAGCAGATAAATGTAACGACAAAGTGCATACATTTTTCAATGAAAAGCAGAATAAAGATGTGTATATGATTGCGCTCAGAGATGAAGACAGGAATCTCATCGGCTATTATGAAAAGCACGAGTTCCGCACAAAAGACGAAACTCCTTTTTATACTCTGTAATTCAGATTAATTTCGCAGGCTTAAAACTAATAATTTTCAAGGTAAATCAACTTATCACCTAAATCAGAATTGTGTATTGTTACCTCTGAAGCTACGCCTTTATATGTAATTCTAAAAACAGCTTCTTTCGATAATGTTCTGAAAGCCAGAACAATACTGTGATTACCTTCCAGGTCGTAATAATAAGTAGTGCTTTCACTTAAAAAAATAGTATTCTGTTTTCGATATTTCAAAGGATCCGACTTGGCAGGATCTTTATTCATTATTCCTTTTGAAGTTTCCATAGGAGTAACTGATAATTCGCCAGACAAAGTTTCAATACAAATTTCTTTGGAATATGGCGGAGTAATTGATCCATTATTACTTACATAACCCGGAATAGAAAAACAACCTGTAAAATAAAACGCAATAAGAATGACAAGCCCTGCTCTGAATACCTTCACTTTTACCTCTCTCCATCAATAGAACAATAAGCCTGCCATTTAGATACAATCATCTGAATGATAAAATATTTATCTGATAAAATTCATAAAAGTTGTCGGTTCTTTTTCAGGAATACCAAACTTTTCTTTTCCAAGCTGAATAGACTTCATAAGGAAAGCCATGTTGCGGGCCAGAGTTCTCATCTGCTGCATTCCTTCAATATCTTCTGCAGCCTGTCCTGGAGCTCCACCGTGAGCACCGTTCCAGTACTGTCCCGAGGCAATTGGCATTCCGCTGATTCCAAAATATTTATTCAGCTGATCGTAAGTGGCAGTAATTCCACCGCGACGGGCAACTGCAACGCTGGCTCCAACCTTCATAGTTTTATTGAATTTTGCACTGTAAAAAAGTCTGTCACAAAGTGCGGTAAGAGTTGAGTTTGCAGAAGCGTAATAAACAGGACTGCCCAGAACCAGGCCGTCTGCTTCTTCAAAAAGTTTTGCCACTTCATTCACTTCATCATCAAAAACACATTTTGCATTTTTGCCACATGAACCGCAGGCTACACAGCCGCGGATTGCTTTATTTCCGACATGAACAATCTGTGTTTCTATTCCTTCTTCTGCAAATACTTTGCACATTTCATTAAGTGCTGTAAATGTATTTCCTTCTGCTTTTGGTGAACCGTTCAATAATAAAACTTTCATGATTTTCCCCGTTATTTGTAATGACAATGCAGTTAAAAATTACCACTTTGTCAGTTCTGCGTATTCTTCTGTTCCAGGTTCGTACTGATCGATTACATCCTGCTTGTAAGTCTTTCCGTTGGAAACATTCAGAGTTTCAACATCCGGCATGGCACTAAGAAGACGAACAATTGCCAGGTCGCTTTCAAAAGTCGACATGCTTTTTACAGAACCGTGTGAACCCAAACGAAGATTTCTGTAAACAAAACGTTTGATTCCGGCCTGCAGACAATATTTCAGACAATTGTCACAGGTTGCCAGATTGTTATAAACAGTGCAGCCTGAAAGATCCTGATGAGCAAAAATAATTGCATTCATTTCAGAATGAACCGCAAAACGATATTTCATCGGACGTTCACTTAAAGTAAGCTTTGTTTCATCAGCGCCCTGAATAAGTCCGTTGTAACCTACCGAAATTACTCTGTGATTATTGTCTACAATTACACATCCGCACTGTGTTGAAGGGTCCTTGGATTTTTTTGCAACTTCAGCTGCAATATTCAAAAAATATTCATCCCAATCTGACTGTTTGCCCATTTTCTACTCCTTACTTAGTAAATACCTTCAACAATCGGATCCGTCCAGTAAGAACTGTACTTTTCTGTTCCGTTTGTTGCTTCTTCCCAGAAAGTCTGGAAAGCAAATGATCTAGGTCTCATTACTATTTTGTTATCCTGTGCAAAAGGTTTCAATGTATTTATTCCACGACTGAATTTAATATGATGAGAATCCAGGTTTCCAAAGTAATAATCCTTTACCGAAATTTCATCATTCCATTTTTCATATTCCATACCTGCGCCCAGAGCCACATCTACAGGAATCCAGCCTATTCCACTCAGATAATATTCTGCCCACATATGATTCTTTGTAGACAAATCAGGACTTACAAGAATTCCACAATCAGCAAAGGCCGGTACATCCAGAGCTCTCAAAAGTGCTGTATAAACGATGGCAAAATCATAAGCATCACCGGATTTTCTATCAATCAGGTCCAGAGGATCTGCATCACTTCTGCGCAACTGGTTTTCAATCTGATAGTTGGAAATCAGATAGTCATAAACCAGTTTTGCTTTTCTATAAGGATGTTTTTCACCTCTGCAAATCTGGGCTGCAAGAGTAACAATTTTTTCGTTATCTGCCGGAATCAATTCATCTGCACGTGTTGCAAATGCATACAGAACATCATTCAAAGAATTATTTTTAATTGAAAGGAATCTTTCGTTGATTTCTGTTTCTACGCTTTTTACATTCAGGGCAAAACTCTGGGTAAAATAAACCCTCGACTGAATATTTTTGTCCAGGCTCAGTTGATGAATCAATGTCTTCTGATAATTCTGAAGCACAGGTTCCGGAGAAACTTCTATAAGCTGAACTTCCCTCTGATTTGGTGTAACTGCCGGAACCGGACATCTCAAAGTAATTGTAGAAGATTCTTTAGCCACTACATCTGCCAGGTCAACCGAATATTTTATAACGTACATTTTTCCGGAGCCCGCAAACTGTTTTTTTCCGCCACGTGAATCCAGCTGAATTTCAAAGGCATTTGATTTTCCTGAAGGAGTTTCTACAATCACAACTCCTGATTCAGCTCCATCCGGAATTCGAACTTTCAGCTCATTATTAGTCCAGAACTCATATCCGAAATCTTCTTCCCATACAGGCATCATCATGGCTGTATCTGTAACAAATGAATCGTGTCCACCATAGTTGGCATTAAAATAAACCTTTGACTGACCGCGGACATCACCAAAATTATTTCCCTCGATTGTGATAAGATCTCCAACCCAGGCTTTATTCAAAGTAAGAGGAGCATTATCCATTTTCACTGCGGTAATCTGAGGGGTTGTTGTTTGTGCCAGCTCCTGAGTTTCCCGCTCTACAGGAATATCAGTAATATTGGCAAAAAAAGCAGGTTTTGAACGAAGCTTTCCTGTTCCGACAACTACAAGACCATTCTGAATATTTGAAGGAATAACCAGTTTGATTGTATTATCGGTCCATTTAAGATAAGAAGAAGCTGTCAGTTTGCTTCCGCTTATTTCTACATAACTCATGTCCCTTTCTTTACCAAAATTCCTTCCCGAAATAACTACTACTTCTCCAGGACTTCCTACAGGCGGTGTAATCGCATCAATAAAAGGAACCGGTCGTGTCTGGTATTTAAAAATAAAAATCCCGCCCATTATCGCTGCAATAATCAGTAAAAATGTTGCAGTTCGAACAAGCGGGGATTTCTTAAAAATATATTTTACTGAATCAGTCTGTTTCACTGTTGTTAGCCTTATACTCATCCACAGGAACATTAATTTCTGTTGTATAAGGTACAGTGTTCATTCCAGGAATAGTAATTTTAATAGAGATAGTATTCTCATTATCAAAATTCGGGCGGAAAACGTCAACAACCTGAGGCATATTTTCGTTTCCCATACCTGAGTGAACTCCAGGACGCATCATATCACGGTGCATTCCATGAGTGATATTTCCCATTGAACCGTTAGTTCCAGGGAAGCCTGAAAGACCTGTATTTGTGCTTACTGTATTTCCGGAAATAAGAGGAAGACTTGCAATCGATGTTACTGAATCAGTCTGCTCTGCATTTCCTTTATTTGCTTTGTTAAGTCCAATAGGAAGGACAATAGCCAGTACGGCAGCAGCAGCCATAGCAGGAATTGAATACTTTACGGTACTGATTGCTGCGTGTTTCCAGCCTGTTGCAGGTGAATTAAAGCTCTTTGTATGCTTGCTGTAACTCATTCGGATCTGAAGACGTTTGAAACTTTCATCCATTTCAAACTGACTCATTTCCGGAACACCACCTGCAGACATTACTCCGCGAAGCTTTTTAAGCTTTTCGAGTTCTGCAGAACATTTAGAACATGACTGAACATGTGCTTCGTATTCTTTTACATAAGAAAGTGGAAGCTCATTATCAAGATAAACTGAATGAATATCCTTAGTTGGGCATAAAGACATTATCTTCTCCTATTAGTTTTTCCAATTGTTCTCTGGCTCTAAAAATACGTATTTTTACGTTCCCCTCGGTAATTCCTAAAACCTTCCCGATTTCTTTATAATTCAAATCTCCGTATTCACGAAGAATGATTACTTCCCTCAGTTTTTTTGGAAGTTTGTTCAAACAATCCTGAATGCGCTTTATTGTTTCCTGCTTCAGCAAATCAACTTCACCACTATCAAACTTACGGTGATCTTCATAAAGCACCTTTTCGTAAGCCTTATGTTCGCGATCCTTTCGTTTTACATAGTTCAAAGACGCATTCTTCACTACACGGATTAACCAGTACTTGGCATCGTCAAGTGAAGGAAAAACGAGTGATTTTTCATTTGCTTTGATCATAGAATCATGAGCAAGATCTTCGGCTACTTCTTCATCGTTTACAATACGAAAAGAAATGCGGAACAGAAGCTGCATACATTCATCATAAATCTTTTTGAAATCAGAAGGAGTTCCAGCATTAATCTGTACAGTTTCCACTTTCTCCTGACCTTCCATATTATCTAACAAACCAATTCCCTTTTAGTTACATATATTTCTATAAAATAACTCAATAATTAAATTTAACAAGTAAACCAGCTCTTCCGCTGCGGGAAGCATACTGTCCGACAGAAATTCTTGTCTGTCCCTGTATCAATTTTACTGTATCTTCTAGGGTTATAGCAATTCTTAATGCCGAATTAAGCTTTACAGAGCTTTCAAAACCGAGAATCGGGGTAGAATCGGCTGAAATAAGAGGTATTTCCAGTTTTCCGCAGGCATCCCACATATCAGCGTTATATCCGATTTTTGTAGAAATAAGCTGTTCATTTTCAGAATAAGGCACAAAATCGAAATTTGATTTCCATCCGAAGGAAATATCAAAATTTTTCATACTAAAAAGAATATTTTCTTCTGAATGAATCAGCTGGCGATTATAAGAATCAAATCCATATAAGCCTTTCGCAGGAAGATCGGAATAATCAGCCTGAATAAAGCCGTTATCAAAGGCTGTTTTTCTGTATTCCACATTTACATTCAGGCCCATAAAGGATTTTACAGGAAGATTGAATTTCACAATTCCATACCAGTCAGATACTTCGCGGTTATTTACTGCAATTCCTTCCGGATCAGCCGATAAAGCGCTGAAAAGGTTATTTTGTTCCAAAGAGGAAGCCTTGTTGAATTTAGAAGACATACCGCCTTCAGCCGAAATCACAACCTCTTTTTCAGAGAATTTCACAGGAAAATGAACTGTTGTTCCCACTGTAAAAGGAACAAGAATATTCTGATTTCCGATTTTATTCCCGAAAACTGCTCCCACATTTCCCAAAAGCTTTACATTGCTGTTCTGCCAGGCTGCCTCAAATCCGGTGTAACCGCGATGAACTGCTGTTCCCAATCCATATTCAAAATTATAATTTCCTTTCAGGAAGGCCTGGAAATCTTTGTAATACCAGCCAAACTGAAGTTCAGGTGAAAGTTCTGCAAAAAGATTGTCACTTAAGCTTTCAACGCTGCGATTGTATAAATCAGCTTCAAGGCCGGTTTTGAATTCAAAGCCTTTTGGAAGAACTCTTGTCCAGCTGAATTTACCTGCAGCGTCTGTCATATTATAAAAAGCCGAATCTGAAAGTCCCTGAAGTCCGTTTTCAGTATCGCGGAAAGCTCCATCAATATGCCAGGTATTTTTTCCGTCTTCAGAATGGAAATCTTTTTCTCCCTTTACAGAAAATAAACGGTCATAGAAACCTTCAAACTGAAGATGTCCTGCATAATTTGTATGTGAATCATAAAGAACATCCAGATTAAAAGGATTATTTTCATCTGCGCTGCTCAAAAAAAGCGAACCTTTAAAGCTGACAGGAAAGCCCCCGCCAAGAGTTCCTTCGATATTGTATTCATGCTTTGGTTCTGGTTCAGGCAAAACTTCCGGCTCAACAACTGGTTCTTCAACCACTGCCAGAATCACCTGATCCGAAATAGTTCCTTCAGGAAGTTCAATTACCGAAGAAAGAATCATTGGAATTTCCGGAATCAAAGCTTCGGAATTATCCTCAACAACTGTGGTTATATCCGGAAGATAAATTCCATCCTTGTTTTCAGCAAAGATTAAATTTGCTGAAGCCACAAATGCCGTCAGAAAAATAATCCCTTTTATATTTTCTTTGAAGTTTATTCTTTTCATTTCAACAGACTCCTTACAGCAGAAGAATATTTGCTGTCGGGATAAAGCTGCTTCAAAAGAGCTGCGGTTTCATTTGCATCACCTTTCTTTCCAAGATGAACAAAACATTCAATCGCAGTATACAAACTGAAAGCGGCCACTTCACTGTCACCATTCATTCTGGAATATTCTGCTGCCTTCAAATATTTATCTGCCGCCTCGGCCTTACGGTTTTCTTCATAAAAATATTCTGCCAGAATCAAAGAATTAACGGCTGCACTTTCACGTTCATTTACAATATCTTTTTCCTGAATTGCCAGAAGTTCACCGGCAAGTTTTATTCCCTTCAGTTTTGTTTCTGAATCCTGGAAAAGAAGTTTTGCATAAACGGTTCCCTTATCGCGGCCTTCCAGAGTACTCTTTCCTCCGGCAGCTTCAAAATCTGCTTCTGCCAGAACCAGTTCCTTGTTGTCTCCACCAAGAATTCTTTTCATGTAAGAGATTTTATTTTCAAGGGACGAATCATTATGACCTTTTCTGTCAGCAAGTTTTTCAGCTGCCTCCAGGGCACTCCGATAATCTCCCCTTTCATAATTAACCTGGTAAAGAGTGTCCAGAACGGAATCCAGGTATTCGGAATCTCCGTGCTGGGAGATAATTTTATTGCCTGTCAAAAGTGCTTTAGTTATATCTTTGCTTTTCACATAGGAATCAAATTCATAATACATTGCAGTATTTGTATAAATTCCTTTGTTGAAAGTTTCCGAATAATTCTTAAGTTTTGGTGCAGCTTTTTCATATTGTGAAGAAAGATAAAGTACCTCTCCGCTTCTAAATAGTGATTCTTCTGCTTCTTTAGAAACCGGATATTTCTGATAAAGCTGTGCAAATGTATCGCTTGCTGTTACATAGTTTTCGATATTTGCATGAATAATTGCCATTTTGTACATACATTTTGCAGAATAGGATTTGTTCTGCTTTGCATATTTGTTGTAAAGGTTTATGGCCTGGTCATATTTTTTTTCGTCAGAATAAATATCACCCAGAAGAATTATTGCCTTTTCTTTATCTGAATCACTGACAGCAGTTTCAACATATTTTTCTGCACAAACTTCCGCGCTGCCATAATTTTTTATAAGCAGATAACTGAGAGTTGCATAACGGCAGGCTTCCAGTCCCAGTTTCTGATCCGTTGTTTTATTGGCATACAGTTCGAAATCTCTTCCCGAATCTGTATATCTGGAACTTTTGTATTCCGAATAGGCTTTGTAATACAGGGCTTCAAGATTATCTGAATTAACGGAATAAAGATTTCCGTAAAATGAAGCCGCTTCCCCATAATTTTTCTGGCTTAATGCACAGGCTCCGCGAAGTAAAAGCGCTTCTTCACTTTCATTTCCCAGAAGCAGTTCAGATGCTTTTTTATACTGTTTCTGCCTGTACAGAATTCTGGAATAATCCAGACTGTTTTCCATGCCCAGGCGATTATTCTGTTTCAGGAACTCATAAATCTTTCCGGCTTCCGAATAATTTCCGGTTTTGAAATAAGCCGAAGCCAGAAGATTTTTTTCCTGATAATAAACTCTGTTTTCATTATCCTGTTTTTCTTCCTGCAGAAGTTTTATACATTTCGCATAATCTTCCGTCTGAAAAAAAGCACAGGCTGCAAAATATTTCAGTTCTTCGGAATAAACTTCATTTCCAATTTCTTCTGCTTTATTCCAGAGAGATTTTACTTCTTCATAATTCTGCAAAACCAGATTTGCTTTTGCACAAACCACCAGATATGTTTTTTCAAAGTTTTCTGCTTCCGGCTGAATCTCTACATTCTGTAAAATACCCAGAGCAGTCTTTGCATTTTCTTTCTGAACATCAGCTGTCTGAAGAAGATTTTTATTTCCATCTTCCATAAGAAGTTTTGCTGCATTCAGCTTATTCAGATTTTGAGAAATATCATCACAAAAGACCGGCATCAGAACCAGTCCAAGAGAAATTAATACTATTTCTTTTTTCATAGCTTATTCCGGGAAAAACCTATCGTTTGAACGGACCCTTGTCAAATACACATAATCGTCCTTGTAACGTCTGATAAACTCCGATAAAGACATTTCAGTTCCGTCCATAAATACATAACAATTAAATAATCCGGTTGTTTCAAAGTAAGGCATGAGAATCACATTCTTGTTGAAAACCTTTACTTCAGGAGTTCTATAATCTGTTTCACGGATTGCACCAAAATAAATTATTCCCGGTTCTGTGTTTGCCAGAACATAAAGAAGTGATTTCAAAACTCCGGCACTGTATCCGCAGTCATTTATGAAAGTAACTGTATTTACCAGTCCATTATCTGTGAGCCCGGTTGCAAAAGGTTCGATTGTAACATCAACTCCAGATTCATTGAATTTATAAACCATTCCGGTATTTACCGAAAGAACTGCGGAACTTAAGTTTCTGACAAAATCCAGGGCAAAAGAAAGTGAAAATTCATTTGATAAAATTCCCTGGTAACCGATATCTTTGTATTCAACTGTCTGACTTAAAAGGGGATATCTTTTCAGCTTGCTTCCGGCAATCGGTTCAACAAGGCCGTCTGCAACCCATTTCAAAAATCCTGCCGAAGAAAGAGGGATTTTTTCTTCATCTGAAATTAAACGGATTTCATCACCTGTTATGAAATCAACAGTTTTATTGTTCTCATCAATCATTCCGGTCGGATAATAAATCAAACCCGGAAGCTTTTCGCGAATTACGGCTGCCATCTGATGAACACTGTGATACATTTCCGGATCGCAGGTTACATATTTCCATGGAACATTTATCTGTGTGATTTTCTGAACTTCTGAAAAACTTGCCGTGTAGAATTTTTCAAAAGGAACTCCAGTCGGAACATTTTTTACTGCGTAATTTCCAAAGATTACCAGATCACAAACGGAGGTTCGGTTGTAAGGTGAAAACTGAATATAAACATCGCTGTTTGAAACAAAATAATAACGGACGCGTATTGGTTTTCCGTCTTTTTTATTGCGGATCAAAACCCAGCTTCCTGCCGCATCACCAGGATAAACTTCCTGTTCCTTTGTTACAATTCCGCTGTCCGAAACAAAATCTACATTCATCAGCATACGAGGCGAAACAAAAATATTGAAAGTCGATTCAGATTCTTCAAGCCTTACCTGAAATTTCTGGCCTGAAATATTCGATAAAATCTCCGGAACATTATTCCGGACAGTTATAAGTGACGCATCAAGCCAGGTTTCATAAATATCTTTTCTGATTTCAGAAGAATCAGGTATTCCAAAAGAATTGTTTTCGGCAAAAAGACCAAAGGCTGCCAGTATGAGAGAACCTGCAATAAAGAGTTTTTTCATCATTTTAATCATAAAACATATATCCCCTTTATAGTTTCGGCATTTTTCAGACATCACTTAAACAAAACCGTATTTACTGATTTCGGGTCCTGCTGCATAAAAAAACCGGACTTTTAAGCCCGGTTCATCTTTTACATTTATCAGCCTTTAATCTTTAGTTGTAAACTGCGCATTCAAGCCGTTCATCGCTTCAACAAAGTTCGGGAAAGTTACACTGCACCATTCTGCATCTGCAACTTCCACTTCTTCACCTGACGGAAGCCCCAGTCCACAGCAGGCAAGACTCATTACAATTCGATGGTCTTTATAGCTTTCAACTTTTCCGCCGTGCATTTTGCATTCACTTCCGTAAATGAACATTGATTCGCCCGCATCTTCAACTTTTGCACCAAGCTTTGAAAGTTCACTGCACATTGCTACAACGCGGTCTGTTTCCTTTTTGCGACAGATTTCTACATTTGTCAGCTCAACGGTACCTTCGATAAAACAGGCTATTACAGCCAGTGCACAAATGGCATCAGGGAAGGAAGCCATATCTACAACCAGTTTTCCTTCAGGAAGATTTTTTGTAGAAAGTTTTTTTCCTCCACGAACAATCAGACTTGTTCCTTCGTAATGAATATCAGCGCCAACTGATTTAAGAACATCAACAATTGCTTTGTCTCCCTGGCTTTCACCGGTATCCACATTGTCGATTGAAATTTCACTGTCTGTAATAAGGGCAGCTATCAAAGGAAATGCAACACCTTCCCAGTCAGAAGGAATCGTTGTATCGAAGCCTTTATATTCAGCAGGTCCTTCAACTTTTACATTTTTGAAATCAGGAGAAATTGAAACATGACTTGGTTCTCCTGTTACCTGGTCCATCCAGATTTTTGTCATGGTCAGATAAGGTGTTTCCTGAGGAGTGGCCAGTTCCATTTTCATAGTTCCCTTCATGCGAAGAGTGGCCATCATGATTCCTGAAATATACTGTGAAAGTTTTCCGTCTGTTTTTAAAACATTGTCTGTTGTAATGGGCCCTTCAACAGTGAAAGGAGGTTTATTGTTGTTTGAACTTGAAGCTTTCCCGCCCAGCTGATTCAGTGCATCCAGCAGATGTCCGACCGGACGTGAACAAATTGATTCATCACCAGTAAAAGTTACTTTACCCTTAAGAGTGGAAAGAACCGGTGAAAGAAAATACATAAGGGAACCTGAGTTTCCTACATCGATTGTCCCTTCGTCAGGCATCTTCAGATTTTTTCCAGCCCCTTCGACTGTCCACATTAAATCTGCATTGTCTGTCGGATATTCACATTTTGCACCAATCAGATTCATTGCCTTTGCAGTGGAAAGACAGTCGTTGCTTGGAAGCGGGTTCTTTATGTGCGAAGTTCCTTCGGCCATGGAAGCCAGAATCAGGGCACGAATTGTATGACTTTTTGACCCCGGAACAGTAATATTCCCGGTCAGTTTTGTATTTTTTGCTGTGATTTTCATAACACCTGTATTTTAGTGAGATTTCGCTTTTGATTGAAGTATGCATTTAATTGCGTTAAAATGACAGAATGATTAAGAAAGCCATTTTATTTTGCGAGAATAATGAAGGAATTTTAGACTTGGCAACCTATTTGGAAAAATCAGGCTGGGCCTTATATTCCAACGGGAAAACTGCTGAAATTCTGAAAGAAAATGGTATTTCTTTCAAGATTGAACATGCCTTTGATTTAGCCCCAAGAAACATTGGGGATTCCGGATCTCTGGTTCAAAAAATTCTCAGAACCAAAACCAGCGGAATTGATACTCCTTTTGAAAATCCTGATGAAGAAAACAACTACTTTATTGTCTGCGTGAATTTCGACCCTCTGGAAGCAACCTTCGAAGCAATTCCAAAAATGGGTGTCGGAACTCCGGCTCTTTCTTCATTCCGTGGAACCCTTATCAGAAACTGCTGCACAAACTATTCCAACGTTCTCATTCTGACAGACCCGGCAGATTACAAAGAAGCCCTCATAGAAATCAGGACAGACAGCATCCAGCAGACTTTCAGAATGTATCTTGCCGGAAAAGCACTGAATGTTATTTCTGCTTACGATTCTGCAAATGCTTCTGCTATTCTTTTCAACAATCCTTTCGGAATGAAATCTTACCTGCGTTACCTTACCATGCCTTACAAAAAGGCCTTTGAATTAAAACATGGTAAAAACGAAAATCAAAAAGCCGTTGTTTATCAGCTGGGTAGTGACGGCGGTTCTCTGGCAGGTTTCAAAAAACTTCAGGGAAAAGAATTAACACATCAGATTCTTTCAGACACTTCTTTTGCCTGGAATCAAATTTGTTCTCTCTATGACAACCTTAAAGGTTCTTCATCAGTAAAAAGTGAAACCTGTGACGGATATCCATACGTAACTCAGTTCACTCCTTTAACCGGTACTGTTTACACAATGATTGTAAAATATCGCCTTGTTGTTGGAGCTTCACTGGACACAAACGTTGTCGGGTCTTTCAAAAACTCCCTCAGCTACGATGATGATTCTAACAATCATTCAACAATTGCCTGCAGCGCAGTCATTGATAAAGACGCTGCTTCAGAAATTATGAAGCACAATTTCGTAGCAGTTGTTGCACCAGGTTTCACAGAAGAAGCAAAAATTATTCTTTCAGAGCGAAAAGAAATCCGGCTGATTTCAGCTACAAGACCTGCCAATTCCAGCTTTGATGCAAGTGTTCTGGATGGTGGTGTTATCGTTCAGGACAATTACAAAAAACTTTTTGATAAATGGACCATTCCAACAAAGGAACGTCCAACACAGAAACAGTGCGATCAGCTGGCCTTCGGATTAAACATTGCCAAAAGCGCTTCTTCCTATGCCAATGTTTGTGTCAAAGGAAACTCAATCGTAGGCCTTGCTTCCGGTTATACTTCACGCTTTAAAAGTCTGGGAACTGTTCTGTTTGAATCAAAACAGACTTTCAAAATGAATCCGACTGAAGACAATGTTGTTGCCGATGTTCTTATTTCAGATTCAAACATTGAACTTTGTGACCCGATAAAAGAACTTATTGATAAAGGATTAAAAGCTATCCTTCAGACAGGCGGAAACGAAAAAGATCAGGAATTAATTGATTACTGTAATGAGCACAATGTTGCTATGGTCTTTACAGGAATAACACATACAAATTATTAAAAATATTAAGCATTAATTTAGAGGGGAATCATTATGCTTTATTATCTTGGACAGTATCTTCAGCAGTTCTGGGGACCAGCCAGACTTCTTACATCTTATGCAGTTTTAATTGCTGTCGTTCTTTACGCAGGCTTTTTCTCGGCACGTATTTTCATCCCGAAATTCTATAACATTATGCCTCACGACCGCGGACGCGAATTTACAGCCAATGCTGCAGCAGCAAAAGGTAAACCAACAGGAACAGGTTCTATTTTCATAACTCTTTTTGTAATTGACTGTTTCCTTTTCCTCCCTATGAATCTTTACCAGTCTCTGGTTCTCGCCCTTACCTGGCTTACAATGCTTACAGGTTTCCTTGATGACCGCAGCGTAACCAGCTGGGGTGAATACCGTAAAGCTCTTCTGGATCTTGTAATCGCAGTTGCCACTTCTTTTGTGCTTTACTACTGGGCAAAAAATTCTTCTGAAGATGGAAACGTTTATTTCTGGCTTCCATTCGTTACACATCAGGTTGTCGTAAATCAGATTGTTTATATTATCATCACAACCATAATGATCTGGACTTCAATCAATACAACAAACTGTACTGACGGAGTTGACGGACTTTCTGCAACTTTAGTACTCATTGCGTTGTTTACTTTAGGAGCGCTGTTCTATTTCATTTTAGGACACACAAACATTTCAGCTTACCTGCTGGTTCCTCACATTGAAGACGGAGCCCGCTGGGGTGCCATGCTTTTCGCACTGGCCGGAGTTGTAATGGGTTACCTTTGGCATAATGCATTCCCAAGCAAATGTCTTATGGGTGATGCCGGCAGCCGCGCTCTTGGTTATTTTATTGGTGCATGTGTAATGCTTTGTGGAAATCCATTCATGATTCTTGCAACATCATCAATAATTTTTGTAAACGGCGGAATGGGACTT
>DCHR01000027.1:0-46635 GCA_002315375.1 Treponema sp. UBA1747 | reverse complement strand
TTCAGCAAAATCACATTCCCTCTGCATGATCACATGAGAAACAACAAAGGCTGGTCTCCAACCCAGGTACTTTTGAAATTTGTAATGATGCAGATTCTGATTACAACAGTTTTGATCGGAATATTCTTAAAAATCCGATAAGGATTATCAAAATGAAAAAAATACTTACTGCAATTCTTGCAGGTTTCTCCCTTATGGCACTGGTTTCCTGCAAATCAGAAATCGTGCTTACTGCCCAAAAAGACGGTTCTGTAGAGGTTTCATTTAACGGTGAATGCGGTGAATTCTTTCAGAGCATGTTAAAAACCTTCTCAGAGGGCGAAAATGGCCCTTTATTTGATGTTTCCGGCATAAAACAGAGTTTCTATACTGACGGCTTCAAAAACGTCGCTGTACAGGCTCCCAGCGACGTGGCTTTAAAAACCAGCTTTATTGCCCCAAAAAACACCTTTTTATTCACTTCAGGACTTCTTCTGGAATCAAAAAACCACGTAGTTGTCCGCGTTTCTCCCGAAATCCTTATGAATTTTTATAAATCAGCAGACGCCGAAATTGTAAATGTTCTGGACCTTCTGATTGCACCGGTTTTCAATGACGAAGAAATGACCGATGAAGAATACCTCGAAACAATAGGTTCGTTTTACGGTGAAGGAGCAATCAAAGAAATCGGCACTTCCAATATCAGTCTTACCTGTATTTCTGCCGCCGGAGAGAAACAGCAGTTTGAAGTTCCACTTACAAAGCTGCTTACCCTCGCAAAAGGTACTTCTTTGTTTTACTCTTCGGGACTGTAGGATTTGATTTAAGTTTCAAAAATCAGTTTACAGATTAACTACACTGAAAATAATGGACATAAACAAACAGATACTTCCAATCAGCATCACACAGTTTCCGATAAAATGCATCCACTTGATTTTTCTAAGCGAGTAGAAGATCAAAGCAATTACATAAAGTACTCCGGCAATTACCAGAGTTCTGAAGCTGTCAGCAGACAAAACTGAATAAAGAACTTTTGCTGCAACAAGACCTGCCCATCCTGAAATAACATAGAAAGGAATAATTCCTTTTTCAAATCTTGTTCCGAAAACTGCATAAAGAACACAACCTACCAGAGCAACACCTACAACAAAACCAAAAAGAATCCATCCGAATACTCCCTGGATTTTTGTAAGTGTATATGCGGTGTAAGCCATTCCAATCATTACGAAAGAAAAACAATGAGAAAGTCTCTTGAAAACTTCTTTTGCTATGTAGTTTCTTAATGAGTGACTCAATACAGAAAAGATGTACATAGAAATTGTTGTTGAACCCAGAATAGTATAAATAACAATTGAAAGATTTTTATAATCTGTAAGTGATTCAACTACGATTGCTTCAAAAAGTACCAGAACAACAACTGCCATTGCAGCACCAAGTCCCTGGATAATTGCAGAAGCAATGTCTTCAGCCAGAGAATATGGTCTGAGAGAATTAACCATATCTATAGCTTTCTGTTCGTTGGCTACTCTCTTTGCAGCACGACGTTTTGCTCTTTCTGTTTTTGCATATTCATCAGCGGCATACTTTGCCTTAAGTCTTTCAGGTTCTTTTGCATATTCAATATTTACCTTGCGAACTTCTGCTTCATAGTCGTCCTTTAATTTTCTAAGGCGTGCCTGTTTTTTTACTTTAAGTGATGCTAATGTCGATTTTCTTACTGCCTTTGCAGCAACTTCATCCTGATGTGACATTATTTATTACCTCCTGCATAGATTGAATATAAAAGAACCCCAGCGGCAACTGAAACATTAAGACTGTCAATTTTTCCGCATGTTGGTATAGATACAATTGTATCACATTTTTCTTCAAGTAAGCGTGCCATTCCCGAACCTTCGCTGCCCATAATCAGAACAGTCTTGGCAGGAAATTCTATGCGTGTCAGATTAACTCCACCTGCATCCGCACCATAAACCCAGTACCCTGCTTCTTTAAGTTTTTCTACAACACGAACCAGATTGTTCACAATAGTAACCGGAACCCAGGCTGAAGCGCCGGCAGAACTGCGCGAAATTACTTCGCTTCCAATATCTGTACTGGAATTATTTTCAGGAAGAACAACCAGACCTGCACCGAACTGATCACAGCTTCGGATAATTGCACCCACGTTATGAGGATCTGTTACACGGTCCAGAATTACAACAGTAGATTTTTCTTCAGACGCATTCACTTTAAGCCATTCATCAAAATCAACAAGGTTCTTCTGTTTTCCAGATTCGCCTTTCAATTCAAGCACAATTCCACGATGATCCTGAAGTGTTTCATCCAGTTCAGCAACTTTCGAATTAAGAGTTTTATCATCACACTGTGATACAGCAACTCCATTCTTTTTTGCTTCTTCAATAATTTTTTTTACGCGTGGTCCTGCTTTGCTGTAAAAAATTTCGAAATCTTTTGGATTTGCTTTTGACTTAGCCAAAGCAAGAATTTTTTCTTCAATGGCATGAAAACCTGTTACTACTTTCATAATTTACCTGTTTGTTCTATTATGACATTTTTTTAAATAATGTCAAATTGCTTTTCCGCATTTTCCCTGGTTACAGAGACTGTCTCCCTTTCTCGTCACCCCAAAAAAAATCCCGGCACTTTTTATCAAGTAACCGGGATTTTAACTGCTCAAAAATCAGAATTATTTACCGCAGCATTTCTTGTATTTCTTTCCAGATCCACAAGGACAAGGATCGTTACGACCAACTTTTGCACCTTCGCGAACTACTGTTGTTGGAATAACGTTTCCTGCAACGTATTTCCATTCACCTTCGATTTTTTTGAATCCAGAAACTTCGTGGTGAACATCATGCATCTGATGCAGAGTGTAATCAGCTGTGAATTCTACGATACCTTCATCATCTGCTTCTGTACCTTTTTCTGTACGGATAATTTTAAGTCCGTTCCACTGTGACTGACGGCTCCAGTCTTCTGTTGCCTGTCTGTCAATTTCAGCAATTCCTTCACCTTCTTCACAAGAACTGATGATGTAATCAATTTCATGTTTTACGTATGAAGTATAACGGGCTCTCATACATGCTTCTGCTGTTGGAGCTTTTACTGTTCCTTTAATGATTGGTTCACAGCATTCGCCGTAAGCTTTTCCTGAACCACAAGGACATAATTCTTTATCTGCCATTTTTATTTCCTTTCCCTAATTTATCGTCAAAATTATTTGATTACTTTTACATCGAAGCAGATGTATGCTCCACCAGGAATACCTGCCTGTGGAACACCATAGTCTCCGTAAGCCATTTCAGGTGGAAGAATAATTGTACGAGTTTCACCGTATTCCATGTCCTGAACCATAATATCAAATCCAGGAATCATCTGTCCGCCTGCTGTTTTGAATTCAAGTGGTTCGTGTCCCTGTGGGTGGAATTCCTGTGAAGCGTCGAAAATCTGTCCGTCAACAAGGTAACCTTTGTAACCAACAGTTACATTTTTTCCCTGACCAACTTTCTTTCCGTTTCCTTTTTCAAGAACCTTGTAGAAAATTCCTTCAGGTGATTTTTTACAGCCTTCAGTTACTTTTGCCATTGCCTTTTCTTTTGCTTCCTGAGCACGTTTTGCAGCATCATAAACAGCCTGGTCAAAGTCTTTCTGTGTTGCTGTGAATTTTTCAGCATCTTTTCCCTGACGAACAATCTTAAGATCCATAATAGTGTCACCCTGTTCTACAGAATCAACAACATCCTGTCCTTCAAGAATTTTTCCGAAGATTGTGTGTTTTCCATTGAGCCAGCTTGTTGGAACATGTGTAATAAAGAACTGGCTTCCGTTTGTGTTGGCACCAGAGTTTGCCATAGCAAGGTATCCTGGACCATCGAATGAATATTTATCACACCATTCATCAGGGAACTTGTAACCAGGGCCACCTGTTCCGTTACCTTTTGGATCTCCACCCTGAATCATGAAATCTTTGATTACACGGTGAAATTTCAGACCATTGTAAAATGGCTGACCTTTAGCGGCATCCAGAGTTCCTTCTGCAAGACCTACAAAGTTGATTACAGTAAGAGGAGTGTCCTTGTAAAAAAGTTCAAGAACCATAGTTCCCTTTTCTGTTTCCATTACAGCAAAAACGCCTTCTTTTCCTTTCAGTGCGTCCATTCCATTACTCCCTGCAGCTTTTTTTGCCGGCGATTTTTTGCCTGCACAACTGCCGCTAGATAAAATTACCAGTGCCATTAATGCACCTGTTAAAATTTTTTTAATATTCATAATATCTCCTGTGCCCAAATTAGAATTGTAATTTGAACCAATTATAAATTGCAGTCAGACGGGCATTATAAGACTTGGTTATTTTGGTCTTCATTCCCGGAACCTTCATTACTTTAATATCTGTACCCAGATACAAAACAAAGTTGTCCCCACAATCAATAATAAGATAATTAATTATCAGATCCTTTGCCCTTACACCTTTAACGCCTGCAAAACCCATATCATCCAGGTTCATAACATTAACGTATAAAGTATTATCATTCTGATGATACTTCACGGAAAAATGATTTAGTCCGAAAGAAGCGTCATGCATCTGAAAATAATCTGTTACACCGTCTGCTTCTCTCAGTTTCAAATCTTTTTTTTCTACCGGATTTTCCAGGCTTTCGATATAAGAAACAATTTTGTAAAGAAGCATATCTTTACGACGCGTATTTGAGTAATACACTACGTCCTTCATTTTTGAAAGACTGGTAAAAACTTCTGCCGCATCTTTGATGTCAGGTTCTCCGTTTTCATATGATCTTGTTTTTTTAAGATCAGCTTTTTTTACCACGTAAACCTGTTCAGCAATCATTTTCGTTCCGTCAGAGGGAACCCGGTTTGATCTGATTAAATCCGAATATTCACAATCTGGCAGAACATGATAATCGTTATCGTTATCCTGATTGAACTGTTTGTAAGCTCCCTCAGAAATAACCTGCTCATAAATCTCCGAAGGAATAATATCCTTCAGATTAGTCTGAGCAAAAAGACTGCAGCCAAACTGAATTACCAGAGCGGCCAGCAGAATCTTTTTAATTTTTTTCATTAGCGAATTCCTTTATATAAAACTCTTACCTGTTTATATAAACCGTCTCCTTCGCTTTTTGTTTCAACATCAGGAATATCATTAAGTGTTGTGTGGATAAGTCTGCGTTCAAACGGATTCATTGGTTCAAGAAGAATGCTGTTGTGTGAAGAACGAACTTTGTCAGCTGTGTTGTAAGCCAGACGAACAAGTGTTTCTTCACGACGAAGGCGATAATTTTCTGTATCGAGAATTACGCGGATTTCTTCATGTCCAAGACGACCGGCGTAAATGTTTGCCAGAAGCTGGAGAGCATCCAGGTTCTTTCCTTTGCGTCCGATAAGAATTGAAGAGAAAGAAGAATCCATTCTGATTCCGATTTTTTTGTCTTCACGATAAGTGATTTCCACGTTTACATCGTAACCCATCTTTTCAACCATTTCTTTTACGAAAGTAACAAGCTTTTCTTCGAATTCACCCTGTGGAACAGGATCAATTTTTACACGTGGTCTTTCGTCGTAATCGCGGTCTTCTTCAGATTTATTTGCTGTTGGAACTTCGCTTAATGTATGAACACGAATCTTCACATAACCTTTGTTGAAAATCGATTTTTTCTGTGTTTCAAGAATTTCAACATCAAACTGGTCACGTTCAAGTCTAAGCTCATTTACAGCCATTTCAATAGCTTCTTTTTCTGTTTTTGCTTCAAACTCGTAAGTCATTTTGATTACCTCTATATTTATAAAAAAAATTTCAAATTAATTATTTTCTTTTGTTTTTTGGTGGCAGAGTCTTCTGAACTGGTCCTGCTTTTTTGGCAGCCATTTCTGCTTTCTTTGCAGCCATCATCTTGTTGATTACAATCTGCTGAATCATCTGGAACAGGTTTGAAATTGTCCAGTAAATCAGAAGTCCTGATGGAGCATTGTAGAACAGGAAGAAGAAAATAATTGGCATACCATACATCATGAACTTCATGTTCATTCCATTCTGCTGTGTCTGAGCCTGTCCACCGTACTGTGTAATTTTTCCGTAGAACAGCTGAGTTACAGTGTAGATGATTGGGAGAAGACGAAGCTGATCCCATCCAAGGAAAGGAACTGTAAACGGCATATTCCAAACGCTGTCACCAGAAGAAAGGTCTTCAATCCAGTGAGGAATAAACATAGCACCACGGAATTCAAATTTATAGTTGAACAGGTTGTACATTGCAAAAAGAACCAGGAACTGGAATACCATTGGAAGACATCCGCTCAATGGACTGTATCCGGCTTCTTTGTAGATCTTTGCTGTTTCAGCCTGAAGTTTCTGCTGATCGTTTTTATATTTTTCCTGAATAGCCTGAATCTTTGGCTGCATATCCTGCATTACCAGAGTACCCATAGACTGTTTCTTTGAAAGAGGGAACATTACAGCTTTAAGAAGAATTGTCAGAACGATGATTGCAACACCCCAGTTCTTAACAACTTTCTGAATCCATTCGAGACAGAACTGAAGAGCTCTTTCAAGCCATTTGAGCCATCCGCTGGACTGCAGAACTTCTGTAAGACGGTATCCGCCGATTCCCCAGGCATTAGACATATCACCATTGTCTTTCTTTGCTACGTTGTAGCGGGCCAGTGATTTTTCATCACGAGGACCAAAGTACATATAATATGTATCTGCAATATCTGTACCAGACATTGTCTTTCTTTCCATGATTGCCTGAGCATTTGCGTAGTTATCTTTTTCAATCAGTGTTGAATAGAAACCTGCATTGATTGTGCTGATATTTGTTGGAATCATGATTTCTGTGAAATATTTTCCAGCAATTGAAAGCCACATGAAATCATTCTGTTTGTTCCAGCGTTTGAAATCATTCTGTCCCAGAATCTGACGTTTCATTTTTTTACCGTTGTAAGAAATCATCTGACGGTTTTCGTAACGATTCTGTTTTGCATTGAAATGAGGTCCAATCTGTGGAGCACTTCTGAGTGAGTATGCAACTCCGTCAGAGTTCATCCAGCTCAAGTCTTCATCTCCATGGAACATAAGATCCAGTTTGAAAACATTTTCATCATCTTTGAAAGAATATTTTTTTCCGAATGTGAAAGTTTTAAGCTGGCCGTTCTTTTTTACTGTTACATTCTTTTTGAAAAGGATTGTTTTATCATCAATCATTTCAACATTCATCAGTTCATTTGAAACAGGCATGTCTGAGTTTCCGAAAGAAACTGCACAGGTTCTGTTTTTATCATTGATGCTGTCAGAAATCTGAACTCCTTCATTTGTGTCTTTGTCCAGATAGTCTTTCAGTTTGTAACTGATGATATCACCACCCTTATTAGAAAGGACGATTTCTGCTTTGTTTGTGTTGATTGTGATTGTCTGTTCTTCAACAGTTTCTGAAGTTTCATTTTCAACAAACATTGTTGAAGAAAGTTCTGAAACAGGTGTTTCATTCAGATCTGTAACTTCATTTTCAGCAGCTTCTGTTTCTACCGGAGCCTGTGCTGGTGCAAATCTGCCCGGGTTACGTTTCTGCATAATGAAAGTTGAGCCAATAATTACAAGTGTAGATAAGGCAATTGCAATAATTGTATTCTTGTCCATTTTTTACTCCAAAAAATAATTTTCATTTTTGAGCAGCCGGAGTAATAAAAGAGAACTCTATTTTTTATGGGACAGGATCATACCCGCCCTCATGAAAAGGATTACATCTTAATATTCGTCTTATTGCGAGATAAAGACCTTTTATCGGTCCGTATTTTTTGATTGCTTCCAGTGCGTAGGCAGAACAACTCGGTGTGTACCTGCAGCAAGGCGGAAACAAAGGAGAAATACAAATCTGATAAAATCGGATCAAAAGGATAAAAATTTTTCCAAGAAGTCCCTTAAGAGAACTCCATAGAAAAACTAATCCTTTAACAAATCTGCCTTTTGACACAATATTCGAAATTGTTCACACCGCGAGTTGAACGAGTCATTTCCTGGATACACTTGCAGAAGCATGTCGTATCCGGTGTTCAGGTGTGTTTTATATAAACGATAGACTTCCCGGCTGTAACGTTTTGATAAGTTCCTTTGAACCGCGTTACCGTAGCCACGATTTAAAGGAAAACCGATTCTGTTTATTCCAAGGCCGTTTTCCATATAGAAAAGACGGGCTCCGGGAATACTTACCTTTTTTCCGTTTTTGAACAGTGTTTTAAATGTTTCAGGCTTTTTTATCCGCTGATCACGAGTAAAAAAGCCTGTTTTATTAAAATCTGTTTCCATCCCTAAAACTGATTCTAATTAGTATTTGTTGTGTTCGTCAGCTACAGACAGCTTTTTGCGTCCCTTAGCGCGGCGACGTGCGAGAATCTTACGTCCACCTTTTGTTGCCATACGTGCGCGGAATCCAAACTTTCTATTGCGTTTTACTTTACTTGGCTGATATGTTCTTTTACCTTTTGCCATACTAAGCTCCTTATATATTTATAAAAAAAGATTTCGGTAGTGCACCCATTATTACCACTTTAAAATGGGGTATAAAAATATATCATTTATTTTTTGAATTGGTCAACACGGTAGATTCCAGACTTGCCAGCTTTGCCAGGAATTCGGGCGGAAGCTCATTTTGTGAATTTTGAGCCTCATTTGATTCCGATTTGTCTGATTTTGGACCCATGGAAGCCGATTTCTGAAGAAATGCATTCATCTCTTTTTCCTGCTCATCAGACTTTTTATTCATCCTTTCCTGAGCCTTTTTCAATTCTTCATCATAGGTATTAAAAAGTGTTGTTGTCGTTCCTTTCAGGCGGAAAACCAGAGATTCAACTTTTACCCCTAAGTTTTCCGTATTCATATTCATTCCGCGAATAATGAATTTTGAATAAAGCTGTATAGCCTGTGTCCAGCCCGGATGGTCCGTTTCTATCAGAAGCTGTCCGTTTTTAAAATCCACCACATCCGAATGACTGGCAATTTTATCTCCGTAATGCTCATCCCGGTTATTCTTAATTCCGCGTACAACCTTTTTCCAAATTGAAGTGATTTTATTGGCGTTATCGATATCCGAAGCTTCGATATTAGAAAAAACCCTGCTGATCATTTCATTGGCGTCGATAATGTTATTCATTTTTTGACCTCGCTCCATTCTCCGTTTTCTACATGAAATACTTTTGTTGTTTCTCTCATGTAGTTTTCATAAGGCTCTCCCGGCAAAAATGTACAGAAAAGCTGGTCGTATTCAGGAAGAAGAGCAGTAAGTTTTGTACGCTTTCCAGGGTCCAGTTCCAGAAGAACATCGTCCATCAGAAGAACCGGTTTTAAACCTGTGGTCTGAGTAAAAAATACTGCCTGTGCAACTCTCAGAATCAATGAAATCAGGCGGCACTGCCCTGTCGAAGCAGTCTGAACAAAAAGCTGGCCGTCTTTTACAAAGTTTATTTTATCTCTGTGTGGTCCCGACAAAGTTGTTTCCATCGCTTTGTCCGCCTCATGGCGGACTTTTAAATGACCCAGCACTTCATCAAAACCAGGAGTTCTTAAAGCAACTCCATCGTTCAATTCTTTCCAGCTTGGTTCATAACTGATTTTCAAATTCTGAATTCCTGTTACGTCTTCAAATAATTTACCAAAAATCTGGTTAAACTGGAAAATTGCTTTTTTTCTTTTTGCCTGAACAATCAATCCTGCATTAACCAGTTGCTGGTCATAAACATCCAGAAGTTCATATTTATGTTCTTTCAGAATTGTGTTCCGGCTTTTCAAAATTTTTTTATAATTTCTGAGATCATCGATGTAAAGTGAATCATAAAGAGTCAGGGACTGGTCTACAAAAAAACGGCGGTCTTCAGGATCACCTGTAGCAAAACGCATATCATCATGACAAAAAAGAATACAAGGAATTGTATTTATAAGTTCCTTACGGTCGTTAATTTTCTTCCCGTTTTTTTCGATTCTTTTTTTATTATTTTCAAAAATGACGCGGACCTGCTGAGTGTCGCCGGGGGCTTTATCATACAAAGCTGTCACCGAAAAATTCTTTTCGTTGTAGCGGGTAATTTGAGAGTCTACATGTGTACGAAATGAAATCCCGTAAGCTGCATAATACAACGATTCCAGAAGATTACTTTTCCCCTGCCCGTTTTCACCAACAAAATAGACCTCGCGGCCGGCGAGGTCTATCCTTGAATTTTTCAGATTACGGTAATTGTAAAATGATACAGTTAAAAATGGCATTTACAATTCCTGATAAATTTTCGCGCTTGCGCGGAAAAAATTTTTTGAAAAACAGGCAGCTCCGAAAAATGAAACCACCTGTTATTTTATTAACTAACGTTAGTTAGTCGCTTTCTTCCCTGCTTAGTTGTTCATTGGCATAATAATATGCTTGTAATCTTCTGCAGGATCAGAATGCATGATTACAGTCTTTGTTACTTTTCTTTCTCCACTTCCATCATCTTCATCAGGAGTAAATTCAAAAACAACATATTCTGAATCAATTACTCTGAGCGGATCAGTAATGAACTTATAGTTCAATCCGATTGAAAGATCCGGACCATCATATCTGCATGGAATTTCTTCTGAAGCATTTCCGTTCAAAGAATCAGGAGTCATAACTTTTAATACACCTGAAGAAACTTTGAAAAGAATTCTGCTTACTGCTTTATCAACCATGATTGTTGTCCTTTCCAGAGCAGCTTTAAGATCAGCTTTATAAACTGCCAGTGAAGAACTGAGATTTTCCGGAATAACTTTTTTGTAGTTCGGATAAAGACCATCAATAAGATTTGATGTAAATTCATAATTTCCGAATTTAATAAAAATCGATTTATCAACAACTGCAACTTTAATATTTCCTTCATCAGAAGCATGTTTCATAACACATGCCAGAATTTTTGTAGGAACGATTGCAGGTGGGAAATCCGGAACATTGTTTGCAATTGCTTTTTCAATAATTGAAAGTCTGTGACCATCTGTAGAAACCATTGTAAGGTTCTGATCATTTTTCAAGAAATAAATACCTGTAAGGAAAATTCTTGTGTGATCTTCAGAAACAGAGAAAATTGTCTGACGAATCATTTCTTTAAGTTCTTTTGCAGGTAATTCAAAGAAAGGCAGATTTTCAGAACTTCCCATTTCAGGGAATTTATCAGAAGCCTGGCTGTTAAGTGTTGCCTTGAATTTTTTTGTAAGTGAGTTGATTGTTACTTTCAAATCTTCCTGAATGAATTCAACTTCACCACTTGGAAGCTTTGAAATAATATTCATGAAGTTATCACAGTAAACTGTTGTGCTTCCTTCTTCCTGAATGTCTACCGGAATCGAAGAAATATATTTAAGTGTATTGTCAGAAGCTTTGATTGTAAGAGTATTGTTTTCTGCAATCAAAAGAATATTCGAAAGAATTGACAAAGGACTTTTGTTTGTAATGATTTCCTGTGCAATTACGATTTCTTTTATCATTGCATCACGATCAAATGTAAATTTCATATATTTCTCCTTTTTGAAATGCTGGGTTTATACACATTTCTTATTATATATATAAATTTATAAATTTAATAATAATAATAATAAGGGCGTTGATAATGTGGATAACGCACTTATTTTTTTATATTACATATTTTTATGGTGTTGATAAAAGCTATATTTGAATTAACTTTTTATCCACTTTTCCACATTTATATTTTTTATCAACAAATAATCCACAACCTGTTCAGATTATTATGCACAAATTTTATTACTTTTTATAGTCTTTAATTTCTCTTTTGAAGGCTTCAATTTTTGCACTCATTGAAGGATCAAATTTTACCTGGTCTCCAATTTTGTCATGAGCATGCATAATTGTTGTATGGTCTCTTCCACCAAATTCATTGCCTATTTCACTAAAAGTATATTCAGTCATTTCTTTGGAAAGATAAACAGCAATCATTCTTGGAACAACAAATTTTTTACCTTTATTTTTGCCTTTGATATCCTGAAGAGAAATCTGATAATTTTCGCAAATTACTTTCTGTATTGTTTCAATCGAAATATGTTCATTGCTGCTTGTTGAAAGGAAATCTTTAAGGACTTCTTTTGCAACATTGATTGTAACTTCTTCATCCATCAGATCTGCATATTCAACAATTCTGTTCAGAGCTCCTTCCAGTTCACGGACGTTTGATTCAATATTTTTTGCAATGTATTCAGTTACTTCGTTTGAAATTTTTTTATCAAAAAGTTCCATTTTTTTCTGAAGGATTGCAATTCGGGTATCAAAATCTGGTGGATTAAGGTCTACAGAAAGTCCGCTGTTTAACCGGCTTACAAGACGTTCATTCATTTCTGTCCATTCTTTTATCGGGCGGTCAATTGTAAAAACCATCTGTGCGTTCTTCTGATGAAGAGCTTCAAATACACAGAACAGTTGTTCCTGAGCTCCTACTTTTCCGTTAAGCCAGTGGATGTCATCCAGAAGGAAAACATCATTGTTTCTGAATTTTTTATGGAATTCGTCTGCTTTTTTTCCGTTCAATGAAGATGTAAATTCGTTGAAGAAGGTTTCAGCAGTCATGTAACAGATTTTGATTTTTTCGTTTTCTGTATTTTCGTAAATATAATTTCCGATTGCCTGCATCAGGTGAGTTTTTCCAAGACCTGAACCTCCGTAAAGAAGGAATGGATTTTTGTAATGTCCTGGATTTTTTGCTACTTCGATTGAGGCTTTATAGGCAAATTTACAGTCTTCACCTACTACGAAATTGTCAAAAGTATATTTTTCAGAAAGTAAAGGATGTTTTACTTTTTTTGATTTAATTTCTTCCTCTTCTGCCCTTTCGGCATTTGTTTTTTCTGAAATTTCAGGTTTTTCCTTTTCAACTGAAACTAACATTTGTTCGTTTTCACGTGAAACATCCTGAACTTCTTTTTCCTTTGTTATGATTTTTAAAGTTATTTGATTCTGGCCTGTCAGTTTTTTAATTTTTTCCAGTACGATATCAAAATTGCCTTTTTTTTCATTCTGGAATTTTATGAAATCTGAAGCAACAGAAATTGTAATTTCATTGATTGTGTCTGATTCGTATACCATGTTGAACCAGAGTGTAAAATCATTTTCCTTTCCGTTGTTTCTGTATTCTTTATGTATTTCATTAAGTGCGTATTCAAACACTTCTTTGTACAAATTTTCACTCATATTTTCATTATACCGAAAGACCCGAATTTTTCCACATTAATCAAATTTGATCAATTTTTTTCTTATTAATAACCGTTCGTTAGTTTGAAAATTTACTATAATAATGGTATAATTATTTACTTATTATAAGTTTTTATTTTTAAAAATTTGTCAAAAATGAGGTGGGAAAATCATGGCAGAGAATTACTCAGCGGACAATATTCAGGTCCTGGAAGGGCTTGAACCTGTTCGAAAAAGACCTGGTATGTACATTGGTTCTACAGGTCCAAATGGTCTGCATCATCTTGTCTATGAAGTTGTTGATAACTGTATCGACGAAGCTATGGCAGGATACTGTCACAATATTACAGTTGCACTTGAAAAGGACGATATCTGTCGTGTTGAAGACGATGGTCGTGGTATTCCTTGTGATATCAATAAGAAAACCGGTATTTCAGCTTTGGAGCTTGTTTTAACAAAACTCCATGCCGGTGGTAAATTTGATAAATCTACTTACAAAGTTTCCGGTGGTCTTCATGGTGTTGGTGTTTCCTGTGTAAACGCCCTTTCCGACTGGCTTGAAGCTACAGTTTACCGTGACGGTAAAGTTTTCATGGAAAAATTTGCCAGAGGTATTCCTAACAAAGAAGGCGTTAAGGAAATCGGTAAATCTGACAGAACCGGTACAACTATCCGCTGGAAGTCTGATGCTACAATTTTCACAGAAACTATTGTTTATGATTTTGATGTTCTTCTTGATCGTCTCCGTGAGCTTGCTTTCCTGAATCCTGGAATCCAGATTACCTTCCGCGATGAACGCCTGGAAAATCCAAAAGAACTGATTCTGAAATTTGAAGGCGGTATCAACGAATATACCAAGTTCCTTAACGAAGGAAAAAAGGTAATTCCTGAAGAACCTATTTTTGTTACCGGTGAACAGAATGACATCATTGCTGATGTTTCAATGCAATTCAATGACGGTTTTGAAGAAAAACTTTATTCATATGTAAACGACATTAATACCCGCGAAGGTGGTACTCACCTTGACGGTTTCAAATCTGCCATTACTTTTGTTATGAACAAAGCTTTGGAAAAGAATGAAAAAATCAACAAAAAGCTTAACGGTAACAAAGTTGAAAAAGCAAAAACTGCAGCCAAAGGAAAAGAAGTAAAACTTGAAAAACTTAAGAGTGAAGATATTCTTTCCGGACTGACAGCAGTTATTTCTGTAAAAGTCCCTGAACCACAGTTTGAAGGACAGACAAAACAGAAACTGGGAAACACCGAAGTTCGTACTGTAGTAGATTCCCTCGTTAAAGAAAAACTTACACTCTGGTTTGAACAGAACCCACAGACCTGTAACCAGGTTCTGGAAAAAGCAGTTAATGAAGCCCTGCTTCGTTTGAAGAAAAAGAAGATGGAAGAAACTTCCCGCAAAGACGGAATGGACTCTTTCGGGCTTCCTGGAAAACTTGCGGACTGTTCATCTAAACATCCTGAAGAATGTGAAGTATACATCGTCGAAGGAGACTCGGCCGGTGGTTCGGCCAAACAGGGTCGCAATCCAAAGACACAGGCCATTCTTCCTCTTTGGGGTAAAATGCTCAACGTTGAAAAAGTTGAAGCACACAAAGTAATCAATAATGAAAAACTCCAGCCGGTTATTGCTTCCCTTGGAACAGGAATCGGCAAAAACTTTAATATCGAAAAATTGCGCTATCACAAAATTATTATCATGGCCGATGCCGATGTCGATGGTGCTCATATCTCTACACTTCTTATGACTTTCTTCTTCCGTTACATGCCTCAGCTTATTGAAAACGGACATGTTTATATCGCTATGCCACCTCTTTATCGTGTTGAATATAAAAAAGCAAAATACCGCAAATTTGTTTTCAGTGATGAAGAACGTGATCAGGCTCTGGAAGAACTTGGTGAAAACCGCGACAAGGCAGAAGTTCAGCGTTACAAAGGTCTTGGTGAAATGGAGTGGGAAGAACTCCGTGATACAACCATGGCTCCTGAAAACCGCAAAATGAAACAGGTAAAAATTACTGATGCTGCTATGGCTGATCAGGTATTCTCTGTTCTCATGGGTGACGATGTTGAACCTCGCCGCAAGTTCATTGAAGAAAACGCTGTATACGCCACACTGGACGTTTAATAAATTTCGGTCCCTTTTATTTTCAAAGGGACTGTTCTTTCAACTACCAATCGTTAGGGAATAATTATGATTGAAGATATTAAATACGAAGAAACACAGACTGCTGAAGGTGGTTATGTTTTAACAGCTCCTATTGAGCATGAAATGCAGAAATCATTTATTGACTACTCAATGTCAGTAATTGTTGAACGTGCACTCCCGGATGTTCGTGACGGTCTAAAACCGGTTCACCGCCGTATTCTTTACGCTATGGCAGAAGAAAACCTGACTTCAGGCGGAAAGACAAAAAAATGTGCAACTGTAGTCGGTGATGTACTCGGTCGTTACCATCCACATGGAGATGCTTCTGTTTATGATGCAATGGTTCGTCTGGGCCAGGCCTTCTCCCTCCGTTACATGCCTGTTACAAAACAGGGAAACTTCGGAGGTATCGACGGTTCACCTGCAGCCGCTTACCGTTACACCGAAGCCAAGATGTCCAAGATTGCCGAAGAAATGGTTGAGGACATCAAAAAAGATACTGTAGATTTTATTCCGAACTTTGATGACACACGCAAAGAACCAACTGTTCTTCCTGGTGCTTTTCCGTTCCTTCTCTGTAACGGTTCAACAGGTATCGCCGTTGGTATGGCAACCAATATGCCACCACATAATCTTCGCGAAATCGGAGCAGCAATTGGTGCCTACATCGATAATCCAGAAATCTCAATTGATGATCTGATGAAAAATGTTAAGGGTCCTGACTTTCCGACAGGCGGTACAATTTTTGGACGCAAGGGAATCAAAGATGCTTACAGAACCGGCCGCGGAAAATTGATGCTCCGTGCTAAGTTTGAAATTGAAGTTGATACAAAAGGAAAGGAATCAATTATCTTCACAGAGATTCCTTACCAGACCCGCACAACAGACCTGGTTACAAAAATCGGTGAACTTGCCCGTGATAAAGTAATTGAAGGAATTGAACGTGTAAATGATGGTTCTCACGGTGATGACGTTCGTATCGAAGTTGATCTTAAACGCGGCGTTGTTGCAAAAATTGTTTTGAATCAGCTTTTTGCCAAAACAGCTCTTCAGTCATCTTACGGTATTATTAACCTGGCTCTGGTTAAAGGTCGTCCTCAGATTCTGAATCTGAAACAGCTGATTAAATGTTTCGTTGATCACCGTGACGAAGTAATTACACGCCGAACACAGTTTGATCTTAAAAAGGCAAAACATGAAGAACACATTCTGGAAGCAAAGATTACAGCTGTTGACTGTGTAGATGAAGTAATCCAGATCATCCGTTCAAGTAAAGATGAACCTGAAGCAAAAACAAGATTGGAAGCAAGATTTGGTTTTGATGAAGAACAGAGCCAGGCAATCGTTGACCTGCGCCTCGGTGTTCTGACAAACCTGCGTATTGATGAACTCAAAAAACAGTTGGGGGACATCAAAGCTCTCATCGCTTACCTTGAAGATCTTCTGGCTCATCACGAAAAGATTCTTTCACTTGTAAAAGAAGAAACAAACAAGCTTGTTGAAAAATATGGCGACGACAGAAAAACAGAAATTGTTTCAGGTGAAGTAGAAACAGTAAACGTTGAAGATATGATCAAGGAAGAAGACATGGTTGTCATGATTTCTAAACTTGGTTACCTGAAACGTGTTTCTGTAACTCAGTACAAAAAACAGGGAAGGGGAGGAACCGGAAGTAACGGAACTACTCTTATTGAAGATGACTACATAAGTCAGCTTTTCATCGGTTCAACTCATGACCACATCCTGTTCATTTCAAGTAGCGGAAAAGCTTACTGGGTTAAAGTTCACGAAATTCCTGAAGCTACAAAGAACAGCCGCGGTACACATATTAAGAGCATGATTCAGATTGGAGCTGATGAAGAAATTACAACAGTAGTTGCTCTTAGAGAATTCAGCGAAGACCAGTATCTGTTCATGACCACCGCTGCCGGCGTTGTTAAGAAAGTTCAGACAAGTGAATTCAGCAACGCCAAGACCCGCGGTATTATCGGACTTAAACTTAAGGACGGCGACAAGCTTATTAGTGCTATTCCTACCGATGGTAAGTCTGAAGTTCTTCTGGTTACTCGTCGTGGTAAAGCTCTCCGTTTCAGCGAAGACGGAGTTCGCGAAATGGGACGTGCTTCAACCGGTATTAAGGGAATGAAACTTTCTTCTGGTGATGAAATTGCCGGTGCTATCAAAGTTACAGAAGGTGAATCAATTCTCCTTCTTACAGAAAAGGGATATGGAAAACGCGTAAGCTTTGAAGACTTCAATCCACACGGAAGGGGAACCGGTGGACAGAAGATCTTTGGAGATACAGATGGCCGCGGTGAAATTATCGGGCTCCTTACATGTAAGGACAAAGATGAAATTGTCTGCATGACAAGTCAGGGTAAAACTCTTCGCGTAAGAGCAGATACTATCAACCAGCAGGGAACAGGATCTAAGGGTGTAAAGATCGTTAAGATTTCTGAACCTGACTTCCTGGTTGGTATTGATAAAGTAACTGCTGCAGAAAAAAAGACTTCTAAAGCCGGAGAAAATGCTCCAGCTGAAGAAAATGTTGAAAATGAATCTTCAGAAGGGGAATCTGAAGAATAATCTATAAAAATATGACGTAACTCCTTATATTATAAGGAATTACGTCATATTTCGAAATTTAGGCAATATTTGCTCTTTATTTCGTTGACAAATCTATCCATTTATTTGATAATGTAAGAACTAGGGAAAACTATTAGTTAAAAAACGAATAGTTGGGTAAAACCATCAGGCAAAAGCTGACTCGATTTTATCGGTCAGCTTTTTCATTTTAAACCAGTTGTTTCACGTGAAATTTATCCACAAGATATGCACATTGGTGGATAACTTTTTTTACTGTTTATGTTTCACGTGGAACAAAAAAATCTATCAGCTTTAATAGAAATCCAAGACTATAAGTTATCCACATATCCACAGAGTTATCCACAATTTTTATTATCTTGTTTCACGTGAAACAAGGTTTTCCACAGTAGAGCCGATTCATTAGAATTGTTTCACATGAAACATTTTGGTCGAAAAACATTGGGAACGCGTTGAGTTCTTGTTTCACATGAAACAATGAGTACGTAATACAGGCAATGAAGCTTCACATGGAAAAAGACCGTCAGAGTTTTTTGAAATTATGTTTCACATGAAACATTTGTTTTTATCAGGGCTCGTTCCACGTGAAACATTTCCGTAATAAAGGTGCTTAGTTTGACGGAGTAGAAAAGAATGGATTTGAGTTGTTCCACGTGAAACAGATGTGTTTTCTCCGTGATTAATGGGAATGCCAGAAATAAAAATAGAGTTGAAGAAAATGTTCCAGGTGAAAACAATAAAAGATTTAGGTCCGTCAGTGTTCCACGTGAAACAGTTGAAAAGCTCCCTGTAAACTCCAGATGTACTAGCGGAAAGACCTCAGGGTTTGTTCCACGTGAAACAATAGATTTCTCGGGAATAAAGGGGTTGAGTGTTCCACGTGAAACAGAATATCAAGAGAGAGAGAAGTTCCACGTGAAACAGTAAAAGAGGGGAGAAAAAGTGTTTCACATGAAACAAAATTTAGATAAAAACAAATTTATGAACGTTTGTTAGTTTAACTCAGTTGTTAACAATCGTTTGTTAATTAAAAAAAGGGTTCCTTGCGGAAAAACTCCCAAATCGGTAAATTTGGGAATAGAGTGGGTGAAAATCAATGAAAATAAAGAAAGTACTGGCTTTTGGACTTCCCGTAATGAAAAATATGGCAGTAATTGCTGCCTGCCAGAAAATAGGGGCAGAATTCCGTCTGATAAAGCCGGAAGAAGCTCATAAATCTATAGGCGATCTGGCAGGAGTACTGGGAATGGAAGGAAAGCCTGCAGAATATGATTCTGAAGAAAATTCCGGGGAAATCCTTGTTTTTGCGGGTTTCGACAGTAATAATCTGGATAGTTTCCTTGCAGAATACCGTAAATCAAGGGTAGAACCCGTTTTTTATAAGGCTATGCTTACGGAATACAATGTTTTGTGGTCTCCTGTATTTTTATATGGCGAAATGGTAAAAGAACGCCGGGAAATGGAATCAAAAGGAAAAAACTAAGGAAAATAATATGTCTATTGAGAAAGTAAGGGAATATTCCGGTTTTACGGGCTGGGTAGATGTTACAAAGCTTAAAGAGCCTGTTCAGGAGTAAAAACCAATGACAGAAATACAGAAATACCTCTTTTCTTTGCAGGATACCAAATATCAGGCTTTCCAGGCTAAGCTGATACCGAATATTCCCGCAGAAAGTGTTATAGGTGTCAGAGTTCCTCTTTTGAGGACTTATGCCAGGGATTTATGGAAAAACAGGGTAAATCCAGATGGAAAAGAGCTGATAGAAACCTTTTTGGATACACTTCCTCATAAATACTATGAAGAAAACCTTCTTCATGGTTTTTTACTGGAATTAATCAAGGATTTTGATGAAGCAGTCCGTGGAGAAGATAAATTTCTGCCTTTTATTGATAACTGGGCTGTTTGTGACACTACTCATCCAAAATGCTTCAAAAAACATACTGAAGAGCTTCTGCCATGGATTAAAAAGTGGATTTCTTCACGTGAAACTTATACTTTGCGTTATGCCGTAGATATGCTTATGTCTTATTATCTGGATGAAGCTTTTGTTCCTGAATATATGGATATGGTAATTTCCGTTCATAGTGATGAATATTATGTAAATATGATGCGGGCCTGGTATTTTGCTACGGCTCTGGCAAAACAGTGGGATTCGGCTGTAAAAGTGATTGAAGACAGAAAACTTGATGTCTGGACTCATAATAAGTCCATTCAAAAGGCAATTGAAAGTTATCGCATTACAGATGATCAGAAAATATATCTGAGAACCCTGAAAATCAAATAAAAACCTTGAAAACAATAAATAAGATATCTCTGGAGAAAAAATGGAAAATCAGAAAAAAAATATAGGAAAAGTAATTGTTGATGCACTTTCGGGCATTTTCATGCCTGTAATCAACCTGATTACTGCCGCAAGTATTATAAAGAGTGTTTTAATCCTTCTGGTGACTTTTAACGTTCTGTCGGTTGAAAATGGTATTTACCGCATTTTTTATGCAGTATCAGACGGATTCTTTTACTTCCTGCCTGTTTTTCTGGCTATAACGGCCAGCCGGACTTTTAAAACAGACATGTTCGTTTCTTTGATGATTCCGGTGGCAATGCTGTATCCGGATATCCTGGCAGTTCTGGAACACAATCAGCCATTCCCGTTTTTGTGTTTTACGGTTCCTACGGCGGTATATCATTCAAGTGTAATTCCGGTTTTACTGGCTGTAGGACTTCTTCATTTTATTGAAATACCATGTGAGAAATATCTGCCGGATGTGATTAAAGGCTTTACTAAACCGATAATTTGTATGTGCATTGTATTGCCATTTACCTTTCTTTTGTTTGGACCTTTGGGAACCTGGATTGGATCTGGTCTTACAAAGCTGTTCTTTATTTTGTATGACTGGAATGGAATTGTGGCCGGTGCGTTTATGGGATTTCTGATTCAGCCTATGGTTGTAATCGGGGCTCACTGGGCTATTGTTCCGATTGCACTTAATAATATTGCAACTCAGGGATATGACATTATTCTGCCTTTAGTTGGTGGGGCGGTTTATGGACAGGCAGGGGCAGCTTTTGCTGTAGCGTTGAAATCAAAGGATAAGGAAAACCGTCAGATTGCATTTCAGAGTGGATTTACCGCTTTTCTGGGAGTAAGTGAACCTGCTCTTTACAGTGTAAATGTTCCCCGTTTCTGGCCAATGATTATGGGCTGTATTGCCGGTGCTGTTGGTGGAGCTATAACAGGTTTTGCGGGAACTCATTGTGTTTCATTTGCGTTCCCGAGTATTTTGACCTGTGTGGCCTTTTTTGGAGAAGGCTTCGGTTTGTTCATGGCTTCAATGTTTGTAGGCCTTGTTGTTGCATTTTTGCTGACTTTCTTTTTTTGGAAAGAAAAGGCAGATTCTGAAGAAATTCCTACCGAGCGTTAGTTTGGCTTAGGGATGCGGAAGGCACGAAGTGTTCCGAGCCTGACAGCCTGAGCTTGCGAAGGATGTCAGGCGAAGGAATGCGCGTTAGCAAACCTGGAGCAGCCCGACGGCGAAGCCGGAAGCCCAAAAAAAAACCCGGACTAAAAGCCCGGGAAAATCTATTTCTTTGGAAACTACCAGTTCAAAACCAGTTTTGTGATTTCAATATCGTCAATCATTGTTCCGTACTGTGGTCCCTTAAGGAAGAAGTTTGCAACTGTTCCTGAAGCATTAAGTTCGAAATTCAGATCGAAATCTCCGGCAGGGAGACCATCACCGATACAATCCAGGTAAAGTGGATCAGCCAGAGTAACCTGGTTGTTGTCTGTAAGCCAGCAGCGGAAACCTACTGTACCATTGTTTTTTCCAACAAGGTGTACTTTAACAACTGTTCCTGCAGGAAGTTCTTCTCCAAGAGGAACCTGGAAGTATTCAATTCCTTTGCAAGAAAGAACGCCTGTTTCTTCGTTGAATTTAAGTCCGCGGTAATCAACTGAGCTTGCTGTAGAAAGATCCATATCTCCTTCTTCTGTTGGAGTGAAAACGTATGCAGGTTTTTCTTCTTCAACAGGTTTCTTTTCTTCAGCAGCTTTTGTTGTTCCACAAGATGCCAGGAGAACTGCCACCAGTGCAATTCCCAAAATAAGTGATTTTTTCATTTTTGTTTTCTCCTAAAAAACTTTCTTTTTGTTTGTTAATTAAACTATATTTTGTTTATTTCAAAATGGTATAGGGGATTTCTCTGTTTAAATACTAGTATGCTAGAATAAAAGTTGGAGATTTTCAAAAGATGTGTTCAAGGAAATTTGGAGATTTGGTTCGGGAAGGTTGTAGGAAAAAGCGTTGTGGGTTGTGGGGAGGAAATGTTGGAGATTGTGGATATTGAGATGATTGAATGTTAGATGCGATGGTGGATAGTGGAATGAAAAGGAAGTGTGTGGATTGTATAAAATTGGTTAAATAAAAACGAGACACAAGGAGGGTGTCTCGGGGAGATTGAATAATTTCTCGTAGAAAGATTAATTCTTTTTGATCGTGTATTCAAAAGAACCGATTGCTTTGGTTTCTCCTGGTTCAAATCGCCATTGGGAAATCTGGTAGATAATATCATCTTTGAGATCCCCAAATAAAGAACCTTTAGGAGAAATTACGATATTGCTAATAGGGACGGTTCCATTTTCAAGAACAGTAAACATAATTGTTACAGTAGTCGTTACGCCTAAATCTTTTGTAGATTCAGGAGAAATTTGAATTGTTGGTTTTTTTGGTTTTACAAGGGTGCGGCTTGTTCCATCATTCATTGAAATAGAGGTTCCGTCTCCGACTGATGCGGATTTTATTTTTACTGTTGAATTACTTCCGCTATAGTCTTTTTCCTGGTAAACAGTATCTGCGATATTACCTAATTTACCTTTGAGGTTTTCGTCGATATCTTCATCCTGAGGTTTTGTACCAGTAAAATTAGTAGATTGCCTTTCACTAGTTTTTTCAGCGGCTGTTACTTGTGATCCAGAAAGAGCATTTTCAACTTTTCTTTGAGTGTTGGAAACAGTAGGAGTAGACTGTACATTTCCAGAAACATCTTCCATTTGAGCCCATGGATCGAAATCTGGATTTTCAGAGATAACAGGTCTTTTTTCAGCCTGTTCTGCCATAAGTTCTTCAACTGTTTTACGGCCAACCCAATCATTATTTTCACGCTTTGTATACTTTGGTTCTTCAACAATGGGTTTTTCTTCAGCAGGTTTTACTGTCTTAGGTTCCGGAGTTTTTTCTACTGGTTTTTCTACAACAGGTTTTGGTGTTTCCTTTATCACTGGAGCCGTAGCTTCAACTGGTTCAGGAACAACCGGAGTTTCTATAGCTGGGGCTTCCGCAGGTGCAGGTTCTGGTTCCGGTGTAGAAATTTCTTCAACGACTGGAGCGGAGGCTTCAGCACCAGCGGCAGATGGTTCGCCTGATTCAAGTTCGATTTTTTCGATTGGAGTTGTATCCAGAACGATGCGAACAGTTTCATATTTCTGCTTTGGTTTTGGAGCAGGAACAAAGATAACAAGAAGAATGAAGATCAGAGTAAGTCCGGACGTACTCATGGCTGCGAGACGTGGTGCTGTATACTGAGGAGAACTGTCTTGTCCGAAAAGTGGTGGTCTTATCATTTTTTTGAGTCCAGATATTATTGCGATTTTGTCCTGAGGTTTATAACGCTGTAACCATTCATTCTGATTACATCAAACAAACCTACGATAGTCCCGTTGGTAACCATGCTGTCGGCTTCGAGAGAAACAGGAAAATCAACTTTGGCTGTAGAGCCTGTATCAAACGTAAGGAGTTCCTGGCTCAGTTCTTCTTTTGAAACAGGTGTGTCATTGAAATACATCTGATTTGTTTCAGTGATATAAATCGTGATTCCCTGCTGAGAAGTTCCTTCGGCAGTAGTACTCTGGGGAAGATTCAATTTAATTCCCGGCACAATTGCAAAAGTGGTTGATACCAGGAAAAAGAGAATTAACTGGAAAACAATATCCAGCATTGGGGTCATATCAATTGTGGCCTGAACTCTGGAGTTACGGTTTTTGATTTTCATAAATACCTTCGTTTAGTTTTACTACCAGTCGTTAGTTAAATGCGGCCTGCCAGCATGAGCAGAACTGAAGTAACATTTGATTCCATTTCCACGATTCTGTGATTAACACGGGAAACAAAGAAGTTATGGAAAATAAGAGAAGGAATTGAAACTGTAAGTCCGGCAACTGTTGTAACCAGAGCTTCAGCAATTGAACTTGCAAGCAGAGTTGGATCACCCATTGATCCGCCGGCACCCAGAACACCGAAGGCTTTGATGTTACCGGTAACTGTTCCCAGAAGTCCCAGGAGAGTTGCGATATTTGCGATAGTTCCAAGTGGAGTAATGAGCTTTTCGAATTTAGGTACAACCAGATTCATTTCTGATTCAACTGCAGTGTTCAGGTCTTTTTCATCCCAACGGCGGCAGTCGATAGCCTTCTTGATTACCTGACTTGTAGGTGTATCGGCTTCTGCACAGGCTACAGCGGCAGCTTCGTAGTTCCCGGCTTTAAGAGAACTGTTGATGCCATACATAAGGCGGGCATCTCGTTTTTTGATTGTTATAAAGTAATAGAGACGTTCAATAATAATAAAAACAGAGCAGATTCCACAAATAATGATAGGAATCATCAGGATTCCGCCAGCTTTAAGTGATTCAAACATAAGTAAAACTCCTTGTCCTTTAATTATCGGGAAATTTTGGACTTAGTTAATATTTAAACGAAATGAACGAGTGTTTGTTACAATTCATGGTTTAATGTGTTAAATTATAATTAGAGGTGAGTTTATGAAAAAATTATTTATTCTTGGGATTATTGTCCTTTCCTGTTTGTTTTCTTCATGTCAGGTGATAGAAGATTACAATACCTACACAGCAGTAATAAAATGTGCGAATTTTAGAGACCAGAATATGTCAATAAAAGCACGCACCGGTTACCGTCCCGCAAGCATTAATCAACTTAAGAAAATTGTTTCTCCGTCAAATGGCGAAATAGAACCTGTAATTGAAATAACATGGGTTCCTGGAAAAGTGTATATTGATCCGGATGGTTTTGTATCAAGTTTTAAAATCAAACTTGAATATTACAATGAAGACGGGTCAATAATTCCGGATATTGATGGAGATGATAAAAGTTTTTATTTCAGTGCAAATGCGGATCAGCATCTCTTATTAGCATTTGCTGATGTAAAGCTTCCAAAGGAGATACATTTGGATGATTTAAATGAACAGCAGAAAGAAATAGATTTTGAAAATTCAGAGATCATAAATGAAATTTATAATAGAGATTATAGTTATAACGATGAAATTGTTTATGAAATGAAGAAATATTTTTACAGCTGGCAGGAAGGAAAACTTTTAGCAATAAAGGAAAATATAAAGCAGATTGAGAATTTGTTTGGGGAAAAAGAATTGCTTGAACAAAATAATAGAACAGAAATATTTTATTTGATTAGTAATTAAAAAAAAGGTTCCAGCGTTGCTGGAACCTTTTTTCAGTAACAGGTAATTTACTTAACCGCGTTTCCAGGTTGGACCTGTTGGTGTATCAATAATTGTGATACCGCGGCTAGTAAGTTCATTACGGATTTCATCAGCTTTTGCCCAGTCTTTGTTTTTCTTGGCATCCTGGCGAGCCTGAACCAGAGCATTGATTTCTGCTGCTTCTGGATCACCTGCATGGAGGTCTTCCTGAGGAGCAGCTGCTTCCTTAAGAAGTTTTTCAGCGCAGTCTTCAACTTTAAGTCCAAGAACTTTATCGAAGATACGAATGAGCTTAAGTTTTTCCTCAGCTGAAAGATTTTCATCTTTCAGAGATTTCTGGAGCTGAGCAAGAGCCTGTGGAGTTGCCAGGTCATTTTCCATGGCAGCTGTGAATGCATCCAGGTAAACTTTTGCTGCGTCAGAAAGTTCAGCTTCTTTTCCCTTTGCGGCTTCAACAACTTTAGATGCGCGCTGAACCAGAGCACGGCGGCTGTTCTTTGCTGAATCCATTGAGTTCCAGCTGAAGTTTGCAGGGCTTCTGTAATGAGCACCCAGAAGGAAGAAACGGTAATCCAGTGGATCATAACCTTTGTCGATAAGAGACTGGAGTGTAAGGAAGTTGCCGCTTGATTTAGACATCTTTGTGGCACCTTCAATTACCAGGAAGGCATTGTGCATCCAGTAGTTAACCCAGGCACCGTCTTTTTTATCTTCATCTGTGAAAGAACCTTCAGACTGTGCAATTTCGTTTGTATGATGAACAGGAATATGGTCGATACCGCCTGTGTGGATGTCGAAGTGTTTTCCCAGGTATTTCATACTCATGGCTGAACATTCGATGTGCCATCCAGGGTAACCAACGCCCCAAGGAGAATCCCAGGTCAAAGCCTGATTTTCGAATTTTGATTTTGTGAACCAGAGAACGAAGTCGTGGGGATTCTTTTTGTTTTCGTCAATAATAACTTCCTTGCGTTTACCGGCACCTTCTTTCAGGTCTTCCAGTTTCAGGTTTGCAAGCTTACCGTAATCAGGGAAAGTTGATGTATCATAGTAAAGGTTTCCGCCAGCCATGTATGTGTGACCATTGGCTTCAATTTTTTTGATCAGATCAATCATTTCCTGAACGTGCTGAGTTGCAGGACATTCAGTTGTTGGACGAAGGATGTTCAGACGATCAATGTCATTGTGGAAAGCGTCTGTATAGAATTTGGCGATATCAAGAACAGTCTGCTGACGTTCTGCAGCCATTTTTACCATTTTATCTTCACCGTCATCAGCATCTCCTGAAAGGTGACCGATGTCGGTAATGTTCATAACGTGATTTACTTCGTAACCAAGATATTCCAGAGTTCTGTGAAGTGTATCAAGGAAAACGTAAGCACGAAGATTTCCAATGTGCGCATAGTTGTAAACTGTAGGACCGCATCCGTAGAAACCTACTTTTCCTTCCACGCGTGGTTTGAATTCTTCAATTTTGCGACCCATTGTATTGTAAAGTTTAAGTGCCATGGGAACCTCCTCTAATAGATTTATTTTTTAAGTTAGAAACATTTTAGTGAATTTCAATAACTTTTGGTAGAAGTGGGAATATGGGAATTATACCGTTGAGGGAAGAGATTCTGAAAAAAAAGTTGTTTCATGTTATAATTAAAACTAATGAGCATAAGTTTAAAAGAACCATTAAAAAATCACACAACATTTCAGATAGGTGGTCCGGCAGATGAATTTTACGAGCCGGAAACTTTTGCTGAATTAATCGAAATAATTCATCAGTGCAGATCTCAGGAAAAAAAGTTTTTCCTTTTGGGTGGCGGAAGTAATGTTGTTTTTGCTGACGCAGGATTCCGTGGGTCTGTAATCTGTACCAAAAAACTGAATAAAATCAAACTGATTGAAGATAATCTGGTAATTGCAGAAGCCGGTGCCACAATGAAGGAACTGGTAGATTTCTGTACTGAAAACGGACTTTCGGGTTTTGAAGAATTCGCAGGTCTTCCCGGAACTGTAGGCGGCGCTCTTTATATGAATGCCCGCTGCTTTGAAAAATCAATCAGCGAAAATATTTATGAAACTCACTGGCTGGAAGAAAGCGAAGAAGACGGAGAGTTTAAGAACCGGGACATTCTTTTTGAAGACGATGAAAAAAACTGGGGTTATAAAATTTCTCCTTTTCAGAATACAGGAAAAATTATTAAATCGGGAACTTTCAAAGTAAAACCCGTAGAAAATGAAGATTTCAAAGATGCAATCCGGTCAAAATGTGCAGGGTATATTAAAGGTCGTGAGGAAAGAGGTCATTTTAAATATCCAAGTGCAGGAAGTGTTTTTAAGAATAATCATGATTTCGGAAAACCAAGCGGAAAGCTGATAGATGAAGCGGGTCTTCGCGGTTATACCCTGGGAGGAGCCCAGATAGCTGAATTTCACGGAAATTTTATAGTAAACCTGGGGGATGGAACTGCCGAAGATGTAAAAGGACTAGTACGCCTTGCTATTGAAACAGTAAAAGAGCGTTTCGGCTTTGTCTTGGAGCCTGAAATCATTTTTATTGAAGAATAGCGTTTTTATAAATATAATAAAAAGGTATTAATAGAAAGTCTGAGGAATAAAAAATGGCACTACAGTTATCTTTTGCACAGTTCAAACAAGGTTCTTATATCGTTGTTGAAGGCAAATCAAACGCCGACTTCTTTTACATTATTCAGAAAGGAATGGTTCAGTGCTCTAAATCTTCAGATCAGGGTAATCCTGTTCGCTATGGACCCGGAGACTTCATTGGAGTAGTTCCATGTATGTCTGGTCATTCACAGGTTGAAACAGCCGTTGCACTTACTGATGTAATCTGTATTTCTGTTCGCCGTGACCAGTATCCTGAGCTGATTGCTTCCAATACTCCTTTAGCCCTAAAAATCATCAAATCCTTTGCAGCCCGCATGCGTACCATGAATGATATTCTGGCAAAGCTTACACTTAAAAATGTAAGTACTGATACTGCAGAACATATTTATCAGGTAGCTTCTTACTACGACAATGCTGGAAAACTGGATATTGCAGTTTATGCTTACTATCAGTATCTGAAAACAAAACCTGTAGGACCAAACGCTGATCAGGCAAAGAGACGCTTTGTTGCACTTAAACCAAGAACACATGCAGTTTATTTTGAACCGACTGCCGAACTGACAAGATCTTATCCTGAAAAAGCTATGATTTTCTCGGAAAGTCAGAGTGGAGCAGAAATGTTCATCATCAAGGAAGGTGAAGTTGAAATTTCAAAGGTAGTTGATGGAAACGAAGTAATTCTGGCTGTTCTTAAACAGGGTGACATGTTTGGTGAAATGGCTCTGCTTGAAAACAAACCTCGTTCAGCAAGTGCTATCGCTCATTCAAACTGCCGCCTTATGGTTGTAAACCGTTCCAACTTTGACCAGATGGTTTCGACCCAGCCACAGTTGATTTCTAAATTGACAACAACACTTTCTGAAAGACTGTGGTCTATGTACCGCCAGATTGATAATGCTTATCTTACAGATCCTGTTCATAAGATGGTGGATATGATTTGTCTTCAGATTGAAAAAATGAAAATCAGTGCTGACAGACCAAATGTTTCATGGCAGAGTGATTTGTCTGCACAGGACCTGTGCAACATGTGTGGTATTCAGCAGCAGCTTCAGCCAAAAGCAATTTACGATTTCCAGAATATGAGTGTAATCAGAATCAATGATGGAAAAGTATTTGTAAAAGATTGTTTTGAAATTACAAAACAGGCTGCCTTCTACAAAAAGAATAACAAATAAATTCTGAACAGAACGGATAGAAAACCAGTGGAAAAACACTGGTTTTTTTATTTTAAACTCATTTAAACTCACAAACTTTTTACACCGATAATCAGAATATGAAAAGATTTGCAAAATTATGCGCTGCTGCTTTGCTCATGGCAGGAACAGTATTTCTGAATGCAAAGGAACTTCCTGATGGTTATGGAAACATTAAGCTTGGAATGTCTCTGGAATCAACAAAGGAAGCATTAAAGAAAAATATAGATTTTGGTTATCACGGGGACAGGGACGTGTCACTTCTTCCCGGCGAAAACCGCGTTCTCATTGAAACAAACGCAAATAAAGGTTACGGGAATAATTTTTTGGACCGCTGCTGGTTTCAGTTTGCAGATGACCAGCTTTATATAATGATTATAAATGTGAACAAAGAGAAAATGGATTACTATTCAATTTTTACAACTCTTTGTGAAAAATACGGGAATCCGGACAGTCTGAATCCGGAAAAAGCAGTCTGGAAAAATGATACGGTTACAATGAGTCTGGAAAAACCACTTACCCTGAAATATGTGGATAACGGAAAGTTTGCTGAACTGCAAAACAAGGCAACAGTACAACCGGGGCCAGTAGAAATGACCCGTGAAGAATTTTTAAGCGGATTGTAGAAAGGGACAGATATGAAAAAGCGTTTAAGTTTGACCTTGATTTTTTTATGCTGTCTGGTAATGTCAGCCTGTGCCGGAAGCAAGCTCCCGGTAAAAGTTTTGAAGATTCAGAAAGCGGATGGAACAGAAGTCGAAGTAAAAGCAGAAATTGCTCAGAAAGAAGCTGAAAGAAATTATGGATTTATGAACCGCAAGAAAATTCCTGATGGAACCGGAATGCTGTTTGTTTTTGAGAAAGATCAGATTCTTTCTTTCTGGATGAAAAATACACCACATCCTTTGAGTATTGCCTACCTGGATTCAAAAGGAGAAATCAAAAATATTTTTGATATGACTCCTTTCAGTCTGGCACCTGTAAAAAGTACGGTTTCCTGCCGCTACGCGCTGGAAGTTCCGCAGGGCTGGTTCCTGGCAGAGGGAATACAGGTCGGAGATATAGTTCAGGTTAAATAAAAAGAGGCGCTATGAAAGCGCCTTTCTTTTTGTCTGAGTGAATAAGCGTGGGTTGGACAGACTCAATCACTCATATTTACATTTATTCACCGGCTTCCAGTTTTGCAAGTTCAGCAGCAGCAATCTGATCGTTAGGACTGTATTCAAGAACTGCAGTGAAATACTGGCGGGCTTTTTCTTCATCCCCACGGGCCAGAGCCAGATAACCAAGATTTGAAATTACCTTTACGTTTTCTGGGTCCAGCTGGAAACTCTTCATCAGATATTTTTCAGCCTCAGGGAAATCTTTTTCTGCCAGGCAGCAGAGGGCAATTTCATTGTAGGTGTCTGCGTTCTGGTCACCTTCAGGACATTTAAGGGATTCCTCAAATGCATTACGGGCGTCTGTGAAACGTTCGACTTTTCTAAGAGCCCATCCCAGCATGAACCAGGCGTTCCATACTTTAGGATTGTTCTTGATGAACAGAAGGATTTCATCCATTCCTTCCTGGTCTTTTCCTTTGGAAATAAGTTCGTAAGCTTTCTGGAAGTGAACATCATCCATGTTTGTTTTGTTGATGTTGTTGATGATTTCCTGGGCACGTTCTTTTTTGTAGATTCCTTCTTCGCCTAATTCTTCGTCAGGAGTATCACAGGTAAGTGTGATGTAGGAATCAAAACAATCTTTGGCTTCACGATAGTTGTTCAGTTTCAGGTAGTAAAAGCCTGCGTTGAAGTAAACATCGGGAATTGGAGGTTCAGCTTCCATAGCGCGTTTGTAGTATTTGAGGGCGTCTGCATCGTAAGCATCAGCATCTTCATCAAGGTTTGCGCGGCGGTAATTTTCAGCGCGTGTATCAAGGAAAACAGCCATGTTCAGAATGATAGAAGCATTGTCCGGTTCAAGACCCAGAAGAGCCATAAAGATTTCTTCTGCAATTTCGTAATCTTCATTACGAGCTTTAAGAACAGCAGTTTCACCCAGTTCTTTCAAAATGTTCGGGCGGGCATTCTTAACTATTGTGCGGTAATAATCAAGATGTTCATTGTGATGGTCGTAGGCAAGAACAGTAAGAATACCGGCAAGAATCTGTTCAGTAGTAATGTCATTTAAATCCGGTGCTTTATCTTCGGCGCCGTCTTTTTTCTGAACAGGAAGAGGAATTTTTGCATTTACTTTCATTGCTTCATGAGAGAAAGCAAAGTCTTCAGGAATAGTAATGTAAAAAATTGAGTCTAGAGGATTTTTTGGATTCATAATTACCCTGTGAAAATATGATGAAATTATTTTTAAGCTTGAGGCTGTTTTTTTGCTGTCATTGCAGACTGTTGAAGAATCTGCTGCTGAAGAGCAATTTTATTCATCTCAAGCAAAGTTTTCTTGTTTTGTGTAAGGAACTGATTTATCAGAACCTTGAACTGCATAGGAACCTGGGGTGGGTTAAATGCGATGCAGACAATAACAATGTCTTTTCGGCCCTCAAGGCTTTCTGCATTTTTTACTTCTCCAGGAATATTGAAGGTGACTACAGGATCAATAAAATTCAATTTGAGGGAGGCATTCTTTCCGATAAGGAATTTAGGAACACCCATACACATTACCTTGCATCCGCCGAAAGAAATATCACGCAGAATACAGCGGCGTGGAACCCCGGAAATATCAATTATTGTTTCTTCTTTTTCAAGATTAAGGCGGCGGACAATTTCTTTGTTGATGATAATACGTTCGTCGCGACGATTCAGGAAATTTTCATTTGTATCAATGAACTGTCCCATTCTGATGATAAGATCATCAGGCGGCTGCTGAGTGAAAGAAACAGTAAGGATAACCAGTTCATTTGTTCCCCGATATGGAGAAATCTGGGAAACATGTCCTGTAACGAAGAAACTTAATGGAGTGTTGTCGTCCTGAATAAAACAATAACGAACCTGTACAGGCATGTTTGGATTTTTTTTAATCTGAGTGATAGCCCCACTTCCAACACCAAGAATGATTTTTGCAAACTGGAATGAAGTAGAGTTAATAATACATGGCCACTGTCCGCCGGCACATTTGATAAAAATCTGGCGAGGATCTATACGCAGGTAATGCAGAGTTTCTTTTGTGAATGTAATTTCTTTATCACGATAAATATCGTAATAACGAGAAATTTCCTGGCTATTCGGAAGAGCAGGTAGTGCCATACACGATAATAATAAAATAGAAAGAATTATTGGTCAAGGAAAGGACTGAAAATATCCAAAATATCCAAAAAATCCAAGTTTTTTGCTGTTAAAGAGTCAGAAATTCCGGTGAATAAGTTCTTCACTTTATAAAAAAGGCGGTTTTCATTATATTTATAGGGAAATAATTTGAAATTTTGAGGATTTTATATGGCACTTGAATGTGGAATTGTTGGACTTCCAAACGTTGGTAAATCGACCATTTTTTCGGCTCTGACAGCCGCTCCTGCAGAAGCTGCAAACTTTCCTTTCTGTACAATTGACCCTAACATCGGTATTGTAGACCTTCCTGATGAACGTCTGGACTTTATAGCAAGTATTCATAACCCAAAAAAGAAGACTTCTGCTGCAGTTAAATTTGTTGATATTGCAGGTCTTATTAAGGGTGCATCAAACGGTGAAGGTTTGGGAAACAAGTTCCTGGCAAATATCCGCGAATGTTCAGTAATTGCTCATGTTGTCCGCTGTTTTGACAATCCTGATATTATGCATGTCCGCGATAATGCAAATGAAGCAGCACCGATTGATCCTGAAAGCGATATTCTTACAATCAACTGGGAACTTTGTCAGGCTGACCTGGATACAATTACAAAGCGCGAAGAAAAAAATATTAAAACAGTACGTGCCCTGGGCAAAGAAGCAGAAAAGCAGCTGGCTCCATGGAACAGTGCCGTTGCAAAAATTAAGCCTCTTTTGATTGACGGCAAATGTGCCCGCACAGCAGACCTTACAGACGATGAAAAAGAAGCTGTTCGTGACATGTTCCTTCTTACAATGAAACCAACACTTTATGTTGCAAACGTTGATGAAGATACAGTTGCAGAAGGCACAAACGATTATGTAAAAATCGTTGAAAAATACGCAGCCGAAGAAAAATCAGAAGTAATTGTAATCTGCGGTAAGTTTGAAGCAGACCTGGCAGAAATTACAGATCCTGCTGACCGCAAAGATTTTATGGATTCAGTTGGTCTTACAGAAAGTGGTCTTGCAGTTCTGGCACGCAAAGCTTATCACCTGATGGGCCTGAGAACTTTCTTTACAGGTGGACCTGATGAATGCCGCGCCTGGACAATTCATGCCGGAGACAAAGCTCCACAGGCTGCCGGTGTAATTCACACAGACTTTGAAAAAGGATTCATCAAAGCTGAAGCTTACACAATTGACGACCTGCGCCAGTACAAAGACGAAGCTGCAATCAAGGCAGCCGGAAAGTATCGCATGGAAGGAAAAGAATATGTAGTTCAGGACGGCGATGTTCTGTTCTTCAAGTTCAATAACTAAGTTCGATTATTGCTTTTACTGGCAGATGGTCTGAATAACCGCTGCCGTTGTAAAGTTTATAGCCTAAAGGAACCCCGGTTTCATCGGCCCATTCGCCGTTGTACTGGGGTTCAAATTTTTTAAACCTGATATTCCCTGCGATAAAAATCTGATCAATTCTTTCCCATTCGTTCTGGAAATAATAACTGCCTTTTGTACTTGAAAAATTTCCCGGGGAATCAATCCAGAGACTGTGAACTTTTATCTGATTATTTTTTCCACGCAAAATTATATTTCCTTCAGGGTCATCCGTTTTTTCGTTCAGGGAAAAATCCAGAATGTCCCTGTTGAAATCTCCGCAGATTAGGGCTGCAAAATCTGGACCAGAGTTTTCTTTTTCCTGAAGAAGCAGGTCTGCCAGAATCTGTTCCTGCCAGTTTCTCCAGAGTTCTGTTTCTTCTTCGCCGCCGCTTTTGCTTTTCCAGTGGCAGGCATAAAGTTTGAATTTGTTATTTCCTGCAGTCACTGAAGCTTCAAGTATGGGCCGCATGGAAGGCTGGTGAGTTGATTCAGAACGGATATCCAGATGGTGGACTTTTATATCGCTCAGGGGAAATCGCGAAAACACAGCATTGCCTATGGCGGAGTCGGGTTCCTTTGCAAAGCAGGAGTAGGTCCACAAATCTTTCTGGCGCCAGCTTTCACCTGCAAGAAAATTGGAAAGGTCCTGAAGAACTCCTTCATTTTCTATTTCCTGAAAAACATAAATATCTGCGTTGAGGTTTTTTATTACCGTGCATAAACGTTCCAGTCTGATTTTATAGCTGTCTGAATTCCAGTTATTTGATTTTTTGAAATCGCTGTATTCACAGCCGTCGCGGTTTGCATCGAAGAATTCCTGGGCGTTGTATGAAACAACAGAAATAACAGAAGAATTGTTTTTTGAACGGGAAGGTTCTTCCGAAAAAACAGAGCAGGCTGACAGGAAAAAAAGGGATAATGTGGCGTTGAAAAGTAAAGAAAATTTCATTTTGACTCCGGGAGGTTTTACATTAGTTTTTATTTTTTTTGCGATTTTTGGCAAAAAGGGACAAAATTTTCTTTATTTTTACAGTTGAATTTGGACAAAATGGAGATTTTAGAGTAAAATGGAAGGGATGCATAATATATTAGGTGAAATTACAGTTGCTATTCTCTCTGGAATCATGCTCATAAATTTCGTGAGTTCCTTTACTCTGAAAGAGCGCAGACACAGGCTTTTTTTGTTATGTATTCTGGCTATTCTTTCAACGACTCTTTTGAACATCAGTACGATTCATCAGATAGAACATTATTCACCTGAAAATTTTGTAATCGCAACAACAATAACTACGCTGTATTTTATTCTTCTGGTCAGTCCGCCGGTAATGTTTGTTTTTTATTCATATGATTTTGTGTCTTTGAATAAAAAGCACAAAATGCCGGTTTCTATAGCGCTTCATATTCCTTATGCATTTTATGTGATAATCGTTTTGTTGAATCTGAAAAACGGATGGCTTTTTCATTATGATAGTGTTGAAGGTTATGTACGAGGCTGTCTTAAAAATATTACTTATATAATCACAGGTATTTATACATTCCTGTGTGTAGTAATTGCATTTCAAAACAAAAGAGTTTTGTCCCGCAAAATTGTTTTTGTTTTTATATCATATCCTGTGTTAAGTTTTGGAATTGTACTTATTCAATTTTTCTTTCCTCATCTGGAGATGACGGGAACAGCTGCTATGGCACCTTTGCTTTTGACTTATCTTACAATCCAGGCAGATTTCCTTGATTATGATTTGACCACAGGACTGATGACAGAACAGCATCTGGCAAACTTGATTAATAAAACTAAATCCGTAAGTGTAGTGATAATCAGCATTGAAAATTACCACAGCATTTATGAAACTCTGGGATATAACGAAACAAACTATCTGCTTTTTAAAATCGCGCAGAAAATTTCAGGGGTGTTTCCAAAAACTTCTTATCATATTTCTTCAGACCGATTTGCAGTTACCGGCGAAAATATGGAAAAAATGCGTGAAAGCATTTTGAAAATCAGTTCAGAAATTCAAAGCTTGAAAACTGATAATAATAAAATGTTCCATATTGAAACCAGGTCTGTTGGAATCAGCGTTCCAGGAAATGCAAAAAATTACAATAATGCAATGGAACTGGTCAGCGAAATGCTTTCCAATGCACAGAAAACTAAAGAAAAACATGATATGAAATTTCTTTTGTGTGATGAAGTTTATGAGGAAAAAGTCCGCCGAAATAATATGATCCAGGACATTCTTGAAAGAGAATTGAACGTGGATTCAAAAATGTACCAGATTTATTATCAGCCGATTTATTCCATCGAAAAAGAAAAGTTCATTTATTCGGAAGCTTTGTCACGACTTCTTGATACTGAGATAGGAACAATTCCGCCGGATGAATTTATTGCCGTTGCTGAAAGTAAAGGGCTGATTGAAAAACTGGGTAATGTTGCTTTTGAAAAAATCTGCCGGTTCATAAGTGAAAATAAAGAAACCGTGAAAGCAGTTTCCGTTAACTTCAGTGTAAATCAGCTTTCAAATCCAATGATTGTTGAAAACGTTCTGGAAACAATCAAACGATACGGAATTAAACCTGAAAATATAATTATGGAAATTACGGAAAGTATTTTCATAGAAGATTTTGAAATTATAAAAGAAAGAATGGTGCGCCTGGCAGAAGCAGGAATTGTATTCTATCTGGATGACTTTGGAACAGGTTATTCAAATTTTGCAAATGTTGTTGACCTTCCGTTTACAACTATTAAAATTGATCGCTCGATGGTTCTGTCTATGGAAAACAAAGAGGAAAGTCGCCGTCTTATTACAAGTTTAATCAGCGCTTTCAAACAGAACGGCCTGAAGATTTTGATGGAAGGTGTAGAAAATCTGGAACAGGATAAAATGGTTCGCGAAGCCGGTGCAGACCTGATACAAGGCTTTTTGTATAAAAGACCTTTGTCAGAAAAAGACTGCATGGAACTGTTCAAAAATAACATTTAGAAAAGTTTTCTCAAATTTTTAGTATTAACTCTCTTAAAATTTAAGGTTTCCTCAAAAATTATGAGTTTTATAATTTCCTTATGAAATTAAAGAAACTCTTTTTTATCGGTTTATTTTTGTCGTTTGTATTTTCTTCTCTTTCTGCCGCTGATACAGATTCAGTTGCCTTTACAAAAAAACTGGGCATTGGCTATAACTGGGGAAACACGTTTGATTGTCTGGGTGGAGGAATCACCGGCTTTGAAGTAGGCTGGGGTGCTCCGGTTTCTACAAAGGAAATGTTTGAAGATTTGAAGGCAAGAGGATTTGATTCAATCAGACTTCCTGTTGCCTGGTCCCGGGAAATGTCTCCTGATTACAAAATTGCTGACAAGGTAGCAGACCGGGTAAATGAAGTGGTTGATTATGCAATCGATTCCGGCCTTTATGTAATTCTGAACATTCACTGGGACGGCGGCTGGATCAATGACAAGCGTTATGGATTTCAGAAAAATTACAAAGGCTGCATGGAAAAATATACGGCGATCTGGAATCAGATTTGTGAACGATACCAGGATTATGATGAGCATCTTGTTTTTGAAAGTCTGAATGAAGAAGGTCATTGGGAAGGACTGGATATGAAAACACAGTACAAACTTCTTAATAAAATTAATCAGACTTTTGTGGATATTGTCAGAAGTTCCGGAGGCAAGAACAAAGACCGCTATCTCCTTATTGCGGGTTATAACACGGATATTGCAAAAACCTGTGTTGCGGATTTTAAAATGCCGGAGGATAAAAAGAACCGCTGTATGATTTCTGTTCATTATTACACTCCATCAACTTTTGCCATTCTTACAGAAAATGCTTCCTGGGGAATGATGCGGAAAACCTGGGGAACAAACAGTGATATCAGTGAACTGAAAACTAATATGAAAAAAATGAAAACGAATTTTCATGACAAAGGAATCGGAGTAATTATCGGTGAATACGGATGTCCTGTTGTAAATAAAGATCCGGAAAGTATCCGGAAATATCTCCGTGAAGTTTCAAATGTTTCTTATGACATGGGATTCTGTCCTGTTTTGTGGGCAGGTTCAACAGATATTTACAACCGCCGTGAGTTAAAATTTGATGATGAAAAAATAGGCGATGATTTCCTGGAACTTTCAAAGAAGCCAAGGAACTAATCAGGTATATCGTTTTTTTTCAAATTTTCAAACTTAACTTGTCAAATTTCTAAGGTAGGAATGAAAAAAAAGGATGCTAGAATAAAATCATAAAATAAAAAGGTCTATCAAATTGGAGGATAGTATTATGAAAAAAATAGCAGCAGTACTTGCAGCATCAGCAGTTCTTTTCGGACTGATTTCATGTGGTTCAACAAAAGTTGAAGAAGAAGATGATTTCTCATTCCTGACAGTAGAAGAAGAAGGACCAGAATTCGTAGCATCAAAAGATTCAGTTGATGATGCTTGTAAAGCTCTTTCTGAAGCTCTTGGTGTAGGTGTAACACTGGTTGTAGACAAAGATATGTCTAAAGCAAGTGCTCCTTCAGTTCAGGGTGCAACAGCAACAATGGGAACATACCTTGGTGAAAAATGTGTGAAAATCACAGCTAACTACAACCCGGAAATTCGTTTCGCATTCGTATTTGACGAACCAGTTTCTTGTGCTGATCTGAAAAAACTTCAGTGGTCAGTTGCAGGTTTTGACGGTGGAAACGGATCATACAACATTGCATTCATGTATGAAGAAATGAACGGTGCAGAACACAAAGGTTCTTTCTACCTTTCTGACATTGCAACAGATGCATGGACAGACAACACAGCTGACCTGAAAGCTGATGAACAGTGGGGAAACAACTTCAAATCAGAAAATGAAGTAATCATGATTCAGTTCTGGTCTGGAGACAAAGGTCCAATCTACGTAAAAGGTTTGAACATTCTTAAATAATCAGATTTCGTTCTGAAATGAAACCAGCAGGGACGCTCTCGCAGAGAGCGTCCCTTTTTTTGCGCCGGAAGAAATTCTGATTTATAATAAAGATATGGATAAGTATATTGTTGCATTGGACCAGGGAACAACAAGTTCCCGCGCAGTTGTTTTTGATAAATATGTTAAAAAAGTTAGAACAGCACAAATGGAATTTACCCAGATTTTTCCGCAGCCGGGCTGGGTAGAACATGATCCTGAAGAATTGTTTCTTTGTCAGCTTGCTGTAATGAAGGAAGCAATTGCCGGCGCCAAATTGAAGCCGGAACAAATTCAGGCAGTAGGAATTACAAACCAGCGTGAAACTGTGGTTCTCTGGGATAAAAAAACAGGAAAGCCTGTTTACAACGCCATTGTCTGGCAATGCCGCCGAACTGCAGATCTGGCAGACCGTTTGATTGCCGAAGGCAAAAGCGAAATGATTCAGCTTAAAACAGGTCTTATTCCTGATGCATATTTTTCCGGAACAAAGATTAAATGGATTCTGGATAATGTGCCTGGTGTTCGTGAACGGGCCGAAAACGGTGAAATTCTGGCTGGGACAATTGATACCTGGCTGACCTGGAAAATGAGCGGCGGAAAAGTTCACGTTACAGATTATACCAATGCCAGCCGAACAATGCTTTTCAATATCCACACCCTGGAATGGGATGACACTCTTTTGAACATGCTGGGAATACCAAAATGCATCCTGCCTGAAGTAAAGGATTCGGCCTGTGTTTATGCAATGACTGATCCGAAGATTTGCGGCTTTGAAGCACCGATTGCATCTATGATAGGTGACCAGCAGTCTGCTTTGTTCGGGCAGGCCTGTTTTAATCCCGGGGATACAAAAGTCACATACGGAACCGGCTGTTTCTTATTAATGAATACGGGTGAAAATGCAATTGAATCGAAACACAAAATGATTACCACAATTGCACTTGGTCTGAACGGAAAAATTGAATATGCAATTGAAGGTTCTGTTTTCATGGGCGGGGCTACAATCAAATGGCTTCGTGACCAGCTGGGAATTATAAGTTCGGCAAATGAAGTTAATATTCTGGCTGAAAGTGTTTCCAGTTCAAACGGAGTAATGATGGTTCCGGCTTTTACCGGACTGGGAGCTCCGTACTGGGATTCTTATGCACGCGGAACAATTGTGGGATTAACCCGCGGAGCAAACAAGGCACATATTTGTCGGGCAGCTCTGGAAGCTATTGCTTATCAGGTAAAAGATGAAATTGAATGTATGAAGGATGATGCCTGTGTAGATTTGACAAACCTGAAGGTTGACGGCGGAGCCTGTGCTTCAAACATCATGATGCAGTTTCAGTCAGACATTCTGGATACACCGGTTTACCGTCCTTCAAACATCGAAACTACAGTTACCGGTGCTGCCTTCCTGGCCGGACTGGCAACCGGTTTCTGGGAAAGCAAGCATGATCTGGAAAGTGTCTGGGAAATTGACCGCATCTTTAATCCACGCATGAAGGAAGACGAAAGAATTGCACGTTATGCTGAATGGAGACGGGCAGTAGAAAGAAGCCGCGGCTGGGTTCTATAAAAAAAAGAAGGACCTACTTGACCAAGTCTTTAGAATTTTGATATTATGACAATGTTCGCAAGAACAAGTGTCGGGCAGTTAGCTCAGCTGGTACGAGCGTCTGGTTTACACCCAGAATGTCGGGAGTTCGATCCTCTCACTGCCCACTTTCAAAAGACTTCCAAATCGGAAGTCTTTTTTGTTTTAACCCGGATAGTAGCGGCGCCGAAGGCGTCCACCGCAGGGAACTGAGCATAGCGAAAGACCCGAGGAGGATGAACATGAGTGAACCGCGGATAGCCGGAATAGTTCCAAAAAAAAAGCGGCTCTGATGAGCCGCTTTCATTTATTACAAACTTTGAATGTTTAGTTTCTGAAGCTGTGGATTGGTGCTGGAATGCGGCCGCCACGATTGATGAAATCTGCACAGCCGAACTGGCTTACTTTCATACAAGGCATTCCGCCAAGAAGTCCGCCGAATTCAACCCATTCACCTTCTTTCTTTCCAGGTGCCGGAATAATGCGGACAGCTGTTGTTTTGCTGTTTACCATACCGATGGCGAATTCGTCAGCCATGATTCCGGAAATTGTTGTTGCCGGTGTATCGCCAGGAATTGCAATCATGTCCAGACCAACTGAGCAGACTGTTGTCATGGCTTCCAGTTTTTCAAGACAGATGGAACCTGTGTTTACGGCGTTGATCATACCTTCATCTTCTGAGACAGGAATGAATGCACCTGAAAGACCGCCAACGTTTGTTGAAGCCATAACACCGCCTTTCTTAACCATATCTGTAAGCATTGCCAGGGCTGCTGTTGTTCCAGGGCCACCACAGCCTTCGATACCCATTTCTTCGATGATACGTGCAACCGAGTCGCCGACTGCAGGAGTTGGAGCCAGAGAAAGGTCTAGGATACCGAAATCTACGCCAAGGCGTTTTGCAGCTTCGGAACCAACCAGCTGACCCATACGTGTGATTTTGAAGGCCATCTTTTTGATACCGTCGGCCAGTTCATTAATAGGGCGGCCTTTGTATTCGCGGGCTGCAGCCAGAATTACTCCAGGGCCTGAAACACCAACGTTGATAACTGTGTCGGCTTCTCCAGGGCCGTGGAAAGCACCTGCCATGAAAGGATTGTCTTCAGGAGCGTTACAGAAAACTACCAGTTTTGCACAGCCGTTTACAGCACAGGTTTTAGAAACTTCGGCAGTCTGTTTGATAACGTCACCCATGATTTTTACTGCGTCCATGTTGATTCCTGATTTTGTTGAACCAACGTTTACTGAAGAACAAACACTGTTTGTAACAGCCAGAGCTTCTGGGATTGAGTTCATGAGGATGCGGTCAGCTGGAGTAATACCTTTCTGAACCAGGGCGCTGAAACCACCCAGGAAGTTTACTCCCAGTTCGCTGGCACAGCGGTCCAGAGTTTTTGCATATTCAACGTAGCTTGTTGCATTTGAAGCGCCTGCTACCAGAGCAATTGGTGTTACCGAAATACGTTTGTTGATGATAGGTACACCGAATTCTTTTTCAATATCCTGACCGGTTTTTACAAGGTTGCCGGCCTTCTTCATAATTTTGTCGTAGATTTTATCGCATGAACGTTTAGCATCTGAGTCTGCGCAGTCCAGAAGGGAAATACCCATTGTAATACAGCGTACGTCCAGTTTATGGCGCAGGAACATGTTCAGTGTTTCTTCAATTTCTGTTGGTGAAAAAATCATATGAGCTCCAGAAAATAAAGGGGACAGACCCCTCATAGAATTATTAGTTCATTATAGTGATAAATCCTATTTGTTGCTATTAAGGGGGGTCTAAAAGGTTGTGAGGGTTTAATTTGACAGTGGATACTAACTGTCTCATACTAAAAGTATCATTTTTTAATTTTGGAGAGAATTATGTCATTAACATCTTTAGTTTTCAGATACAAGTGTAATAAGTCGGATAAAGCCAGGGATAAGAATCTGGTTCCACCTGAAAATGTAACTGCCATCAAAAATCTTTCATATGCTGACGGCGGAAAATATAATCGTCTGGATGTTTATTATCCAAAAGGAACAACAGAAAAGCTTCCTGTGATTGTAAGCATTCACGGCGGAGGATTTGTTTATGGAACAAAGGAAGTTTATTTCCAGTACGGAATGTATCTGGCAAGCCTTGGATTTACAGTCGTAAATTTTAACTATCACCTGGCACCGGGAAAAAAGTTTCCTTATCAGCTTGGAGAAATTAATTCAGTTTTTCAGTGGATTTCAAAGAATGCCGAACAGTATTACATGGATGCCGGTAATGTATTTGTAGTTGGGGATTCTGCTGGTGCCCAGCTGAACAGCCAGTATGCAGCCATTTATTCAAATCCGGAATATGCCAGGTTATTTGACTTCAAGGTTCCATGTGATGAAGTGAAGATCCGTGCTGTAGCCTTGAACTGCGGTCTGTATAAACTTGAAATGGATATGGATGCCAACGGGGTAGTGAAAACTTCTTCTCTGCAGAAGGATTATCTTGGAAGCACAATTTCGGCTGAGACAATGAAGAAACTGGATGTCCTGGGAAACATCACCTCTGATTACCCTCCAAGTTTTGTAATGTCTTCTGAATATGATTTCCTGAAAGATAATGCCCAGCCAATGGCAGATTTCCTGACTTCAAAAGACGTTGAAAATGTTTGCCGTATTTATGGCACAAAAGACCAGACTTACATGACACACGTATTCCACGTAAATATGAACCTGGAAGAGGCAAAAATCTGCAATCAGGATGAAGCAGCCTTCTTCAAAGCTCATATGGTCCGCTAAAAAGCCGTTAATAACACTTTTTTCTCAATTTTCTCAGTTAATCGTTATAAATTTATAACTTTTTTACTAATGCGGGTCTTAAATTTGGAGAGTAAAATATAATCAGTAAGAAGAAATTATCTTGGAGGATAATGTATGAAAAAATTGATTATGGCAGTTGGTATGGCTGCTATGGTTCTTTCTGGTCTTATGGCTGCTCCAAAAGTTTCAAAAGAAACAAAAGCCAAAATGAAGGAACTGACAAAGAAGTATGAAAAACTGGGTTATGTAATTCAGAAGGACCCAAAAACAAAGAAGCCTTACGATTTTGGTGGAATGAAGGTTGTTATGGCTGACTGGTGGACAAATCCAAACGGTTCACTGGCAGAAAAATCAAAATCTCCTGTTGAAGAAGACAGAAAACAGTTTCGCCAGTGGTTGAACTATACTTACAATATGGATGCTGATGAAGCAGGTATTGGCGGATGGGGTTCACACCCACAGACAGTTGCCAACTTCTGTACAACTGGCGGTGAAGAAAACTACATTTTTATTATTGACGGCCGTTCAATTTCTGCCGGTCTTAAAGCTTACCTCTTCTGGGATTTGAATAAACTGGAAGGTGTAGACTGGACACAGAAAAAATGGCTTCCTGGTGTAACAGAAAAAATGACAAAAAATGGTGCTGTTTATGGTTGTGCACCTACACTTCATCCGGAACCAAAAACAGGTATGTACTTCAATAAACGCCTTTTGAAAGAAGCAAACATTAATCCTGATTCAATCTATGACATGCAGAGAGACGGAACCTGGACATGGGAAAGCTGGGAAAAGATTCTTAAAACAGTTACACGTGATATTGATAATGACGGTGTAGTTGATATTTGGGGAACAGCAAACGTTTCAGACCAGTTCTGTGGAGCAGCTGTAATGTCTAACGGATCTGCTTATATCGGAAAAGATATGGCAACCGGAAAATACACAAATATGCTTGGTGAAGAAAAAACAATTGAAGCACTGAACTGGGCTTCAACAATCCAGCAGAATTATGAAATGCCATATCCAGAGGGAGCAAACTGGGACTGGTGGTATGCTGCTTTCCTGAACGGTCAGACAGTATTTATGGTAAATGCACAGTACTACGCAAACAACCTGGCCGAAATGGTTGATGACTGGGGATTTGTATGTTTCCCAGCAGGACCTCATGGTGACGGAAAATACCGTTGTGGTCAGGATGAAAATACATTTGTAATTCCTGGATGCTATGACAAAGCACATGCAGAAAAACTGGCAAAGATTCTTGACCTGTGGTCAGACCAGATTCCTGGATATGCAGAAGATTCTTGGAAAGAAGACTATTACCCACGCTTCCGTGATGAACGTGCTGTTGATGAAACACTGGTTTACATGGCAGAAAACGGAAGAACAGATTATACAAACCTGATTTCAGGTCTGTCATTCGGATTTATTCCAAATGTTTACATTGGTGCAATGACTCCACAGCAGGCTTACGAAGAAGTTAAGAATTCCTGGGATTCAATGATCAAAGAACAGAATAAATAAGATATACCTCCTGTAAAAAAATTAAGCCCGTCAGGTTTCCTGACGGGCTTTCCGTTTTAAAAATAATTTAAAGAGCGAATGAGAATCCTGCATTAAAGAGGAGTCCGCGGCGTGTGAACAGGTCGCCTTCTGAATCTTCAACTTTTTTTCCTTCACTATCGAGAAGAACCGACTGTGTAGGGCTGAAATCAGTAATGTAGCGGGCGCCAAGAACAAGGGTTCCTCCACTGATTTTTTTCTTCCAGTCTCCGCCTAAAAGGAAACCAAAGTTCAGTTTTGTGTTCAGATCTGTAGTTGTAGAGTAGTTGGAAGAGGTTGGATCGTTATTGTTAATCTTAATAGATGTGCTTCCTTTCTGAGTGAGCTGTCCAAGAGGAACAGAAACATAAGGACCGGCTTCCAGAGTGAAAGTATTGATGTCAAAAGTCATGAGAACAGGGATTTCAAGAGAAGAGTAAGTAGCTGTGCTTTTTACTGTAGTAGTAGTGTTGATTAAACTAGATGTTACAGATTTTGAGTATTTCTGTCCCAGGTTGTTGCTCATGAAGTTTAATCCTGTCTGAACACCAATCTGCTTTGTCAAAGCGAATTTAGCTTCAAGTCCTCCGCCAACAAGAATGTTCTGTCCCATTGGTTTTGTTACGTTGGAATTTTCAGATTCGTTAGTAAAAGAAGAACCCAGATTTGAAAGACCAATGTTAGCATGAGGAATAAGTGTTACCTTTGTCTTTGATTTTGCAGAGGCAGTCATTGAAATAAGTCCCATTGCGAGCATTGCGATAATTGATTTTGTAAGTTTTTTCATTGAAAAAAGCTCCTGTATTTAATTTGTTATAATTAAAATAACAAATTATTAATAAAATCACAATGGATATTTTGGAGATTTTTTTCGCAGTTAAATAAAAACCCCCGCACCTTTTATTAGATGTGCGGGGATTATAGAGTGACTAAGTTCAGTTGAACTTGTCGAAATTATCTTTCTGAAACAGAATTATTTGCTCAGGTATTCATTGATAGAAGCGGCAGCTTTGCGGCCTTCACCCATTGCAAGAATAACTGTTGCGGCACCAAGAACGATGTCTCCACCGGCCCAGACTTTTGTCATGCTTGTAGCCTGTGTTTCATCAACTGTAATGTGTCCGTATTTGTCTGTTGCAATTTCAGGAGTTGTTGCAGGAATCAGTGGGTTTGAGTTGTTTCCGAGAGCTACGATAACTGCATCACATGGGATGTCGTGTTCTGAGCCTGGGATTTCAACTGGTCTGCGGCGTCCTTTTTCATCAGGTTCACCAAGTTCGTAAGAAAGAGCTTTAACTCCAACTACTTTTCCTGTTTCTGCATCACCAAGGATTTCAACTGGGTTTTCCAGATACTTGAAGATTACTCCTTCTTCTTCTGCGTGAGCAACTTCTTCGCGACGTGCTGGCATTTCTGCGCGTGAACGGCGGTAAACAACGTAAACGTTTTCTGCACCAAGGCGGAGAGCCATACGTGCAGCGTCCATTGCAACGTTACCACCACCACAAACTACAACGTTCTTTGCGTGGTAGTAAGGTGTGTCAGCATGTTCTTCGTCGTATGCTTTCATCAGGTTAGCGCGTGTAAGGTATTCGTTGGCAGAGAAAACACCGATGTAGTTTTCACCAGGGATTCCGAAGAATTTTGGAAGTCCGGCACCTGTTCCTACGAATGCAGCATCGAATCCTTTGTCTGTAAGAATCTGCTGAACTGAAGTTGTGCGTCCAACCAGAGTGTTATATTCGAATTTAACACCCATTTTTTCCAGGTTTTCTACTTCTTTGCGAACGATTTCTTTTGGAAGACGGAATTCAGGAATACCGTAAACCATAACACCGCCGGCTTTGTGGAAAGCTTCGAAAACTGTTACTTCGTGTCCGGCGCGGCGGCAGTCTGC
>DCHR01000015.1 GCA_002315375.1 Treponema sp. UBA1747 | reverse complement strand
TGCGAACTAAATTTGACACAATCCTTAAATTGCCAAAATTATTCATATTGCTTTATAATTATTTATTCATTTTTTGGTATAAAGAGGAGATTCAAAATGAAAAAATTACTGTTACTTGCAGCCGCCCTTTTGACTGCAACAATTGCTTTCGCAGCACCAAAAAAAGCAAAGAAAGCAAAACTTATTAAAATTGGTGTTATCCAGCTGGTTGAACACCCTGCTCTGGATGCAAACTACAAAGGTTTCGTTGACGGACTTGCAGCTGCAGGTTACGTAGACGGTAAAAACATCAAAATTGACTATCAGAATGCTCAGGGTGAACAGGCAAACTGTGTTACCATCGCCCAGAAATTCGTAAATGACCGCGATGACATGATTTTCGCTATCGCAACTCCAGCTGCTCAGGCTGTTGCAAACCTGACACAGGATATCCCTATCCTTATTTCTTCTGTTACAGACCCTGAATCTGCAAAACTGGTTGCTTCAAACGCAGCACCTGGCGGAAACGTAACAGGTACATCTGACCTTACACCATGTGCAGCTCAGATGCAGCTTCTGAAGAAAACTCTTCCAAATGCAAAAACAGTTGGTATGCTTTACTGTTCAAATGAACAGAACTCTTTCTTCCAGATTGCACTGGCAAAAGCTGAATGTGACAAACTGGGGCTGAAATGCATCGATTTCACAGTATCTTCTTCAAACGAAATCCAGCAGGTTGTTCAGTCTGCAATCGGTAAAGTTGATGCTCTCTACTCTCCAACAGACAATATGATTGCTGCCGGTATGGCAACAGTTGGACAGATTGCTACTCCTGCAAAACTCCCTATGTTCTGTGGAGAAGAAGGAATGGTTAATCAGGGTGGTCTGGCAACATACGGCCTGAACTACTACGAACTTGGAAAACAGACAGCTGCTATGGCTGTTCGCATCCTGAAAGGTGAAGCAAAACCTGCAGACATGCCAATTGAATACCTGACTTCATGTGATCTTTATGTAAATGAAGAAACAGAAAAAGCAATTGGAGTAAAAGTTCCAAGAGACTAAAAAACTACACAAAAGCCTTGAAAAACGTGTTTTTCAAGGCTTTTGTACATACAAATTACAAAATTAGGATTTTTTTATGGGCATTTTACTAGCCATTCAGGGTGCCATTTCACAGGGTGTTCTCTGGGGAATTATGACACTTGGTGTTTTTCTTACTTTCAGAATTCTTGATATTGCTGACCTTACAGTCGACGGAAGCTTTGCTACAGGTGGTGCTATCTGCGCTGTTCTTCTTACAAAAGGAATGAATCCTTACCTGACTCTGATTTTTGCTTTCGCTGTAGGAATTCTGACCGGCCTTTGTACAGGCTTTATGACAACAAAACTCAAAATCCACGTTCTTCTGGCTTCAATTCTTACACAGATTGCCCTTTATTCAGTAAACATCCGTATTATGGGAAACAAGGCAAATATTCCTCTGCTGGGAACAAAAACAGCCATGAAGATGTTTTCGGGACTTTTCAAAAACACAAAAATGACTGTTACAACTTCATCCCTTATTATCGGGGTTGTTTTTGTGGGCATTCTTATAGCCATTATGTACTGGTTCCTGGGAACCGAAATCGGTGCTTCTCTCCGCGCCACAGGTAACAATGAAAAAATGGTTCGCGCCTTAGGTGTGAATACAGATACAATGAAAATTATGGGTCTGGGCATCAGCAACGGTCTGGTTGCCCTTTCAGGTGCCATGGTTGCACAGAGCCAGGGATACGCCGACGTTCAGATGGGTGTTGGTACAATCGTTATCGGACTTGCTTCCATTATCATCGGAGAAGTTATTTTCGGAAAACGCTTCGGACTCTGGTATACACTGATTTCCGTAGTTCTTGGTTCTATTCTTTACCGCATCGTAATTGCAGTTGTTCTTCAGCTGGGCCTTAAATCAACAGACCTTAAGCTGCTTACAGCCCTTATCGTTGCAATCGCCCTTTCTGTTCCAACATTTAAATCAAAACTTTTCAAAAAGAAGATTGGAGTAGCGGTGAATGACGATGAAAATACCCGCCATTCAAATGTAATTGAAAAGCCGGCAGACAATGAAGCCGGTAAACTTGGCGAAAACAAATAAGGAGGATTGAAAATGCTTAAACTGACAAACATCACAAAAACCTTCAATCCGGGAACCATTACAGAAAAGAAAGCAATCCGCGGAATTGATCTGGAAATTGAAGACGGCGACTTTATCACTGTTATTGGCGGTAACGGAGCCGGTAAATCAACTCTCCTGAACCTGATTTCAGGGGTTCACATGGCCGACAGTGGTTCCATTGTTCTGGACGGAGAAGACATTACCAATCTTCCTGAATACAAGCGTGCAAAATATCTGGGGCGTGTTTTCCAGGATCCTATGATGGGAACTGCCGCAAATATGGAAATTGAAGAAAACCTTGCCATGGCTTACCGCCGCGGAAAGAAACGCGGTCTGAGCTGGTATATCAAAAACACTGAAAAACAGGATTACATTGAAAAACTGAAGCTTCTGGATCTGGGACTTGAAACCCGTGTTCATTCAAAAGTTGGACTTCTTTCAGGCGGACAGCGCCAGGCAATTACTCTGCTTATGGCAACTCTCCAGAAACCAAAGCTTCTGCTTCTGGATGAACACACTGCAGCCCTGGACCCTAAAACTGCAAAAAAAGTTCTGGAGCTTACAGAAGAATTCGTAAAACAGGATAATCTGACAACCTTCATGATTACCCATAATATGAACGATGCCATCCGTTACGGAAACAGACTGATTATGATGAAGGACGGGCAGGTTGTTTACGATGTCCGCGGCGAAGAAAAGAAAAACCTTACTGTTGCTGACCTTCTGGCAAAATTCAGCATCATCAACGGAAACGAAGGTGCCAACGACAGAATGCTTTTAAGCTAAGTTTTCTGCATCAGGGATGCGGAGGGCGCGAAGCGTTCCGGACGGAATGAGCGCCAGCGAACCCGGAGCAGCCCGGCCACAGGCTTGCCTGTGGGATGCCCTGAATATAAAAAACAGGCGATTTGTACATACAATTAACGTACAAATCGCCTGTTTTATTTAACTTTGCTTTTGCAAAAACCTAACGTTTCTGACCTAATTCAAGATTTCCCAATGCATTGATATATCCCATTACAGGATTTGTGGTTGCATTTGAATAAACATAAGTTGCACTTGTATTTGCAGTAATTTTGCCGTCAGCAGCATCTTTACCCGCCAGAACTTTTCCATCTGTATCCTTTCGCATTGCAACATTGATTCGGTCTGAACCAACAGATCGTTCAGAAGGAACATACAGAATCTCCCAAACCCCTGTAAATCTGTCATTTACGGCTCCCGCCAGGTTTTCAGCCCCCGGCTCTGCAAGATAAGCAAGTTTTGCACGCTTGTTTCCGTAATAACCGATGTATGGAATATGATTTCCATTTTCATCCTTGATTACATCAAGTGTAAGGTTTTCTCCGATGTCATTATAACCGTCAACTGTCCAGGTTTCTGCTTCTCCGAAACCGGCACCTGTAAATGGAATTCTTGTGTACTTCAGGGAACCCGAGTCTTCTTCGTAATAGGCCAGGTGAACTGTTGAATCCACAACCTGCATCTGAACATAAGCACCGCCTTTTCCAACCTGCTTTGTATGGTCTTCCCAAACTTCTGTACGGTCAAAGGAAAGCTGTGTGTTTTCTGTAGCACATCCCATATATTCATTTTTGTTGGTATAAAGCTTGTAAACCGGATAAGAAACATAAACACCCGCGCTGTCGGCAGCATGATATTTCTTTTCTGAATCAGGCTGCAGGAATTCAATGGTACTCTGAATATCATAATAATCACGGTTTACGTCTTTCCTGGTCACTTTAGTTCTGTTTCCGGTTTCAGCATCTGTCGTATCACTTAATACTTTTGTAGTTTTACTTACATCAGAATCAACGGGAGGAATATCGGCATACATTTCGACGGTTCTGTTTACAGGTGTATAAATCAGTTTTCCGTTCAGCATCCATTCTTCCAGAACCGCTCCACCTCGTGTCAGAACATTTCCTGTCGTATAAATATATTCATCTTTATCCGGGAAAGTTGTTGTAACTGTATCAGCAGCTCTTTCAACTTCAGCAATATCAGTAGAAATCAGTTTTCCTGAAGAATTGAAAACCTCTGTTATTGTCTGGGTCAAATACTTCTTTTTCTGAACTTTTGTAGAATGCATTTTCATTACTTTATAGCGGACAGTTTTGGTTGGTGTTGCATACATTCCTGTCGGTACCTTTATATAGGCATTAACGTTTGCTACAGCCCAGGTATTTCCATCATATATTGCTTTATCAACAAACTGGTTTTCATCCAGATCTTCAACTTTTCCACTGGTTCCATTGTTATACAAACGATAATAACGAATATAAGGAGTAAGAGAAGAATTTGTATTATAGGAATAGCAGACATAATATGCCGGAGTTCCTGAATAGGTTCCTTCTTTTCCATACAGGGTTCCCCCAGTTCCACCGTTACGGGTTGAAAGAGCAGCCACATCATCCTCGGCTTTTTCCAGTTCTGCTTCTGTATTGAAAGAAATATTAAGTCTGTTTTTTTCATTGTCATGCCAGGCGATAACCGGAGCTCCATTATCGGCTACACCAAGAGCAACGGAACGACCGGCATTATAAAGATATTTAGAATTCTTCTGTTTCTTATAATAAGTTTTGCTGTTTCCTAAATCATCTGTTCCGATAAGGCTTTCAGGATTCTTTTTGTACACATCCATTACAGAACCATCAATTCCGGAAGAAGCCAGAACGTGAATAGTCTGTCCCGCCTGGTTCTGAAGTGAGTCAGGTTCCTGTGCTGAATTGTAATCTGCAAGACCATGAGAGAATTTGCTGTATGGATACATCGGTTTGTTTCCATAACTGTTCCTGTTTGCTGTTGTATTCTGGTCTATGCGGTTATTCGCAAAATCTACTGCCCACATTTTGGAAGGGAATCTGTAATCAGAGAATGATCCGTCTTCATTCAGCAATTCAGACAAATCATAATTTCCAAACTGGAAGGTACTGTCTACATCCGAAATATTTCGCAATGAACTGCCTGCCAGGAAACGGTTTGTAGAAATATCAACAAAATGAACATTCTTTTCTGCCCCTGAAGGAAGTTCGCTTAAGGTTACTTCCTTTCCAATTAACGATTCATCTGTACAACCGTCAGGAAGAGCAGTAATTCTGTAATAATCAGGAACCGAAGTTTCCATTTCTCCTCTTGGAGAGAATGGAACAACATGTTCCTGGTTATAAGTTATAGCGGTATTATTAGTATATGACCCGCCAAACACAGAATTTGCATTTACATAGCTTCTTCTGTAACGGATCTGATTTGTTGCTGTATCTGCGTAGGCCACGTGAAGCATTACTTTCTTTGAATCTGAATCTTCAGCAACAGCTACAATCTGAGGAGAAACAACGCGGTTCATATAAGTCTGCCATTCTGTATAATTTGCATTCGGATACATTTTTGTATTGATAGAGTTAGCTTCAAGCCTTACAGAGCCTGTATGCCCGTAATTTGCATTATCTGTACTATAATTGCTGTTCAGATATCTGCTCAGAGAAAGTCTGAAATGTCCTGCATTCCCCATTGTTCCGCTGTCATAATGATCCTGAGCGGCTCCGTATGAGTATCCGTTTTTATCAAAAGCAAAGGTTGAGTCCCCAAAGCCAGTAGTTCCTCGCATAGAATAAATGTGACTATATTGCTGGGTTGCATAAGTTCCGCCAGGCATATCAAAATCAATACCATTAACAAATGACATTCCGATAGAACCGTTCTTCGGATTGAAACGGACAGTTGGATTTGCCAGTTCAGAATTTACTTTTGTTGCACCATTCTTGAATTCCCAAACATCAATTTTAAGATCATCTGTCAGAGAATTATTATTCTCATAGTTTGGCTGCATGTTATAGCAGACAGAATTTTCTGAATCTGCAAATTCAGCTGAACCTCTGGCACCATTGCTGTTCTTGTTGTTCAAAACTTCAATGCCGTTTGCCACTATTTTTAAGAGACCGCTCTTCATGTCACCAACATTAAAGGTATGTGGATTATCAGCTGCTGTGTCTATTTCCAGAAGCCCGCCGTTAGTATCAGAAACGTTGATAATATGCAGCGGTTGGTTTCCAAGGTTGAAACCTTTAATGATAACATCTTCGCCATCAGCAGAATCACTTCCCGCAGCCTTTGCATTTTTGTTTCCGCGTACCTGATAACGTCCTCTTGCACTTCGTGTGTAAATTGAAGGATTTTCTTCGTCTTTTGTAGACAGGTTTGTTACCAGTTCCGTTACGTATGGAACAACATCCATCTGGTAAACTACAGGAACAGAATAGTTTCCGTCATGGGCATCGTTTCCGATTCCTGTATCAACTGAAAGAATTTCGGCAGAAACATCCAGCCCGGATTCACCGGAAATCAGGGAAGTATCAATTGCCAGCTCCCATTCAACGTAATGCTTTGCCTGAGTAAATTCATTCTTTGTAATTCTGAATTCCCATCCGTCAGAATTCATTGATGTCGACTGACAACCCCATTCCCATTTATCTGTTACTTTTTTGAATTCGGCCACTTTGAAATAAGTCTTGCTTTCAGATTCCAGTTCTTCTGTTCCAAAGTTTACATCACCGAAACGCAGCCACAGAGAAGAAAGTTTTACATCATCCCAGGTTGAACCTTTGATTACAATCTTTCCTGAAACTTTCGGGTCTGAACCCAAAGCAGTTTCTCCAACAGTTGTAGATTTGATTTCTTCTGTAAGGTCGTCTTCAAGTTCAATGTGACCCTTCAGGTCCATTGTTCTCTTGGCAGAAGCACTTCCATAAATACTGTTGTCCTTCAGCGAATTCCAGTAGAAACGTTCAATATTGCTTTCTGGCGGAGTCTTGTCCACTGTATTTACAATTGCCTTGAATTTCAGGAAGGCAAACTGGCTTGTATCACCCTGAACAGTTTCTTCTGTTGCATCCCAGAAAGTCCATCCGAACCAGCAAGGATTTTCTTTGCCATGATTAATGCTCAGACTGTTCAGGCTTTCAAGTCCGTCTGAATCCTTACTTTCATTTTCAAGGAGAATATATCCTTTTTCAGCTGACATGCCACCAACCTGAGGAACAGAATCTATTTTCATTTCAAAGAGACTTCCAGCAGCGGTTCTGTGTAAAACACTCAGAGAACTGCCGTTTTCAGGTCCTGTCATTTGAATTGTGTATTTTATATCCCCGTTTCCGCCAACAAATTCAGGAATTAAGGCCAGTTTATCCTTAATTGTAAAGACAAATTGTGAAATTCCGTCTTCGTGGAGGTTTATTTCTTTGGATGGTTTGTCATCCTGGTCGAGACATGAATAATAAACAAATTCACCGAATTCCTTGCCGCTGATTGTATTATCAGTAACAGTTGCATTTGAATCAAAATCAAAATCGCCTGAACCGTTCAGGTCAGTTCCCAGAAGAAGTTTGGCCAGACGTGGTCCGTTGTTTCTTACAGCCGAAGAAATCATTTTATGACTTGTATTTCCAACCTGGTCGATTGCTACAACGTGAAGTTCAACCGGACCGTCCGGAATATTGTCCGACCTGATTGAATCTGTCCAGGTACCGCTTGAAGTTTCAATTGACCTTGAACCAACTGCATTTGCGTAAACCACCTGAAGCTTTGTAACAGTTTTTTCAATGTTTCCGTCAAAGGTAATGATTCCTTCTGCACCGTTTATTTCAGTAACTGAGAAGTAAAGGCCGCCGATTTTTATCAAAGAACCAATACGAACATGAGGATTATTTTTCAGAAGACTTGCCTTTATCTGATTCTGGCTTGGTCTTTCTGCCCCGTGAATAATGAGGACAGGAAGATTGTCTTCGTTCAGACAAATTCTTCCGTTTGTATCTGAGGTTTCTCCCAGATTGATTCTGCTTTCTGAATCAAGGTAATTGATTCCAGGGTCATAGATTCTTGGATCTGTTTCTGTTCCACCTGATTTTGTTGTGCGCTTGAAGTAGTACAAAATGGAATCAAGACCTGATCCGTTTTCTTCAAATGAACCTTTCAGTTCATAGAACATATTTTTATTCGATATAACGCCATTACCGGCAGCTTCATCTAATGAACCAATTACAGGAGAAGTTTTGTCCACGTTGAACTCAACAAAAGTCGGATTATCTCCGCCCTTTCCGGAAACGTTGGTAATTGTAAGAGAAATTTTTACTTTGCCGTCTTTGTTTTCCAGAAGAAGAGGAAGCGAGAATTCATATTCACTTGTTTCTGCAGGAAGCTCTTTATAAACTGATGTAATTTTTCCCACAGCAGAAGTCAGGGTAAGTGCTTCGAAAACAGAAAGCTTCTGTTTTTCTTCATCAGAACTTTCCTGACAGAATCCGTCCAGATACCAGTTGAACCCTTCCTTTGGAAGAGGAATATACATATTATCCTTGTAATCAAATGAACTCAGAACCTGACAGCCTTCTGCATTTTCATCCGCATTATTTCGCTGAACAAGCTTCAGATTTTTGATAGAAGGCTGATCAAAGTTTACGGCCACTTCTGTCTGAGCCCAGCCTTTGGTTTTTCCTGCATAATATGCTTCTGCCCTGACTCCCAGTTTTGAAACTCTGGTTAATGTATTTCCGGATGAAACTGTCATTCGGCCTGTACTTACAGTTTTTGTCCAGTACGTATTTGAATCAGCCAGAATATACCAGTGCTTTACAGGAATGGCACCAAGAGAACTTTCTGGAATTACATTTCCTGAAGCATCCAGTGCAAATAATTTTTCTCCATAGATATACATTCCCCAGCTTCTTACTGTATCGAAGTAAGCAAGAAGTTCTGCAGTTTCTGCGCCAGAAATATTTTCAAATTTCTTTTCAATTGTTCCGGTTTTTGTTTTTGTTCCATCAGAAGCCACATCGAAAACTTCTTCCTCTACTGGTAAAATCTGAAGATGCACTTCATCAACACCGCTTCCGCCTTTTGCCAGAACAGAAACATCTATATCTCCGCTGACTGCAGTTACTTCACTTCCAGGATAATTAATTGTACATGAAGGGATTTCGCTGTTTTCATCGTATGAAATAAACAGATTGTCCTGCAGAGTTACGTTTCCAAGTTTATCTGTAAGCCTGAAGTAAACAGGTACTTTTGAAACTCCTCTGTCATCAGAAGGATAGTATTCGTTTACATACCAGGCCATTTCCTTTTCAGAGTTTTCTTCATTAAATACGATATCAAAGGTTGCAGATCCTGTTACAGATTTCCATGATGTTACTTCAGAAATCAATTCCTGATTTCCATTTATAACTTTTGGAATCACATACTGAATCTTTGCAGTTCCTGCTTTTTCATCAGTGACAATTCCGGAAACTGTAATTTCACCATAAACAGGATTATCTTCTTTTGGAGAAGTGATTTTTGCTTCTGGTCCTGAATGATCTGTATTTACATAAATTGATTTTGAAAGAGTTTTACCTGAACCAGATTTTGCAGTCCAGGTAAATTCAGTCTGGGTATTTTCAGCATAAACATAAGCGCCGTTTTCTTTCTTTGTCATATCAAAAGGACCGGCAATATAAGTCCACTGAGTTCTGTTTCCTTTCTTTTCTTCAACAGTATTTCCGTCTGCATCAACATAATGTGATTCAACAAAACTTAGATTTCCGTTTTCTTCAGAAAGACTTATTTCCTTTGAATTAACTTTCAAAGTCAAAGGACTATCAGCATCAATCGGACTTCTTGTGAAAACTTCAACTTTTGCATAAAGGTATTTTTTTGTTCCACCGAAATAACATTCTGATGCATTTTTCCAGCTGTCTGCCGGAATCTCTTGTGAAGAATTTCCTGCAATAGTAATCATTCCGAATTCAGGGACATCTGTACTGAAAATAAATTTTGCGCCTTTTCCATTGTCATAAACAGTCGAATCATTTCTGTATTTCAATACAACGCGGCCATCTACTTTTGTTTCATCATCAGAAATTGCAGTTGAGAATTTTCCGTCCTTTGAATCAATACAGTAGAAATAAATTTCATGCTCTGTATCATCATCAAGATGTTCTATTTCTTTTGTAAGCGACCATGAAGTTTCCGAAACAATTACAGGAACCCAGTCAGTAAGACAATCCCCGGCCAGTTCATCATCGGAATAAGTTGAAACTGCTTCAGGGAAAGATTCAGATTTTCCTGCCAGTTCCTTATTAAGTGTAAACCAGAGATTTTTTATCAGTCCGTCATCGTCCTGAACTGTTCCTGTAATATTTCTGTATTTTAAGGTACAACCCTGGTCTCCAACATTTGTCATGTTTCCCATGGTTATAACTGGTCTGTCAGTTTTTGGATCCAGAGTAACAACCCTGTAAGAGCCTGCTGATGAAACACTGGTGTTACCTGCTTTGTCAGTTGCCAGTGCCCTGATTTTCATTTCAACTGTTTCTGTAGTTTTGTCTGTATCGTCAATATCAGAAAGCTGATCTGTTTCTATATTTATTGACCAGGTGTCTTCAGTAATAATTCCATCCGGCAAGTTTTTCCATGGAGAAGAAGCATCCGTTGATGCATACTGAAGAACAATATTTTTTAATCCGCCCTTATCTCCCGCAGTTCCACTGAATACAAATTCTTTGTTTGTAACAAAATTCTCTGATGGCTGAATAATCTTTACTGACGGAGCTTCCTTATCAATACTGATTGAAGCAATCATGCGCGAATAGAAGTTTCCTGCATTATCATAAACCGTTGCATAAACTCCGGGATTTGCTCCCAGCTTTTCTGCAGAGAACCAGTTATTTGTATTATCAGCATCTATTGTTAATTCGAAAATATTTTCTCCGGAAGTTGTATCCAGATACCATTTAATGTTTCCGCGGGTTTTGTTTACGTTCGGTTCCTTTGAACTGACAAGATTACCTACTGATCCCACATAAGCCTGAATATAATCGATACCAGAATCAGCATCTTTTAAGGTTCCTGAAATTGTAATATCTGTTGAACCATTTGAAACTATCTGTTTTGTTTCGCATTCGATTTCAGGATTTGTAACATCAAGATTTAACTGATATTCAGTTTTTGAAGAATAATGACTTTCAATATCTGTCAGAAGATCAACTGCCTGAACTCTTAATTTCAAATTTCCCGAAGGAAGATTTGTGAACCCGGTAGAGTACATATAAATATTATTTTCTGCATCCACCAGAACAAATCCTTCTGTGATTTCTTTAGAAGTATAAACAGAACCATTCTTCAATATTTCACAGCGTACACCAGACAATCCTGTTCCTTCATCCTTGTAGTAGCCTTCCACCTGAATTACATTTGTGGTGTACCAGCTGCCGTCTGCTTCATATTCGCGGCTGTTAATTCTGAAAGTTTTTGTTCCACCGTTTGCAGTCCAGCTGCAGGCCGATGGTGCCTTTGTATCGTAGATATAAGTTTTGGAAATTTTTTCTGTCTTCTTTCCGAACACGTCTT